>NZ_CAXIPY010000004.1:0-597022 GCF_964030725.1 Rickettsia endosymbiont of Urophora cardui | reverse complement strand
GGCAAAAACCATTGATAGAGAAGATTAACTCAATGGTGCACAGAGTATACTCTAAATCTTTAGATATAAAAAAATTAACAATAAAGCAATTACAAGAAATTGAGGATTTTTTAAATAATTTACCAAGAAAAGTGCTCGGTTATAAAACACCCAATGAGGTATGGGAAGAAAATATAAATCTGGCTTAATTAATACTGGAATTTACCATGTTTGAGAAATCTCCAAATCTTAAAGAAAAATTATGGGGAAGTGAGTTTTGGAGTAAAGGATATTTTATGAGCACAGTAGGTAAACATGGTGATGAGCAGAAATTACGTAATTATGTACAGAATCAAGGTTCAGGCAAACCTTCTTATAAAGCATTTCAACAAAAACAGTTAAAGCTTTTTGGATAGATACCTCGTAGCTCTGCTGCGGAGGAGCATCATTTACTACGTAATTTTCTTGCAATGACGATTTTGAAGTCTAACTAGTCCGTCCGCCAAAACTCTACAAGCCTTATAGATAATATGGTTTTAAGACAAGAAGTAATACAACAATCCGTAAGAAAATGATAAAATATGGTCATAAACCTTATGGATTTCAGTCAATGCCAATAGACAACATTATCAAATCGCAAGAACAAGGGAAACTGTTTGGTTATAAATTAAAAGAAGAATTAAACCCAAATAATAAGCTATATAAATTAAGAGAATTAATAAATTGGTCTAGGCTCGAAGAGTGGTTATCAAAAAATGTTTGTATTAAGAAATTTGGTAGAAATAGAAAATGTCATAGAGTGATGCTTGGCATAACGATGCTACAAGCAATGTATAATTTTTCAGATTCATTATCAGAGGAAGAGCTAAAAGAGAATATGTATTGGCAGTATTTCTGCGGGTGGGAATATATAGAAAAAGACATAGCTATCTCGGAAACTAGTATACGACGGTTTCGTAGTGTATTAGGTGAAGCTGGATATAATGAGATATTATCGGAGTTGATCAGGGTTGGGATAAAAACTAACACAATTAAAAAAAAAGATTTGGAATTAATCATCGCTGATACGACTGTACAAATTAAGAATATCAAACACCCACACGATGTTTATTTAATGGATAAAGCTAGGCTTAGCATAGTAAAGCTTTGCAACAGTTTGGGTATACATTTGAATGAAACATACGCTAGAACCTATAAACGCGATATAGTAAAGCTATGGAAATATAAAGAACATAGTAAAGCCAAGAAGCGTTGGAAAATAATGAAGCATTTAAAAATATTACTGGGTCGTTTGATTAGAGTATGTGAGCGTGAGATCAAAAATAAGCAATTAAACTTGTCTCTCAAAAATCAAGAAGTATTGCAAAAAATAAAACAAATACATAACCAATCTGTTTTAAAAAGAGAAGCTAAAAAGCAATATAAAGAAGATAACAAAGTATTATATAGTTTTCATGCCCCTGAAGTAGAGTGTATAGGAAAGGGAAAACGCAACAAGCCATATGAGTTTGGCAATAAAGTAGCGGTAGTAGTAAGTGGTCGTAGAAATTTTGTTTTATCCGCAAAATCGTTTCATAATAATCCTTATGATGGTCATACATTGCATCAGAGCTTTGAAGCAGTAGAGAGTGTCACTGGAATCAAGATAAAGAAATCATTTGTTGATCTTGGGTATAGTGGTAGCAATGTAAAGGAGAAGAGTAAGGTATATACCCCAAAAACGCGGAAGAAGTTGTTACAAGAGGACAAGTCTATGATCAAGAGACGCAGTGCCATAGAACCAATAATAGGTCACTTAAAGCAATATGGTCGGATGGGTAGAAACTTCTTGAAAGGTATGATAGGAGATATTATCAATCCAATAATCTCTGCTATTGGTTTGAATTTACGATGCATTGCAAATCATTTACAAATCGTGTCTAACTCCACATAAATCAAAAATATCATCATGCAAAAACTAGATGAACGATAAAAAATCGTTAACAATAGCTCCATATCAAAATTAGACCAACACAGAAATGTATCAGTAAAAATTAACATAACTTATTAATTTTTATTGAAAATCTTAGCAATTTGTTGTCAAAACTCTATCCCATTACAAATGATCAGGATTTGAAGTGTTTTTGGCGGATAGACTAACTAGTCCGTCCGCCAAAACTCTACAAGCCTTATAGATAATATGGTTTTAAGACAAGAAGTAATACAACAATCCGTAAGAAAATGATAAAATATGGTCATAAACCTTATGGATTTCAGTCAATGCCAATAGACAACATTATCAAATCGCAAGAACAAGGGAAACTGTTTGGTTATAAATTAAAAGAAGAATTAAACCCAAATAATAAGCTATATAAATTAAGAGAATTAATAAATTGGTCTAGGCTCGAAGAGTGGTTATCAAAAAATGTTTGTATTAAGAAATTTGGTAGAAATAGAAAATGTCATAGAGTGATGCTTGGCATAACGATGCTACAAGCAATGTATAATTTTTCAGATTCATTATCAGAGGAAGAGCTAAAAGAGAATATGTATTGGCAGTATTTCTGCGGGTGGGAATATATAGAAAAAGACATAGCTATCTCGGAAACTAGTATACGACGGTTTCGTAGTGTATTAGGTGAAGCTGGATATAATGAGATATTATCGGAGTTGATCAGGGTTGGGATAAAAACTAACACAATTAAAAAAAAAGATTTGGAATTAATCATCGCTGATACGACTGTACAAATTAAGAATATCAAACACCCACACGATGTTTATTTAATGGATAAAGCTAGGCTTAGCATAGTAAAGCTTTGCAACAGTTTGGGTATACATTTGAATGAAACATACGCTAGAACCTATAAACGCGATATAGTAAAGCTATGGAAATATAAAGAACATAGTAAAGCCAAGAAGCGTTGGAAAATAATGAAGCATTTAAAAATATTACTGGGTCGTTTGATTAGAGTATGTGAGCGTGAGATCAAAAATAAGCAATTAAACTTGTCTCTCAAAAATCAAGAAGTATTGCAAAAAATAAAACAAATACATAACCAATCTGTTTTAAAAAGAGAAGCTAAAAAGCAATATAAAGAAGATAACAAAGTATTATATAGTTTTCATGCCCCTGAAGTAGAGTGTATAGGAAAGGGAAAACGCAACAAGCCATATGAGTTTGGCAATAAAGTAGCGGTAGTAGTAAGTGGTCGTAGAAATTTTGTTTTATCCGCAAAATCGTTTCATAATAATCCTTATGATGGTCATACATTGCATCAGAGCTTTGAAGCAGTAGAGAGTGTCACTGGAATCAAGATAAAGAAATCATTTGTTGATCTTGGGTATAGTGGTAGCAATGTAAAGGAGAAGAGTAAGGTATATACCCCAAAAACGCGGAAGAAGTTGTTACAAGAGGACAAGTCTATGATCAAGAGACGCAGTGCCATAGAACCAATAATAGGTCACTTAAAGCAATATGGTCGGATGGGTAGAAACTTCTTGAAAGGTATGATAGGAGATATTATCAATCCAATAATCTCTGCTATTGGTTTGAATTTACGATGCATTGCAAATCATTTACAAATCGTGTCTAACTCCACATAAATCAAAAATATCATCATGCAAAAACTAGATGAACGATAAAAAATCGTTAACAATAGCTCCATATCAAAATTAGACCAACACAGAAATGTATCAGTAAAAATTAACATAACTTATTAATTTTTATTGAAAATCTTAGCAATTTGTTGTCAAAACTCTATCCCATTACAAATGATCAGGATTTGAAGTGTTTTTGGCGGATAGACTAACTAGTCCGTCCGCCAAAACTCTACAAGCCTTATAGATAATATGGTTTTAAGACAAGAAGTAATACAACAATCCGTAAGAAAATGATAAAATATGGTCATAAACCTTATGGATTTCAGTCAATGCCAATAGACAACATTATCAAATCGCAAGAACAAGGGAAACTGTTTGGTTATAAATTAAAAGAAGAATTAAACCCAAATAATAAGCTATATAAATTAAGAGAATTAATAAATTGGTCTAGGCTCGAAGAGTGGTTATCAAAAAATGTTTGTATTAAGAAATTTGGTAGAAATAGAAAATGTCATAGAGTGATGCTTGGCATAACGATGCTACAAGCAATGTATAATTTTTCAGATTCATTATCAGAGGAAGAGCTAAAAGAGAATATGTATTGGCAGTATTTCTGCGGGTGGGAATATATAGAAAAAGACATAGCTATCTCGGAAACTAGTATACGACGGTTTCGTAGTGTATTAGGTGAAGCTGGATATAATGAGATATTATCGGAGTTGATCAGGGTTGGGATAAAAACTAACACAATTAAAAAAAAAGATTTGGAATTAATCATCGCTGATACGACTGTACAAATTAAGAATATCAAACACCCACACGATGTTTATTTAATGGATAAAGCTAGGCTTAGCATAGTAAAGCTTTGCAACAGTTTGGGTATACATTTGAATGAAACATACGCTAGAACCTATAAACGCGATATAGTAAAGCTATGGAAATATAAAGAACATAGTAAAGCCAAGAAGCGTTGGAAAATAATGAAGCATTTAAAAATATTACTGGGTCGTTTGATTAGAGTATGTGAGCGTGAGATCAAAAATAAGCAATTAAACTTGTCTCTCAAAAATCAAGAAGTATTGCAAAAAATAAAACAAATACATAACCAATCTGTTTTAAAAAGAGAAGCTAAAAAGCAATATAAAGAAGATAACAAAGTATTATATAGTTTTCATGCCCCTGAAGTAGAGTGTATAGGAAAGGGAAAACGCAACAAGCCATATGAGTTTGGCAATAAAGTAGCGGTAGTAGTAAGTGGTCGTAGAAATTTTGTTTTATCCGCAAAATCGTTTCATAATAATCCTTATGATGGTCATACATTGCATCAGAGCTTTGAAGCAGTAGAGAGTGTCACTGGAATCAAGATAAAGAAATCATTTGTTGATCTTGGGTATAGTGGTAGCAATGTAAAGGAGAAGAGTAAGGTATATACCCCAAAAACGCGGAAGAAGTTGTTACAAGAGGACAAGTCTATGATCAAGAGACGCAGTGCCATAGAACCAATAATAGGTCACTTAAAGCAATATGGTCGGATGGGTAGAAACTTCTTGAAAGGTATGATAGGAGATATTATCAATCCAATAATCTCTGCTATTGGTTTGAATTTACGATGCATTGCAAATCATTTACAAATCGTGTCTAACTCCACATAAATCAAAAATATCATCATGCAAAAACTAGATGAACGATAAAAAATCGTTAACAATAGCTCCATATCAAAATTAGACCAACACAGAAATGTATCAGTAAAAATTAACATAACTTATTAATTTTTATTGAAAATCTTAGCAATTTGTTGTCAAAACTCTATCCCATTACAAATGATCAGGATTTGAAGTGTTTTTGGCGGATAGACTAACTACGCATGACTCCTTTTTTTATCACTATTTTTGGCTTAGGTTTTGCTTTTACTTTATTATTAGAAGCAAGTGTGACTTTAGGCTTGGTAGATGCTACGCTAAAGTGCTGATCTAATAACCCGATCATTTTCTGATCACGAGATCCAGCACTTCTACCGCCTGTAACAACTGCGATTAACGACTTACCGTTTCTTGAGGCAGTAGTAACTAAATTATAACCAGATGGATTAGTAAATCCTGTTTTTAGACCTTCAGCTCCTTGATAGTTTTTGGTAACATTATTATGTCCATTTCTTGTGTTACCACGAAATACAAAACTTGTTTTAGAAAATAATGAGTAATATTTAGGATAGTTTTTCTTAATTGCTAAAGCAAGCTTAGCCATATCTCTTGCGGTGGTTTGCTGCAACGGATCATGCAAACCTGAAGCATTCTTAAAATAGGTATTTTTCATCCCAAGTTGTTTAGCTTTGACATTCATTGCATGAGCAAAAGCTTTTTCTGAGCCTTTAAGATTTTCAGCTGCAACTACCGCAGCATCATTAGCAGAAGTTATAATTAACCCATTAATAGCATCTCTGACTGTTATAGTTTCACCTGCTTTTAAACCTAGCTTACAAGGAGGCATTTTTGCCGCTTTTTCTGATACGGTTAGCTTTTTATTTAATGATAGTTTACCTGTCTCAATTGACTCAAACATTAAATATAGCGTCATTAATTTAGTTAAAGAGGCGGGATACATCCGAACTTGTGAATTATGAGCATGCAAAACCTCGCCATTTTTTTCATTAATTACTAAACTAGTTTGAACGGGAATAGGAACTTTAGAAGAATTTTTTACAGCCTTTTTTGCTTCACTTACTTGGGTAAGTAAAGAAATGATAACAAAAATGTAAGGCAATAAAATTTTTCTAAACATCTTATATAGATAAAATATTATTAGAGTTTGGTCAAGATGAAATTATAACTTTACCGTCATTGCGAGGAGATGCGTAGCATCGACGCGGCAATCTTATGAAGCAGCATAGAACCCTGAGATTGCCACGCTCATTTAATCTCTCAGGGTTTAATTCCCCGAAGCTCTGCTTCGTGATATACTACTTGAATGGAAGAAAGCAGTTATATACATAAGAGTCATAATGTCACAGTACTAATATATCATTTAGTAACGCCGGCAAAGTATAGAAGAGTAATATTCAATCAAGAACTAGATGATTATTTGTGTAAAATTTGTGAGCACATAGAAGATTGTTATGAAATTAGATTTTTAGAAATAGGAGTAGATAAAGATCACGTACATTTTTTATTACAGTCAATACCAATGTATAGCCCAACAAAAATAACTCAAATCATAAAAAGTATTACTTCTAAGAAAATGTTTGAGAAATATCCAAATCTTAAAACCTGAATTCTGGATTAATCTAGGTTTGGAAGTAAGTATTTACAAGGGATAGAAGATACTCTATATAATTTTTAGCAAAAAAACAAGAGTATCCCCATGAAGAAAGATATTACTGCATTATTTTGTTTTGTCGATGATTTTTGTAAAATTAGCGAGCAGTGGATTAATAAATCATTTCTACCAATTAATTAATAAAAACCCTACAAGAAAGCCTGAAATAAGCTATTCTGAGCTGTTAACAATAGTGCTTTTATACCATCAATCACCCTGTAAAAACTTTAAATATTTTTATATGTCCTATCTACAATTATATAAATCAGACTTTGTAACTCTTCCATCATATACTCGTTTTATAGCTCTAAAACCAAGAGTTCTGAGTTATTTAGTTTTATTACTTGAATGGTATATGCAGGCAGCTCAATCTACGGGAGTTTCTTATATTGACGCCACATCTTTAGAGGTTTGTCATCGAAAAAGAATCTCTCGTAATAAAGTCTTTGCCGGTATTGCTGCTTTGGGTAAAACAACAAAAAGTTGGTTTTTTGGTCTAAAATTACATTTGGTTATTAACGAAAAAGGTGAGATTCAAGGTCTAAAACTAACGCCTGGTAATGTAGATGATAGAGCGCCGGTTTCGATAATCACCAAACATATCACGGGATTATTGTTTGGCGATAAGGGTTATATCAAACAGGAGCTCTTTGATGATCTATACAGCAAAGGAATCAAGTTAGTAACTGGAATAAGGTAAATTCCAGTATTAATTAAGCCAGATTTATATTTTCTTCCCATACCTCATTGGGTGTTTTATAACCGAGCACTTTTCTTGGTAAATTATTTAAAAAATCCTCAATTTCTTGTAATTGCTTTATTGTTAATTTTTTTATATCTAAAGATTTAGAGTATACTCTGTGCACCATTGAGTTAATCTTCTCTATCAATGGTTTTTGCCATGGAGAATAAGGATTGCAAAAATATACTTTTCGTTCAGATTTTGGCAATAGTTGTTCATGATTGGTAAATTCTTTGCCATTATCTAACGTTATGCTTTTGATTATATGCGACAATTGTTTAAGTTTTTTATTCATGTTACCAATCACATCTTGTGTTCTTTTTGAACGGTTTAAAGTGAGAAACACTTTTTGTGTTCTGATATCCACAAGAGCGCCTATATTACGACTTTGATTACCTTTGTTAAAAGTTAAATCACCTTCTAAATGACCTATTGCTGCTATCTTTCTATTTATCTCTGGTCTTTCAGTAATGGAAACTCGATTTGGTATTGTAATTCTTTTGTTTCTGATTCTTGTACCATGATGCAACCTATTTTTCCTTTTTCTTGCTAAAGATAAATATAATTTTTGCCTTTGTGCTATAGGAGATGTATAAATAAACTGGTATATACTCTCTGTAGAAATATTGACAGTATCTCGTGATAGTTTACGTCTACCTGAAATTATATCTGGTGAAATACCCTGTGTTAACTGCTTTATTATTTCTGCTCGTAAATTATTATCAATATCTAATTTTCTTTTTCTCTTACCTTGCCTTAAACTGCAAGCAAGTGTGTTAGCCCTATCTGGTCTATAATTATGCCTCATTCTCTTGAGTTCATAACATATAGTGCTTTTATCACGGCCAATCTTTGTCCCTATATATCGCGAGCTATAACCACTCTTATTCATTTCGTATATTTTAAATCTTTCATCTATCGTTAAATGAGCCATGATATATCTATATTTAAATGATGCTCCTCGTAGCTCTGCTGCGAGGAGCATCATTTATAGAACTTTCCTAAAGAAGAAAATGAAGAATAAACTTATGCCATTATTTGAAAAAATATTATTACGCAAACGCTCAATTATCGAAACAGTATTTAGTGTGCTGAAGGGTGCTTTCGAGATCGAACATACAAGACATAGATCAATTTGGAATGCCTTTGTACATATCTTATCCGCCCTAATTGCATACTGTATGAAACCTAACAAACCTGCTATATCTCAAAATTAGCTAATCCAGAATTCAGGTTTAAAGAAAAATTATGGGGAAGTGAGTTTTGGAGTAAAGGATATTTTATGAGCACAGTAGGTAAACATGGTGATGAGCAGAAATTACGTAATTATGTACAGAATCAAGGTTCAGGCAAACCCTCTTATAACCTGAATTCTGGATTAGCTAATTTTGAGATATAGCAGGTTTGTTAGGTTTCATACAGTATGCAATTAGGGCGGATAAGATATGTACAAAGGCATTCCAAATTGATCTATGTCTTGTATGTTCGATCTCGAAAGCACCCTTCAGCACACTAAATACTGTTTCGATAATTGAGCGTTTGCGTAATAATATTTTTTCAAATAATGGCATAAGTTTATTCTTCATTTTCTTCTTTATGCCAGTTACTAACTTGATTCCTTTGCTGTATAGATCATCAAAGAGCTCCTGTTTGATATAACCCTTATCGCCAAACAATGGAAAGTTCTATACAGGAGTTTCGCACTTAGCAAAATTGTGTATTAGTTAGAAGCCATTTAATGTTGTTCTGAATTGATGTTTTTATAACTTCCCAAGTTTGTTGATATAAAGTAATGTTTTCATTTATCCTCCTTTTGTTCATATCAAGCCAGGCCAATACAGCAAGGCAAATATGATTTCTTTGAGCTCGACCCGTGCGTGCCTGACAGCATTCAATACCACAAGTTTGTTTCAATTCTCGATGATAAACTTCTATAGACCAACGCGCCTTAACAATTTTCTCTATTTGCTCACGTGTAGGATTCTCTAAATTAGTTGTTATGTAATCAATGCGACCATTTTTTGCCACAAACTTAAATACCGTAACCCAACCGTATCCACGTAGGTGAATTTTTAGCCCTTCATCGGGAATCTCTAAAGTTTCCAAGCTAACATTACGATTAACTTTTCTATTTTTTCTTAGGTTGGTAACCCATATCCAACCTAAATTACGTATATGTTTTAAATTATCCAAACCACTATACCAAGCATCCATAACTATAGCATCAGGCTTGATACCTCTTTCTTTAGCTAAAGTAAGCATATCACAAAAATGCTCGTTCTTTGTTTTACCATCAGTTTCTTTATCATATATTCTATAATCTACAGGAGTAGATTGATCAATTTGAGTATTGTAATGCAGTAAGTTTACCATTCCTATACCAGGTATAACATCATGTACAGCCCCAGAATATTGATAATTTACAAGCTCGATCCTCTTACTGTATTGCTTTGACAATAAGGTGTCATCTCCTACTAATAAACAAGGATCTTCCAGATCAATATATTTTGACACTTTGCTATAGATTTCGCTAGGGCGAAAATCCTTACTCTTTAACCATCGACTTGCACTATCGTGCGATAGATCTAATGGACTTACTTCAGATAATGCTTTGCTAGTATATCTTACACTACTTGCTTGTAAGAATGATTTATATAAATCTTTGCTACATTTTGATCTTGTCATTTTTATCTAAAACTATTTTTCTCTAGATTAGCATATTATTTGCTAAGTGCGAAACTCCTGCTATAACTAAACAACCCTCAGCTATAAGCTGAGGGGTTATAAAGTGGAATCGATTAGAAATCGATCATCATTTACTGGCTCACCTTCTTGTTCATCAATATACTGCTGTATCATTTCGTCAGTAATATTACCTGAACTCACCGCCATATATCCTCTAGCCCAAAAATGATTACCCCAAAATTGTTTCCTTAAATGAGCAAATTCTTGCAATAATATTCTTGAGCTACTCCCTTTTAGATATTGTACAAGCTTACTTAAAGCCACTTGAGGACGGTATGAAATAAATATATGAACATGATCACAAGATACTTTACCTGAAATTATATATGCTTCATGTTCCATGCAAATTTGCCTTAATAAATCCCTGACTCTCTCAGTTACTTTTCCTACCAATGCTCTTTTTCTATACTTTGGTATCCATATAATATGTACTTTTAAATCATACTGGCTATGACTATTTTTTCTATAACTTCTCATATCTTTTTATCAATTCGTTGCTAAAGCAACTTCATTATATCTTCCCTTCGCCTGAAGGCGAGGGATTTTTTATCCCCGTAGGGGGACATTAATTAAGCCAGATATAATCAATGTTTAATCTCTCAGGGTTTAATTCCCCGAAGCTCTGCTTCGTGATATCATAAGAAACAACTAAAACTTTTTTAGATACCTCGTAGCTCTGCTGCGAGGAGCATCATTTAAATATAGATATATCATGGCTCATTTAACGATAGATGAAAGATTTAAAATATACGAAATGAATAAGAGTGGTTATAGCTCGCGATATATAGGGACAAAGATTGGCCGTGATAAAAGCACTATATGTTATGAACTCAAGAGAATGAGGCATAATTATAGACCAGATAGGGCTAACACACTTGCTTGCAGTTTAAGGCAAGGTAAGAGAAAAAGAAAATTAGATATTGATAATAATTTACGAGCAGAAATAATAAAGCAGTTAACACAGGGTATTTCACCAGATATAATTTCAGGTAGACGTAAACTATCACGAGATACTGTCAATATTTCTACAGAGAGTATATACCAGTTTATTTATACATCTCCTATAGCACAAAGGCAAAAATTATATTTATCTTTAGCAAGAAAAAGGAAAAATAGGTTGCATCATGGTACAAGAATCAGAAACAAAAGAATTACAATACCAAATCGAGTTTCCATTACTGAAAGACCAGAGATAAATAGAAAGATAGCAGCAATAGGTCATTTAGAAGGTGATTTAACTTTTAACAAAGGTAATCAAAGTCGTAATATAGGCGCTCTTGTGGATATCAGAACACAAAAAGTGTTTCTCACTTTAAACCGTTCAAAAAGAACACAAGATGTGATTGGTAACATGAATAAAAAACTTAAACAATTGTCGCATATAATCAAAAGCATAACGTTAGATAATGGCAAAGAATTTACCAATCATGAACAACTATTGCCAAAATCTGAACGAAAAGTATATTTTTGCAATCCTTATTCTCCATGGCAAAAACCATTGATAGAGAAGATTAACTCAATGGTGCACAGAGTATACTCTAAATCTTTAGATATAAAAAAATTAACAATAAAGCAATTACAAGAAATTGAGGATTTTTTAAATAATTTACCAAGAAAAGTGCTCGGTTATAAAACACCCAATGAGGTATGGGAAGAAAATATAAATCTGGCTTAATTAATACTGGAAGAGTCTTTTGCAATGATTGTGTAAATTTTTGTTGAGCCTATATTAGAAGTAATTAAAAATATAGGTAACAGAAATGCAAATAGAGAAGAATAAAAAAATAAATGAAGCAATAGATTTGCTGATAGAAGGCGGAGTAGATTTAAAAACAGTACTAAGTCAGAATGGAATGATGCTCCTCGCAGCAGAGCTACGAGGTATCTAAAAAAGTTTTAGTTGTTTCTTATGATATCACGAAGCAGAGCTTCGGGGAATTAAACCCTGAGAGATTAATTAAGGAATTAACCAAGGGTATTTTAGAGCGAGCACTGCATGCTGAGATGTCAGAACATTTAGGTTATAGCAAGTATGATAGAGCTGAAACTGAGAATGCGAGGAATGGTAGTTGGAAAGTTCTATAATTAATTAAGCCAGATATAATCAATTTTTAATCTCTCAGGGTTTAATTCCCCGAAGCTCTGCTTCGTGATATCATAAGAAACAACTAAAACTTTTTTAGATACCTCGTAGCTCTGCTGCGAGGAGCATCATTTAAATATAGATATATCATGGCTCATTTAACGATAGATGAAAGATTTAAAATATACGAAATGAATAAGAGTGGTTATAGCTCGCGATATATAGGGACAAAGATTGGCCGTGATAAAAGCACTATATGTTATGAACTCAAGAGAATGAGGCATAATTATAGACCAGATAGGGCTAACACACTTGCTTGCAGTTTAAGGCAAGGTAAGAGAAAAAGAAAATTAGATATTGATAATAATTTACGAGCAGAAATAATAAAGCAGTTAACACAGGGTATTTCACCAGATATAATTTCAGGTAGACGTAAACTATCACGAGATACTGTCAATATTTCTACAGAGAGTATATACCAGTTTATTTATACATCTCCTATAGCACAAAGGCAAAAATTATATTTATCTTTAGCAAGAAAAAGGAAAAATAGGTTGCATCATGGTACAAGAATCAGAAACAAAAGAATTACAATACCAAATCGAGTTTCCATTACTGAAAGACCAGAGATAAATAGAAAGATAGCAGCAATAGGTCATTTAGAAGGTGATTTAACTTTTAACAAAGGTAATCAAAGTCGTAATATAGGCGCTCTTGTGGATATCAGAACACAAAAAGTGTTTCTCACTTTAAACCGTTCAAAAAGAACACAAGATGTGATTGGTAACATGAATAAAAAACTTAAACAATTGTCGCATATAATCAAAAGCATAACGTTAGATAATGGCAAAGAATTTACCAATCATGAACAACTATTGCCAAAATCTGAACGAAAAGTATATTTTTGCAATCCTTATTCTCCATGGCAAAAACCATTGATAGAGAAGATTAACTCAATGGTGCACAGAGTATACTCTAAATCTTTAGATATAAAAAAATTAACAATAAAGCAATTACAAGAAATTGAGGATTTTTTAAATAATTTACCAAGAAAAGTGCTCGGTTATAAAACACCCAATGAGGTATGGGAAGAAAATATAAATCTGGCTTAATTAATACTGGAATTTACCCTATTAAAGCAGTAGCAGTAATTAAACCAAGACCAGGTATAGCTCTTAATCGTTGATATTGAGTTAGGTTACTTGCTATCATTGTTAATCGTTTTTCTATCTCTTTTATTTTTCTGTTATTATCTAAGAATTCTTCTTTTAGTTCACTAAATGTTTGATAACTTAACTGGCTTAATTTCCCTGCATCTAAAATCTCAATTAATTTTGTGATAACCTTATTAATGCCTTGAGGAACAATAAAACCAAACTCATGTAGTAGCCCCCTAATTTCATTAGCAAGTGCTGTACGATTTTTTACCAATCTCTCTCTTACCCTATGTATTGATAAAATTTCTTGTTGCTCTATAGTTTTAATTGCAACAAATCTCATATTAGGTCTTGTCACGGCTTCACATATCGCTTCAGCATCTGCTTGATCATTTTTATTAGTTTTAACATATGGTTTGACAAATTGCGGTGCCATTAGTTTTACTTCATGCCCTAATTTAGTTATTTCTCTTGCCCAATAACTAGAACCACCACAAGCTTCCATCCCTACCAGGAGTTTCGCACTTAGCAAATAATATGCTAATCTAGAGAAAAATAGTTTTAGATAAAAATGACAAGATCAAAATGTAGCAAAGATTTATATAAATCATTCTTACAAGCAAGTAGTGTAAGATATACTAGCAAAGCATTATCTGAAGTAAGTCCATTAGATCTATCGCACGATAGTGCAAGTCGATGGTTAAAGAGTAAGGATTTTCGCCCTAGCGAAATCTATAGCAAAGTGTCAAAATATATTGATCTGGAAGATCCTTGTTTATTAGTGGGAGATGACACCTTATTGTCAAAGCAATACAGTAAGAGGATCGAGCTTGTAAATTATCAATATTCTGGGGCTGTACATGATGTTATACCTGGTATAGGAATGGTAAACTTACTGCATTACAATACTCAAATTGATCAATCTACTCCTGTAGATTATAGAATATATGATAAAGAAACTGATGGTAAAACAAAGAACGAGCATTTTTGTGATATGCTTACTTTAGCTAAAGAAAGAGGTATCAAGCCTGATGCTATAGTTATGGATGCTTGGTATAGTGGTTTGGATAATTTAAAACATATACGTAATTTAGGTTGGATATGGGTTACCAACCTAAGAAAAAATAGACAGGAGTTTCGCACTTAGCAAATAATATGCTAATCTAGAGAAAAATAGTTTTAGATAAAAATGACAAGATCAAAATGTAGCAAAGATTTATATAAATCATTCTTACAAGCAAGTAGTGTAAGATATACTAGCAAAGCATTATCTGAAGTAAGTCCATTAGATCTATCGCACGATAGTGCAAGTCGATGGTTAAAGAGTAAGGATTTTCGCCCTAGCGAAATCTATAGCAAAGTGTCAAAATATATTGATCTGGAAGATCCTTGTTTATTAGTGGGAGATGACACCTTATTGTCAAAGCAATACAGTAAGAGGATCGAGCTTGTAAATTATCAATATTCTGGGGCTGTACATGATGTTATACCTGGTATAGGAATGGTAAACTTACTGCATTACAATACTCAAATTGATCAATCTACTCCTGTAGATTATAGAATATATGATAAAGAAACTGATGGTAAAACAAAGAACGAGCATTTTTGTGATATGCTTACTTTAGCTAAAGAAAGAGGTATCAAGCCTGATGCTATAGTTATGGATGCTTGGTATAGTGGTTTGGATAATTTAAAACATATACGTAATTTAGGTTGGATATGGGTTACCAACCTAAGAAAAAATAGAAAAGTTAATCGTAATGTTAGCTTGGAAACTTTAGAGATTCCCGATGAAGGGCTAAAAATTCACCTACGTGGATACGGTTGGGTTACGGTATTTAAGTTTGTGGCAAAAAATGGTCGCATTGATTACATATAGCTAACACGGCAATGTTTCTACCACAGATTAGGAACAACTTAGGCATTGATCAATAATTTTACGTAAACAGTTTTTAAAGTTAGTCCAGCAATGTTTAATAGGATTTAGATCTGGTGAATATGTGAGTAAATACAAAAACTATGGTAAAAACCTTTCCGCGTTAGCTATAACAACTAATTTAGAGAATCCTACACGTGAGCAAATAGAGAAAATTGTTAAGGCGCGTTGGTCTATAGAAGTTTATCATCGAGAATTGAAACAAACTTGTGGTATTGAATGCTGTCAGGCACGCACGGGTCGAGCTCAAAGAAATCATATTTGCCTTGCTGTATTGGCCTGGCTTGATATGAACAAAAGGAGGATAAATGAAAACATTACTTTATATCAACAAACTTGGGAAGTTATAAAAACATCAATTCAGAACAACATTAAATGGCTTCTAACTAATACACAATTTTGCTAAGTGCGAAACTCCTGATTACAAGAAATTGAGGATTTTTTAAATAATTTACCAAGAAAAGTGCTCGGTTATAAAACACCCAATGAGGTATGGGAAGAAAATATAAATCTGGCTTAATTAATACTGGAATTTACCCCTTATATGCGAAGGGTATGAGTGTGTCTGATATTAAAACACAATTGCAAGAATTATATGGAGCTGAGATCAGTGAGAGCCTAATCAGCAGGATTACAGATGAAGTAATAGATGAGGTCAAGATTTGGCAGAGTAGACCTCTTGAATCAGTATACCCTATAGTATATTTTGACTGTTTAGTAGTGAAAGTAAGACAAGATAAACTTATTATTAATAAATCAGTATATGTAGCTTTAGGAATAGATTTATCTGGCAGAAAGGATATTTTAGGCTTATGGATAAGTGAGAATGAAGGAGCTAAATTTTGGCTTGGTAATTTTACTGAAATGAAGAATCGAGGAGTAAAAGATATCTTCAGGAGTTTCGCACTTAGCAAAAAGTATGTTAATCTAGAGAAAAATAGTTTTAGATAAAAATGACAAGAACAAAATGTAGCAAGGACTTATATAAATCATTTTTACAAGCAAGTAGTGTCAGATATACTAGCAAGGCATTATCTGAAGTGAGTCCAGTAGATCTATCTCACGATAGTGCAAGTCGATGGTTAAAGAGTAAGGATTTTCGTCCTAGCGAAATCTATAAGGAAGTGTCAAAATATATAGATTGGGAAGCACCGTGTTTATTAGTGGGGGATGACACCTTATTATCAAAGCAATACAGTCAGAAGATTGAGCTTGTACGTTATCAATATTCTGGAGCTGTACATGATGTTATACCTGGTATAGGAATGGTAAACTTACTACATTACAATACTAAAATTGCTCAATCTACTCCCGTAGATTATAGAATATATGATAAAGACACTGATGGTAAAACAAAGAATGAGCATTTTTGTGATATGCTTACTTTAGCTAAAGAAAGAGGTCTCAATCCTGATGCCATAGTCATGGATGCTTGGTATAGCGGGTTGGAGAATTTAAAACATATACGTAATTTAGGCTGGCTATGGGTTACCACCCTAAGGAAAAATAGAAAAGTTAATCATAATGTTAGCTTGGAAAGTTTAGAGATACCCGATGAGGGGCTAAAAATTCACCTACGTGGATACGGTTGGGTTACGGTATTTAAGTTTGTGGCAAAGAATGGTCGCATTGATTACATAACAACGAACTTGGAAAATCCCACACGTGAGCAAATAGAGAAAATTGTTAAGGCACGTTGGTCTATAGAGGTTTATCATCGAGAATTAAAACAAACTTGTGGTATTGAACGCTGTCAGGCACGCACGGGCCGAGCTCAAAGAAATCATATTTGCCTTGCAGTATTTGCCTGGCTTGATATGAATAAAAGGAGGATAAATGAAAACATTACTTTATATCAACAAACTTGGGAAGTTATAAAAACATCAATTCAAAACAATATCAGATGGCTTTTAACTGTAGAAGTTAAGATTTGATCTTACAGACACTATAAATTTTGCCCCTGATTGTCAGTTAAATTTTGACTGTCAGATACATATTCAAGATACAAGATTTCATTATTCTTTTCAACAGCTAATTTCTTACTATCCTTAAAAGTTTGCATAGGAGTTTTTCCATAACAATATTTACCAGAATGAGGTCTTTCATTATTGAAATACTCTAGCCAGATATCAAGATCTAATTGTAGGTCATCAAGAGCTGTATAAATCTTTTTCCGCATAGCTGTATCAAAGAATTCTTGTTTCATGGTTTTATTAAAACGCTCACACATACCGTTTGTTTGAGGAGAATATGCTTTAGTAGTAGTATGCTCTATACCTTCGATACTTAGAAATAATTCAAAAGCATGATGCTCTATATTCCCCTTATATTCTGACCCACGATCTGTCAGAATACGAAGTATTGGTATCCCTTGAGTCTCATACCATGGTAACACTCGGTCATTAAGCATATCAGCAGCAGTTAAAGCTGTTTTATCAGTATATAGTTTAACATCAGCTACTCTGCTGTAGCTATCAATAAATACCTGAGAATAAACCTTACCTATACCCTTAAAGTTGCCTACATAATATGTATCTTGGCATCCTAGATACCCTGGATGCTGTGTCTCAATTTCTCCATGAGCTTCTTTTTCATTACGACGCTTCTCTAGCACTTGTAATTGTGCCTCAGTAAGCACAATACCATCTTGAGCCATTTTTGCTTCTAATGCTTTAAGTCTTTTACTGATGTTGTTTAAATCATTACGTAACCAAATTGATCTTACTCCCCCAGGTGATACAAGTACACCTGTCTTTTTAAGCTCATTTGATACTCTTAGCTGACCATATGCTGGATATTCTATTGCCATATCTAGTACTGCTTTCTCTACAGCAGGATCAACTCTATTCGCTATTATTGGCTTTCTTCGACTAATTTCATACAACGCTTCTTCGCCACCAGTTTCATACAGTTCTTTAAATCTGTAATAACTATCTCTACTATATCCCATCGCTTTACATGCTGATGATATACTACCAAGGCTCTTAGCTAATTCAAGTAAACCTAATTTTGGTTTTATTATTTTTTGATTTAAGTTCATTCTTTATCTCCATTTAATAATTAATTTATTTTACTAAATGTAAGATATAATCTCAACTATTACATTTTAACTGATTCGCAACTTTGCTAAGTGCGAAACTCCTGCCTACTAAACATTGTGGTAAATTAGCCATAAATGTCAAAACCTGATCTCTCATCAATTTTTTCTTTAATACTGTCTTGCCATTTTTATCTACACCATGAATTTGAAAAATTCTTTTTGCAATATCTATACCAATTGTAGTAACCTCCATATGGACCTCCTTAATTGTTGTTTTAATATGTTAAATATTAACCCTAGAAGATTAGCAACTGCTTTTCATTCTCTATATCAGGAGGTCCATACCATTAGTCCATTATATTCTAATATAGGCTCAACAAAAATTTACACAATCATTGCAAAAGACTCTAAATGTTTGATGTAAATAAAATTATCTATTTAACAAATCCCCTAATTGGCAGAAATATTTATATTGACACTTACACTAGTTTCGAGCCTTACATTATGGACTTTCTAAAGTTTTTAGAAAGCCTAACTAATTACACCTATTTCATGACGTTTTACCTTGAGCTTAAGCTCCTCAAGGTTAAATCTAATATCAATCACAGCTCCACCTGTCTCTCTATTTGCAATATCTAAAACACCGCAATGTTCTTCGACTATTCTTTTAACGATAGCAAGCCCCACTCCCATACCTTTACTTCTAGTGGTTACATAGCTTTCAGTAGCCTTACCTATTAGCTCAGGCGGGAACCCTCTGCCGTTATCTAGGACTGTAATATTGATAAATTGCTCACTCGTATTTATATTAACTTTTATTGCTGCTTGATTACTTCCCTCTAATGATTCTTCAGCATTTTTAAGTAAATTTATCATTACTTGATTTATTTGAGTAGTATCACACGTAAAATTAAATTGATCTACATTAGTTTCAAAACTATAGGAAATATTATCATTAAGTAATTTACGTGCTTCTACAATATTATTAATTACATAAATCAAATCACAATTGGTAAATTTAGGTGCAGGAAGACGAGCAAAAAGAACAAACTCAGATACAATATTTTTAATATCATTAGTATGGCGAATAATCATTTTTAAATAATTCTCAAACTCTGCCCTTTCTTTAATTTCAGGGCTAAATTTTTTAAGCAATCTTTCAGAAGCAAGCAAAATAGGTGTTAACGGATTTTTAATTTCATGTGCTACTTTTTTTGCTACATCCGACCAAGCTAATGCCCGTTGTGCTATCACTAAATCCCTTTGTTGGCGTAAAAGCTGCTTAATCATTCTATTAAATGCAGCATAAAGCGTTCCTATTTCGTCTTTATCTACTTCATTCTCTGGGACTTGCACTGTTAGATCACCGCTTTTTACTTTATCGGTTGCAATAACCAGCTTTTTAATTGGGTTTACTATTTTAGCAGTAACTATAACCCCAAAACTTATCGCTATTAAAAGAAGTAATAAGGCTATAAAGATAAAAATAATTGAGAATTTTATTTGTATATTCCCTATCTGGTTTTTAAGACGATGATACTCTGCTGCCGCTCCATTAGTTGCATCTATATGATCAATAATTTTATTATCAATTGACCTACCAACTAGTAAATACACATCATTATATTCTTTTAACTTAATCAACATTCTTATTTTAGTTGGATCAGATTTTACTTCTACCGGCTCACACGAATCTGCCTTTTTAATTAGATGGGCAGGAATAGTTGCAAATGATAGAGAAAAACTTAAATAGCTATTAGCAATTATTGTATTAGTCGACTTATTTAACACTATTGCTTCATCAAGCGATCTCATTTCTGCTTCGGTGTTTAATGTTGTAGTAAATAAAGCGGGATTATGAATTAAATCATAATACATATCACTTAAATCCTCAGCAACAGCAAGTGCTGTCTCTCGTAACAGCACTTTATGTTCAGCAATATAAGAATCACCAACCATTATAGATTGATCAAGTACCACAGAAATTTTTCGATCGAACCAAGCTTGAATACTAAGATTTAAAAAATAAGCAGAAGATATTGAAACGATTATAGTGGGAATAGCAGCAGCTAGACTAAACGCAACTACTATACGATTTTGTAACTTAGAAGTATTTTGATCGCTATTTTTAAAGAAAAAACTTTGGAAAAATTTGCGAGTTAATAATATGCCAAGAATTAAGAAAATTATTAAATCAATTAGTAAAAACCAAATCACTTTACTAGCATTAACTGCACCATTTTTTGTGCCGATAGATATTGTGTAATAAGTGAAATAAGAGAAAATAATAGCTATTGCGACTAAAATACCTATAAATCTTTTACTATAGAGATATTTAAATAAAAATATTTTTAATTTCGGCATCTTGCTATCTTAAAATCTTAATTCGTTTGTTATTTTAACGTGTTGCATGGCTCGTAAATCGTCATTGCGAGCGACCAAAGGAAGCGTGGCAATCTCATGAATTAGAACTCCTAAGATTGCCACGTCAAGGCTTCGCCTCTTCCTCGCAATGTGACGACTCTCCATCCACGCAAGCGAGTCTTATAGCTTAATCCATTAAGATACTGACACTAAATTTGTGTGATGCCTTATTATATGACATATTAAACATTACCACCATGTAAGGACCTTAGTGAAATAAGCTATACGCAGGAATAACATTGACTATGATAACAAAAAAAGCTAGAAATACTACTATTTCTAGCTTTTATGCTTTCTAATAAATGAAGATGGTAATATAATGGACTGAAAAAATTGGACAAAAAAATGAAGGAGTGTGTTTCCGCAATAAGTTAGAATAAATAGCAATAAACTTAAGAGGAAAGATGAAGAAAAATAAGTTGATGAACGAACATTAGATGTAATAGTTGAGATTATATCTTACATTTAGTAAAATAGGTAGTCTATCCGCCAAAAACACTTCAAATCCTGATCATTTGTAATGGGATAGAGTTTTGACAACAAATTGCTAAGATTTTCAATAAAAATTAATAAGTTATGTTAATTTTTACTGATACATTTCTGTGTTGGTCTAATTTTGATATGGAGCTATTGTTAACGATTTTTTATCGTTCATCTAGTTTTTGCATGATGATATTTTTGATTTATGTGGAGTTAGACACGATTTGTAAATGATTTGCAATGCATCGTAAATTCAAACCAATAGCAGAGATTATTGGATTGATAATATCTCCTATCATACCTTTCAAGAAGTTTCTACCCATCCGACCATATTGCTTTAAGTGACCTATTATTGGCAGGAGTTTCGCACTTAGCAAAAAGTATGTTAATCTAGAGAAAAATAGTTTTAGATAAAAATGACAAGAACAAAATGTAGCAAGGACTTATATAAATCATTTTTACAAGCAAGTAGTGTCAGATATACTAGCAAGGCATTATCTGAAGTGAGTCCAGTAGATCTATCTCACGATAGTGCAAGTCGATGGTTAAAGAGTAAGGATTTTCGTCCTAGCGAAATCTATAAGGAAGTGTCAAAATATATAGATTGGGAAGCACCGTGTTTATTAGTGGGGGATGACACCTTATTATCAAAGCAATACAGTCAGAAGATTGAGCTTGTACGTTATCAATATTCTGGAGCTGTACATGATGTTATACCTGGTATAGGAATGGTAAACTTACTACATTACAATACTAAAATTGCTCAATCTACTCCCGTAGATTATAGAATATATGATAAAGACACTGATGGTAAAACAAAGAATGAGCATTTTTGTGATATGCTTACTTTAGCTAAAGAAAGAGGTCTCAATCCTGATGCCATAGTCATGGATGCTTGGTATAGCGGGTTGAAGAATTTAAAACATATACGTAATTTAGGCTGGCTATGGGTTACCACCCTAAGGAAAAATAGAAAAGTTAATCATAATGTTAGCTTGGAAAGTTTAGAGATACCCGATGAGGGGCTAAAAATTCACCTACGTGGATACGGTTGGGTTACGGTATTTAAGTTTGTGGCAAAGAATGGTCGCATTGATTACATAACAACGAACTTGGACAATCCCACACGTGAGCAAATAGAGAAAATTGTTAAGGCACGTTGGTCTATAGAGGTTTATCATCGAGAATTAAAACAAACTTGTGGTATTGAACGCTGTCAGGCACGCACGGGCCGAGCTCAAAGAAATCATATTTGCCTTGCAGTATTTGCCTGGCTTGATATGAATAAAAGGAGGATAAATGAAAACATTACTTTATATCAACAAACTTGGGAAGTTATAAAATGTAATAGTTGAGATTATATCTTACATTTAGTAAAATAAATTAATTATTAAATGGAGATAAAGAATGAACTTAAATCAAAAAATAATAAAACCAAAATTAGGTTTACTTGAATTAGCTAAGAGCCTTGGTAGTATATCATCAGCATGTAAAGCGATGGGATATAGTAGAGATAGTTATTACAGATTTAAAGAACTGTATGAAACTGGTGGCGAAGAAGCGTTGTATGAAATTAGTCGAAGAAAGCCAATAATAGCGAATAGAGTTGATCCTGCTGTAGAGAAAGCAGTACTAGATATGGCAATAGAATATCCAGCATATGGTCAGCTAAGAGTATCAAATGAGCTTAAAAAGACAGGTGTACTTGTATCACCTGGGGGAGTAAGATCAATTTGGTTACGTAATGATTTAAACAACATCAGTAAAAGACTTAAAGCATTAGAAGCAAAAATGGCTCAAGATGGTATTGTGCTTACTGAGGCACAATTACAAGTGCTAGAGAAGCGTCGTAATGAAAAAGAAGCTCATGGAGAAATTGAGACACAGCATCCAGGATATCTAGGATGCCAAGATACATATTATGTAGGCAACTTTAAGGGTATAGGTAAGGTTTATTCTCAGGTATTTATTGATAGCTACAGCAGAGTAGCTGATGTTAAACTATATACTGATAAAACAGCTTTAACTGCTGCTGATATGCTTAATGACCGAGTGTTACCATGGTATGAGACTCAAGGGATACCAATACTTCGTATTCTGACAGATCGTGGGTCAGAATATAAGGGGAATATAGAGCATCATGCTTTTGAATTATTTCTAAGTATCGAAGGTATAGAGCATACTACTACTAAAGCATATTCTCCTCAAACAAACGGTATGTGTGAGCGTTTTAATAAAACCATGAAACAAGAATTCTTTGATACAGCTATGCGGAAAAAGATTTATACAGCTCTTGATGACCTACAATTAGATCTTGATATCTGGCTAGAGTATTTCAATAATGAAAGACCTCATTCTGGTAAATATTGTTATGGAAAAACTCCTATGCAAACTTTTAAGGATAGTAAGAAATTAGCTGTTGAAAAGAATAATGAAATCTTGTATCTTGAATATGTATCTGACAGTCAAAATTTAACTGACAATCAGGGGCAAAATTTATAGTGTCTGTAAGATCAAATCTTAACTTCTACATATAAAAACATCAATTCAAAACAATATCAGATGGCTTTTAACTGATTCGCAACTTTGCTAAGTGCGAAACTCCTGATTGGTTCTATGGCACTGCGTCTCTTGATCATAGACTTGTCCTCTTGTAACAACTTCTTCCGCGTTTTTGGGGTATATACCTTACTCTTCTCCTTTACATTGCTACCACTATACCCAAGATCAACAAATGATTTCTTTATCTTGATTCCAGTGACACTCTCTACTGCTTCAAAGCTCTGATGCAATGTATGACCATCATAAGGATTATTATGAAACGATTTTGCGGATAAAACAAAATTTCTACGACCACTTACTACTACCGCTACTTTATTGCCAAACTCATATGGCTTGTTGCGTTTTCCCTTTCCTATACACTCTACTTCAGGGGCATGAAAACTATATAATACTTTGTTATCTTCTTTATATTGCTTTTTAGCTTCTCTTTTTAAAACAGATTGGTTATGTATTTGTTTTATTTTTTGCAATACTTCTTGATTTTTGAGAGACAAGTTTAATTGCTTATTTTTGATCTCACGCTCACATACTCTAATCAAACGACCCAGTAATATTTTTAAATGCTTCATTATTTTCCAACGCTTCTTGGCTTTACTATGTTCTTTATATTTCCATAGCTTTACTATATCGCGTTTATAGGTTCTAGCGTATGTTTCATTCAAATGTATACCCAAACTGTTGCAAAGCTTTACTATGCTAAGCCTAGCTTTATCCATTAAATAAACATCGTGTGGGTGTTTGATATTCTTAATTTGTACAGTCGTATCAGCGATGATTAATTCCAAATCTTTTTTTTTAATTGTGTTAGTTTTTATCCCAACCCTGATCAACTCCGATAATATCTCATTATATCCAGCTTCACCTAATACACTACGAAACCGTCGTATACTAGTTTCCGAGATAGCTATGTCTTTTTCTATATATTCCCACCCGCAGAAATACTGCCAATACATATTCTCTTTTAGCTCTTCCTCTGATAATGAATCTGAAAAATTATACATTGCTTGTAGCATCGTTATGCCAAGCATCACTCTATGACATTTTCTATTTCTACCAAATTTCTTAATACAAACATTTTTTGATAACCACTCTTCGAGCCTAGACCAATTTATTAATTCTCTTAATTTATATAGCTTATTATTTGGGTTTAATTCTTCTTTTAATTTATAACCAAACAGTTTCCCTTGTTCTTGCGATTTGATAATGTTGTCTATTGGCATTGACTGAAATCCATAAGGTTTATGACCATATTTTATCATTTTCTTACGGGTAAATTCCAGTATTAATTAAGCCAGATTTATATTTTCTTCCCATACCTCATGGCTTTGTTGCATAAATAAGCTTTTGAATATACTGCCCCTAACCCCGCAATGCTAGCCTAGCCAACAGGCACAGAGATAGGTTTACCAATTTCAAACATTTTGTTTAATAAGTGGCATTTAATAGACATTTCTTTTGTCATATTTTGAGGCTCTGTCTCATCAATTGTGTAAATTTCGTGAACCATTAAATTCTACCATCAAATTTGATCATAAAATGAGCCATAGCTTCATTCCAATTGGGGATAGGCATAGACCATTTTTTGGTAATATAATCAATTGTCAGATATAAAACTTTAAATACTGCGTCATCATTTGGAAAGATGCGTTTATTCTTAGTAACTTTTCTCAATTGGCTATTCAGCGATTCTATCGCATTTGTAGTGTAAATAATCTTACGAATCTCCTTTGGATATTGCAAGAAAATTATCAAATTATCCCAATTATTATACCAAGATTTAGCTATATGCGGATATTGCTTACTCCATTTTTGATCAAATGACTCAAGAGCTAATTCTGCTTCTTTTTCAGTAGCAGAAGTATAGATTAGTTTCAAATCCGCTGCTAATTGCTTTCTATCTTTATATGATACATATTTGAGGCTATTCCTGATCTGATGGACAATACAAATTTGATGTTCAGTTTTCGGATATACTGATGCAATAGCATCAGACATACCAGTTAGATTATCACTACAAGCAATTAAGATATCTTTTACTCCTCGATTCTTCATTTCAGTAAAATTACCAAGCCAAAATTTAGCTCCTTCATTCTCACTTATCCATAAGCCTAAAATATCCTTTCGGCCAGATAAATCTATTCCTAAAGCTACATATACTGATTTATTAATAATAAGTTTATCTTGTCTTACTTTCACTACTAAACAGTCAAAATATACTATAGGGTATACTGATTCAAGAGGTCTACTCTGCCAAATCTTGACCTCATCTATTACTTCATCTGTAATCCTGCTGATTAGGCTCTCACTGATCTCAGCTCCATATAATTCTTGCAATTGTGTTTTAATATCAGACACACTCATACCCTTCGCATATAAGGATATTATCTTTTGGTCTAAGCCATCTATTCTTGTTTGTTTCTTTGAGACTATTATAGGTTCAAATTTACCTTGTCTGTCTCTTGGAACATTTAGCTCTATAGTACCATTCTCACTAATCAGATTCTTACTAAAACTACCATTCCTCGCATTCTCAGTTTCAGCTCTATCATACTTGCTATAACCTAAATGTTCTGACATCTCAGCATGCAGTGCTCGCTCTAAAATACCCTTGGTTAATTCCTTAATTAATCCATTCTGACTTAGTACTGTTTTTAAATCTACTCCGCCTTCTATCAGCAAATCTATTGCTTCATTTATTTTTTTATTCTTCTCTATTTGCATTTCTGTTACCTATATTTTTAATTACTTCTAATATAGGCTCAACAAAAATTTACACAATCATTGCAAAAGACTCTATTTTGATCATGTCTTGATAGAAACTTACTACCAAAAGAAGTTTTAAATCGAAAGAACGTGTTCTCTACACGCTCCCTTCTACCATAATTATTCTTTACCCTCCATGCTTGGTATCCTTTGTTTTGTTGATATATAACAGCTGCATCTCTCTCAGTTTTATCCCTAAGCGATTGAACTTTTACTGAAGAGTTTGGGGGTCTAATAACTGGTTTTATCTTCTTCTTTCTCAACAATTGATATGTAGATTCACCGTCATACCCTCGATCTCCCAGAAAATCCTTGGCTCTGACATTAGCTATTAGTAGTCCAATCTGTGATCTATCATCTATAGTATGCTCTGTGGTACTATCGGCAAGTATCATACCTTGATCTTCTATAACGATATGTAGCTTTTTCCATATGCGACGCTTATATTGCTTACCATGCTTATTTTCTAGCCATTCGTTCCCTGTGTAGGCTTGTATCCCTGTACTATCCATTGAAATACAACTAAATTCTTTATCTTGATTTCCATGTAAATACCTAAGATCTAATGACTTCATACGCTTACTTAATGTTGTATAGTCTGGACATCTAATAGATAAACCCGATATTTCAAAGAGCCAGTTTATAAAGCCTTGGGTTTGGCGTAACTTAAGACCGAATAAGCATCTGATCTTCAAACACTGTAATATAGCGTGATCACTATAGCGTCTAGGTCTTCCTCGTTTCATTTCCTCTCTGTAATCAGCATACCAGCCAATCGCCAAATCACTGGCAATCATAAAATCTATGCGACCCCTATTGCGTAAAAAATTATTATATTCTGACCAATTCGTTATTTTATATTTAGAATACTTGCGTGATTTACTAAAAGGGGCTTTCTTCCGAGATCTCATATAATCTGGATTATTTTTAATTCAGGACATCTTACCAGATTATCACCACTCTTGCTCTACAAATCTTATTTATGCAACAAAGCCGCGATATATAGGGACGATAGTGGACTAATGGTATGGACCTCCTGATATAGAGAATGAAAAGCAGTTGCTAATCTTCTAGGGTTAATATTTAACATATTAAAACAACAATTAAGGAGGTCCATATGGAGGTTACTACAATTGGTATAGATATTGCAAAAAGAATTTTTCAAATTCATGGTGTAGATAAAAATGGCAAGACAGTATTAAAGAAAAAATTGATGAGAGATCAGGTTTTGACATTTATGGCTAATTTACCACAATGTTTAGTAGGGATGGAAGCTTGTGGTGGTTCTAGTTATTGGGCAAGAGAAATAACTAAATTAGGGCATGAAGTAAAACTAATGGCACCGCAATTTGTCAAACCATATGTTAAAACTAATAAAAATGATCAAGCAGATGCTGAAGCGATATGTGAAGCCGTGACAAGACCTAATATGAGATTTGTTGCAATTAAAACTATAGAGCAACAAGAAATTTTATCAATACATAGGGTAAGAGAGAGATTGGTAAAAAATCGTACAGCACTTGCTAATGAAATTAGGGGGCTACTACATGAGTTTGGTTTTATTGTTCCTCAAGGCATTAATAAGGTTATCACAAAATTAATTGAGATTTTAGATGCAGGGAAATTAAGCCAGTTAAGTTATCAAACATTTAGTGAACTAAAAGAAGAATTCTTAGATAATAACAGAAAAATAAAAGAGATAGAAAAACGATTAACAATGATAGCAAGTAACCTAACTCAATATCAACGATTAAGAGCTATACCTGGTCTTGGTTTAATTACTGCTACTGCTTTAATAGCATCAATAGGTAATGCTACAAGTTTTGAGAATGGCAGGCAATTATCGGCATGGCTAGGATTAGTGCCAAGACAACATTCAAGTGGTGGGAAGGATAAGCTGCTGGGAATTAGCAAGCGAGGTGATGTATACTTACGCACTTTATTAATTCAAGGGGCTAGAGCTGTACTAAATGCCAAGATAAGATTTACATCGGAAGAACAGAAATCTAAAAAAGATTTTAGCCAATTTACGAAATGGATGTTTAATTTATCTGAGCGAAGTAGCCATAATAAAACGACAGTTGCCATAGCTAATAAGTTGGCAAGAGTGGTGTTTGCTGTACTAAGATCAGGAGATGATTATGTAGAGAGTAAAGTTTGTAGCTAAAGAGTGTGTAGCATAGCACTTATAAGTAAAATAAATGGTGATTTATATAATGAATAGGTAAAAGCAAAACAATATGTAAGAGATTCCAACCCGAAATATGCTTGAGATAATTAATATTGATGGTAAATAAGACAAACCTTAGCTTACAAAAAAACTGCGTTTTTCAGTGGCTCTTTTAGAAGCCGATGGACTGATAAGTATATAGTTTGTAAGCCAGCGAATTCCATCAGGGCTGTAGAATAAATTAGGTTGATTTATCAGCTATAAGCCGGATACATGACTGCATTTGTTTGTTTTTATTATTGATGTTATTTTTTTCTTGCATTCTACAGGAGGTCCATACATGAAAAATCAAGACAAAAAAATGAGTAGTATGTTTTCCTAATTTTTCGATTATCAGGCAGCAATTTGCTGATAATTTTGCATATAATTCAGATATACATTCATAGGCTTTTTATAACCAATACTTGAATGAAATCTGTGATAATTATATTTATTCAGATAATGATCAATCCCCTCTTTTAACTCTTTAACATTGTTAAAATCATTAATAAAGATACAATTATATTTTAAAGTTCTAAAAAACCTTTCTATTACTATATTATCAATACTTCTACCTTTGCCATTCATTGAAATTTGGATATCATGCTCCTTGAGAATATTTATGTGGTCATAACTGGTATATTGGCTACCTTGATCACTATTAAATATCTGTGGAGCGTTATACTTACTGAGAGCTTGTTTCAAGACATCAGTTACAAGAGATGCATCCATAGAATTTGACAGTTTATAGCTCAATATGGCCTTGCTATGCCAATCTATAATAGCTGCCATATACATAAAGCCACCATTAGTTCTAATGTAAGTAATGTCACCACTCCAAACCTCATTCACATTAGGCACATACACTTGCTTTGTTGAGCCAGATTTAGTCCAATATTGATCAAGTAAGTAGCTATAGATCTTATGCTCACTATCGTTTCGAGAAGTAGATGGTAAATTCCAGTATTAATTAAGCCAGATTTATATTTTCTTCCCATACCTCATTGGGTGTTTTATAACCGAGCACTTTTCTTGGTAAATTATTTAAAAAATCCTCAATTTCTTGTAATTGCTTTATTGTTAATTTTTTTATATCTAAAGATTTAGAGTATACTCTGTGCACCATTGAGTTAATCTTCTCTATCAATGGTTTTTGCCATGGAGAATAAGGATTGCAAAAATATACTTTTCGTTCAGATTTTGGCAATAGTTGTTCATGATTGGTAAATTCTTTGCCATTATCTAACGTTATGCTTTTGATTATATGCGACAATTGTTTAAGTTTTTTATTCATGTTACCAATCACATCTTGTGTTCTTTTTGAACGGTTTAAAGTGAGAAACACTTTTTGTGTTCTGATATCCACAAGAGCGCCTATATTACGACTTTGATTACCTTTGTTAAAAGTTAAATCACCTTCTAAATGACCTATTGCTGCTATCTTTCTATTTATCTCTGGTCTTTCAGTAATGGAAACTCGATTTGGTATTGTAATTCTTTTGTTTCTGATTCTTGTACCATGATGCAACCTATTTTTCCTTTTTCTTGCTAAAGATAAATATAATTTTTGCCTTTGTGCTATAGGAGATGTATAAATAAACTGGTATATACTCTCTGTAGAAATATTGACAGTATCTCGTGATAGTTTACGTCTACCTGAAATTATATCTGGTGAAATACCCTGTGTTAACTGCTTTATTATTTCTGCTCGTAAATTATTATCAATATCTAATTTTCTTTTTCTCTTACCTTGCCTTAAACTGCAAGCAAGTGTGTTAGCCCTATCTGGTCTATAATTATGCCTCATTCTCTTGAGTTCATAACATATAGTGCTTTTATCACGGCCAATCTTTGTCCCTATATATCGCGAGCTATAACCACTCTTATTCATTTCGTATATTTTAAATCTTTCATCTATCGTTAAATGAGCCATGATATATCTATATTTAAATGATGCTCCTCGCAGCAGAGCTACGAGGTATCTAAAAAAGTTTTAGTTGTTTCTTATGATATCACGAAGCAGAGCTTCGGGGAATTAAACCCTGAGAGATTAATTATAGAACTTTCCGATTTTTTCTTATGTGGGTAAATAGCTTCTATACCCATCATCCTCATATATTTCAGTACTCGATCTTTACCGACAATAAAACCATCTTCTAGTAACTGTTGATGAATATAGCGATAACCAAATTCAGGATTATCTGTATATATTTCATCTATTCTATTTAAAATACTTAATTTATTTATACTCATCTCCTTGGATTTATAGTAGGCTGTAGATCGACTAATCTTTAATAGTTCACACTGTCTTGATTTTGAGAGTTGATTTAGCTTGGAGTGTACAAGACTCTTTTTATTTGATAAATCCAAGCTTTTGAGCTTTCCCACGGCCCAGTCCCTCTCAACTGTGATTCTACCAAGAGCTTTAGCAAGTTCATCATTTTGCTCTTGTAAATGATTTATTTGTGCTTGATATTCACTCAAAACTTTAGCTGGTTCAAAAGCTAATGCCGCATTACCTAAAAACTGTTTTTTCCAATTTTGAATTGTTTTAACACTTATTGCATATTTTGAAGCTAACTGACCAAGTGTCGACTCCTCTTTTATTAATTCTAATACTATCCCCGTTTTTTCTGAAGCACTGAAAATTTTTACTTTATTTTTCTTCATCTTTCCTCTTAAGTTTATTGCTATTTATTCTAACTTATTGCGGAAACACACTCCTTCATTTTTTTGTCCAATTTTTTCAGTCCATTATACCAGATAGGGCTAACACACTTGCTTGCAGTTTAAGGCAAGGTAAGAGAAAAAGAAAATTAGATATTGATAATAATTTACGAGCAGAAATAATAAAGCAGTTAACACAGGGTATTTCACCAGATATAATTTCAGGTAGACGTAAACTATCACGAGATACTGTCAATATTTCTACAGAGAGTATATACCAGTTTATTTATACATCTCCTATAGCACAAAGGCAAAAATTATATTTATCTTTAGCAAGAAAAAGGAAAAATAGGTTGCATCATGGTACAAGAATCAGAAACAAAAGAATTACAATACCAAATCGAGTTTCCATTACTGAAAGACCAGAGATAAATAGAAAGATAGCAGCAATAGGTCATTTAGAAGGTGATTTAACTTTTAACAAAGGTAATCAAAGTCGTAATATAGGCGCTCTTGTGGATATCAGAACACAAAAAGTGTTTCTCACTTTAAACCGTTCAAAAAGAACACAAGATGTGATTGGTAACATGAATAAAAAACTTAAACAATTGTCGCATATAATCAAAAGCATAACGTTAGATAATGGCAAAGAATTTACCAATCATGAACAACTATTGCCAAAATCTGAACGAAAAGTATATTTTTGCAATCCTTATTCTCCATGGCAAAAACCATTGATAGAGAAGATTAACTCAATGGTGCACAGAGTATACTCTAAATCTTTAGATATAAAAAAATTAACAATAAAGCAATTACAAGAAATTGAGGATTTTTTAAATAATTTACCAAGAAAAGTGCTCGGTTATAAAACACCCAATGAGGTATGGGAAGAAAATATAAATCTGGCTTAATTAATACTGGAATTTACCAATAACTCTTCTACAAAGCTTTAAAGCAGAAGAGTATTGTTTATTAAATAATATATAATATAATAACAAATTAAATAAGCTACATTTACTTGAGAAAATCATGACGCCAAAAACACCTCTTTTAGATTCCGGTCGGTTAAACTGTCAAATACCAAACCATAAAGCTAAAATTTTAGAACTTAGCAAAAAACAGGAGTTAAACTCTTTATATGTCGAATTTATTGAAAAATTTTTGAGTTATATTCCTATTGATTATGATTTTGAGAATAAACAAAAACTATTTTTTGATTTTGCCGATGAAGCTTTTAACTTTTTTAAGTATAGAGAAAAAGGCGAGAGAAAAATATCAATAACAAATACTGTTATTGAAAACGATTCAGCAATAAATGTGTTAATATTGCTTGATAATAAACCTCATATTGTTGATTTTATCGTATGTCTTCTTAAGAATAAGGCACTGCAAACTAAATTTTTGCTGCATCCAGTAATAAAATGTACTCGTGATAGTAAAGGCAACCTAAAAAAAATACTAGAAAATTCAGCCGCAGAAAAAAAATCAGAATCTATATTACATTTAACAATCCTCGGAAATTTTGATGATAGTGCAGCTAATTTACTAACAAAAGCTATAAATGATAGGCTAGATGAGCTTGAGGAAAGCCATAATGCCTTGCCAAATATGCAGGCAAAGCTCCAAGATTTATCTAAAAATATAATCGATAATGAGAAACTGAATTCCGTAGAGGCTAAAGAATTTTTAAGTTGGTTACAAAATGATAATTTAATTTTATTAGGTACTATTGATTTTGAAGTAAATTCTACAAAATTAAGTAACAAGATTGGGACAACAAAAATATGGCAAGAAGTAAAAGATGAAATTGAAGATATTGTAAAATGTTCTGCTAGCCCATTATATCAAAACCAGCTAATAATACTTGGTAAGATAAATAGTGCCTCGCTTATTCATACGGATAATTTAATTGATTATATTTTAGTAAAGAAAATTGACTCTTCTGGTGAATATATTTCAGGAAGTATAATTTTTGGTATATATAACTCAAATATGTATTACCATTCAATAAGTAATATCCCAATTCTTAGGCAGAAATTTAACTTCGTAATAGGGAAAGCTGGTTTTGCACTGTCTGGTTATAATGCTGATAAGTTAAAAATTTTAATGGAGTCCTTACCTCGTGAGGCTTTAATTCAAATTGATCAAGGTGATTTATATTGCATGTGTTTGCACATGCTTTCTAGTACGATGAGTAAGAAGCTTAAATTATTCATTCAATATGATTGGTCGAGTTCTTTTCTAAATATTATAATTTTCTTACCTAGAGAGCGTCTAACTTCTGAAATACATAACATGATAGATTGTTATTTAGCTGAGAAATTCGGCAGTAAAATCCTATCTAACTATATAACTGAAGTAGTAGGCAGCTTTTCTTATCTTTTTGTCACCCTTGAAGCACAAGATAAACATAAAATAAATTTTGAAGCGGAAAAAATTCAGCAAGATTTAGATCGTATTTCTAGATGTTGGAGCGAAGATTTTTATTTGAAACTTTCTAAAAAATTTGGTGAATATCAAGCAGGAATTAATTTTAAATTATTTGATAATATTTTTCCTGCTGATTATAGGCAAAAATTTTCTCCTGAAATAGCTTTAACAGATATTGAATATTTAACTGAAGCAAGTAGGAATCAAAGACGCATGTTTAATTTGATTGCTACAGGTGAATCAGAATTTTATCTAAAAATATATAGTCCAGGAGTTAGTCTTGCTCTTTCTAATATATTGCCACCAATAGAAAATTTAGGATTTAGTGCAATTGACGAGCAAAGCTTTGTAATTAAAGAAGTCGGTGAGATTAAAGAAAGCTGGATATATAATTTTATTTTAACTTCTGTAGTACCGGTAAAAGATAATGTTCATGAGCTAAAAATAAATGTTGAAGAAGCCTTAGATAAAATGGTTCTTGGCATGCTTGCTAATGACTCTTTAAGTAAATTAATAGTACTTGCCGGTTTTAACTGGAAGCAAGTTAAACTAGTCAAAGCTCTAACAAGATATTTACATCAAACAGGCTTTAGTTATGGCAAGGGTTATATGCAATTGACACTTCTTAAACATCCTGAATATACGAAAAAATTAGTAAATCTATTTGATATAAAATTTAATCCTAAACATCTCGATCATGATTTCAAGGACATCAAAAAACAATTAAATGATTATTTATTAAAAGTTGAAGTAAGTAGTCAGGATAAAGTACTGCGTAGTATGCTTGGTGTTCTTGAGGCTGTTACTAGAACAAATTACTATCAACCTAACAAACATTATTTTTCATTTAAGTTCGATTCCTCTAAAGTCCCCCATTTACCTCAGCCAATCCCATTTGCTGAAATATTTGTTTATTCAAGAAGTTGTGAAGGAGTGCATTTAAGAGGTGGTCCCGTATCACGCGGGGGGCTTAGATGGTCAGATAGAGCAGAAGATTATAGATATGAAGTACTTGGGCTTATGAAAGCACAAATGACTAAAAATTCTGTTATAGTACCTGTTGGTTCTAAGGGCGGTTTTTATCTTCATTTTACTGATGAGGGAATGAGTCGTGATGAATATATGGCAAAGGTCGTTGAGTGTTATAAGAATTTCCTTAGAGGGTTACTGGATATAACCGATAACATAGTTGATGGCAAAGTAGTACACCCTCAAGATATCATTATTTATGATAAGGAAGATCCATATCTTGTAGTTGCTGCCGATAAAGGAACAGCTTCATTTTCAGATTATGCTAATAGCGTTTCCAGAGAATATAATTATTGGCTTGATGACGCTTTTGCTTCAGGTGGTTCTGCTGGTTATGACCATAAGAAAATGGCTATTACCTCTAAAGGTGCTTGGATTTCTGTAACTAATCATTTCAAGACTTTAGGTATAGATGTACAGAAAGACCCTATCACTGTGACAGGGATAGGCGATATGTCAGGTGACGTATTCGGTAATGGAATGCTTCGTTCAAAAGCTATTAAGCTGATTGCTGCTTTTAACCATAAGCACATATTTATTGATCCTGAACCTGATCCTTTAACAAGCTTTAATGAGCGTTTACGTCTATTTAATTTAAAAGGTTCTAACTGGTCTGATTATGATAGTAAGCTGATTTCTAAAGGTGGCGGAATATTTGAGCGTAGTAGTAAATCAGTAAAATTATCGCCAGAAATTAAAAAATTACTTGATGTAAATGATAGTGAAATATCACCTGAAGAGCTAATTAAAGCTATTTTAAAAGCTGAAGTTGATTTGCTATGGAATGGTGGAATAGGCACTTATATTAAAGCAAAAACAGAGAATCATCTAGAGATCGGCGATAAAGCGAATGATAATTTAAGATGTAATGGTGAAGAAATTAGAGCAAAAGTTATTGCGGAAGGCGGAAATGTCGGTGTATCGCAACGAGGCAGAGTTGAGTATGCTAAAAAAGGCGGACGCATCAATACCGATTTTATTGATAATTCAGCAGGTGTTGATTGTTCTGACCATGAAGTAAATATTAAAGTTGCTTTTAGTAATTCTGTTGCTTCCGGTAAGGTTACTTTAGATGAGCGTAACAAGCTGTTAATTGATATGGCAAAGCAAGTTGAAGAATTGGTTTTAGAGGATAATTATAAGCAAACCGAAGCAATAACGATTATGCAGTTATCGCCTACCTTAACAGTCAGTATATTCAGTCAGTTTATAGATATTTTAGAAGAAGAAAAAATATTAGTACGTGAGAATGAATTTTTACCAACTTCCGAAGAATTAAATAGAAGAGCTATAAACGGGGAAGTATTAACCCGTCCTGAACTTTGCTTATTACTTTCATATAGTAAAAGATCGGCTTCTCATGAATTACGTAACTCAACCTTTTCTCATGATAAATATTTTGATTCTTATCTTGTAAATTATTTTCCTAAAATAATGCAAGAGAAGTTTCGGGGGGAAATTTTATCTCATCCTCTTAAGCATGAAATTATTAAAACTGTTGTAATAAATAAAATAGTTAATCAGCTTGGTGGACCACTTATTAGCATAACAAAACGTGAAACTGGTGCTCCTCTTTGCGACATAATAAGATCATATACTATTATTTGTGAAATTTTTGAACTTGATGATATATGGGAAAAGGTAAGCAATCTAGCTACTAATATCGATTATAACATTAAGGTTGATATGTTTACTGAGATAACAAAATTAATGCGTCGTGGTATTTCTTGGGTTATCAAGAATTTAAAACATCCAATTAATATTAGTAAAACCATAGAAGAGTTTAAAAAACCTGCACAGAATCTAAGAGAAGTAGTAGGTAATTTACTAGCCGGAGAAGCAAAAATAAAGTTTGAAGAAAAGTTAAACTATTATGTGAGTAACGGAATAGACAAATCATTTGCTAAAGATATTCTTACCTTTGATAGTTTGATTTCGGTATTTGATATAATACATGTAACGAAACAAGTATCAGGTAATGATGCAGAAATGACAAAAGCTTATTTTACAATCGGTAATATGTTTAGTTTAGACTGGTTACGTAAAACTTGTGATAGACAATTAAACGATTCATATTGGCGTCGTTTGGGTCTACAATCCTTAAAAGATGACTTATATGACAAACAACGTAGATTATTAATAAAAATTATTAATAAATCTCAAACAACTATTGATTTAGATTTATGGATTGATAATAATAAAAGTTTAGTTAAGAATTTTCTTGATTTTATTAAAGAAATTAAATCTCAGGAAGTTATAGACTTAAATGTAATAATTTTAGTAAATAAAAAATTCGAAATATTTTTACAAAAACTTGAATAATTATGCCATCAATGCTTAAGCAGACCAGATTAGATTTGGGTGAAACCTTAAACCAAGTATCTCTAGATTTGAAAATTAGAAAAAAATGAAGGAGTGTGTTTCCGCAATAAGTTAGAACAAATAGCAATAAACTTAAGAGGAAAGATGAAGAAAAATAAAGTAAAAATTTTCAGTGCTTCAGAAAAAACGGGGATAGTATTAGAATTAATCTCTCAGGGTTTAATTCCCCGAAGCTCTGCTTCGTGATATACTACTTGAATGGAAGAAAGCAGTTATATACATAAGAGTCATAATGTCACAGTACTAATATATCATTTAGTAACGCCGGCAAAGTATAGAAGAGTAATATTCAATCAAGAACTAGATGATTATTTGTGTAAAATTTGTGAGCACATAGAAGATCGTTATGAAATTAGATTTTTAGAAATAGGAGTAGATAAAGATCACGTACATTTTTTATTACAGTCAATACCAATGTATAGCCCAACAAAAATAACTCAAATCATAAAAAGTATTACTTCTAAGAAAATGTTTAAGAAATATCCAAATCTTAAAGAAAAATTATGGGGAAGTGAGTTTTGGAGTAAAGGATATTTTATGAGCACAGTAGATAAACATGGTGATGAGCAGAAATTACGTAGTCCGTCCGCCAAAACTCTACAAGCCTTATAGATAATATGGTTTTAAGACAAGAAGTAATACAACAATCCGTAAGAAAATGATAAAATATGGTCATAAACCTTATGGATTTCAGTCAATGCCAATAGACAACATTATCAAATCGCAAGAACAAGGGAAACTGTTTGGTTATAAATTAAAAGAAGAATTAAACCCAAATAATAAGCTATATAAATTAAGAGAATTAATAAATTGGTCTAGGCTCGAAGAGTGGTTATCAAAAAATGTTTGTATTAAGAAATTTGGTAGAAATAGAAAATGTCATAGAGTGATGCTTGGCATAACGATGCTACAAGCAATGTATAATTTTTCAGATTCATTATCAGAGGAAGAGCTAAAAGAGAATATGTATTGGCAGTATTTCTGCGGGTGGGAATATATAGAAAAAGACATAGCTATCTCGGAAACTAGTATACGACGGTTTCGTAGTGTATTAGGTGAAGCTGGATATAATGAGATATTATCGGAGTTGATCAGGGTTGGGATAAAAACTAACACAATTAAAAAAAAAGATTTGGAATTAATCATCGCTGATACGACTGTACAAATTAAGAATATCAAACACCCACACGATGTTTATTTAATGGATAAAGCTAGGCTTAGCATAGTAAAGCTTTGCAACAGTTTGGGTATACATTTGAATGAAACATACGCTAGAACCTATAAACGCGATATAGTAAAGCTATGGAAATATAAAGAACATAGTAAAGCCAAGAAGCGTTGGAAAATAATGAAGCATTTAAAAATATTACTGGGTCGTTTGATTAGAGTATGTGAGCGTGAGATCAAAAATAAGCAATTAAACTTGTCTCTCAAAAATCAAGAAGTATTGCAAAAAATAAAACAAATACATAACCAATCTGTTTTAAAAAGAGAAGCTAAAAAGCAATATAAAGAAGATAACAAAGTATTATATAGTTTTCATGCCCCTGAAGTAGAGTGTATAGGAAAGGGAAAACGCAACAAGCCATATGAGTTTGGCAATAAAGTAGCGGTAGTAGTAAGTGGTCGTAGAAATTTTGTTTTATCCGCAAAATCGTTTCATAATAATCCTTATGATGGTCATACATTGCATCAGAGCTTTGAAGCAGTAGAGAGTGTCACTGGAATCAAGATAAAGAAATCATTTGTTGATCTTGGGTATAGTGGTAGCAATGTAAAGGAGAAGAGTAAGGTATATACCCCAAAAACGCGGAAGAAGTTGTTACAAGAGGACAAGTCTATGATCAAGAGACGCAGTGCCATAGAACCAATAATGGGTCACTTAAAGCAATATGGTCGGATGGGTAGAAACTTCTTGAAAGGTATGATAGGAGATATTATCAATCCAATAATCTCTGCTATTGGTTTGAATTTACGATGCATTGCAAATCATTTACAAATCGTGTCTAACTCCACATAAATCAAAAATATCATCATGCAAAAACTAGATGAACGATAAAAAATCGTTAACAATAGCTCCATATCAAAATTAGACCAACACAGAAATGTATCAGTAAAAATTAACATAACTTATTAATTTTTATTGAAAATCTTAGCAATTTGTTGTCAAAACTCTATCCCATTACAAATGATCAGGATTTGAAGTGTTTTTGGCGGATAGACTACGTAGGCTCTGTCTCATCAATTGTGTAAATTTCGTGAACCATTAAATTCTACCATCAAATTTGATCATAAAATGAGCCATAGCTTCATTCCAATTGGGGATAGGCATAGACCATTTTTTGGTAATATAATCAATTGTCAGATATAAAACCTTAAATACTGCGTCATCATTTGGAAAGATGCGTTTATTCTTAGTAACTTTTCTCAATTGGCTATTCAGCGATTCTATCGCATTTGTAGTGTAAATAATCTTACGAATCTCCTTTGGATATTGCAAGAAAATTATCAAATTATCCCAATTATTATACCAAGATTTAGCTATATGCGGATATTGCTTACTCCATTTTTGATCAAATGACTCAAGAGCTAATTCTGCTTCTTTTTCAGTAGCAGAAGTATAGATTAGTTTCAAATCCGCTGCTAATTGCTTTCTATCTTTATAACCTGAATTCTGGATTAATCTAGGTTTGGAAGTAAGTATTTACAAAGGATAGAAGACACTCTATATAATTTTTAGCAAAAAAACAAGAGTATCCCCATGAAGAAAGATATTACTGCATTATTTTGTTTTGTCGATGATTTTTGTAAAATTAGCGAGCAGTGGATTAATCTCTCAGGGTTTAATTCCCCGAAGCTCTGCTTCGTGATATCATAAGAAACAACTAAAACTTTTTTAGATACCTCGTAGCTCTGCTGCGAGGAGCATCATTTTTGAATCAGTATTTAATATACTAAAAAATAGAATGAACCTAGAGCATACAAGGCATAGATCTCCTGTTAATTTCTTGGTGCATATTCTAGCTTGTGTTACTTCTTATGCTATCACTAAATCTCGTATAAAACTTGATGCTTTAGCTCCAGAACAACTTCTCTTATCCTAAATTGGCGTTAAGAATTTTAAATAAAAAATTATGTTAAATAATATTAGAAAAACTGCCGATAGTTTTATAATGCGGGTTTTATTCGCAATGATCGTTTTTGCCTTTGTTGGCTTTGGCATTAAAGATGTATTACATGGAAGAGGAGGTGGTGGCGATATCGTAACTTTTTCTCATGCGAAAAACATATCGCAAGAAGATTTCCTGCGGGCAAAATCTTTAGAAATTAACGCTATATCTAAACAAGTAGGAGTGAGCCTAACGGAAGAAGAAATAGCACAATTAAATATAGATAATAGAATCTTAAAAAGGCTTGTTTTTGAGAATATCTTAGATTATCTAGTTAGCTATTATGATTTTGATATAAGTGATGATACTGTAAAAAATTTAGTAAAAGAATCACCAGTTTTTAAAAATGATCAAGGAATTTTCGATATAAAACTTTTTAAAACTTATTTTAGAAATTCTTATACAGATGAAGAAAAATATTTAGTACATTTTAAAGAAAAAGCCTTAAAAAATATTTTTGCTGGTACTTTTTTAGATAGCTTTTATGTTCCGAAAGCCATGACTGATAATATAGTAAATTATATGGCTGAAAAAAGAGAAGTAGAATTAGTACAAATGAATCTACAAAACAAGCCAAAAGATTTACAAATCCCAGTTCCTTCTGATCAAGAATTAAAGGATTTTTATCAAAATAACAAATCTTCATTTGAAATACCAGAGAAGCGTAGCTTTTCATATATAAAAGTTACTACTGAAAACTTACAAAAGAAAATCCAAGTTACTAAAGAAGAATTATTAGAATTTTATAATGAGAATAAAGAGGAATTGGGAGAACAAAGTTTTGAGGATGTACAAAAGCAATTATATGAACAAATAGAATCTCAAAAAATTGATATACTCAATATGGAGCTTGCTAAAAACTTAGAAGATGATGTTGCAGCTGGTTCTAGCTTAGTTGAAATCGCAGAAAAATATGAGCTGCCTATTAACAATATCAATAATATAAGCTATGCCGATTTGATCGAAGACAAAATAATTGCCGAAAATGCCGATAGTATTTTTGAGCTTAGTGAGGGAGAATTATCTTATCCGATTGAGGCAGAAGATAAAAGCTATCTAGTACTTGTTGAATTAAAATCTATAAATCCAGCAAAAATACCTGAATTTGATAGTATTAAAGAACAGATAAATAGCACTTGGATCAAGCAATATCTTGCCGATCTGAATATAAAAATTATGAAAGATTTAGCAAAAGAAGATAATTTTGATACAGAAGATAAAGCATCAAATGCTAAAATACGTAACAAAACTTATATAAGATCAGAAATGGAAAATGATCAGATGCTAACTCCTGAAATATTATTATCCATTTTTAACACTAAAATAGGTGCTAATACTCCTGTATTTCAAGTAGGTGATGACTTATATTTTGCCCATATTAAATCTACAAATATAGATGAGCAGGTGGCTAAAAATATTAGAACTAACTCAGAAAAAAATATAGTACACACTATTAAAAATTCTATAATTGATGAATTGATTAACTATACGATCAAGCAAAATGATATGAAAGTGAAGACATAACTCGCTTCTAAAGGTAATTTGGACGTCAAGAAGGTAACTTCGTATCCTCACGTACTTTTGGTACTGCGTGCCGTGTTTCCTACAAATTCCTCTTTATTAGCTTCGCTATGTAAGAACCCCTTATTTACTTATGAATAAAATATGAGCTTTAGAGATTTACCCGAGTTTTTGAAATTGTTAGAAAAAAACGTTGAATTAAAGCGTATTTCTGTTGAAGTTAAAACCGATCTAGAAATTACTGAAATCAGCAGAAGAGCATTGGAGCAAAATGGTCCTGCTTTACTTTTTGAGAATGTTATAAAATCTGACGGCAGTAAATCTACAATACCTGTTTTAACCAACCTTTATGCTAGTATCAATCGTATTTATATGGGGCTTAAGCTTCAGAATATTCAGGAATTAAGAGAGCTAGGAGTTTTACTTGCATTTCTTAAACAACCGCAACCACCATCATCTTTTAAAGAAACATTATCGATGTTACCGCTAGCAAAGCGTATCTTTGCTATGTCGCCTAAAACAGTTTCAAAAGCCGCTTGCCATGAGATTATTATCGACAAGCCTGACCTTAATATATTACCAATCCAAAAATGTTGGTCTCTTGATGTTTCACCTTTAATTACTTGGCCTATAGTTGTAACTAAAGGACCAACCGATGAAAAGGTTGATAATTATAATCTCGGCATATATAGAATGCAGGTTATTTCGGAAAATAAATTATTGATGCGATGGCTTAAGCTGCGGGGTGGTGCAGAGCATCATAAACGTTGGAAAGGAGTAAAAAGAGAGCCTTTTCCAGCTGCTATCGTTATTGGGGCAAATCCGGCAGTAACTATGGCAGCAGTAATGCCGATACCGGAAAATATTTCGGAATATAATTTTGCTGGATTACTTGGTAATGAAAAAATAGAATTGGTAAAGTGTAAAACCATTGATTTAAAAGTTCCAGCACATAGCGAAATAGTGCTTGAGGGGTATGTTAGTCTAGATGAGTATTTACCCGAAGGTCCTTTTGGCGACCATACCGGATATTACAATGATGTTGAAGAATTCCCAGTATTTACTGTAACAGCAATAACGATGAAAAAAAATCCTGTATATTTGAGTACTTATACAGGCAAACCGCCAGATGAGCCATCAATACTTGGTGAAGCATTAAATGAGATTTTTATCCCTCTTATTCAGCAACAATATCCAGAAATTGTTGATTTTTGGCTGCCCCCTGAAGGTTGTTCATATAGGGTGGCGGTAGTATCAATTGGAAAGTTCTATAATTAATTAAGCCAGATATAATCAATTTTTAATCTCTCAGGGTTTAATTCCCCGAAGCTCTGCTGCGTGATATCATAAGAAACAACTAAAACTTTTTTAGATACCTCGTAGCTCTGCTGCGAGGAGCATCATTTAAATATAGATATATCATGGCTCATTTAACGATAGATGAAAGATTTAAAATATACGAAATGAATAAGAGTGGTTATAGCTCGCGATATATAGTCCGTCCGCCAAAACTCTACAAGCCTTATAGATAATATGGTTTTAAGACAAGAAGTAATACAACAATCCGTAAGAAAATGATAAAATATGGTCATAAACCTTATGGATTTCAGTCAATGCCAATAGACAACATTATCAAATCGCAAGAACAAGGGAAACTGTTTGGTTATAAATTAAAAGAAGAATTAAACCCAAATAATAAGCTATATAAATTAAGAGAATTAATAAATTGGTCTAGGCTCGAAGAGTGGTTATCAAAAAATGTTTGTATTAAGAAATTTGGTAGAAATAGAAAATGTCATAGAGTGATGCTTGGCATAACGATGCTACAAGCAATGTATAATTTTTCAGATTCATTATCAGAGGAAGAGCTAAAAGAGAATATGTATTGGCAGTATTTCTGCGGGTGGGAATATATAGAAAAAGACATAGCTATCTCGGAAACTAGTATACGACGGTTTCGTAGTGTATTAGGTGAAGCTGGATATAATGAGATATTATCGGAGTTGATCAGGGTTGGGATAAAAACTAACACAATTAAAAAAAAAGATTTGGAATTAATCATCGCTGATACGACTGTACAAATTAAGAATATCAAACACCCACACGATGTTTATTTAATGGATAAAGCTAGGCTTAGCATAGTAAAGCTTTGCAACAGTTTGGGTATACATTTGAATGAAACATACGCTAGAACCTATAAACGCGATATAGTAAAGCTATGGAAATATAAAGAACATAGTAAAGCCAAGAAGCGTTGGAAAATAATGAAGCATTTAAAAATATTACTGGGTCGTTTGATTAGAGTATGTGAGCGTGAGATCAAAAATAAGCAATTAAACTTGTCTCTCAAAAATCAAGAAGTATTGCAAAAAATAAAACAAATACATAACCAATCTGTTTTAAAAAGAGAAGCTAAAAAGCAATATAAAGAAGATAACAAAGTATTATATAGTTTTCATGCCCCTGAAGTAGAGTGTATAGGAAAGGGAAAACGCAACAAGCCATATGAGTTTGGCAATAAAGTAGCGGTAGTAGTAAGTGGTCGTAGAAATTTTGTTTTATCCGCAAAATCGTTTCATAATAATCCTTATGATGGTCATACATTGCATCAGAGCTTTGAAGCAGTAGAGAGTGTCACTGGAATCAAGATAAAGAAATCATTTGTTGATCTTGGGTATAGTGGTAGCAATGTAAAGGAGAAGAGTAAGGTATATACCCCAAAAACGCGGAAGAAGTTGTTACAAGAGGACAAGTCTATGATCAAGAGACGCAGTGCCATAGAACCAATAATAGGTCACTTAAAGCAATATGGTCGGATGGGTAGAAACTTCTTGAAAGGTATGATAGGAGATATTATCAATCCAATAATCTCTGCTATTGGTTTGAATTTACGATGCATTGCAAATCATTTACAAATCGTGTCTAACTCCACATAAATCAAAAATATCATCATGCAAAAACTAGATGAACGATAAAAAATCGTTAACAATAGCTCCATATCAAAATTAGACCAACACAGAAATGTATCAGTAAAAATTAACATAACTTATTAATTTTTATTGAAAATCTTAGCAATTTGTTGTCAAAACTCTATCCCATTACAAATGATCAGGATTTGAAGTGTTTTTGGCGGATAGACTATATAGTTTTCATGCCCCTGAAGTAGAGTGTATAGGAAAGGGAAAACGCAACAAGCCATATGAGTTTGGCAATAAAGTAGCGGTAGTAGTAAGTGGTCGTAGAAATTTTGTTTTATCCGCAAAATCGTTTCATAATAATCCTTATGATGGTCATACATTGCATCAGAGCTTTGAAGCAGTAGAGAGTGTCACTGGAATCAAGATAAAGAAATCATTTGTTGATCTTGGGTATAGTGGTAGCAATGTAAAGGAGAAGAGTAAGGTATATACCCCAAAAACGCGGAAGAAGTTGTTACAAGAGGACAAGTCTATGATCAAGAGACGCAGTGCCATAGAACCAATAATAGGTCACTTAAAGCAATATGGTCGGATGGGTAGAAACTTCTTGAAAGGTATGATAGGAGATATTATCAATCCAATAATCTCTGCTATTGGTTTGAATTTACGATGCATTGCAAATCATTTACAAATCGTGTCTAACTCCACATAAATCAAAAATATCATCATGCAAAAACTAGATGAACGATAAAAAATCGTTAACAATAGCTCCATATCAAAATTAGACCAACACAGAAATGTATCAGTAAAAATTAACATAACTTATTAATTTTTATTGAAAATCTTAGCAATTTGTTGTCAAAACTCTATCCCATTACAAATGATCAGGATTTGAAGTGTTTTTGGCGGATAGACTATATACCAGTTTATTTATACATCTCCTATAGCACAAAGGCAAAAATTATATTTATCTTTAGCAAGAAAAAGGAAAAATAGGTTGCATCATGGTACAAGAATCAGAAACAAAAGAATTACAATACCAAATCGAGTTTCCATTACTGAAAGACCAGAGATAAATAGAAAGATAGCAGCAATAGGTCATTTAGAAGGTGATTTAACTTTTAACAAAGGTAATCAAAGTCGTAATATAGGCGCTCTTGTGGATATCAGAACACAAAAAGTGTTTCTCACTTTAAACCGTTCAAAAAGAACACAAGATGTGATTGGTAACATGAATAAAAAACTTAAACAATTGTCGCATATAATCAAAAGCATAACGTTAGATAATGGCAAAGAATTTACCAATCATGAACAACTATTGCCAAAATCTGAACGAAAAGTATATTTTTGCAATCCTTATTCTCCATGGCAAAAACCATTGATAGAGAAGATTAACTCAATGGTGCACAGAGTATACTCTAAATCTTTAGATATAAAAAAATTAACAATAAAGCAATTACAAGAAATTGAGGATTTTTTAAATAATTTACCAAGAAAAGTGCTCGGTTATAAAACACCCAATGAGGTATGGGAAGAAAATATAAATCTGGCTTAATTAATACTGGAATTTACCTCAAATTGTAATAGTTGAGATACCGTCTTGAGTGTCAACAACTTTTTCATTATTTTACCTCAATTTTATTTTACAGGGTTTTTATATTTGCACTAAAAGATGTTTTGTTATTAAGAACACCATAAATTATGTGAAGCAACTTACGCATAGCAGCAATCACTATAACCATTTTAGATTTTCCAACATTGCTCAAACGTTGACTAAAATCCTTAATAATCGGATTATGTTTTATAGCAACTATGGCAGGCATATAAAAAGCTTTACGTAAATTAGCATCTCCTGTTTTTGATATTTTTCCTATTCCATGGACAGAAGTGCCTGATTGTTTTGGCTTTGGGTTAAGAGCAACAAACGCAGCTAGTTGTTTTGCAGAATTAAAATTTTCTACAACAAGAAAAGCAAGTATCACTCCTATTGTTTTTTCTCCTATACCAGGGATTGAATCAAGAAGTTTACTTTTATCATGTAAGTCTTTGTGTCCTTTAATATGATTAGAGATAAGTTCTTCTACTTCCTTAATTTGCTTATCCAGAAATTCAATATGAATCATAATGTTAATGGCAACTGCTTTACTTGCTCCGCTCAATCTATTATTTTCTTGATTTTTATTAGCAATCAAACTATCCAAGCGTCTTACCCATTGTTGTAATTCTTTAATATGTATAGGGGTTGGTTGCCAAAGATCAGGTTGCATAGCCTTGCAAAAAGAAGCTATCAATTCACAATCAGATTTGTCAGTTTTAACTCTTGAAAGCTTGCTCATTGCAAAGCCCTTGATGCGAGCTGGATTTACGACACTAACTTTAAATGTATTATCATAAAGATATTGAGCTAACCTAACTTCGTAACCACCTGTTGATTCCATACAAGCGTGAGCAGTATCTATTCCCTTTTTTTCTAACCATTGTTTTAGTGCAGCAAAGCCTTTTGCAGTATTATTAAACTTTTTGGTTTTGATTTTATTATCATTTAATAAAGCTACGTCAAATGTTGCTTTAGAAATATCTATACCCAAAATAATGCTACTCATATTTGACCTTCTATGTTAATAATAAGTAGAATACCCAAAGATCAACCTTGTAAATACAGGTTCATTGATTAATTTCAAGACCTAAGAATACCGTCCGATCTTTAATGAGTATGTGAAGACTAATTGTTTGATCTCAACTACAGGGTTACATAGCCCTAAGATTTAATACGGCATATTAGTCTTCTTACTTAAGTGCCCTTAAGTATCTTATAGTTGTTTACTAAAGACAATACTAAGATACAAGATTATATCTTACATTTAGTAAAATAAATTAATTATTAAATGGAGATAAAGAATGAACTTAAATCAAAAAATAATAAAACCAAAATTAGGTTTACTTGAATTAGCTAAGAGCCTTGGTAGTATATCATCAGCATGTAAAGCGATGGGATATAGTAGAGATAGTTATTACAGATTTAAAGAACTGTATGAAACTGGTGGCGAAGAAGCGTTGTATGAAATTAGTCGAAGAAAGCCAATAATAGCGAATAGAGTTGATCCTGCTGTAGAGAAAGCAGTACTAGATATGGCAATAGAATATCCAGCATATGGTCAGCTAAGAGTATCAAATGAGCTTAAAAAGACAGGTGTACTTGTATCACCTGGGGGAGTAAGATCAATTTGGTTACGTAATGATTTAAACAACATCAGTAAAAGACTTAAAGCATTAGAAGCAAAAATGGCTCAAGATGGTATTGTGCTTACTGAGGCACAATTACAAGTGCTAGAGAAGCGTCGTAATGAAAAAGAAGCTCATGGAGAAATTGAGACACAGCATCCAGGGTATCTAGGATGCCAAGATACATATTATGTAGGCAACTTTAAGGGTATAGGTAAGGTTTATTCTCAGGTATTTATTGATAGCTACAGCAGAGTAGCTGATGTTAAACTATATACTGATAAAACAGCTTTAACTGCTGCTGATATGCTTAATGACCGAGTGTTACCATGGTATGAGGCTCAAGGGATACCAATACTTCGTATTCTGACAGATCGTGGGTCAGAATATAAGGGGAATATAGAGCATCATGCTTTTGAATTATTTCTAAGTATCGAAGGTATAGAGCATACTACTACTAAAGCATATTCTCCTCAAACAAACGGTATGTGTGAGCGTTTTAATAAAACCATGAAACAAGAATTCTTTGATACAGCTATGCGGAAAAAGATTTATACAGCTCTTGATGACCTACAATTAGATCTTGATATCTGGCTAGAGTATTTCAATAATGAAAGACCTCATTCTGGTAAATATTGTTATGGAAAAACTCCTATGCAAACTTTTAAGGATAGTAAGAAATTAGCTGTTGAAAAGAATAATGAAATCTTGTATCTTGAATATGTATCTGACAGTCAAAATTTAACTGACAATCAGGGGCAAAATTTATAGTGTCTGTAAGATCAAATCTTAACTTCTACAAATGAACCAAAAAATGTTGAACTGTACTATTCATTAGTATTATTTAAATCATTATTTATAACTGATTTGATTAATTTATTATACTTTTCTTTTATTGCAACTAAATTATAGTCACCATCATAGTACCCCTCTATGCTAATAATTTTTTGTATGTAGAAATTTAATTGTTCCACTTCTGATGAACCAACATTACTAAAATAAGATTTAATTTTTTTTATTTGATTGATAAGCATAGGAATATCATCAGGTTTTATTACAAACAATCCTATAAATAACACTATTAATGTTTGTATTAGTGACATATTTAAATTAATTTTTTATGCTTATATTTTGGATTTAAAGTATTTTCTCCATTTATTTTTAACATATACTCGTGATAATCCTGATAATTTCCTTCAAACCAAGTGGCATTGCCTTTTATATCATATGCAATAATGTGAGTAGCTATCCTATCTAAAAACCATCTGTCATGACTAATTACTAATACACAACCTGCAAAATCTAAAATTGCATCTTCAAGAGCTCTTAACGTATCAATATCTAAGTCATTAGATGGTTCATCTAATAATATAACATTTGCTCCTTCTTTTAATAACTTCGCTAAATGCACCCTATTACGCTCTCCTCCAGAAAGTTGTCCAACTTTTTTTTGCTGATCACCTCCCCTAAAATTAAAAGCTGCACAATACGCTCTACTTTTAACTATTCTGCTACCAAGCTGTAGTTCATCTAATCCTTCTGCAATTTCTTCCCAAACAGTTTTATTACCATCTAAATGATCACGCGATTGGTCAACATATCCTAATTTTACTGTTGAACCAATTTTAATAGAGCCTTTATCAGGTTTTACTTTACCTGTAATAATATTAAATAATGTAGTTTTCCCTGCACCATTTGGTCCAATTATCCCTACAATCGCTCCACGTGGAACTTTAAAACTAAAATCCGATAAGAGCGTTTTATCATTGTATTTTGTGGCTATATGTGCTGCTTCAATAACTAAATCACCAAGACGTGGACCATTAGGTACAATTATTTGAGTAGGATCACTTTTTTGTTCCTGCTGTTTGTTTAACAACTCTTGATATGCTGTAATACGAGCTTTGCTTTTTGATTGTCTAGCCTTTGGGGCTTGACGAATCCATTCTAATTCACGATTTAATTGTTTTTTTCGCTCATCTTCTTCTTTACTTTCTAGAGCCAATTTTTCTTGTTTTTGTTCCAACCACGAACTATAATTAGACTTCCAAGGTACACAATGACCTCTATCTATTTCTAATATCCATTCTGTAACATTATCTAAAAAATAGCGATCATGTGTAATAACTATTACAGTACCTTTATATTCTTTAAGATAGTTCTCAAGCCAAGAAACTGATTCTGCATCTAAATGATTTGTCGGCTCATCAAGTAATAACATATCAGGTTTTTCTAAAAGAAGTTTACATAAAGCAACTCTTCTTTTTTCTCCACCAGAAATTTCATTAATATTTGCCTCTTTTGATGGGCAACGCAATGCTAGCATTGCAATTTCTATTTCTCGCTCTAAATCCCACGCATCACAATTATCTATTTTTTCTTGTAATTCTGCCTGCTTATCAAAAAGTTGATTCATTTCTTCATCAGTGATTTCAGTAGCCAGCTTATTACTTATTTCATTAAATTCATCGATAAGCTTTTTTTTCTCATGCAGGCCTTCCATAATATTATCAAATACATTTTTATTTGGATTAAGATATGGTTCTTGAGGTAAATAGCCTACTTTTATATTTAGTGCTGCCATTGCTTTACCATCAAATTCCTTATCTATACCTGCCATAATTTTTAATAAAGTAGACTTACCTACTCCATTTGGTCCTATTATTCCAATTTTAGCACTTGGTAAAAAAGATAAATTTGTTTCTTTTAAAATTTTCTTACCGTTTATAGTTTTACTTAAACCATTTATTTCATAAATATATTGAGATGACATAAATTATTTATTTCCTTGTATTAACTTAACTCTAACAAAATTTTATCTAATTCTTTTAAATCCTTATAATGGAATATTAACTTTCCTCCTAAAGAATAATTTTCTATTGTCACTTTTATATTAAATTTTTCTGACAAAATTTTTACTAATGATTGTAAATCATTATCTTCTGTTTTTTCTTTAAAAAGTTGTTTTCCTATTCTATTATTATCAGGATACTTCGTATATTCATTTTGAGACCATTGCCTCACTAACTCTTCTGTTTGACGCACATTCAAATCATTGTCTATAACATAATTTGCTATTACTTCTGCATGCTCATGATTTATTAAGCATCTAGCATGTCCCATACTAAGTATATTTTCATCTAATTTATTTTGAATAGATTGTGGTAAATTATTGAGCCTTAGTAAATTAGCTATATGACTACGGCTTTTACCAAGTCTTTCTGCTAATTTTTCTGCTGTATAATTAAAATTTTCTACTAAATATTTAAAGCCACGAGCTTCTTCCATGACTGTTAAATCCGATCTTTGTATATTCTCAATTAGTGCTATTTCCATACTCTCTTTAGCATCTAAATTTTTTATAATTACCGGTATCTCAGAAATCTTTGCTAATTTACATGCACGCCAGCGTCTTTCACCTGCTATAATTTGAAAACTATTATCAATAATAATAGGCTGAAGTAAACCATTATTTAATATAGAATCTGATAATTCTTTTATTTTATCATATTCAAAATGTTTTCTAGGCTGATTTTCATTTGGTTTTATTCTATCAATATTTATAATTTGTACTATTTCTAAACTTTCTTTTTCTGTAGATATAACCTCTTCACCTAATAATGAAGACAAGCCTCTACCTAACCCTTTATTTTTCATTATCTCTTCCCAAAATTTCTTTTGTAAGTTCCATATACGCCACTGCTCCTGCACATTTATAATCATATATAATAGCAGGTTTTCCATATGAAGGAGCTTCAGATAATTTAATGTTTCTAGGAATTACAGTTTTAAACACTAATTCTCCTAAACAACTTCTTACATCTTCTTCTACTTGCTCAGTTAAACGATTACGCCTATCATACATTGTAAATAATATACCTGCAATCTTTATCTTAGGGTTTAATCTTTTTTCTATAATTTCAACTGTCTTTAGCAAATGACTTAACCCTTCCAAAGAATAAAAATCACATTGCATTGGAATTAATACCTCATCGCCTGCCACTAAAGCATTTATTGTTAATAAATTTAACGAAGGTGGGCAGTCAATAATTATATAATCATATAATGCTTTTATTTCTTCTAATAACTTCATTAAAATATATTCTCGTTCTTCTAATTTTACTAAATCTAGTTCAGCAGCAGATAAATTAGTATTTGAGGTTATTATTTCTAAATTTGGAATATTAGTAGAGATTATTGTATCTTTTAATTTGATTATATTTGTTAATGCTTGATATATAGTATTTTTTCGTTGTTGTTGACTAACGCCAAAACCAGTACTACTATTACCTTGAGGGTCAAGGTCTATTACTAAAACTTTTTTATCCATAGCTGCAAGAGCAGTAGCTAAATTTACAGTGGTAGTAGTTTTAGCTACACCTCCTTTTTGATTAACTACGGAAATTACTTTTACAGTCATATTATTTTTGTTAAGCCGCTAATTTCTAAAATTTTACTTTCTTTTGAAGTTATACTTTGGTTTATTAAACACTTAAATAACCATTTTTTTCTAGCTTCTTTTATTTCAGATAAATAGCTTTTTCCTTTTGGAAGCAAAAATTTATTTGGCACAGAGATATTTTTTGTGCAATCAAATATTGTATTTAAATTAGAAAAAGCTCTACAGGTTAATATATTACAGCTTATTTCTGTTTTTTCAATTCTTTGATTAATTATTTGTATATTATTATTTGATATTTTTGCTGCTTTCTCTAAAAAGATGCATTTACGTAAATCAGCTTCTATTAAACTTGTCTTTTCTACTCCAGCGATAGACAATATTATACCTGGAAAACCTGCCCCACTTCCTATATCAACCAAATGTATTTCTTTATCGTTAATATACTGTATTAATTGCAAGGAATCTAATATATGACGTTTCCAAAAATTTTGCGTACTATTTTCTGATATAAGGTTAATAGCTTTATTCCACTTTTGTACTAATTCTTGAAAAATTTGTAATTTTTCAATTACTTCATGTGGAACTTCTATCATTATATTTAGTTTTTAAATAAATTATAATAGCAGTAATTGCAGCAGGAGTAACACCGGAAATTTGTCGTGCCGCAGCAATAGTAATAGGGTTATGATAAGAAAGCTTTTCCTGTATTTCTAATGATATACTTGGTATTTTAAAATAGTCAATATTTTTAGGAATTGGATAAGCTTCCTCGCTTTGGAATAAATTAATGTCAGCATGTTGCCTGGCTAAATACGAAGCATATTTAGCTTCAATATAAAGTAGTTGTAAAATATTATTATCTATATCTTTAAGTACAGGAAAAATTTTAATAGCTTGTTCAACATCAAAATTAGGTATTTTAAATAAATCTAACACTGTTTTATGTGTACCATCCTGTGCAACTTGTATCCCCATTTTAGCGAGTTTACTAGTAGTTAAAGATAAAGTATTTAATAATGATTTTGTACTTTCTATATTTTTACATTTTATTGCAAATATTTCTTTACGCTTTTCAGATATAACACCAATACTTATTCCCATCTCTGTCAAACGTAAATCAGCATTATCTGCTCTTATAGATAATCTATATTCTGAACGTGAAGTAAACATCCGATATGGCTCTAACGTTCCAAACGACGTTAAATCATCTATCATGACTCCAATATAACTATTTGCTCTTGTTAGTACAACAGGCTGTTGATTTTTTACTGCTAAAGCGGCATTAATACCTGCTACTATACCTTGTCCTGCAGCTTCTTCATATCCTGTAGTACCATTAATTTGACCTGCAAAATACAAACCTGTTATTTTTTTTGTTTCCAGTGTACTACTTATTTCACGTGGATCAATATAATCATACTCTATAGCATAACCTGGACGTAAAATTATTGCATTCTCTAAGCCTGGGATAGTTTTTATTAATTGATGTTGTACTTCTTCAGGTAAAGAAGTAGAAATTCCGTTTGGATAAATTGTATGGTCGTCTAACCCTTCAGGCTCTAAAAAAATACGATGCTCTGATTTTGTACTAAATCTAACTATTTTATCTTCTATAGAAGGACAATAACGTGGACCTATCCCCTCTATTTGACCAGAGTACATTGCGGATTTACCAAGGTTTGCTCGGATAATATTATGCGTTTCTGTAGTAGTTTTTGTTACAAAGCAATTTATTTGGGGGACATTTACATTATCAGTTAATTCTGAAAAAGGTCTAGGCATTTTATCCCCAGGTTGTGATTCTACTTTACTGTAATCAATAGTACGCCCATCGATTCTTGGAGGGGTGCCTGTTTTTAATCGCGAGAGTTTAAAACCTAGTCTTCTTAAGGTATTTGATAACCCATAAGATGGTTCTTCATCTACTCTACCAGCAGGGATTTTTTTTGATCCAATATGAATTAGCCCTGATAAAAATGTACCTGTAGTTAATATAATTTTTTGACATGGTATTTTACTACCATTATTTAAGATGACTGCTTTTATTTCTGAAGATTTAATTTCAATATCTTCTACTTTTGCATATAGTATTTCTAAATTTGGGTAGTTTGTTAGTATTTGATACATTGCTTTTTTATAAAGCTTTCTATCGGCTTGTGCTCTAGGTCCCCAAACTGCTGGTCCTCTAGTTTCATTAAGCATTTTATAGTGTATACCAGCTTGATCTATAACATATCCCATTAATCCATCAAGTGCATCAATTTCCTTCACTAATGTACCTTTTGCAATTCCACCAATTGCAGGATTACAGGACATTTCACCCAAATTTTCTGGTTTTGGCGTAATTAATAGAGTAGAAACCCAAAGACGTGCGGAGGCGGCAGCAGCTTCAACACCAGCATGCCCACCTCCTATCACTATTACGTCATATTTTTGCATTAATTATTATATAATTTCAGATTTTTTAAAGAAAAACTTAATTTCTCTTTTTGCACTATTTTCACTATCAGAACCGTGAATACTATTAGCTTCAATTGATTCACCTATATCCTTTCTAATAGTTCCAGCTTCAGCTTCTGCTGGATTAGTTGCTCCCATAACTTTACGGTTTAAAGTTATAGCGTCCATACCTTTAAGAACTTGAAGCACTACTGGACCTGAAGTAATATATTCAACTAAACTATCAAAAAATGGCCTTGCTCTATGTTCATCATAAAAACATTCTGCTTCATATTTAGTTAAAGTTGTCATTTTCTGAGCTACTATTTTTAAGCCCGCATTTTCTAAGTAAGTATTAACTTGCCCTATTTTATTCCTTTTTATAGCATCAGGCTTAATCATTGAAAAAGTATATTGTATTGTCATTTTTAACCCATTTATATAATTAATGATGCTCCTCGCAGCAGAGCTACGAGGTATCTAAAAAAGTTTTAGTTGTTTTCTTATGATATCACGAAGCAGAGCTTCGGGGAATTAAACCCTGAGAGATTAAATTTATTTCTTTGCTGAACAATTCCATGTTAAAGCGAATAAGCTACTTCCTAAAAGAACAGAAATACTAAAAAATATAAACACCCCATCCCATCCATAATTATCACTTATCCATCCAACACCGACTCCTGCAATTGCTGCTCCTAAATAACCAAACAATCCTGATAATCCATTAGCTGTGCCAACAGCTTGACGAGTACTAAAATCAGCCACGGTAATACCTACAAGTAGTTGTGGACCTGAGACAAAAAAACCAACAAGAGAAAGAATTACTATACTTAGCAACTCGCTTTGGATAGGAAGCTTCCAAAATAAGATTAGCAATAAACTAAGTGCTAGCATACATATTGTACTTACAGGACCACGTCTTCCTTGAAATAATTTATCAGATAAAAAGCCTGCTATTAACGCCCCTGGAATGCTTATCATTTCATATAAACCTATTTGTAAACCAGCATTTAAAAGACTTATACCTCGTAAATCTTTTAAAAATGTAGGAGCCCAATAAATTACCCCTAAACGTATTATATATACAAACATGTTTGCTAAACAAACATACCATATTAATTTATTGCAAAATACTATTTTAAGTAATTCGGCAGTTGGCAATTTACCATAATCACTTATTAATTCAGGAGGGTAATTTTTATATTCTTCAACTGTAGACAAACCTACTTCTTTGGGAGAATTACGAAGTCTATTATATAAAAAAATTGATACTACACAAGCAACCACGCCAGGTACAAAAAAAGCAGATCTCCAACCGAACTTATCAATCAGGTAACCACAGCTTACCATAGCAAGAGCACCGCCTATTTGGTTAGAAGTTGCTCCCATTGCCCATTTAGTTCCTAGCTCTTTAGAAGCAAACCAGTGAGTTAACATTTTTGTAGCAGGAGGCCAGCCCATTGACTGAAACCAATTACTTGCTATCCACAAAATACCAATAAGGAATAAAGAATCTGAAAAGCCTATTAGAATAGTGATAATACCCACGCACAAAAGCCCCAAAACCATAAATATCCGAGCATTAGTCTTATCACTGATAAATCCATTACAAAATTTACTAACTCCATACATTATGGAAGAAGCAGTTAATATCCAACCGATTTGAGTTTTTGTAACATCAAAATATTCTCTAATAGCTGGCGTTGCTATATTAAAATTTTGACGACAAAAATAAAAAGTTGCATAACCTATAATGATAGAATACAAAATCCTTATTCGCCAACTATTATATTTCTTAACATATGGTGTTCTTGGAATTTTAACTTCATATTTTGTATTTCTCATATCATAAATCCTATAATTATAAAGAAAACAGGTCCCTAAAAACCTATTTTCTTATATTGAAACTATTTTTCAGTATTATTTACTAAAACTTGATATTCTTTATTTAATCCCTTAACGGCATATATCCATAATATTACTATCACAAAAAATATAGAAGCAAAATATGGGGTTGCTTCAACAAACCCTAATGCCGGGAATATGATAAAAAATGTAGATTGAATAATAGCACCACCTGATTTACCAAATCTTCCGCCGATAACTTCAACAGCAGCTTGACCTTTTACTCGTAAATCTTTATCAAGTGGAATATAAGCCATATTTTTAGTAGCATCAAATAGAGAATATTTTACACCTTTACTTAAAACATTTTGAATTGTACCGATCATAACCGCAAGTGCTAAAGGACCTGATGCTAAAATACCTGTTAGATACATAGCAATTACACTATCAAAAAAGATAAACGCAAAAAACGCAATACCGGTAATTAGCATCATTAAAGGCGTAATCATCGCAGCAGTTAACCAAGATACTTTCCTCAAAATATTACTTCCTATAATCATAAAAGCTATAGCAACCCAACCTTGATAAGCTTGAAACTGCCCCATATACATAGTATAAGCTTCTTTTGTCGGGTGTAATTCTTTTAACTTTGATTTCCAAACACCTTCAACGAGATTTACAGAAATACCATAAGCAATAAGTAATAATGCGATATAACCTACATATTTAGAAGTAAATATCATTTTAAAGCTTTCTATTAACGACATCTTAGCTTTAGCCTTTTTCTCTTTTACAAGTGCTGGATCATAAAGTTTAGGATCAGTTAAAACATTTTTATTCATCCATCTATATGTAAGTATTACAGCCAAACTACTTATTATCATAATAACAAATAATGGAGTAAACTTTAAATGCTCTGCTACTATTTGGGTTTTTTCATGTAAAAAATACCCAATAATTAGCGATGTTACAGGTAATGCTAAATTAGCAAGCAATCCAAACATTGAATAAAAACGCTTAGCTTCATCGGTTTTAGTAATTTGGTTAGCAAATTGCCAAAATAGTAAGCTTAGCATTAATGTTCCCCAAAGCTCAGCCATAGTATAGAAAGATGCAAAACTCCATTTCCCAACTATTCTTATAAACCATTTAAAATTAGGATATGCTAAACTTAAGGATTCTATAGTTTTAGGATTAGGGTGCACTAAATCAGGATTAGGGTAAAGAACAAATGCAAATAATGCAAAATATGCTAGGAAAAAAGAAGTAATTACATAAAATACGTTTTCTTGCTTTAAAATGTCACATAGCTTAACGTAAACTATCATAGCAATTACCGCAGAAGGAAGTACTATATAAGTTTTTAAGAAGCTTATTGCTTCAGCTCCTATATCAGTTACTACAAAACCGTCTTTAATTGAACGAAGTGTTGAGTAATTTAGTAAAATACAAAACATCATAAATGCCATTGGCAAAAACTTTTTGTTCTCATACCTCTCAATAGGCCAAATTACTTTTCTTAGTTCCGAGATATAATTATCGCTTTTCGTAGTACTCATAAATTAAATTTTTCTATTTGTTTCAAAGGTAAGTATTGTACTAAAATATGTTAGAAAAGTCAAATATGATGATTATTTATAATAGGCTGCAATCAATATGACCCAAGAATTTTTATAAATTATTTCTTTAACCTCAAATCCTATTTTTTCATAAGCATCTCTAACATCTTCCAATTGATTATCAAGAAAACCTGACAATACTAAATAACCATTTTTATTCATAACTGAAGTTTTGACAAAAATTCTAATTTTTCTGACTAAAGTAAAAATTTATATTTAAAGTTAAATATTTAGTGCTTTTATCAGCTTAAAAGCGATATTTCTACAATTTAAAGTAAATTATTTGATATATAATACAAATTATAGATTGATACACTCGCCACTTTTTTTAGTTAATCACCCTGCATTGTAAATGCAGGGCTTAAGATTACGGCATAAATGCCTTAGCTATAGCTAGTTTTCAACTTGAAAGTTTCCAAACTTATCATCTCTCGATTCATGTTTATCAATATAGTCCTTAATCATTTTGTCAGTCACATTGCCTGTGGTTCTGACAAAATATCCAACAGCCCATAAGTGTTTACCCCAATACTGTTGCCGTAATTCTGGAAATTCCTGCTGAATCTTCCTTGAACTCTTTCCTTTTAGATACTGTACCCCCTTACTAATACTTTGATAAGATGGCACAGATACATAGATATGTACGTGATTTGAAGCTATCTTCCCTCTTAATATCTCTACACCATTATTCTTACAGATCTCTTGGATTAGGTCCTTGACTCTCCTACCAATATCACCAACCAATATATTATAGCGATATTTAGTCACCCATACTATATGTGATGAACGAACATTAGAATTACCCATGACGAATATTAAAATTACCCATTTTTGAGTAAAAAATATTGTCTAAAGTGTTACATTATTATCCTCCGATTTTATAGTTAATTTTTTGCCTTTAGCTGTAGCGATTCTATAACTTTCAGTATTGAGTTCAAGAATTGAAGAATGGTGAACCAATCTGTCAATAACTGCTGACGTAGTCATTTCATCTTTAAAAATAGTATTCCATTTTGCAAAAACTAAATTGCTAGTAATTAATATACTACGCATTTCATAACGTTCAGCTAATAAGGTAAATAAAACATCAGTTTCTTCACGATTATATGGTACATATGATATATCATCAATTATCAATATTTCAAAATAATCGAATTTTTTAATAATTTGCTTAAGTTTTAAACTAAGCTTTGCTTCTAGTAATTGTTGAACCAAATTAGCTGCTGTTGTATATAATACACGTCTACCAGCAAGACACCACTCACGCGCTAAACCTATACTAAGATGACTTTTGCCAGTGCCAGGATTACCAAAAATAAGTATATTTTCATAGCGATCCATAAATTCTCCTTGTGCAAGATATTGGATCTTAGTTGGCGATAATCCTGGGATACGCTTAATATCAAAGTTGCTTAATAACTTATCTCGAGAGAGTTTTGCTTGCTTCAGCAATCTGGCAATACGTTGTTGTTGTCTATGTTCTAACTCACGTATGGCTAACTCCTGTAGATAATCTATATATGTTTTCTTTTCTTGCTCAAAGCTTTCTGCAACTGATTTATAGCACGATGCAAAAGTAGGTAGTCTATCCGCCAAAAACACTTCAAATCCTGATCATTTGTAATGGGATAGAGTTTTGACAACAAATTGCTAAGATTTTCAATAAAAATTAATAAGTTATGTTAATTTTTACTGATACATTTCTGTGTTGGTCTAATTTTGATATGGAGCTATTGTTAACGATTTTTTATCGTTCATCTAGTTTTTGCATGATGATATTTTTGATTTATGTGGAGTTAGACACGATTTGTAAATGATTTGCAATGCATCGTAAATTCAAACCAATAGCAGAGATTATTGGATTGATAATATCTCCTATCATACCTTTCAAGAAGTTTCTACCCATCCGACCATATTGCTTTAAGTGACCTATTATTGGTTCTATGGCACTGCGTCTCTTGATCATAGACTTGTCCTCTTGTAACAACTTCTTCCGCGTTTTTGGGGTATATACCTTACTCTTCTCCTTTACATTGCTACCACTATACCCAAGATCAACAAATGATTTCTTTATCTTGATTCCAGTGACACTCTCTACTGCTTCAAAGCTCTGATGCAATGTATGACCATCATAAGGATTATTATGAAACGATTTTGCGGATAAAACAAAATTTCTACGACCACTTACTACTACCGCTACTTTATTGCCAAACTCATATGGCTTGTTGCGTTTTCCCTTTCCTATACACTCTACTTCAGGGGCATGAAAACTATATAATACTTTGTTATCTTCTTTATATTGCTTTTTAGCTTCTCTTTTTAAAACAGATTGGTTATGTATTTGTTTTATTTTTTGCAATACTTCTTGATTTTTGAGAGACAAGTTTAATTGCTTATTTTTGATCTCACGCTCACATACTCTAATCAAACGACCCAGTAATATTTTTAAATGCTTCATTATTTTCCAACGCTTCTTGGCTTTACTATGTTCTTTATATTTCCATAGCTTTACTATATCGCGTTTATAGGTTCTAGCGTATGTTTCATTCAAATGTATACCCAAACTGTTGCAAAGCTTTACTATGCTAAGCCTAGCTTTATCCATTAAATAAACATCGTGTGGGTGTTTGATATTCTTAATTTGTACAGTCGTATCAGCGATGATTAATTCCAAATCTTTTTTTTTAATTGTGTTAGTTTTTATCCCAACCCTGATCAACTCCGATAATATCTCATTATATCCAGCTTCACCTAATACACTACGAAACCGTCGTATACTAGTTTCCGAGATAGCTATGTCTTTTTCTATATATTCCCACCCGCAGAAATACTGCCAATACATATTCTCTTTTAGCTCTTCCTCTGATAATGAATCTGAAAAATTATACATTGCTTGTAGCATCGTTATGCCAAGCATCACTCTATGACATTTTCTATTTCTACCAAATTTCTTAATACAAACATTTTTTGATAACCACTCTTCGAGCCTAGACCAATTTATTAATTCTCTTAATTTATATAGCTTATTATTTGGGTTTAATTCTTCTTTTAATTTATAACCAAACAGTTTCCCTTGTTCTTGCGATTTGATAATGTTGTCTATTGGCATTGACTGAAATCCATAAGGTTTATGACCATATTTTATCATTTTCTTACGGATTGTTGTATTACTTCTTGTCTTAAAACCATATTATCTATAAGGCTTGTAGAGTTTTGGCGGACGGACTAGGTAAGCAAAGGTTCTTGAGTAAATTATTTAGCGGTTGCGGAGTTATTATCTGTTTACTCATGCAACCTCCATTGTTTTAAAGCAATGTAATTGATCATATTCAGACAGTATTGGTTGATTAATTTTTACTGAACAAACAGTTTGAGTCTGGCTATTTAGTAAATCTGTAATATGATCAATTATTGGCTCAATCTTCTTTTCTAATAGCACTTCTAACCTGAATTCTGGATTAATCTAGGTTTGGAAGTAAGTATTTACAAGGGATAGAAGATACTCTATATAATTTTTAGCAAAAAAACAAGAGTATCCCCATGAAGAAAGATATTACTGCATTATTTTGTTTTGTCGATGATTTTTGTAAAATTAGCGAGCAGTGGATTAATAAATCATTTCTAACAATGATGCTCCTCGCAGCAGAGCTACGAGGTATCTAAAAAAGTTTTAGTTGTTTCTTATGATATCACGAAGCAGAGCTTCGGGGAATTAAACCCTGAGAGATTAAAAATTGATTATATCTGGCTTAATTAATTATAGAACTTTCCGCTGTATCAAAGAATTCTTGTTTCATTGTTTTATTAAAACGCTCACACATACCGTTTGTTTGAGGAGAATATGCTTTAGTAGTAGTATGCTCTATACCTTCGATACTTAGAAATAATTCAAAAGCATGATGCTCTATATTCCCCTTATATTCTGACCCACGATCTGTAAGAATACGAAGTATTGGTATCCCTTGAGTCTCATACCATGGTAACACTCGGTCATTAAGCATATCAGCAGCAGTTAAAGCTGTTTTATCAGTATATAGTTTAACATCAGCTACTCTGCTGTAGCTATCAATAAATACCTGAGAATAAACCTTACCTATACCCTTAAAGTTGCCTACATAATATGTATCTTGGCATCCTAGATACCCTGGATGCTGTGTCTCAATTTCTCCATGAGCTTCTTTTTCATTACGACGCTTCTCTAGCACTTGTAATTGTGCCTCAGTAAGCACAATACCATCTTGAGCCATTTTTGCTTCTAATGCTTTAAGTCTTTTACTGATGTTGTTTAAATCATTACGTAACCAAATTGATCTTACTCCCCCAGGTGATACAAGTACACCAGTTTTTTTAAGCTCATTTGATACTCTTAGCTGACCATATGCTGGATATTCTATTGCCATATCTAGTACTGCTTTCTCTACAGCAGGATCAACTCTATTCGCTATTATTGGCTTTCTTCGACTAATTTCATACAACGCTTCTTCGCCACCAATTTAATACAGTTCTTTAAATCTGTAATAACTATCTCTACTATATCCCATCGCTTTACATGCTGATGATATACTACCAAGGCTCTTAGCTAATTCAAGTAAACCTAATTTTGGTTTTATTATTTTTTGATTTAAGTTCATTCTTTATCTCCATTTAATAACTAAACAACCCTCAGCTATAAGCTGAGGGGTTATAAAGTGGAATCGATTAGAAATCGATCATCATTTACTGGCTCACCTTCTTGTTCATCAATATACTGCTGTATCATTTCGTCAGTAATATTACCTGAACTCACCGCCATATATCCTCTAGCCCAAAAATGATTACCCCAAAATTGTTTCCTTAAATGAGCAAATTCTTGCAATAATATTCTTGAGCTACTCCCTTTTAGATATTGTACAAGCTTACTTAAAGCCACTTGAGGACGGTATGAAATAAATATATGAACATGATCACAAGATACTTTACCTGAAATTATATATGCTTCATGTTCCATGCAAATTTGCCTTAATAAATCCCTGACTCTCTCAGTTACTTTTCCTACCAATGCTCTTTTTCTATACTTTGGTATCCATATAATATGTACTTTTAAATCATACTGGCTATGACTATTTTTTCTATAACTTCTCATATCTTTTTATCAATTCGTTGCTAAAGCAACTTCATTATATCTTCCCTTCGCCTGAAGGCGAGGGATTTTTTATCCCCGTAGGGGGACATTAATTTATTTTACTAAATGTAAGATATAATCTTGTATCTTAGTATTGTCTTTAGTAAACAACTATAAGATACTTAAGGGCACTTAAGTAAGAAGACTAATATGCCGTATTAAATCTTAGGGCTATGTAACCCTGTAGTTGAGATCAAACAATTAGTCTTCACATACTCATTAAAGATCGGACGGTATTCTTAGGTCTTGAAATTAATCAATGAACCTGTATTTACAAGGTTGATCTTTGGGTATTCTACTTATTATTAACATAGAAGGTCAAATATGAGTAGCATTATTTTGGGTATAGATATTTCTAAAGCAACATTTGACGTAGCTTTATTAAATGATAATAAAATCAAAACCAAAAAGTTTAATAATACTGCAAAAGGCTTTGCTGCACTAAAACAATGGTTAGAAAAAAAGGGAATAGATACTGCTCACGCTTGTATGGAATCAACAGGTGGTTACGAAGTTAGGTTAGCTCAATATCTTTATGATAATACATTTAAAGTTAGTGTCGTAAATCCAGCTCGCATCAAGGGCTTTGCAATGAGCAAGCTTTCAAGAGTTAAAACTGACAAATCTGATTGTGAATTGATAGCTTCTTTTTGCAAGGCTATGCAACCTGATCTTTGGCAACCAACCCCTATACATATTAAAGAATTACAACAATGGGTAAGACGCTTGGATAGTTTGATTGCTAATAAAAATCAAGAAAATAATAGATTGAGCGGAGCAAGTAAAGCAGTTGCCATTAACATTATGATTCATATTGAATTTCTGGATAAGCAAATTAAGGAAGTAGAAGAACTTATCTCTAATCATATTAAAGGACACAAAGACTTACATGATAAAAGTAAACTTCTTGATTCAATCCCTGGTATAGGAGAAAAAACAATAGGAGTGATACTTGCTTTTCTTGTTGTAGAAAATTTTAATTCTGCAAAACAACTAGCTGCGTTTGTTGGTCTTAACCCAAAGCCAAAACAATCAGGCACTTCTGTCCATGGAATAGGAAAAATATCAAAAACAGGAGATGCTAATTTACGTAAAGCTTTTTATATGCCTGCCATAGTTGCTATAAAACATAATCCGATTATTAAGGATTTTAGTCAACGTTTGAGCAATGTTGGAAAATCTAAAATGGTTATAGTGATTGCTGCTATGCGTAAGTTGCTTCACATAATTTATGGTGTTCTTAATAACAAAACATCTTTTAGTGCAAATATAAAAACCCTGTAAAATAAAATTGAGGTAAAATAATGAAAAAGTTGTTGACACTCAAGACGGTATCTCAACTATTACATTTTATATCTGACAATTGATTATATTACCAAAAAATGGTCTATGCCTATCCCCAATTGGAATGAAGCTATGGCTCATTTTATGATCAAATGTGATGGTAGGATTTAATGGCTCACGAAATTTACGCAATTGATGAAACAGAGCCGACAATTGATTATATTACCAAAAAATGGTCTATGCCTATCCCCAATTGGAATGAAGCTATGGCTCATTTTATGATCAAATTTGATGGTAGGATTTAATGGCTCACGAAATTTACACAATTGATGAAACAGAGCCGACAATTGATTATATTACCAAAAAATGGTCTATGCCTATCCCCAATTGGAATGAAGCTATGGCTCATTTATTCTTTTCTATAAAAAGGTGCAGAAATGCACTTCTTTATAGAAAATCCCCGATATTCTCTAAAAACAACCTAGCCCTATGAGAAGCTGTGTTGTTAAAAAACTCTTGGGCTGGCTGATTTGCTAAAATCTGTCCTTGATCCATAAAAATAATACGATCAGCTATCAGTTTTGCAAATTTTAAGTGATGGGTTACTACTACCATACTCATTTGTTCTTTTAGTAAATTTATATTCTCGATCACATCCTTAATATTTTCAGGATCTAACGCTGAGGTCGGTTCATCAAATAATAAAATTTCTGGCTTCATCATTAAAGCCCTTGCTATTGCAATACGCTGTTTCTGCCCGCCGGACAAATTTGCCGGATATGAGTCAAACTTCTGGCTTAGCTTAAACTTCTCAAGCAATTCCTTTGCTTTTAATATAGCTTCATCTTTTGGAATTTTTAAAACATTCACTGGTGTATAGATCAGATTATCACCTACAGTTAAATGCGGAAAGAGGTTAAAATTCTGAAAAACCATCCCCACCTTTAGCCGCAATTTTCTTCTATCTTTTGGCAGCAGCTTTTTGCCATCTACAAGCAAAGTTCCGCTAGTTGGCTCTTCTAAATTATTTAAAACACGCAATAACGTAGTCTTACCACCCCCTGACGGACCAATTATTACAGTGGTTTCTTTAGAGGTAAAACTTAAATCTATATTTTTAATGCCATAATTTTTGCCGTAACGCTTACAAACTTTTTCTAAAATAATCATATATTACACTATAAACCTATAGCCATCATAAAGCGGCTTAACATTATCTGGAAGTATTTTTGTAATTTCATGATAATCTATAGTATGACGCATATTTGTCAATAATATTTGCTCTGGTTTATATTTCTCTCGCCACTCTAATACTTTATCAAGCCCTGCATGGTTTTTATTTGAAGTATAATCCATGCAATCTAAAATCCATATTTTTATATTTTGCAAAAATTTTTCTGACTCAGGGGGAAAATTAATAACATCAGGCGAATAAACAAAATCACCTATCCGCAAACCTAAACTATCTATAGGACCATGATTTTGTCTAAAAAACTGTATTTCAATTGTGTTAATCTTAATTTTCTCAAAAAAATCAACATTTTTAGTTTCAAATATCTGTCCTTGCTTGAATAAATTAGTACTAAACAAATAATCAAATTTTTTATGCAAGTTTTCAGCACTATTATTTTCGGTATAAATTTCTAGCGGTTTATTCTGCATAAAAGCAAATATCCGCAAATCATCAATTCCGTTAAGATGATCCGAATGATAATGGGTTAATACCGCACAATCAAGTTTATTTATCTTTTCTCTTACTAGCTGATGTTTGATATCAAAGCCAAAATCAACTAATATTTGACTATTTTCATCATCGATATATATTGCTGATCTAGTTCTTTTATTGTACTTTGAATCTGATAAACATACAGAGCAACCGCATCCGATTACCGGTACGCCTATAGATGCTCCGCAGCCCAGTATTGTTACCTGTAACATAAACTAATAAAATAATGTTTGAAGTTTTTTATAATTTTTGCGGTTTAAACCAAGAAATATTTTTATTCTTAAATAAAATTACTAATATCGGGCTGTTTGCCTATTTTTTAAGAATATTTTCTTTTTGTTTTAATATCGCTAATTTTGCCATAATATATATTTTATACTGTATATATCTTTATATTCAACTAAAGAAAATCAAAAACGATAATGAGCAACAAAATAAATTTTGGCATAGTTATAATAAATTAGTTGAAATCGGGATAGTATATGGCGTATCTGGTTTGGTTTTTACTGCTCTTAAATTTACTGTTAATTTACCACGCCCTTATTGTAGCCTACCTGAGGGAAGTTTTATCACTATATTAAATACTGCAAGTGAAAGATGCTTATCGAGTTTTCCAAGTAGTCACGCAGCACTTAGCGTTTTATTAACGTATTTTATTTGGAATTATGTAAAATTACCAGTTAAAATATTAATGATTTGTGTTATTATATTAGTGTCTCTATCTCGCATTAGTCTTGCTATGCACTATCCAAGCGACATAATTTATGGTATTATCACCGGGCTTATAACAATATTAATTGGTAGGCTAATTGACCGAATTTTTAAAAATAATGTAATAAAGTGGGTGGGCAGGTTTATTCTTCGTCATTGCGAGGAAAAACTGTAAGTTTTGACGAAGCAATCTCAGGCGTTTTTCTTCATGAGATTGCCACGTCGCTACGCTTCTCGCAATGACGACGATCAAGCCACGGAATGACACATTTGGAACAAATATATGCTGTTGTATAGAAAATATTTTATAAAAAATATCCTACCTCTGCTTATAGTCATTACTTTTTCAATAACTAGCTTGGTATGGATTACTCAAGTATTAAAGCTTTTATATTTATTTGATAAAGGTATAAAAGTTATGGATTTCTTGAGTTTAATAATTTTAGTACTGCCTACCTTATTATTTATTCTGTTACCCATCATAACAGTTATTACAATAATTTATATTTATAATAACCTAAAAATTGAGAGGCAATTAATTATATTACAAACTTCGGGAGTAGGTAACCTACAATTAGCCTTACCTGCTTTATATGTTGCATTGATAGTTGCATTACTTGCTTATTATATATCTTCCACTGTCATGCCTTTATCCCATATAAAGTTAAAATCACGTTTAAGCTTTATAAAGAATAACTACATATCAAGTATGATTGAGGAAAAAACTTTTAACAAAATAACGAAAGATATTACTGTTTATATAGATAAAAAATCTGCAGGGAATGTTATGAAAGGCGTAATCATATTTGATAACCGCAATACTGATAACCCATCAGTAGTATTTGCAAATTCTGGCATACTTGATATATATGAGAATGATCCTATTTTTGAGCTTAGTAAGGGTAGTAGACAAGAATATGACATAAATGGGAATATAACGCAGCTAACTTTTGATTCATTGATGATAAAGCTGCAAAATGATAATCCATTAATCTCACAAAGAACAACACATAATAAGGAAGCAAACGAATATTATATTGAAGAATTGCTTGAACCTCCTGTTGATTTAAATCCCATGAAAAAAATTAAATTAATTGCCGAAGCCCACCAACGAATCATCTGGCCTTTATATAATTTTGTATTGCCATTTTTAGCATTGGCAGTTTTCTTAAAATATCCTTATAGTAAAAAAACAACTTTCATGCCGATATTATTTGCTGCTTTATCAGTATTAATAGCTACTTCTGCTCACTTTACATTACAAAATTTTGCTTCAAAAAATTTAGCTTTTATTACTGCTTGCTACTTGAATATATTCTTTATTTTATCAATAGGGTTATATTTATTTATACGTAAAAAGATATAGTTCCCCTGTCATCCCGTGGTTTATGAACTAGAGCCAGTTAAAAATACTAATAAAATTAGTCTTTTTAACTGAATCCCGCTACAAGTGAGCTAGATGACAACTGGAAAACTGATCCACGCGGGCAATGTCCCCACGGCATGACACAAAGGGTGTTTTTCAAGCTATATTACTCCTGAAGTTTTGACAAAAATTCTAATTTTTCTGACTAAAGTAAAAATTTATATTTAAAGTTAAATATTTAGTGCTTTTATCAGCTTAAAAGCGATATTTCTACAATTTAAAGTAAATTATTTGATATATAATACACATTATAGATTGATACACTCGCCACTTTTTTTAATAAACATTTTTTGTCAAAACTTCAGTTTATAAGAAGGTTTGCCTGAACCTTGATTCTGTACATAATTACGTAATTTCTGCTCATCACCATGTTTACCTACTGTGCTCATAAAATATCCTTTACTCCAAAACTCACTTCCCCATAATTTTTCTTTAAGATTTGGATATTTCTCAAACATTTTCTTAGAAGTAATACTTTTTATGATTTGAGTTATTTTTGTTGGGCTATACATTGGTATTGACTGTAATAAAAAATGTACGTGATCTTTATCTACTCCTATTTCTAAAAATCTAATTTCATAACGATCTTCTATAGCTAACGCGACTAGAATTATTCCTTAGAATAATGTAAGATAATGATTTTAACTACGGTAGAGATGAAAGCATACAGTCAGGATTTAAGAGATAGGGTAATCAGTCTTCACAAAACCTCTAAATATAGAATAAAAGCAATATCAGACTTATTAGGTATAGAGCGTCATACGATATCAAATTGGATTAGACGTTATAAAGAAAATGGAGACTACAGCTCAAGACAACATCTGCAAAGTGGACGTGATGCTAGGTTTACTAATAAGGAGAATATAATTGAATTTTTAGCAAATAATCCTGATAGCCGAGCTATAGATATAAGAGATGCAGTAGCGCCCGAGCTGCCAATGAGCACATTTTATGACACGCTTCATAGAATGAAAATTACATATAAAAAAAGAGCCAAAATACAAAGGCAGGGATGAAGAAGCTAGAAAACAATTTGTGGAATATATTGATCAAATAGCATCTGATAAACTTGTGTATTGTGACGAAATGGGGGTAAGTAATAATATAACCATGTTGTACGGATGGTCAGAAAGAGGAACAAGAGCTTACTCAGAGCAAGCAGGTTTTGCTACTGAGCGAGTAAATATAGTTGCTGGTTATAATAATGGCACCAAAGAACTAAACAACCCTCAGCTATAAGCTGAGGGGTTATAAAGTGGAATCGATTAGAAATCGATCTGATGAACGAACATTAGAATTACCCATGACGAATATTTGTAATAGTTGAGATACCGTCTTGAGTGTCAACAACTTTTTCATTATTTTACCTCAATTTTATTTTACAGGGTTTTTATATTTGCACTAAAAGATGTTTTGTTATTAAGAACACCATAAATTATGTGAAGCAACTTACGCATAGCAGCAATCACTATAACCATTTTAGATTTTCCAACATTGCTCAAACGTTGACTAAAATCCTTAATAATCGGATTATGTTTTATAGCAACTATGGCAGGCATATAAAAAGCTTTACGTAAATTAGCATCTCCTGTTTTTGATATTTTTCCTATTCCATGGACAGAAGTGCCTGATTGTTTTGGCTTTGGGTTAAGACCAACAAACGCAGCTAGTTGTTTTGCAGAATTAAAATTTTCTACAACAAGAAAAGCAAGTATCACTCCTATTGTTTTTTCTCCTATACCAGGGATTGAATCAAGAAGTTTACTTTTATCATGTAAGTCTTTGTGTCCTTTAATATGATTAGAGATAAGTTCTTCTACTTCCTTAATTTGCTTATCCAGAAATTCAATATGAATCATAATGTTAATGGCAACTGCTTTACTTGCTCCGCTCAATCTATTATTTTCTTGATTTTTATTAGCAATCAAACTATCCAAGCGTCTTACCCATTGTTGTAATTCTTTAATATGTATAGGGGTTGGTTGCCAAAGATCAGGTTGCATAGCCTTGCAAAAAGAAGCTATCAATTCACAATCAGATTTGTCAGTTTTAACTCTTGAAAGCTTGCTCATTGCAAAGCCCTTGATGCGAGCTGGATTTACGACACTAACTTTAAATGTATTATCATAAAGATATTGAGCTAACCTAACTTCGTAACCACCTGTTGATTCCATACAAGCGTGAGCAGTATCTATTCCCTTTTTTTCTAACCATTGTTTTAGTGCAGCAAAGCCTTTTGCAGTATTATTAAACTTTTTGGTTTTGATTTTATTATCATTTAATAAAGCTACGTCAAATGTTGCTTTAGAAATATCTATACCCAAAATAATGCTACTCATATTTGACCTTCTATGTTAATAATAAGTAGAATACCCAAAGATCAACCTTGTAAATACAGGTTCATTGATTAATTTCAAGACCTAAGAATACCGTCCGATCTTTAATGAGTATGTGAAGACTAATTGTTTGATCTCAACTACAGGGTTACATAGCCCTAAGATTTAATACGGCATATTAGTCTTCTTACTTAAGTGCCCTTAAGTATCTTATAGTTGTTTACTAAAGACAATACTAAGATACAAGATTATATCTCACATTTAGTAAAATAAACTAAACAACCCTCAGCTATAAGCTGAGGGATTATAAAGTGGAATCGATTAGAAATCGATCATCATTTACTGGCTCACCTTCTTGTTCATCAATATACTGCTGTATCATTTCGTCAGTAATATTACCTGAACTCACTGCCATATATCCTCTAGCCCAAAAATGATGTAGAAGTCAAGATTTGATCTTACAGACACTATAAATTTCGTACCTGATTGTCAGTTAAATTTTGACTGTCAGATACATATTCAAGATACAAGATTTCATTATTCTTTTCAACAGCTAATTTCTTACTATCCTTAAAAGTTTGCATAGGAGTTTTACCATAACAATATTTACCAGAATGAGGTCTTTCATTATTGAAATACTCTAGCCAGATATCAAGATCTAATTGTAGGTCATCAAGATTTGTATAAATCTTTTTCCGCATAGCTGTATCAAAGAATTCTTGTTTCATTGTTTTATTAAAACGCTCACACATACCGTTTGTTTGAGGAGAATATGCTTTAGTAGTAGTATGCTCTATACCTTCGATACTTAGAAATAATTCAAAAGCATGATGCTCTATATTCCCCTTATATTCTGACCCACGATCTGTAAGAATACGAAGTATTGGTATCCCTTGAGTCTCATACCATGGTAACACTCGGTCATTAAGCATATCAGCAGCAGTTAAAGCTGTTTTATCAGTATATAGTTTAACATCAGCTACTCTGCTGTAGCTATCAATAAATACCTGAGAATAAACCTTACCTATACCCTTAAAGTTGCCTACATAATATGTATCTTGGCATCCTAGATACCCTGGATGCTGTGTCTCAATTTCTCCATGAGCTTCTTTTTCATTACGACGCTTCTCTAGCACTTGTAATTGTGCCTCAGTAAGCACAATACCATCTTGAGCCATTTTTGCTTCTAACCTGAATTCTGGATTAGCTAATTTTGAGATATAGCAGGTTGGAAAGTTCTATAATTAATTAAGCCAGATATAATCAATTTTTAATCTCTCAGGGTTTAATTCCCCGAAGCTCTGCTTCGTGATATCATAAGAAACAACTAAAACTTTTTTAGATACCTCGTAGCTCTGCTGCGAGGAGCATCATTTAAATATAGATATATCATGGCTCATTTAACGATAGATGAAAGATTTAAAATATACGAAATGAATAAGAGTGGTTATAGCTCGCGATATATAGGGACAAAGGCATTCCAAATTGATCTATGTCTTGTATGTTCGATCTCGAAAGCACCCTTCAGCACACTAAATACTGTTTCGATAATTGAGCGTTTGCGTAATAATATTTTTTCAAATAATGGCATAAGTTTATTCTTCATTTTCTTCTTTATGCCAGTTACTAACTTGATTCCTTTGCTGTATAGATCATCAAAGAGCTCCTGTTTGATATAACCCTTATCGCCAAACAATAATCCCGTGATATGTTTGGTGATTATCGAAACCGGCGCTCTATCATCTACATTACCAGGCGTTAGTTTTAGACCTTGAATCTCACCTTTTTCGTTAATAACCAAATGTAATTTTAGACCAAAAAACCAACTTTTTGTTGTTTTACCCAAAGCAGCAATACCGGCAAAGACTTTATTACGAGAGATTCTTTTTCGATGACAAACCTCTAAAGATGTGGCGTCAATATAAGAAACTCCCGTAGATTGAGCTGCCTGCATATACCATTCAAGTAATAAAACTAAATAACTCAGAACTCTTGGTTTTAGAGCTATAAAACGAGTATATGATGGAAGAGTTACAAAGTCTGATTTATATAATTGTAGATAGGACATATAAAAATATTTAAAGTTTTTACAAGGTGATTGATGGTATAAAAGCACTATTGTTAACAGCTCAGAATGGCTTTGTTGCATAAATAAAATTTGTAGAGCAAGAGTGGTGATAATCTGGTAAGATGTCCTGAATTAAAAAATAATCCAGATTATATGAGATCTCGGAAGAAAGCCCCTTTTAGTAAATCACGCAAGTATTCTAAATATAAAATAACGAATTGGTCAGAATATAATAATTTTTTACGCAATAGGGGTCGCATAGATTTTATGATTGCCAGTGATTTGGCGATTGGCTGGTATGCTGATTACAGAGAGGAAATGAAACGAGGAAGACCTAGACGCTATAGTGATCACGCTATATTACAGTGTTTGAAGATCAGATGCTTATTCGGTCTTAAGTTACGCCAAACCCAAGGCTTTATAAACTGGCTCTTTGAAATATCGGGTTTATCTATTAGATGTCCAGACTATACAACATTAAGTAAGCGTATGAAGTCATTAGATCTTAGGTATTTACATGGAAATCAAGATAAAGAATTTAGTTGTATTTCAATGGATAGTACAGGGATACAAGCCTACACAGGGAACGAATGGCTAGAAAATAAGCATGGTAAGCAATATAAGCGTCGCATATGGAAAAAGCTACATATCGTTATAGAAGATCAAGGTATGATACTTGCCGATAGTACCACAGAGCATACTATAGATGATAGATCACAGATTGGACTACTAATAGCTAATGTCAGAGCCAAGGATTTTCTGGGAGATCGAGGGTATGACGGTGAATCTACATATCAATTGTTGAGAAAGAAGAAGATAAAACCAGTTATTAGACCCCCAAACTCTTCAGTAAAAGTTCAATCGCTTAGGGATAAAACTGAGAGAGATGCAGCTGTTATATATCAACAAAACAAAGGATACCAAGCATGGAGGGTAAAGAATAATTACGGTAGAAGGGAGCGTGTAGAGAACACGTTCTTTCGATTTAAAACTTCTTTTGGTAGTAAGTTTCTATCAAGACATGATCAAAATATGACAAAAGAAATGTCTATTAAATGCCACTTATTAAACAAAATGTTTGAAATTGGTAAACGGAAAGTTCTATAATTAATTAAGCCAGATATAATCAATTTTTAATCTCTCAGGGTTTAATTCCCCGAAGCTCTGCTTCGTGATATCATAAGAAACAACTAAAACTTTTTTAGATACCTCGTAGCTCTGCTGCGAGGAGCATCATTTTAAATATAGATATATCATGGCTCATTTAACGATAGATGAAAGATTTAAAATATACGAAATGAATAAGAGTGGTTATAGCTCGCGATATATAGGGACAAAGATTGGCCGTGATAAAAGCACTATATGTTATGAACTCAAGAGAATGAGGCATAATTATAGACCAGATAGGGCTAACACACTTGCTTGCAGTTTAAGGCAAGGTAAGAGAAAAAGAAAATTAGATATTGATAATAATTTACGAGCAGAAATAATAAAGCAGTTAACACAGGGTATTTCACCAGATATAATTTCAGGTAGACGTAAACTATCACGAGATACTGTCAATATTTCTACAGAGAGTATATACCAGTTTATTTATACATCTCCTATAGCACAAAGGCAAAAATTATATTTATCTTTAGCAAGAAAAAGGAAAAATAGGTTGCATCATGGTACAAGAATCAGAAACAAAAGAATTACAATACCAAATCGAGTTTCCATTACTGAAAGACCAGAGATAAATAGAAAGATAGCAGCAATAGGTCATTTAGAAGGTGATTTAACTTTTAACAAAGGTAATCAAAGTCGTAATATAGGCGCTCTTGTGGATATCAGAACACAAAAAGTGTTTCTCACTTTAAACCGTTCAAAAAGAACACAAGATGTGATTGGTAACATGAATAAAAAACTTAAACAATTGTCGCATATAATCAAAAGCATAACGTTAGATAATGGCAAAGAATTTACCAATCATGAACAACTATTGCCAAAATCTGAACGAAAAGTATATTTTTGCAATCCTTATTCTCCATGGCAAAAACCATTGATAGAGAAGATTAACTCAATGGTGCACAGAGTATACTCTAAATCTTTAGATATAAAAAAATTAACAATAAAGCAATTACAAGAAATTGAGGATTTTTTAAATAATTTACCAAGAAAAGTGCTCGGTTATAAAACACCCAATGAGGTATGGGAAGAAAATATAAATCTGGCTTAATTAATACTGGAATTTACCCCAAAATTAGGTTTACTTGAATTAGCTAAGAGCCTTGGTAGTATATCATCAGCATGTAAAGCGATGGGATATAGTAGAGATAGTTATTACAGATTTAAAGAACTGTATGAAACTGGTGGCGAAGAAGCGTTGTATGAAATTAGTCGAAGAAAGCCAATAATAGCGAATAGAGTTGATCCTGCTGTAGAGAAAGCAGTACTAGATATGGCAATAGAATATCCAGCATATGGTCAGCTAAGAGTATCAAATGAGCTTAAAAAGACAGGTGTACTTGTATCACCTGGAGGAGTAAGATCAATTTGGTTACGTAATGATTTAAACAACATCAGTAAAAGACTTAAAGCATTAGAAGCAAAAATGGCTCAAGATGGTATTGTGCTTACTGAGGCACAATTACAAGTGCTAGAGAAGCGTCGTAATGAAAAAGAAGCTCATGGAGAAATTGAGACACAGCATCCAGGGTATCTAGGATGCCAAGATACATATTATGTAGGCAACTTTAAGGGTATAGGTAAGGTTTATTCTCAGGTATTTATTGATAGCTACAGCAGAGTAGCTGATGTTAAACTATATACTGATAAAACAGCTTTAACTGCTGCTGATATGCTTAATGACCGAGTGTTACCATGGTATGAGACTCAAGGGATACCAATACTTCGTATTCTGACAGATCGTGGGTCAGAATATAAGGGGAATATAGAGCATCATGCTTTTGAATTATTTCTAAGTATCGAAGGTATAGAGCATACTACTACTAAAGCATATTCTCCTCAAACAAACGGTATGTGTGAGCGTTTTAATAAAACCATGAAACAAGAATTCTTTGATACAGCTATGCGGAAAAAGATTTATACAGATCTTGATGACCTACAATTAGATCTTGATATCTGGCTAGAGTATTTCAATAATGAAAGACCTCATTCTGGTAAATATTGTTATGGAAAAACTCCTATGCAAACTTTTAAGGATAGTAAGAAATTAGCTGTTGAAAAGAATAATGAAATCTTGTATCTTGAATATATATCTGACAGTCAAAATTTAACTGACAATCAGGGGCAAAATTTATAGTGTCTGTAAGATCAAATCTTAACTTCTACAAATGATGATCGATTTCTAATCGATTCCACTTTATAACCCCTCAGCTTATAGCTGAGGGTTGTTTAGTTTTCCTATTCTATGCCTTTGCTGATTTGTTGATAATAGACGGTGTTCTATCCATTCTTCATATATTTTACAAAAATTATCTACTAAATAGTCCGTCCGCCAAAACTCTACAAGCCTTATAGATAATATGGTTTTAAGACAAGAAGTAATACAACAATCCGTAAGAAAATGATAAAATATGGTCATAAACCTTATGGATTTCAGTCAATGCCAATAGACAACATTATCAAATCGCAAGAACAAGGGAAACTGTTTGGTTATAAATTAAAAGAAGAATTAAACCCAAATAATAAGCTATATAAATTAAGAGAATTAATAAATTGGTCTAGGCTCGAAGAGTGGTTATCAAAAAATGTTTGTATTAAGAAATTTGGTAGAAATAGAAAATGTCATAGAGTGATGCTTGGCATAACGATGCTACAAGCAATGTATAATTTTTCAGATTCATTATCAGAGGAAGAGCTAAAAGAGAATATGTATTGGCAGTATTTCTGCGGGTGGGAATATATAGAAAAAGAATAGCTATCTCGGAAACTAGTATACGACGGTTTCGTAGTGTATTAGGTGAAGCTGGATATAATGAGATATTATCGGAGTTGATCAGGGTTGGGATAAAAACTAACACAATTAAAAAAAAAGATTTGGAATTAATCATCGCTGATACGACTGTACAAATTAAGAATATCAAACACCCACACGATGTTTATTTAATGGATAAAGCTAGGCTTAGCATAGTAAAGCTTTGCAACAGTTTGGGTATACATTTGAATGAAACATACGCTAGAACCTATAAACGCGATATAGTAAAGCTATGGAAATATAAAGAACATAGTAAAGCCAAGAAGCGTTGGAAAATAATGAAGCATTTAAAAATATTACTGGGTCGTTTGATTAGAGTATGTGAGCGTGAGATCAAAAATAAGCAATTAAACTTGTCTCTCAAAAATCAAGAAGTATTGCAAAAAATAAAACAAATACATAACCAATCTGTTTTAAAAAGAGAAGCTAAAAAGCAATATAAAGAAGATAACAAAGTATTATATAGTTTTCATGCCCCTGAAGTAGAGTGTATAGGAAAGGGAAAACGCAACAAGCCATATGAGTTTGGCAATAAAGTAGCGGTAGTAGTAAGTGGTCGTAGAAATTTTGTTTTATCCGCAAAATCGTTTCATAATAATCCTTATGATGGTCATACATTGCATCAGAGCTTTGAAGCAGTAGAGAGTGTCACTGGAATCAAGATAAAGAAATCATTTGTTGATCTTGGGTATAGTGGTAGCAATGTAAAGGAGAAGAGTAAGGTATATACCCCAAAAACGCGGAAGAAGTTGTTACAAGAGGACAAGTCTATGATCAAGAGACGCAGTGCCATAGAACCAATAATAGGTCACTTAAAGCAATATGGTCGGATGGGTAGAAACTTCTTGAAAGGTATGATATGTAGAAGTTAAGATTTGATCTTACAGACACTATAAATTTTGCCCCTGATTGTCAGTTAAATTTTGACTGTCAGATACATATTCAAGATACAAGATTTCATTATTCTTTTCAACAGCTAATTTCTTACTATCCTTAAAAGTTTGCATAGGAGTTTTTCCATAACAATATTTACCAGAATGAGGTCTTTCATTATTGAAATACTCTAGCCAGATATCAAGATCTAATTGTAGGTCATCAAGAGCTGTATAAATCTTTTTCCGCATAGCTGTATCAAAGAATTCTTGTTTCATGGTTTTATTAAAACGCTCACACATACCGTTTGTTTGAGGAGAATATGCTTTAGTAGTAGTATGCTCTATACCTTCGATACTTAGAAATAATTCAAAAGCATGATGCTCTATATTCCCCTTATATTCTGACCCACGATCTGTCAGAATACGAAGTATTGGTATCCCTTGAGTCTCATACCATGGTAACACTCGGTCATTAAGCATATCAGCAGCAGTTAAAGCTGTTTTATCAGTATATAGTTTAACATCAGCTACTCTGCTGTAGCTATCAATAAATACCTGAGAATAAACCTTACCTATACCCTTAAAGTTGCCTACATAATATGTATCTTGGCATCCTAGATATCCTGGATGCTGTGTCTCAATTTCTCCATGAGCTTCTTTTTCATTACGACGCTTCTCTAGCACTTGTAATTGTGCCTCAGTAAGCACAATACCATCTTGAGCCATTTTTGCTTCTAATGCTTTAAGTCTTTTACTGATGTTGTTTAAATCATTACGTAACCAAATTGATCTTACTCCCCCAGGTGATACAAGTACACCTGTCTTTTTAAGCTCATTTGATACTCTTAGCTGACCATATGCTGGATATTCTATTGCCATATCTAGTACTGCTTTCTCTACAGCAGGATCAACTCTATTCGCTATTATTGGCTTTCTTCGACTAATTTCATACAACGCTTCTTCGCCACCAGTTTCATACAGTTCTTTAAATCTGTAATAACTATCTCTACTATATCCCATCGCTTTACATGCTGATGATATACTACCAAGGCTCTTAGCTAATTCAAGTAAACCTAATTTTGGTTTTATTATTTTTTGATTTAAGTTCATTCTTTATCTCCATTTAATAATTAATTTATTTTACTAAATGTAAGATATAATCTCAACTATTACATATGATAGGAGATATTATCAATCCAATAATCTCTGCTATTGGTTTGAATTTACGATGCATTGCAAATCATTTACAAATCGTGTCTAACTCCACATAAATCAAAAATATCATCATGCAAAAACTAGATGAACGATAAAAAATCGTTAACAATAGCTCCATATCAAAATTAGACCAACACAGAAATGTATCAGTAAAAATTAACATAACTTATTAATTTTTATTGAAAATCTTAGCAATTTGTTGTCAAAACTCTATCCCATTACAAATGATCAGGATTTGAAGTGTTTTTGGCGGATAGACTAAATAATATACAGTTATGATACATCTTTTCATGTTGAGTTACTGATCTTTTATTAAAAAAATCTATCATAACTCAACATTAATCTCCTTTAAACCCTTTCTCTATAAGCTTTCTATCTATCCCTTATCCTAAATTAGCGTTGAGAGATTAAATGTAAGATCAAATGTCAACTAATACAACTAAATCTCGTATAAAACTTGATGCTTTAGCTCCAGAACAACTTCTCTTATCCTAAATTGGCGTTACTAGACTTGTTTAAATCCAAATATATTATCTCGGCATTTTTATTTTTCAGCTGATCTGCAAGATAAATAGCCGAATCACCTGTGCCGCTGCCAATTACTAAACATCTAAAACCATTATAGCTAACGCGGAAAGGTTTTTACCATAGTTTTTGTATTTACTCACATATTCACCAGATCTAAATCCTATTAAACATTGCTGGACTAACTTTAAAAACTGTTTACGTAAAATTATTGATCAATGCCTAAGTTTTTCCTAATCTGTGGTAGAAACATTTCCGTGTTAGCTATATCAAAATTTTCTTTACCTTTATATAAAAAATGATTTAACTCACCTAGAAACTCACCGCAAACAGTAAGCAAACGTTCTTTTTCTTGATTTGGATCTCTAAATGGATGGGGATAGTTTTGATAATGCTCTTCGACTTTGGCTAAATCTTTTGAAATTTTTGTAGAAGCATCTTTTATTTTTTTAAAATTGCTCATAAACATCATTTTTAAGTTATTATTACATCTTTTATAATTAACTGAATAGTGTAATTATTTTGCCAATTATTTGTCTTTAATGTTCCTAATACTGAAATATTATGTGCTTTAGGACTAAGTAATACCTCTTCAAATGAAGTACCTAACGAATTAAAAGCAATAGCTTGTAATGCTTTACTACTGGAACTTTTTTTATTCGGAGCAAACAAGCATCTAATATGCTTACTTCCCACTATATCCGCTTTTAATACAAATAAATTATCAAATTTAAATATAGGTTCATAATTACCTTGACCAAAAGGCTCTAAAGTACTTAATTCTTCCATTAAAGGTAAGTGGACGCTACTAAGACTTAAATCAAGATCATATTCTGCTTGCTTATAATTTTCTAGTCTATTTAGGCTAATTCTAAAAGCGTTATTTAAGAATTCTTGTAATTCTTGTATTTTTTCGGCAGCTACTGTAAAACCTGCTGCCATGGCGTGTCCTCCGCCTGTAATTAGTAAATTTTTGACTTTAGCATTAATAATCTCAGCACCAAAATCAATACCTAAAATAGAGCGACATGATGCTTTACCAATTCCGTCATTTAGGGCTATAACTGCTACCGGCTTATCAAATTTCTCTTTAAGTCTTCCTGCAACAATACCTATAACACCGGGATGCCATCCTTCTTTAACAATAAATAATAAACTATTATCTTGCTGCGTCTTAGCCATTTCCATTGCTTCTTCTATCATCAGCATTTCAATGACTTTACGTTCATTATTATGTTTCTCAAGCTCTTCAGCTAATTTAAGAGCTTCATTAGAGCAATCGGTAGATAATAGATTAGCACCTAAACTTGCTTTTCCTACTCTACCACCAGCATTGATACGCGGACCTAAAATAAAACCTAAATGATAGCATTTTGGGATTTCATTAAGCCCTGCCATATCATATAACGTTTTAATACCGATATTTTGCCTTTGATGCATTATTTTTAAGCCGCTCGATACAAAAGCACGGTTTAACCCAATAAGCTTTACCATATCGCATACAGTACCAAGAGCCACCAAATCCAAATATTTCATCAAATTAGGCGGAAGAGTTTTCTCAAAATAATTTTGCCTCTTTAAATCTGATAATATCCCAGTTGCAAATAAAAAAGCGACCCCTACAGCTGCAAGATGTTTACATTCACTTGTCTCATCAACACGATTTGGGTTTACTATAGCTACTGCTTCAGGTAATATTTCAGTAGAAATATGATGATCAATAACGATTACGTCAAGCCCTGCATCCTTTGCGTATTTCAAGGCTTCATGAGCCATCGCACCACAATCAACTGTTATTAATAATTCAGTGCCGTTATCTTTAATTTTTTGCATAGCAGAAGGAGTAGGACCGTACCCTTCAGCTATACGATCAGGGACATAAATATCACAAACAATATTTAAATCTTTGAAAACATTTTTAAGTAATGCTGACGAAGTAGCACCATCGACGTCATAATCAGCAAATATACATATTTTTTGCTTACTTAAGATAGCTTTAATAGCTCTATCTACTGCCTTTTGCATATCAAGCAGATGGAAAGGATCAGGAAGCAAATTTTTGATTTTTGGCATTAAAAAATCTTCTGCCTTAGCTATATCCTCAATCCTTAAAGATATCATTCTAGCAAGCAAATCACTGATTTTAAAACTACGGCATAATTCTATGACTATTTCCTCGTTAACGCTTCTACGCTGCCATATTTTACCATTTATAGATGCTTGCAATTTCATTAATTACCTAAATTGTTTAAACGTTTCCATATGATGTTAGGTAATTATACAATAAAAATCATCATTTTTACCCATACAATCAAACGTGCCGCAATCACTTTCCTTTTCTGAATCTAAAATTTTTGTTTGACTATTATTATCACTATCCTTGTGCTCTTTTAATGAGTCTGTATCAGCAGTGATACTAATTATTTCTAAATCTTCATCATTATAGTTATCTTTTTTCTCTTCTATTTCATTTAACAGAATTGATTCATTACTATTTAAACTATTATTAGAATGAGTTTTTTCTATTCTTACATTTCCAATTGACACGCTAGACATTCTACCTTGAGGATCATATGTATATATCGTTATATCATTTTCATCTTTATCCATACTTCACCTCTTATAACCTGAATTCTGGATTCGCTAATTTTGAGATATAGCAGGTTTGTTAGGTTTCATACAGTATGCAATTAGTGCGGATAAGTCTGAAGTTTTGACAAAAATTCTAATTATTTCTGACTAAAGTAAAAATTTATATTTAAAGTTAAATATTTAGTGCTTTTATCAGCTTAAAAGCGATATTTCTACAATTTAAAGTAAATTATTTGATATATAATACAAATTATAGATTGATACACTCGCCACTTTTTTTAATAAAAATTTTTTGTCAAAACTTCAGGATATGTACAAAGGCATTCCAAATTGATCTATGTCTTGTATGCTCGATCTCGAAAGAACCCTTCAGCACACTAAATACTGTTTCGATAATTGACTGAAGTTGTGACAAAATCCTTTCCATAAGGAGAAATGTATTCCAATTTTTTTATACTTTTTTAGTAATAACAAAATTTATTTATTCTATCTGGGTACATAATGTATCAAAAACTGTAGCAATTTTGTCTAATATTGCTGGTTTATACTCACTAATATTATTGGGTAATTCTAGCTTTTTAATGATGCTCCTCGCAGCAGAGCTACGAGGTATCTAAAAAAGTTTTAGTTGTTTCTTATGATATCACGAAGCAGAGCTTCGGGGAATTAAACCCTGAGAGATTAAATGAGGTTTTGGTAATTTGATTACTTCCATCAAAACTTGATTTTATTGTAATTTCCAACTTACCATGTTTATTACTTTTGCGTATTACTGGTGCAAATGGTTTGACCTGATGATTATTTCTAATATTGCGATAGTGGACTAATGGTATGGACCTCCTGATATAGAGAATGAAAAGCAGTTGCTAATCTTCTAGGGTTAATATTTAACATATTAAAACAACAATTAAGGAGGTCCATATGGAGGTTACTACAATTGGTATAGATATTGCAAAAAGAATTTTTCAAATTCATGGTGTAGATAAAAATGGCAAGACAGTATTAAAGAAAAAATTGATGAGAGATCAGGTTTTGACATTTATGGCTAATTTACCACAATGTTTAGTAGGGATGGAAGCTTGTGGTGGTTCTAGTTATTGGGCAAGAGAAATAACTAAATTAGGGCATGAAGTAAAACTAATGGCACCGCAATTTGTCAAACCATATGTTAAAACTAATAAAAATGATCAAGCAGATGCTGAAGCGATATGTGAAGCCGTGACAAGACCTAATATGAGATTTGTTGCAATTAAAACTATAGAGCAACAAGAAATTTTATCAATACATAGGGTAAGAGAGAGATTGGTAAAAAATCGTACAGCACTTGCTAATGAAATTAGGGGGCTACTACATGAGTTTGGTTTTATTGTTCCTCAAGGCATTAATAAGGTTATCACAAAATTAATTGAGATTTTAGATGCAGGGAAATTAAGCCAGTTAAGTTATCAAACATTTAGTGAACTAAAAGAAGAATTCTTAGATAATAACAGAAAAATAAAAGAGATAGAAAAACGATTAACAATGATAGCAAGTAACCTAACTCAATATCAACGATTAAGAGCTATACCTGGTCTTGGTTTAATTACTGCTACTGCTTTAATAGCATCAATAGGTAATGCTACAAGTTTTGAGAATGGCAGGCAATTATCGGCATGGCTAGGATTAGTGCCAAGACAACATTCAAGTGGTGGGAAGGATAAGCTGCTGGGAATTAGCAAGCGAGGTGATGTATACTTACGCACTTTATTAATTCAAGGGGCTAGAGCTGTACTAAATGCCAAGATAAGATTTACATCGGAAGAACAGAAATCTAAAAAAGATTTTAGCCAATTTACGAAATGGATGTTTAATTTATCTGAGCGAAGTAGCCATAATAAAACGACAGTTGCCATAGCTAATAAGTTGGCAAGAGTGGTGTTTGCTGTACTAAGATCAGGAGATGATTATGTAGAGAGTAAAGTTTGTAGCTAAAGAGTGTGTAGCATAGCACTTATAAGTAAAATAAATGGTGATTTATATAATGAATAGGTAAAAGCAAAACAATATGTAAGAGATTCCAACCCGAAATATGCTTGAGATAATTAATATTGATGGTAAATAGTCTATCCGCCAAAAACACTTCAAATCCTGATCATTTGTAATGGGATAGAGTTTTGACAACAAATTGCTAAGATTTTCAATAAAAATTAATAAGTTATGTTAATTTTTACTGATACATTTCTGTGTTGGTCTAATTTTGATATGGAGCTATTGTTAACGATTTTTTATCGTTCATCTAGTTTTTGCATGATGATATTTTTGATTTATGTGGAGTTAGACACGATTTGTAAATGATTTGCAATGCATCGTAAATTCAAACCAATAGCAGAGATTATTGGATTGATAATATCTCCTATCATACCTTTCAAGAAGTTTCTACCCATCCGACCATATTGCTTTAAGTGACCTATTATTGGTTCTATGGCACTGCGTCTCTTGATCATAGACTTGTCCTCTTGTAACAACTTCTTCCGCGTTTTTGGGGTATATACCTTACTCTTCTCCTTTACATTGCTACCACTATACCCAAGATCAACAAATGATTTCTTTATCTTGATTCCAGTGACACTCTCTACTGCTTCAAAGCTCTGATGCAATGTATGACCATCATAAGGATTATTATGAAACGATTTTGCGGATAAAACAAAATTTCTACGACCACTTACTACTACCGCTACTTTATTGCCAAACTCATATGGCTTGTTGCGTTTTCCCTTTCCTATACACTCTACTTCAGGGGCATGAAAACTATATAATACTTTGTTATCTTCTTTATATTGCTTTTTAGCTTCTCTTTTTAAAACAGATTGGTTATGTATTTGTTTTATTTTTTGCAATACTTCTTGATTTTTGAGCGACAAGTTTAATTGCTTATTTTTGATCTCACGCTCACATACTCTAATCAAACGACCCAGTAATATTTTTAAATGCTTCATTATTTTCCAACGCTTCTTGGCTTTACTATGTTCTTTATATTTCCATAGCTTTACTATATCGCGTTTATAGGTTCTAGCGTATGTTTCATTCAAATGTATACCCAAACTGTTGCAAAGCTTTACTATGCTAAGCCTAGCTTTATCCATTAAATAAACATCGTGTGGGTGTTTGATATTCTTAATTTGTACAGTCGTATCAGCGATGATTAATTCCAAATCTTTTTTTTTAATTGTGTTAGTTTTTATCCCAACCCTGATCAACTCCGATAATATCTCATTATATCCAGCTTCACCTAATACACTACGAAACCGTCGTATACTAGTTTCCGAGATAGCTATGTCTTTTTCTATATATTCCCACCCGCAGAAATACTGCCAATACATATTCTCTTTTAGCTCTTCCTCTGATAATGAATCTGAAAAATTATACATTGCTTGTAGCATCGTTATGCCAAGCATCACTCTATGACATTTTCTATTTCTACCAAATTTCTTAATACAAACATTTTTTGATAACCACTCTTCGAGCCTAGACCAATTTATTAATTCTCTTAATTTATATAGCTTATTATTTGGGTTTAATTCTTCTTTTAATTTATAACCAAACAGTTTCCCTTGTTCTTGCGATTTGATAATGTTGTCTATTGGCATTGACTGAAATCCATAAGGTTTATGACCATATTTTATCATTTTCTTACGGATTGTTGTATTACTTCTTGTCTTAAAACCATATTATCTATAAGGCTTGTAGAGTTTTGGCGGACGGACTAAATAAGACAAACCTTAGCTTACAAAAAAACTGCGTTTTTCAGTGGCTCTTTTAGAAGCCGATGGACTGATAAGTATATAGTTTGTAAGCCAGCGAATTCCATCAGGGCTGTAGAATAAATTAGGTTGATTTATCAGCTATAAGCCGGATACATGACTGCATTTGTTTGTTTTTATTATTGATGTTATTTTTTTCTTGCATTCTACAGGAGGTCCATACATGAAAAATCAAGACAAAAAAATGAGTAGTAGGCTCTGTCTCATCAATTGTGTAAATTTCGTGAACCATTAAATTCTACCATCAAATTTGATCATAAAATGAGCCATAGCTTCATTCCAATTGGGGATAGGCATAGACCATTTTTTGGTAATATAATCAATTGTCAGATATAAAACCTTAAATACTGCATCATCATTTGGAAAGATGCGTTTATTCTTAGTAACTTTTCTCAATTGGCTATTCAGCGATTCTATCGCATTTGTAGTGTAAATAATCTTACGAATCTCCTTTGGATATTGCAAGAAAATTATCAAATTATCCCAATTATTATACCAAGATTTAGCTATATGCGGATATTGCTTACTCCATTTTTGATCAAATGACTCAAGAGCTAATTCTGCTTCTTTTTCAGTAGCAGAAGTATAGATTAGTTTCAAATCCGCTGCTAATTGCTTTCTATCTTTATATTATACATATTTGAGGCTATTCCTGATGGCTTTGTTGCATAAATAAGCTTTTGAATATACTGCCCCTAACCCCGCAATGCTAGCCTAGCCAACAGGCACAGAGATAGGTTTACCAATTTCAAACATTTTGTTTAATAAGTGGCATTTAATAGACATTTCTTTTGTCATATTTTGATCATGTCTTGATAGAAACTTACTACCAAAAGAAGTTTTAAATCGAAAGAACGTGTTCTCTACACGCTCCCTTCTACCATAATTATTCTTTACCCTCCATGCTTGGTATCCTTTGTTTTGTTGATATATAACAGCTGCATCTCTCTCAGTTTTATCCCTAAGCGATTGAACTTTTACTGAAGAGTTTGGGGGTCTAATAACTGGTTTTATCTTCTTCTTTCTCAACAATTGATATGTAGATTCACCGTCATACCCTCGATCTCCCAGAAAATCCTTGGCTCTGACATTAGCTGTTAGTAGTCCAATCTGTGATCTATCATCTATAGTATGCTCTGTGGTACTATCGGCAAGTATCATACCTTGATCTTCTATAACGATATGTAGCTTTTTCCATATGCGACGCTTATATTGCTTACCATGCTTATTTTCTAGCCATTCGTTCCCTGTGTAGGCTTGTATCCCTGTACTATCCATTGAAATACAACTAAATTCTTTATCTTGATTTCCATGTAAATACCTAAGATCTAATGACTTCATACGCTTACTTAATGTTGTATAGTCTGGACATCTAATAGATAAACCCGATATTTCAAAGAGCCAGTTTATAAAGCCTTGGGTTTGGCGTAACTTAAGACCGAATAAGCATCTGATCTTCAAACACTGTAATATAGCGTGATCACTATAGCGTCTAGGTCTTCCTCGTTTCATTTCCTCTCTGTAATCAGCATACCAGCCAATCGCCAAATCACTGGCAATCATAAAATCTATGCGACCCCTATTGCGTAAAAAATTATTATATTCCGACCAATTCGTTATTTTATATTTAGAATACTTGCGTGATTTACTAAAAACCTGAATTCTGGATTAATCTAGGTTTGGAAGTAAGTATTTACAAGGGATAGAAGATACTCTATATAATTTTTAGCAAAAAAACAAGAGTATCCCCATGAAGAAAGATATTACTGCATTATTTTGTTTTGTCGATGATTTTTGTAAAATTAGCGAGCAGTGGATTAATAAATCATTTCTACCATTAATTAATCTCTCAGGGTTTAATTCCCCGAAGCTCTGCTTCGTGATATACTACTTGAATGGAAGAAAGCAGTTATGTACATAAGAGTCATAATGTCACAGTACTAATATATCATTTAGTAACGCCGGCAAAGTATAGAAGAGTAATATTCAATCAAGAACTAGATGATTATTTGTGTAAAATTTGTGAGCACATAGAAGATCGTTATGAAATTAGATTTTTAGAAATAGGAGTAGATAAAGATCACGTACATTTTTTATTACAGTCAATACCAATGTATAGCCCAACAAAAATAACTCAAATCATAAAAAGTATTACTTCTAAGAAAATGTTTGAGAAATAGTCCGTCCGCCAAAACTCTACAAGCCTTATAGATAATATGGTTTTAAGACAAGAAGTAATACAACAATCCGTAAGAAAATGATAAAATATGGTCATAAACCTTATGGATTTCAGTCAATGCCAATAGACAACATTATCAAATCGCAAGAACAAGGGAAACTGTTTGGTTATAAATTAAAAGAAGAATTAAACCCAAATAATAAGCTATATAAATTAAGAGAATTAATAAATTGGTCTAGGCTCGAAGAGTGGTTATCAAAAAATGTTTGTATTAAGAAATTTGGTAGAAATAGAAAATGTCATAGAGTGATGCTTGGCATAACGATGCTACAAGCAATGTATAATTTTTCAGATTCATTATCAGAGGAAGAGCTAAAAGAGAATATGTATTGGCAGTATTTCTGCGGGTGGGAATATATAGAAAAAGACATAGCTATCTCGGAAACTAGTATACGACGGTTTCGTAGTGTATTAGGTGAAGCTGGATATAATGAGATATTATCGGAGTTGATCAGGGTTGGGATAAAAACTAACACAATTAAAAAAAAAGATTTGGAATTAATCATCGCTGATACGACTGTACAAATTAAGAATATCAAACACCCACACGATGTTTATTTAATGGATAAAGCTAGGCTTAGCATAGTAAAGCTTTGCAACAGTTTGGGTATACATTTGAATGAAACATACGCTAGAACCTATAAACGCGATATAGTAAAGCTATGGAAATATAAAGAACATAGTAAAGCCAAGAAGCGTTGGAAAATAATGAAGCATTTAAAAATATTACTGGGTCGTTTGATTAGAGTATGTGAGCGTGAGATCAAAAATAAGCAATTAAACTTGTCTCTCAAAAATCAAGAAGTATTGCAAAAAATAAAACAAATACATAACCAATCTGTTTTAAAAAGAGAAGCTAAAAAGCAATATAAAGAAGATAACAAAGTATTATATAGTTTTCATGCCCCTGAAGTAGAGTGTATAGGAAAGGGAAAACGCAACAAGCCATATGAGTTTGGCAATAAAGTAGCGGTAGTAGTAAGTGGTCGTAGAAATTTTGTTTTATCCGCAAAATCGTTTCATAATAATCCTTATGATGGTCATACATTGCATCAGAGCTTTGAAGCAGTAGAGAGTGTCACTGGAATCAAGATAAAGAAATCATTTGTTGATCTTGGGTATAGTGGTAGCAATGTAAAGGAGAAGAGTAAGGTATATACCCCAAAAACGCGGAAGAAGTTGTTACAAGAGGACAAGTCTATGATCAAGAGACGCAGTGCCATAGAACCAATAATAGGTCACTTAAAGCAATATGGTCGGATGGGTAGAAACTTCTTGAAAGGTATGATAGGAGATATTATCAATCCAATAATCTCTGCTATTGGTTTGAATTTACGATGCATTGCAAATCATTTACAAATCGTGTCTAACTCCACATAAATCAAAAATATCATCATGCAAAAACTAGATGAACGATAAAAAATCGTTAACAATAGCTCCATATCAAAATTAGACCAACACAGAAATGTATCAGTAAAAATTAACATAACTTATTAATTTTTATTGAAAATCTTAGCAATTTGTTGTCAAAACTCTATCCCATTACAAATGATCAGGATTTGAAGTGTTTTTGGCGGATAGACGAAATATCCAAATCTTAAAGAAAAATTATGGGGAAGTGAGTTTTGGAGTAAAGGATATTTTATGAGCACAGTAGGTAAACATGGTGATGAGCAGAAATTACGTAATTATGTACAGAATCAAGGTTCAGGCAAACCTTCTTATAAAGCATTTCAACAAAAACAGTTAAAGCTTTTTGGATAGATACCTCGTAGCTCTGCTGCGAGGAGCATCATTTACTTCTAATATAGGCTCAACAAAAATTTACACAATCATTGCAAAAGACTCGCTTATTTATGCAACAAAGCCGCTGCGAGGAGCATCATTTCATACCAACAGTTTTCGGGGATATTTGATTTGTTACTAAAACCGCATATAATTAAATGATCTTTTGCTCTAGTCATTGCAACGTAAAGTAATCTTATATATTCTTGTAGATCTTTTAGCTTTTCTGCATCTTTCATTTTTTGTAGAAATTCAGGAGTGTCAGCAGCATTAGCAGAAAAGAACATTCGACCACTTGTATAACTTGCTTCTAAAGGTAATTTATGCGTCAATCCGGTACTCGCATCCTCACGTACTAAAGTGTACGCTGCGGTGCTGCGTTCCGTGTTTCCTATAAATTCCTCTTTATTAGCTGCGTTCTCCAAATGGTCTATTCCCCTATTATCATCCCAAATAAATTTACTACTGCTGATAGGTAGGGTGGTGGAGTCGCATAATATAACAATTGGTGCTTCTAAACCCTTAGAGCCGTGTACTGTCATCACTCTTATTTTATCGGAATGCTCCATATCACGCTTAATCCAAATATCGTTATTCTCAAACCAAGATACAAAACTTTGCAAAGAATTATCCATATTATTTGCGTAATTGCTGCTTAGTGTTAGTAGCTCATTTACCATATCATCGATATGTAAATTTAGAGTATTCACAAGTAAATCGAAAAAATTATCGAGAGTAGAATTTTGGTAAAGCTTGATAAAAGAAGTAAGTTTATTATATATATCTGGATGTGAGGACAGATTTTTCCATAAACTTTTATCGTTTTTATTTGTTAGAAGTTCGTATAATTGTTGCTCGCTAATACCGATAATCGGTGATTTAAGTAAGGCTGCAAGGTTTAAATCGTCGTAAGGTAAAAGTACAAATTTAGCTACCGAAATTAAATCCATCATCGATAAGTGCTCTTTAAGGTTTACTTTATCGCTTGCCTCGACTTTAAGGTTAGCTTTGTTAAGCTCTTTTATAAGATTATTGCTAAATTCATCTCGCTTTCTTACCAAAATCATAAAATCTTTTTCGGATATAGGATTACCGGTTGCTGGTAGAATTTCTTTGCTGGCTATTTTTTCCTTTATGAAGCTAATAATTTTTTCTATAAGTAAATCAGCTGACAAAAGAGCATTGGCATAATCTTGTGGCAATGCCCAAAAAAGTTCCTCCTGCTTTTCGCTTGTTACCAAAGACCAAATTGTTACAGAACCGGTATGTGTACGAAAGGCAGAAATTACCGGATTATCGGATAGGAAGAGAGTAGGGTAATGAGCTTTTATATATTTAAAAACCTGATGAGTAAATTGTAAAATTTCGCCGCATGATCTATAAGAATATTCAAGCATAATTTTCTTAAATTTTTTATTTGCTTTAGCGAGATTCGTTTGTAATTTCTCATTCACTAAATTAAAATTCGCAAGATCAGCACCTTGAAAACTATAAATAGATTGCTTATCATCCCCAACGATAAAAATACTACTATCAGGTCTATTAAACTCGGTTATTAGAGTGGTGATTATATTCCATTGTTCACGGCTCGTATCTTGTGCTTCGTCGACAAGTATATGATCAATCTTGCTTTCAAGCTTATGCGATAACCACTCATGTATAGCTTTATTCTCAAATAATTTTTCGGTGTAATAAATTAAATCATCATAATCAAGAAAGTTATTTTCTTCTTTAAATTTCTCATATTTCTCTAGCAAAATATAAGCAAGTTTACAAAGTAAATTAGTATGATATTCTAGCTCTTCTATGCGATATTCTTCGTCTAATTTATAAATCTGAGATGTTAGTTTCTCTAACTCTAACAGCAATTTAGGATATTTTTGGGTTAGCTCTTTCGATAAAAGGCTTTTACGTTTTTTTTCGTCTTTGGTAAAAAATAACTCTTTCGGCTCTATTTCTAAATCATAATCTGCAAATAAATTTTTTACCTTATCATAGATATTATTTAGCTCGGATAGTGCTAATCTCTTATTGTGTATTTCTGTCGGAATAGTTTTATGAGTGAATAATTTTTTGAATTTAATCTTCCGATCAATGATCTCGCTGAAAATATCCTGCAAAGTTATTTCATGAAAACGATTTAGTAAAGTTTTAATTAAATCATTATGTTCATCGCTTAAATAAATCTCATTTCGTATTTTTAGAAAGATATCTTGTAATTGTGTCTCTTCAAGAATCTGAAACTCGGGTGTTATGCCGGCTTCTACGGGAAAAGTTTTAAGGATTTTTTGACAAAATGCATGAATGGTATAGATATTTAAAGGCTCGTTGTTATCAAGCAATTTGCTATATAGATTTTTTGCATTTTCAAGCTCTAAAGCAAGCGGCTTTTGACCACTCATTAAGAAAAGCTCCTGTTCTAGTTGTTTAGGATTGCAAAGAGAGAAAGTTTTGAGTTTGTTACTAATTCTTAGCTGCATCTCTATGCTAGCTGCGTTAGTAAAAGTGAGGCATAAGATATTTTGAAAATTTACTCCTTTGATTAATAGGCGTAAAAAACGATCAGTGAGAATTTTGGTTTTACCAGTGCCAGCAGACGCCGACACCCAAACGGAATAATCAGGATCAGAAGCTTGTTGTTGTAGATTGTTCATTTGTTTTTGCGTGTGCATGACAGAGAACGCCTATAAATCCTATAAATTACAACTAAAGATGCGGCGAGTCCAAACCAAGTAAAAGCGTATTCTAAATGATCATTTCTAATAGCTGCTAAATGATTTATTGACAGTGGTAGCAAAATATCCAAGTTGCTAATATCTTTGCTTTCTTCAATAAGATAAAAATTCTCGAGATTTAAGCCTAAAACTTTAGATGCCTCTTTTAAGTCTAAGGTCAACCATACATTGTTTTTAATATCATTGGCAGGCAAGTAGCTACGAGTTTTTTCGGATGGCATAGTAACGCCGATAAGCTCATGTGGTTCGTCATTGGTTGCTTGCGTAATAATATTTTTATTGCGGTGACTAAACCAGCCTCGAGCTACTAAAATAACCTTATTATAATTAGTTTCAAATGGCGTTACTAAATAATAACCATCTTTCTCGCTCGACATTGATCTTCTGCCATACAAATATATATCTTTATTAGGTAAAAAATGCCCATGAAGTTTTATTTTTTGATAAGGTAAGTTGTCATGAATTTCAGCTAAATCGATTGCAGGTGAGGTAAGATTTTCTTGCATTGATGCTAAAAATAGCTTCTTTTCTTTTAAGCGATTAAGCTGCCAAAAACCTAGTGAGACAAGGATTATAAAGGTGATGAGTACGGTGAGTTTGGTTTTCATGATTGGGTTTTAGGAATGTTAATAATCGTCATTGCGAGGAAATTACGTAGTAACTTGTACGTACGCAATCTCATGCAATAGTATAAAATTCCTGAGATTGCCACGTCGATGCTATGCATCGCCTCGCAATGACGCTTTACGAAGCAGGTTTTAAAATCTTGCTCACGAATTCCTTATGTTTTTGTAATTCTTCTTTTGTTGGTTTAATAACGGGAATATTCCTATGTGCTTGAGAATCCACGCGATTATAGCTTAAGTTATTTATTTTAGCAGCTTCATCAAGCATCTTAAAGGCTGACTGCCTACCACCGGTTAGTTCTACATATACTTCAGCAAGTAAGGCTGCATCTTTAAGAGCACCGTGAAGTTGTCTGCCGGAATTATCCACCTTAAATCTTTTACATAAAGCATCAAGGCTATATTTTGATCCAGGAAACATACTTTTAGCCATCACTAAAGTATCAATAGCATGCTCAAGTTCTAGGAGTTTAATTTCAGCTCTTTTTAATAATGATAATTCATGATTTAGAAATTTGACATCGAAAGGTGCATTATGAATAACAAGTTTACCATCTGCAATAAACTCTAAAAAATCATCTGCAATAGTATGAAATAGTGGTTTATCTTTTAGAAACTCACCGGAAATGCCATGAATTCTATAAGCCTCAAATGGCATGTCTCGTCCTGGATTAAGATAGAAATGAAAATGTCTGCCGGTTAGTACCTTATTTACCATTTCAATAGCACCGATCTCAACAATTCGGTGACCGCCTTTTGGATCAAGTCCCGTAGTTTCCGTATCTAAAATTATTTCTCTTAAACTCGACATTCTAAATTTGCTATTAGGTTATTTGTTTGTTTTTCCAAGTCTAACATATCAACGCCGCTATTTATAGCAAAATCTGCTTTTGCTATTTTACTCTCCTGCGAAAGCTGAATTTCCTTTATCTTGTTATAGATTTCCACATCAAAAGAAGATCTGGTTGTTGCTCTTTGCATTCTTATTTCTTCAGAGCAATGCACAGTTACGACAAAATCGAAATATTTATCAAATTTAGCTTCATACAATAAAGGAATCTCGGCAAACCCAAATTTAGAGTTTACGTTTTCCTGTTTAAATTGACTTAGTTTTTTTATCAGCAGTGGATAAATAAAATTTTGTAATTTCTCACGTGCGAGATCATTGTTATAAATTAAATTACTAATCTTTCCAATATTAAAAGTTTCAAGCTCCGGCAATAATTTTAAAATACCGGTTTGGATCTTTGAATCTTGATATAATTCTTTTATGCATCTATCGGCACAAAAAGTCTTATATCCTTTTTCTGCTAAATAGTCCAAAATAAAAGTTTTGCCCGATGCATAGCTACCGGTAATACCTATTGCTAACATTTTGTTATAAAAATTTTATGTTCATTAGCGAGTTTTATAGTTTTCTCTTCTTCAGCTATAATTACTTGGTTTTTTTGAATTGCAACGCCTTTGTAATTATATTTAGCAAGATTTTTTATAGTATTAACGCCTATAGTTGGTAAATCTAGCCTATTATCTTGTCCTATTTTTGAAAGTTTAATAAGCACTCCACCGCAAGATTTTTTACGTAAGTCTGCACATCTAGCTATTAAATTATCCGTCCCCTCGGCTGCTTCTATGCCAAGTACATAACCATCTTCAACTATAACCGACTGACCTACATCAAATTTACTTAAATGATTTAATAATTTTACCCCAAATTCAATATCTTTTTTATCAGAATTTGTAGGGCTAGTATCAGTTATAATAGTAGAATCACATTGTTGATTTTGATATATCTCACTACTTGAAATTATCTTAAAACCATAACTCTCAAAGAATTTAGCTACTATTCTTAATAAATTATCATCCCCACGAATTTTTTGGCTAATTATTTTAAGAAGTAATAAACCACCTATTTTATCCACTGCCAAGTTTTTAAAATTCGGTCTGTCGACTCCGCCTATAAGAATAATGTTTTTTACGTTATGTTGTGTAAAATACTTAATAGCTGCTCCAACCATACCGATTTTAAAAGGTTGATACTCAAAGTCCTTAATTAATTCTATATTAGCTTCGCCCTCTATCGCAGCTATATAACAATTACCACCTTGTTTTTTATAATTACCCGCTATTAAAGAAGGTAGCGAACCTTTACCGGCAATAATCCCAAGATTTGGTAGCATAAAATAGTTTATAATTTAAAATCTAATATTGATTATAAGCGTATTTTAAATATAAATCTAGAACCTGAAGTTTTGACAAAAATTCTAATTTTTCTGACTAAAGTAAAAATTTATATTTAAAGATGAAGAACTCGGCCGCAAGCGACCGAGTTTCAAAACAGGTTAAACTGCTTTGTTTCTTTTTCAATTTTATCCATTGCGTTTAGTTGATTTTGGTATCCACACAAAGTGATACATTATTCTAAAAACATGATGACTATTACGCCTCAATTCCATTCTACTAAATTATAATATGCCAACGCTTATATTATAACGCTATCCATCTAGGGAGCAAGCTCCCTAGATTTTCGCTATGCGGTTAAATATTTAGTGCTTTTATCAGCTTAAAAGCGATATTTCTACAATTTAAAGTAAATTATTGGATATATAATACAAATTATAGATTGATACACTCGCCACTTTTTTTAATAAAAATTTTTTGTCAAAACTTCAGTAGAACACCTTTACAAATTAATCAAATTAAGCGATAATAGTAAGTGCTAATATAGCTATAGTAATAAACGTAATTTAGAATAGAGGTTGCGGACTCGGGGGCAGTACCCGACGCCTCCACCAATACTCATACTCGATGAATTTCAAAAATTGGCTACGTTGTCCTACAAGTACTCCGGTACTCACGTATTAAGTATACGCTCCGTTCCTCGTCTTGTGGACGCCTTGCTCTTTTTGAAATTGATCTTCGTATGACACAGTATAACAATATGATATACGATGCTAATACTGCTTATATTTTGAAAGATAAGTAGTATTTTGAGGGGGCGAAATAGGATCGACGTGCCTAATAAAAAAATTGCTTTTACTCGGGATGATTCCGCCGCAGGCTTTTGCCTTACGGGTCAAAACAAAGAAACGCAAACGATAATAATCGTTATGTAGGTGGTTCAGCTTTAGCTGCAGCTTAGTCCTACGCGGTTTGGGGGTTTACCGGGCAACAGAAAAACCCTCATATATACTCGTTTTATTTGAAATACGCTGAATGTTGTTTTTTGCTTTTAATCTCACGTATTAAGTATACGCAGCTAGTCAAAGCTTCAAAACGCCTTGCTATTTTTCAAATTAAACTTCGTCTATTGTTTATCTACTTTTGATTAATATGAATATCGAATATAAAAAATTTTTAAATGAATCTATGCTGGAATTTGTAAAAAAGGTTTTAGCAAGGATTCAGCATGAAAATTTATATTGGGACCAATTAATATATATATCATATAAGACTGATCATCCAGCTGTCATTTTGCCTTTAAAAGTTAGACAAGCATACCCAAAAGAAATAACGATAGTACTTCAGAATCAATTTGAGAATATAATAGTAAAAGATACCGGATTTTCTGTAATGTTAAGTTTTAGCGGCATTAAAGAAACAATTTATATACCATTTGATGCTCTTATTAGTTTTGTTGATTCAAGCAATAGCTATAGTTTCACTTTTAATCAGCAATTAAATATACAAAATAATAACACAGCTGAAATATTGAAAATAGAAAAGCAAATTCTGGAAGAAGAAAATAATGATAAAATTGATGAAGCTTTGTTATCACAAAATGTTATTGTGCTAGATAAATTCCGTAACTCTTCTAAGTCTAAACCTATTAAACCTAGTTAAAATATTGAAAGAAGATATATCAAAAGTCATTATATATACCGATGGTGCATGTTCTGGCAATCCAGGTCCAGGAGGGTGGGGAGCGTTCCTTCAATTTAATGAGGTGAATAAGGAAATGTTTGGGCATGAGCTTGAGACTACTAATAACCGTATGGAAATTACAGCAGCTCTTGAAGCACTAAAAATTCTAAAAAAACCTTGTCATGTGGAAATTTATACTGATAGTAAGTATTTGCAACAAGGGATTACCGTTTGGATCCATAATTGGATAAAAAACAACTGGTGTAAAAGCAACAATGAACCCGTTAAAAATGCTGATTTATGGCAAAATTTGTACGAAGAATTAAGCAAACATACTATCATTTGGAAATGGGTAAAAGGACATGCAAGTAATAGCGGTAATATTGCTGCTGATAAACTTGCAGTACAAGGAAGACAAACTGCTATAGAAATTTTAAAATGTCGTGGATAAATAAGTTTTTTATTACTTTTTTTCATAAAAAAGTAGGAGAAGATGAGTTACTAAACCAATATTACGAAAGTAAGAAGCTTGACTATTTAGGGCGTCCTAAAAGATTTGTTATTTATAAAAATGCTAATGAACCAACAAAAATTTCGCCCAGTTGGCATGCATGGTTGCATCATTTAGTAAATGAAGTACCAAAAAATATTAAGCTTTTTTCTTGGCAAGAAAGTAACAAAATAAGCCAAAAATCATCTAAATCATCGAATGCTAGATATAGCAGATGGCAACCATAAATCAACTATTTGGTATAAAAAACAATGAAACAAAACATTATTGAAACAATTATCGGTTTTGCAGTATTAATTATTGCTTTCCTATTCTTAATTTTTGCTTATAAAACTGGTAGTTCTATGACTAACGCCAAAGGCTATCAGCTCACTGCCAGTTTTCAAAGTGCTGAAGGGATATCAGTCGGAAGTGACGTGATGATTTCAGGTATAAAAATCGGTAATGTTAAAAAGATTTGTTTAGATCCAACTAGCTATTTTGCTACTGTATATTTAAATGTTAATGAGAATGTTAAAATACCTAAAGACTCAAAAGCTCAAGTAGTTACTAGTGGTCTACTTGGAGGTAAATATATTGCAATCGTACCAGGAAACGATAATGATGATTTAACGCCTCATGAGGAAATAAAATATACTCAATCGGCAATTAATATCGAGTCCTTAATTAATAAAATCGTTTCTTCATTCGGTAGTAAGTAAATCCCTCAATATCTGGGCTTTGCTTCCTCTTTTTGGAATTACAAATTTAGTTTTTATATTATATAGTTTTTTAAGAGAACTAATAATTACTTCGGAATTTTGTAGCGGTACGTTAATTATTATTTCTTTAGCTGGTTTTCTTGTTTGATAAAACTGTCCAATAAAAGACTCGAAAACTTCTGCTTTAATATTTGTCTGATTATAAATGGGGGAATAGTTTTGCTCCCCCCATTTCTGTCCTCCTCTGTAAAGCAGAACTTTAATTTGGAATCGGCTATCCTCTCTAATTACAATCACATCAGCATCTATTATCCCTTCATATTGTTTTCCGATGCGTAATTTAGATAATTTTATAAGAATGATGCTCCTCGCAGCAGAGCTACGAGGTATCTAAAAAAGTTTTAGTTGTTTCTTATGATATCACGAAGCAGAGCTTCGGGGAATTAAACCCTGAGAGATTAATCCACTGCTCGCTAATTTTACAAAAATCATCGACAAAACAAAATAATGCAGTAATATCTTTCTTCATGGGGATACTCTTGTTTTTTTGCTAAAAATTATATAGAGTATCTTCTATCCCTTGTAAATACTTACTTCCAAACCTAGATTAATCCAGAATTCAGGTAATAAGTGTTAAAACAATTCAAAATTGGAAAAAACAGTTTTTAGGTAATGCGGCATTAGCTTTTGAACCAGCTAAAGTTTTGAGTGAATATCAAGAACAAATAAATCATTTACAAGAGCAAAATGATGAACTTGCTAAAGCTCTTGGTAGAATCACAGTTGAGAGGGACTGGGCCGTGGGAAAGCTCAAAAGCTTGGATTTATCAAATAAAAAGAGTCTTGTACACTCCAAGCTAAATCAACTCTCAAAATCAAGACAGTGTGAACTATTAAAGATTAGTCGATCTACAGCCTACTATAAATCCAAGGAGATGAGTATAAATAAATTAAGTATTTTAAATAGAATAGATGAAATATATACAGATAATCCTGAATTTGGTTATCGCTATATTCATCAACAGTTACTAGAAGATGGTTTTATTGTCGGTAAAGATCGAGTACTGAAATATATGAGGATGATGGGTATAGAAGCTATTTACCCACATAAGTGACTAACGAATATTAGAATTACCCTCAACGAACATTAAAATTACCTATAAAAAAGAAGTAACTATGGACAGTAAAATCGAATAAAAATTTATTTTTAAATATTTAAATATTATTCGAGAATTACTGATGACATGTACAAATAACCAAGTAGGTATTTTAATGCAAAAGATCAAAAAATATAATCAGATAATTTCTGCTGCAAAAGCAGGTATGAGTGTAAAAACGGCACGTAAGTATTTACGTATTAATAAGTATCCAAGCGAATTACGCACAATACGTAAATATAGGACACGTAAGGATCCATTTGTGAAGCACTGGGATGAAATAGAATCGGAAAGTTCTATAATTAATTAAGCCAGATATAATCAATTTTTAATCTCTCAGGGTTTAATTCCCCGAAGCTCTGCTTCGTGATATCATAAGAAACAACTAAAACTTTTTTAGATACCTCGTAGCTCTGCTGCGAGGAGCATCATTAAATATAGATATATCATGGCTCATTTAACGATAGATGAAAGATTTAAAATATACGAAATGAATAAGAGTGGTTATAGCTCGCGATATATAGGGACAAAGATTGGCCGTGATAAAAGCACTATATGTTATGAACTCAAGAGAATGAGGCATAATTATAGACCAGATAGGGCTAACACACTTGCTTGCAGTTTAAGGCAAGGTAAGAGAAAAAGAAAATTAGATATTGATAATAATTTACGAGCAGAAATAATAAAGCAGTTAACACAGGGTATTTCACCAGATATAATTTCAGGTAGACGTAAACTATCACGAGATACTGTCAATATTTCTACAGAGAGTATATACCAGTTTATTTATACATCTCCTATAGCACAAAGGCAAAAATTATATTTATCTTTAGCAAGAAAAAGGAAAAATAGGTTGCATCATGGTACAAGAATCAGAAACAAAAGAATTACAATACCAAATCGAGTTTCCATTACTGAAAGACCAGAGATAAATAGAAAGATAGCAGCAATAGGTCATTTAGAAGGTGATTTAACTTTTAACAAAGGTAATCAAAGTCGTAATATAGGCGCTCTTGTGGATATCAGAACACAAAAAGTGTTTCTCACTTTAAACCGTTCAAAAAGAACACAAGATGTGATTGGTAACATGAATAAAAAACTTAAACAATTGTCGCATATAATCAAAAGCATAACGTTAGATAATGGCAAAGAATTTACCAATCATGAACAACTATTGCCAAAATCTGAACGAAAAGTATATTTTTGCAATCCTTATTCTCCATGGCAAAAACCATTGATAGAGAAGATTAACTCAATGGTGCACAGAGTATACTCTAAATCTTTAGATATAAAAAAATTAACAATAAAGCAATTACAAGAAATTGAGGATTTTTTAAATAATTTACCAAGAAAAGTGCTCGGTTATAAAACACCCAATGAGGTATGGGAAGAAAATATAAATCTGGCTTAATTAATACTGGAATTTACCCACTACAAATGCGATAGAATCGCTGAATAGCCAATTGAGAAAAGTTACTAAGAATAAACGCATCTTTCCAAATGATGACGCAGTATTTAGTCCGTCCGCCAAAACTCTACAAGCCTTATAGATAATATGGTTTTAAGACAAGAAGTAATACAACAATCCGTAAGAAAATGATAAAATATGGTCATAAACCTTATGGATTTCAGTCAATGCCAATAGACAACATTATCAAATCGCAAGAACAAGGGAAACTGTTTGGTTATAAATTAAAAGAAGAATTAAACCCAAATAATAAGCTATATAAATTAAGAGAATTAATAAATTGGTCTAGGCTCGAAGAGCGGTTATCAAAAAATGTTTGTATTAAGAAATTTGGTAGAAATAGAAAATGTCATAGAGTGATGCTTGGCATAACGATGCTACAAGCAATGTATAATTTTTCAGATTCATTATCAGAGGAAGAGCTAAAAGAGAATATGTATTGGCAGTATTTCTGCGGGTGGGAATATATAGAAAAAGACATAGCTATCTCGGAAACTAGTATACGACGGTTTCGTAGTGTATTAGGTGAAGCTGGATATAATGAGATATTATCGGAGTTGATCAGGGTTGGGATAAAAACTAACACAATTAAAAAAAAAGATTTGGAATTAATCATCGCTGATACGACTGTACAAATTAAGAATATCAAACACCCACACGATGTTTATTTAATGGATAAAGCTAGGCTTAGCATAGTAAAGCTTTGCAACAGTTTGGGTATACATTTGAATGAAACATACGCTAGAACCTATAAACGCGATATAGTAAAGCTATGGAAATATAAAGAACATAGTAAAGCCAAGAAGCGTTGGAAAATAATGAAGCATTTAAAAATATTACTGGGTCGTTTGATTAGAGTATGTGAGCGTGAGATCAAAAATAAGCAATTAAACTTGTCTCTCAAAAATCAAGAAGTATTGCAAAAAATAAAACAAATACATAACCAATCTGTTTTAAAAAGAGAAGCTAAAAAGCAATATAAAGAAGATAACAAAGTATTATATAGTTTTCATGCCCCTGAAGTAGAGTGTATAGGAAAGGGAAAACGCAACAAGCCATATGAGTTTGGCAATAAAGTAGCGGTAGTAGTAAGTGGTCGTAGAAATTTTGTTTTATCCGCAAAATCGTTTCATAATAATCCTTATGATGGTCATACATTGCATCAGAGCTTTGAAGCAGTAGAGAGTGTCACTGGAATCAAGATAAAGAAATCATTTGTTGATCTTGGGTATAGTGGTAGCAATGTAAAGGAGAAGAGTAAGGTATATACCCCAAAAACGCGGAAGAAGTTGTTACAAGAGGACAAGTCTATGATCAAGAGACGCAGTGCCATAGAACCAATAATAGGTCACTTAAAGCAATATGGTCGGATGGGTAGAAACTTCTTGAAAGGTATGATAGGAGATATTATCAATCCAATAATCTCTGCTATTGGTTTGAATTTACGATGCATTGCAAATCATTTACAAATCGTGTCTAACTCCACATAAATCAAAAATATCATCATGCAAAAACTAGATGAACGATAAAAAATCGTTAACAATAGCTCCATATCAAAATTAGACCAACACAGAAATGTATCAGTAAAAATTAACATAACTTATTAATTTTTATTGAAAATCTTAGCAATTTGTTGTCAAAACTCTATCCCATTACAAATGATCAGGATTTGAAGTGTTTTTGGCGGATAGACTATTTAGTCCGTCCGCCAAAACTCTACAAGCCTTATAGATAATATGGTTTTAAGACAAGAAGTAATACAACAATCCGTAAGAAAATGATAAAATATGGTCATAAACCTTATGGATTTCAGTCAATGCCAATAGACAACATTATCAAATCGCAAGAACAAGGGAAACTGTTTGGTTATAAATTAAAAGAAGAATTAAACCCAAATAATAAGCTATATAAATTAAGAGAATTAATAAATTGGTCTAGGCTCGAAGAGTGGTTATCAAAAAATGTTTGTATTAAGAAATTTGGTAGAAATAGAAAATGTCATAGAGTGATGCTTGGCATAACGATGCTACAAGCAATGTATAATTTTTCAGATTCATTATCAGAGGAAGAGCTAAAAGAGAATATGTATTGGCAGTATTTCTGCGGGTGGGAATATATAGAAAAAGACATAGCTATCTCGGAAACTAGTATACGACGGTTTCGTAGTGTATTAGGTGAAGCTGGATATAATGAGATATTATCGGAGTTGATCAGGGTTGGGATAAAAACTAACACAATTAAAAAAAAAGATTTGGAATTAATCATCGCTGATACGACTGTACAAATTAAGAATATCAAACACCCACACGATGTTTATTTAATGGATAAAGCTAGGCTTAGCATAGTAAAGCTTTGCAACAGTTTGGGTATACATTTGAATGAAACATACGCTAGAACCTATAAACGCGATATAGTAAAGCTATGGAAATATAAAGAACATAGTAAAGCCAAGAAGCGTTGGAAAATAATGAAGCATTTAAAAATATTACTGGGTCGTTTGATTAGAGTATGTGAGCGTGAGATCAAAAATAAGCAATTAAACTTGTCTCTCAAAAATCAAGAAGTATTGCAAAAAATAAAATAAATACATAACCAATCTGTTTTAAAAAGAGAAGCTAAAAAGCAATATAAAGAAGATAACAAAGTATTATATAGTTTTCATGCCCCTGAAGTAGAGTGTATAGGAAAGGGAAAACGCAACAAGCCATATGAGTTTGGCAATAAAGTAGCGGTAGTAGTAAGTGGTCGTAGAAATTTTGTTTTATCCGCAAAATCGTTTCATAATAATCCTTATGATGGTCATACATTGCATCAGAGCTTTGAAGCAGTAGAGAGTGTCACTGGAATCAAGATAAAGAAATCATTTGTTGATCTTGGGTATAGTGGTAGCAATGTAAAGGAGAAGAGTAAGGTATATACCCCAAAAACGCGGAAGAAGTTGTTACAAGAGGACAAGTCTATGATCAAGAGACGCAGTGCCATAGAACCAATAATAGGTCACTTAAAGCAATATGGTCGGATGGGTAGAAACTTCTTGAAAGGTATGATAGGAGATATTATCAATCCAATAATCTCTGCTATTGGTTTGAATTTACGATGCATTGCAAATCATTTACAAATCGTGTCTAACTCCACATAAATCAAAAATATCATCATGCAAAAACTAGATGAACGATAAAAAATCGTTAACAATAGCTCCATATCAAAATTAGACCAACACAGAAATGTATCAGTAAAAATTAACATAACTTATTAATTTTTATTGAAAATCTTAGCAATTTGTTGTCAAAACTCTATCCCATTACAAATGATCAGGATTTGAAGTGTTTTTGGCGGATAGACTATTTAAGGTTTTATATCTGACAATTGATTATATTACCAAAAAATGGTCTATGCCTATCCCCAATTGGAATGAAGCTATGGCTCATTTTATGATCAAATTTGATGGTAGAATTTAATGGTTCACGAAATTTACACAATTGATGAGACAGAGCCGACATTTTTTGTAAACATTTGTTACCATAGTAAAGCTCTATTTCTTCAGAATAAATATAAGCTTTTAAAGTATAACCTATTAAGCGACTAGGCACAGAATAAGCTACAGATAAAATACTAACTGTACTGCTTGGATTAACACGTACTGATAATATTGTAGGTGCATTCCATTTCCTGATTGGTAACTCTTGTAAATGAACTAATTCTTCAGCTAATTTTTCTTTTCTACAGCTATTTCGCTTTTCTTTAATTTGTGTAAGGAATAATTCATAAGCTTTTAAATCAACAAAATTACGTGATCCACGTAATAGCAGATGTTGATTCACTGCTTGCTTAAATGTATCATGACTTTTTTCAACAGAACCATTTTCATGACTGACGCCTGGATTATTTCGCGATGGTGCAACATTGTAATAACCAAGCAATTCTTGCCATCTTTCTGTAAATTGTCTACTATTACCACATTGCTTGGTAGCTGCACTTAAATTATCTGTACGATGCTCTGGTAAAACTCCACCTAACTCCCATACAGCTTTTTCAAACCCTGATGCTAATGTATCAAAACTTTCACTATGGCATATGCTAAAAGTTTCCCAACATGAATAAGGCAACATAAAATGAAATAGTAAGTGAGGATATGGTTGCCCACCAATACAAATACCCAATTGATTCATATTGGTCCAATCAGACTGACTCTGTTTGCCAGGAAGAATATTTTGTAAAAAGATTACTGTCTTATCCTTACCATGTGCAGCTCTCCATTGTTTCAACCTTTTCTGCAAACAGCGTCATTGCTTCCCATTATAATTCCCATGATACTTTTCTGTCAAATATGCTAATATGGTAGTTGCTTGCAACTCCGGTGCTGATTCTAGCATTGATTCTATTTCATCCCAGTGCTTCACAAATGGATCCTTACGTGTCCTAGGTAAATTCCAGTATTAATTAAGCCAGATTTATATTTTCTTCCCATACCTCATTGGGTGTTTTATAACCGAGCACTTTTCTTGGTAAATTATTTAAAAAATCCTCAATTTCTTGTAATTGCTTTATTGTTAATTTTTTTATATCTAAAGATTTAGAGTATACTCTGTGCACCATTGAGTTAATCTTCTCTATCAATGGTTTTTGCCATGGAGAATAAGGATTGCAAAAATATACTTTTCGTTCAGATTTTGGCAATAGTTGTTCATGATTGGTAAATTCTTTGCCATTATCTAACGTTATGCTTTTGATTATATGCGACAATTGTTTAAGTTTTTTATTCATGTTACCAATCACATCTTGTGTTCTTTTTGAACGGTTTAAAGTGAGAAACACTTTTTGTGTTCTGATATCCACAAGAGCGCCTATATTACGACTTTGATTACCTTTGTTAAAAGTTAAATCACCTTCTAAATGACCTATTGCTGCTATCTTTCTATTTATCTCTGGTCTTTCAGTAATGGAAACTCGATTTGGTATTGTAATTCTTTTGTTTCTGATTCTTGTACCATGATGCAACCTATTTTTCCTTTTTCTTGCTAAAGATAAATATAATTTTTGCCTTTGTGCTATAGGAGATGTATAAATAAACTGGTATAGCTAACGCGAAAAGGTTTTTACCATAGTTTTTGTATTTACTCACATATTCACCAGATCTAAATCCTATTAAACATTGCTGGACTAACTTTAAAAACTGTTTACATAAAATTATTGATCAATGCCTAAGTTTTTCCTAATCTGTGGTAGAAACATTTCCGTGTTAGCTATATATACTCTCTGTAGAAATATTGACAGTATCTCGTGATAGTTTACGTCTACCTGAAATTATATCTGGTGAAATACCCTGTGTTAACTGCTTTATTATTTCTGCTCGTAAATTATTATCAAGATCTAATTTTCTTTTTCTCTTACCTTGCCTTAAACTGCAAGCAAGTGTGTTAGCCCTATCTGGTCTATAATTATGCCTCATTCTCTTGAGTTCATAACATATAGTGCTTTTATCACGGCCAATCTTTGTCCCTATATATCGCGAGCTATAACCACTCTTATTCATTTCGTATATTTTAAATCTTTCATCTATCGTTAAATGAGCCATGATATATCTATATTTAAATGATGCTCCTCGCAGCAGAGCTACGAGGTATCTAAAAAAGTTTTAGTTGTTTCTTATGATATCACGAAGCAGAGCTTCGGGGAATTAAACCCTGAGAGATTAAAAATTGATTATATCTGGCTTAATTAATTATAGAACTTTCCGTTCCCTGTGTAGGCTTGTATCCCTGTACTATCCATTGAAATACAACTAAATTCTTTATCTTGATTTCCATGTAAATACCTAAGATCTAATGACTTCATACGCTTACTTAATGTTGTATAGTCTGGACATCTAATAGATAAACCCGATATTTCAAAGAGCCAGTTTATAAAGCCTTGGGTTTGGCGTAACTTAAGACCGAATAAGCATCTGATCTTCAAACACTGTAATATAGCGTGATCACTATAGCGTCTAGGTCTTCCTCGTTTCATTTCCTCTCTGTAATCAGCATACCAGCCAATCGCCAAATCACTGGCAATCATAAAATCTATGCGACCCCTATTGCGTAAAAAATTATTATATTCTGACCAATTCGTTATTTTATATTTAGAATACTTGCGTGATTTACTAAAAGGGGCTTTCTTCCGAGATCTCATATAATCTGGATTATTTTTTAATTCAGGACATCTTACCAGATTATCACCACTCTTGCTCTACAAATTTTATTTATGCAACAAAGCCATGCCTCACAGGCTTACTACTCTAGGATGATACACATCTCCTCACAATGACGTATATTACCCCTCACCGCCCCCGCTATCCTCTGCCACAGAACTCTCTTTATTAGCCGCAGGGCGGTTCTTATTCGATTTTTTATTACGATATCTGCGTTTTGTTTTTTTTGGTAGTGGTTTTTCTTCTACTACTACACCATCATCCGTAATTTCTATTTCTTCCTTTACAACACTTATTACCTGATCTTTTACCTCTTTTATTTCAGGCACTTTTTTCTTTTCTTCACTGACAACATTATTATTATTGCCTGTTTTCCATTTATGCTTATTCTTACGCAGCTGCTCTTTTTTAGGCTCTTCTTCGGTATAATCAGCACTATGATTTTGAATCACCGGCTTACCAGCATTGAGGTTATTATTATTTTTCTTTAATAATTTTACTTTTTCGATTGAATAGCTATCAGATGTAGCGTTAGGATCAGAATAAAAATTGAGCCTTATATTATATTTCTCTTCAATCAACTTTATTTCCTGACGTTTATTATTAAGTAGATAAATCACCGAAGAAACATTAGCAAAAACATTTATTATATCAATTCTATCTTCGAAAATTTCATTTTCAATAGTACGCAAGATTAGCATAGCATTCGCCTCATCGGCTCTAACAACGCCTTTGCCATTACAATGAGAACAAATTGAAGAATTAGTTTCTAGGAAAGAAGAACGTAACCTCTGCCTTGAAAATTCAAGCAATCCAAACTGGCTAATATTACCGGTTTGTATACGTGCACGATCACGACTTAAGAATTCTTTAAAAGATCTCTCGATAATTTTACGATTTTTTGTCTCATCCATATCAATGCAATCAACAACTATAAGACCTGATAAATCTCTAAGCTTAACTTGTCTTGCTATTTCTTTTGCTGCTTCTAAATTAGTTTTTAAGGCTGTTTCTTCAATATTTTTTTCAGAAGTTGATCTACCGGAATTCACATCTATAGAAATAAGAGCTTCAGTTGGATTAATAACAATATATCCTCCTGAAGGTAAAGTTACCACAGGCTGGTATAGCTTAATTAATTGTTCCTCTGCTTGAAACTTAGTAAATATAGGAGTTTTACCTTTATGCTCTTTAAGTTTTGTCATCTCTGAAGGTAACAAATCTTGCATAAATTTTGCTGCATCTTCATATGCTTCTTGCCCATGAATTATGACCTCTTTGACATTATGATCACACATATCACGTATAGTTTTACGTATTATGCTATCTTCTTCATGAATAAAGCACGGAGCTGGAAAATTAACAGTACTTTTACGGATTTTATTCCATAACCTTGATAAATAGCTATAATCTTTTTTCAGGTCCAAAGTACTACAACCTCTACCTGCTGTCCTGATAATTACACTATAAGGACTCTTATCGCCGTTTACTACCTTGTTTAAAATATTCTTAAGCCTTTTTCTTTCATCACCATTTGATATTTTACGAGATATACCATTTTGTGCTGCTTTATTAGGCATTAAAACACAATATTTACCCGCTAAAGATACATAAGTAGTAAAAGCTGCACATTTATTTCCACGCTCCTCTTTAGTAACTTGAACTAATAATATTTGGTTTTTTCTTATTACGTCTTGTACTTTATATTGCTTATATTGAGGAATATTTTCTTCCTTATCGCTTTGGATAATTTCAATATCATCTGCTGCTTCTAAATTAAGCTCTGACTGAAATTTACTCTCTACTAACTCCTCTATAGCCTTTAGATCGATTTCTTCACCATCAATTAATGGGTCATATGAAGTAGTTGCCTGCATCTCATCCTCATCATCAAGAACGATATTAGGCGGTACTATCTCAGGAAATGCATTAATTGGAAAATTCTTCTCTGATGCAGGTAAATTGTAATAATTGGGATGTATTTCGCTAAAAGGCAAAAAGCCGCTTTTATCCATACCATATTCTATGAACACAGCTTGCAAAGATGGCTCTATTCTCGTTACTTTTGCTAAATAAATATTACCTTTATTTTGTTGTTTTCTTGTTGTTTGAAATTCAATATCTTCTATATTATTGCTTTGTCCCAATAAAACCACTCTTGTTTCATTTGAGAAATTAGCATCAATTATTATCTTTTTATTCATTAATCTCGCTCACTAACTCGAAGAATAAATAATTAATATAACACCTTAAGCATATCTTGTAATGATGCTCCTCGCAGCAGAGCTACGAGGTATCTAAAAAAGTTTTAGTTGTTTCTTATGATATCACGAAGCAGAGCTTCGGGGAATTAAACCCTGAGAGATTAATCTATTTAAATAAGTACCTATCTTTCTTTAGATTCTGTGCATAACCATAGGTAAATTAAGTAGCGAATTATATTATTATTTTTCTTACATTAAATTATTTATCATATATAAAAACTACATTAGATATTTATTTTATATATCTAATGCTATATAAGCTCCTCATACTAAAATATTAACTATAAATATCTTAATGAAATTACAAATCTCTTTAATTATTCAGAATAACTATTTATACTAAACTCTGTATATCTAAAATAGTTTTAACCTTTGTATCGTATCTTGATACAGTAAACTTAATGATGCTCCTCGCAGCAGAGCTACGAGGTATCTAAAAAAGTTTTAGTTGTTTCTTATGATATCACGAAGCAGAGCTTCGGGGAATTAAACCCTGAGAGATTAACTATGAGTTATATACCATGTATGTATGTTTAGCAAACACTTAATTTATGACTTTAAAAAACGATTATAAGACAATTTTATTTTCACTTTTGGGAATATTTATTTTTTCTTGTATTAATGCTACAAATTTTTATACTTCTAAAATTTTCTTACTTATAAATAAAGGTTTAGGTGGAGAAGAGATAAATAATATCAATCAAACTAAATTCCTAGGCTCAATAATTGCTGCTTTCGCTTTAACCCAGCTAATCAATAAATTAAGTAATAAAGTAATTATTATTACTAGTTTAATATTGCTCATTCTTTGTACTATTAACTTAGTCTTGCTAGATGATTTTACTTTCATTAAAATTAACTTTATTATAATCAACGCAGGAATATTTGCATATTTCACCTCAACAGTACTAGAGATTATTGAAACTTCCGGTGAAAAAAAATATTTTTGCTTAGCTTGTGTAATATTATTATGGGCATGTGGAAATCTAATAATAAACTTAATAAGTCAATTCATTAACCCAACAAATAATACCATAATAATTTGTGCTTTATTATACTGCAGCAATATTTTAACTGAGTTTCTACATTCTAATCCCACTATCCACACTTTGAAATTAGATTCAAAAATTTCATCTTTGATAAAAAATGTGGAATTACAAATATTAACAGGATTTGTAGTATCTTATGTTACCTTAGATATATTTTGGTATTATGAAGCGTTTGCGTTAAAAAAAGAATTAGCATTAATTAATCTATCACTAATATTGAAATATATTTTTACAGGAATATTATTTTCCATAATACCTATTTGTTATCTAATAAATAAAGCAAATAAATATTTAGCTAATTTCATATTAACTTTAGTCCTACTCATATGCTTTATTTTATTACCACTACATGGTTGGAACAAAAACCTAAATATATTATATGTTATATTGATCGGAAGTTGCTTAGGATCAATTTTTATTTGCAATATTTTAATATTGATTGATAAATTTAAAGGATATGAATTTAGAACAGCACTATTTTCATACTTTTCTATGTGTAGCGTAGGTATTTATGCTGGTGCTTTATCTTCTAGCGTTCCTTACGGCACAGTGAATGGAAGTGACTTCTTATTTTCTATTTCTGCTGTAGTTGGTAGCTTTGTCGTTTATCATGCTTGGTATCTTATTAGCTACAGATTATATAATATGCCTACAAAATGAAAAACTCCTTAAATAAAAGAGACATCTCAATATTAATCGGTAATGCGTTAGACCATTTTGATACTGCACTTTATGGATTTCTCGCTCCACTTCTTGCCGGCATTTTCTTTCCGAATCACGATAAAAGAGTAGCGTTAATTTTAACTTATAGCGTTCTTGCTACTTCCCTATTTACTCGCCCTATAGGTTCTTACTTTTTTGGAGTAATTGCTAAAAAATATGGTGGAGTTTTTGCATTATCTCACTCTTTAATCGGCGTTGCTTTAACCACTGCTTTAATAGGATTGATACCCTCACATGCTCAAATAGGCTGGCTTGCACCGCTATTATTAGTCGTAATTAGGACTATGCAGGGTATATATTCTGAAGGAGAATGTGCTATTGCTAAGTTATTTATTTTAGAGAATAAAGAAGAAAAAAAAGCCTTTAAAGCTTCTTATCTTTATAATACCTCTACCATGTTTGGAATTATCTTCGCATCTTATATCAGTACTATAGTTTTAAATACTGATTATAACGGTTACTGGCGAGTATGCTTTATATTTGGCGGGCTTACTGCACTTGCCGGTTATTTTTTAAGGAAGAGCAAGGCGGTTATTCTGTCATCCCGTGGCTTGTCCACGGGATTTAATAAATCAACAGATAATAATGCAGTAGCTGGTTTTCTGGATCTAGTTCCCAAGCCACGGGATGACACTAGGATAACACCTATTTTTCCTCGCAATGACATAATAAATGACCTACTCATAATATGGAATAATAAACTAAATATCATACGAATCAGCTTTGCCATAGGCTTTTCATATATGACCTACATAGTGCCGTTCGTCTTTATGAATAGCTTTATGCCTCTCATTACTGATATTTCCTTAGAAACAATGATGAAGTTTAATACGGAATTTCTGATTTTTGATATGATTATGATTACAGTAATCGGGAATCTAACCAAAAAATTTCATTATCTTAAAATATTAAGAGGCACTCTTATATTAATGATTTTAAGCTTAATTCCCCTATGGTGGTTTTTAAATAACTCATCAATATGGTATGTTAATTTTGTTCGTATATTTATTATATTAGCCGGAGTTAGCTTTCTTGCCCCATTAAATTGCTGGCTCAATGATCTGTTTAAAACTGCCTATAAATATATGCTAGTTGGTATCGGCAGCAGCATCGGCTCTTCACTAATCGGGCGGCTTGCTCCCTCCACATGCTTAATGCTCTGGCATATCACAAATAGCAGTATATCGATTGCGGTTTATATAACCGTGATATCACTAGTAGCTTTGTGGTGTGTTAAACCTAAAGTGAATTGAGATATTCCTCAGGCGTCATACCTATAATTTTCGTTAGTTCCTGATAACAATCTTCATGAACAAGATTGCTAAATTTAGTTTTGTCATGATCGATTAACGGAGCATATAAGTGAGCATTTTCTTTTATAAACTGAAGTTTTGACAAAAAGATAGCCAAATATAATGGACTAATGGTATGGACCTCCTGATATAGAGAATGAAAAGCAGTTGCTAATCTTCTAGGGTTAATATTTAACATATTAAAACAACAATTAAGGAGGTCCATATGGAGGTTACTACAATTGGTATAGATATTGCAAAAAGAATTTTTCAAATTCATGGTGTAGATAAAAATGGCAAGACAGTATTAAAGAAAAAATTGATGAGAGATCAGGTTTTGACATTTATGGCTAATTTACCACAATGTTTAGTAGGGATGGAAGCTTGTGGTGGTTCTAGTTATTGGGCAAGAGAAATAACTAAATTAGGGCATGAAGTAAAACTAATGGCACCGCAATTTGTCAAACCATATGTTAAAACTAATAAAAATGATCAAGCAGATGCTGAAGCGATATGTGAAGCCGTGACAAGACCTAATATGAGATTTGTTGCAATTAAAACTATAGAGCAACAAGAAATTTTATCAATACATAGGGTAAGAGAGAGATTGGTAAAAAATCGTACAGCACTTGCTAATGAAATTAGGGGGCTACTACATGAGTTTGGTTTTATTGTTCCTCAAGGCATTAATAAGGTTATCACAAAATTAATTGAGATTTTAGATGCAGGGAAATTAAGCCAGTTAAGTTATCAAACATTTAGTGAACTAAAAGAAGAATTCTTAGATAATAACAGAAAAATAAAAGAGACAGGAGTTTCGCACTTAGCAAAATTGTGTATTAGTTAGAAGCCATTTAATGTTGTTCTGAATTGATGTTTTTATAACTTCCCAAGTTTGTTGATATAAAGTAATGTTTTCATTTATCCTCCTTTTGTTCATATCAAGCCAGGCCAATACAGCAAGGCAAATATGATTTCTTTGAGCTCGACCCGTGCGTGCCTGACAGCATTCAATACCACAAGTTTGTTTCAATTCTCGATGATAAACTTCTATAGACCAACGCGCCTTAACAATTTTCTCTATTTGCTCACGTGTAGGATTCTCTAAATTAGTTGTTATGTAATCAATGCGACCATTTTTTGCCACAAACTTAAATACCGTAACCCAACCGTATCCACGTAGGTGAATTTTTAGCCCTTCATCGGGAATCTCTAAAGTTTCCAAGCTAACATTACGATTAACTTTTCTATTTTTTCTTAGGTTGGTAACCCATATCCAACCTAAATTACGTATATGTTTTAAATTATCCAAACCACTATACCAAGCATCCATAACTATAGCATCAGGCTTGATACCTCTTTCTTTAGCTAAAGTAAGCATATCACAAAAATGCTCGTTCTTTGTTTTACCATCAGTTTCTTTATCATATATTCTATAATCTACAGGAGTAGATTGATCAATTTGAGTATTGTAATGCAGTAAGTTTACCATTCCTATACCAGGTATAACATCATGTACAGCCCCAGAATATTGATAATTTACAAGCTCGATCCTCTTACTGTATTGCTTTGACAATAAGGTGTCATCTCCCACTAATAAACAAGGATCTTCCAGATCAATATATTTTGACACTTTGCTATAGATTTCGCTAGGGCGAAAATCCTTACTCTTTAACCATCGACTTGCACTATCGTGCGATAGATCTAATGGACTTACTTCAGATAATGCTTTGCTAGTATATCTTACACTACTTGCTTGTAAGAATGATTTATATAAATCTTTGCTACATTTTGATCTTGTCATTTTTATCTAAAACTATTTTTCTCTAGATTAGCATATTATTTGCTAAGTGCGAAACTCCTGAGAGATAGAAAAACGATTAACAATGATAGCAAGTAACCTAACTCAATATCAACGATTAAGAGCTATACCTGGTCTTGGTTTAATTACTGCTACTGCTTTAATAGCATCAATAGGTAATGCTACAAGTTTTGAGAATGGCAGGCAATTATCGGCATGGCTAGGATTAGTGCCAAGACAACATTCAAGTGGTGGGAAGGATAAGCTGCTGGGAATTAGCAAGCGAGGTGATGTATACTTACGCACTTTATTAATTCAAGGGGCTAGAGCTGTACTAAATGCCAAGATAAGATTTACATCGGAAGAACAGAAATCTAAAAAAGATTTTAGCCAATTTACGAAATGGATGTTTAATTTATCTGAGCGAAGTAGCCATAATAAAACGACAGTTGCCATAGCTAATAAGTTGGCAAGAGTGGTGTTTGCTGTACTAAGATCAGGAGATGATTATGTAGAGAGTAAAGTTTGTAGCTAAAGAGTGTGTAGCATAGCACTTATAAGTAAAATAAATGGTGATTTATATAATGAATAGGTAAAAGCAAAACAATATGTAAGAGATTCCAACCCGAAATATGCTTGAGATAATTAATATTGATGGTAAATAAGACAAACCTTAGCTTACAAAAAAACTGCGTTTTTCAGTGGCTCTTTTAGAAGCCGATGGACTGATAAGTATATAGTTTGTAAGCCAGCGAATTCCATCAGGGCTGTAGAATAAATTAGGTTGATTTATCAGCTATAAGCCGGATACATGACTGCATTTGTTTGTTTTTATTATTGATGTTATTTTTTTCTTGCATTCTACAGGAGGTCCATACATGAAAAAATTGGACAAAAAAATGAAGGAGTGTGTTTCCGCAATAAGTTAGAATAAATAGCAATAAACTTAAGAGGAAAGATGAAGAAAAATAAAGTAAAAATTTTCAGTGCTTCAGAAAAAACGGGGATAGTATTAGAATTAATAAAAGAGGAGTCGACACTTGGTCAGTTAGCTTCAAAATATGCAATAAGTGTTAAAACAATTCGGAAAGTTCTATAATTAATTAAGCCAGATATAATCAATTTTTAATCTCTCAGGGTTTAATTCCCCGAAGCTCTGCTTCGTGATATCATAAGAAACAACTAAAACTTTTTTAGATACCTCGTAGCTCTGCTGCGAGGAGCATCATTTAAATATAGATATATCATGGCTCATTTAACGATAGATGAAAGATTTAAAATATACGAAATGAATAAGAGTGGTTATAGCTCGCGATATATAGGGACAAAGATTGGCCGTGATAAAAGCACTATATGTTATGAACTCAAGAGAATGAGGCATAATTATAGACCAGATAGGGCTAACACACTTGCTTGCAGTTTAAGGCAAGGTAAGAGAAAAAGAAAATTAGATATTGATAATAATTTACGAGCAGAAATAATAAAGCAGTTAACACAGGGTATTTCACCAGATATAATTTCAGGTAGACGTAAACTATCACGAGATACTGTCAATATTTCTACAGAGAGTATATAGTCTATCCGCCAAAAACACTTCAAATCCTGATCATTTGTAATGGGATAGAGTTTTGACAACAAATTGCTAAGATTTTCAATAAAAATTAATAAGTTATGTTAATTTTTACTGATACATTTCTGTGTTGGTCTAATTTTGATATGGAGCTATTGTTAACGATTTTTTATCGTTCATCTAGTTTTTGCATGATGATATTTTTGATTTATGTGGAGTTAGACACGATTTGTAAATGATTTGCAATGCATCGTAAATTCAAACCAATAGCAGAGATTATTGGATTGATAATATCTCCTATCATACCTTTCAAGAAGTTTCTACCCATCCGACCATATTGCTTTAAGTGACCTATTCAGGAGTTTCGCACTTAGCAAAATTGTGTATTAGTTAGAAGCCATTTAATGTTGTTCTGAATTGATGTTTTTATAACTTCCCAAGTTTGTTGATATAAAGTAATGTTTTCATTTATCCTCCTTTTGTTCATATCAAGCCAGGCCAATACAGCAAGGCAAATATGATTTCTTTGAGCTCGACCCGTGCGTGCCTGACAGCATTCAATACCACAAGTTTGTTTCAATTCTCGATGATAAACTTCTATAGACCAACGCGCCTTAACAATTTTCTCTATTTGCTCACGTGTAGGATTCTCTAAATTAGTTGTTATGTAATCAATGCGACCATTTTTTGCCACAAACTTAAATACCGTAACCCAACCGTATCCACGTAGGTGAATTTTTAGCCCTTCATCGGGAATCTCTAAAGTTTCCAAGCTAACATTACGATTAACTTTTCTATTTTTTCTTAGGTTGGTAACCCATATCCAACCTAAATTACGTATATGTTTTAAATTATCCAAACCACTATACCAAGCATCCATAACTATAGCATCAGGCTTGATACCTCTTTCTTTAGCTAAAGTAAGCATATCACAAAAATGCTCGTTCTTTGTTTTACCATCAGTTTCTTTATCATATATTCTATAATCTACAGGAGTAGATTGATCAATTTGAGTATTGTAATGCAGTAAGTTTACCATTCCTATACCAGGTATAACATCATGTACAGCCCCAGAATATTGATAATTTACAAGCTCGATCCTCTTACTGTATTGCTTTGACAATAAGGTGTCATCTCCTACTAATAAACAAGGATCTTCCAGATCAATATATTTTGACACTTTGCTATAGATTTCGCTAGGGCGAAAATCCTTACTCTTTAACCATCGACTTGCACTATCGTGCGATAGATCTAATGGACTTACTTCAGATAATGCTTTGCTAGTATATCTTACACTACTTGCTTGTAAGAATGATTTATATAAATCTTTGCTACATTTTGATCTTGTCATTTTTATCTAAAACTATTTTTCTCTAGATTAGCATATTATTTGCTAAGTGCGAAACTCCTGCTATTATTGGTTCTATGGCACTGCGTCTCTTGATCATAGACTTGTCCTCTTGTAACAACTTCTTCCGCGTTTTTGGGGTATATACCTTACTCTTCTCCTTTACATTGCTACCACTATACCCAAGATCAACAAATGATTTCTTTATCTTGATTCCAGTGACACTCTCTACTGCTTCAAAGCTCTGATGCAATGTATGACCATCATAAGGATTATTATGAAACGATTTTGCGGATAAAACAAAATTTCTACGACCACTTACTACTACCGCTACTTTATTGCCAAACTCATATGGCTTGTTGCGTTTTCCCTTTCCTATACACTCTACTTCAGGGGCATGAAAACTATATAATACTTTGTTATCTTCTTTATATTGCTTTTTAGCTTCTCTTTTTAAAACAGATTGGTTATGTATTTGTTTTATTTTTTGCAATACTTCTTGATTTTTGAGAGACAAGTTTAATTGCTTATTTTTGATCTCACGCTCACATACTCTAATCAAACGACCCAGTAATATTTTTAAATGCTTCATTATTTTCCAACGCTTCTTGGCTTTACTATGTTCTTTATATTTCCATAGCTTTACTATATCGCGTTTATAGGTTCTAGCGTATGTTTCATTCAAATGTATACCCAAACTGTTGCAAAGCTTTACTATGCTAAGCCTAGCTTTATCCATTAAATAAACATCGTGTGGGTGTTTGATATTCTTAATTTGTACAGTCGTATCAGCGATGATTAATTCCAAATCTTTTTTTTTAATTGTGTTAGTTTTTATCCCAACCCTGATCAACTCCGATAATATCTCATTATATCCAGCTTCACCTAATACACTACGAAACCGTCGTATACTAGTTTCCGAGATAGCTATGTCTTTTTCTATATATTCCCACCCGCAGAAATACTGCCAATACATATTCTCTTTTAGCTCTTCCTCTGATAATGAATCTGAAAAATTATACATTGCTTGTAGCATCGTTATGCCAAGCATCACTCTATGACATTTTCTATTTCTACCAAATTTCTTAATACAAACATTTTTTGATAACCACTCTTCGAGCCTAGACCAATTTATTAATTCTCTTAATTTATATAGCTTATTATTTGGGTTTAATTCTTCTTTTAATTTATAACCAAACAGTTTCCCTTGTTCTTGCGATTTGATAATGTTGTCTATTGGCATTGACTGAAATCCATAAGGTTTATGACCATATTTTATCATTTTCTTACGGATTGTTGTATTACTTCTTGTCTTAAAACCATATTATCTATAAGGCTTATAGAGTTTTGGCGGACGGACTAAATAGTCTATCCGCCAAAAACACTTCAAATCCTGATCATTTGTAATGGGATAGAGTTTTGACAACAAATTGCTAAGATTTTCAATAAAAATTAATAAGTTATGTTAATTTTTACTGATACATTTCTGTGTTGGTCTAATTTTGATATGGAGCTATTGTTAACGATTTTTTATCGTTCATCTAGTTTTTGCATGATGATATTTTTGATTTATGTGGAGTTAGACACGATTTGTAAATGATTTGCAATGCATCGTAAATTCAAACCAATAGCAGAGATTATTGGATTGATAATATCTCCTATCATACCTTTCAAGAAGTTTCTACCCATCCGACCATATTGCTTTAAGTGACCTATTATTGGTTCTATGGCACTGCGTCTCTTGATCATAGACTTGTCCTCTTGTAACAACTTCTTCCGCGTTTTTGGGGTATATACCTTACTCTTCTCCTTTACATTGCTACCACTATACCCAAGATCAACAAATGATTTCTTTATCTTGATTCCAGTGACACTCTCTACTGCTTCAAAGCTCTGATGCAATGTATGACCATCATAAGGATTATTATGAAACGATTTTGCGGATAAAACAAAATTTCTACGACCACTTACTACTACCGCTACTTTATTGCCAAACTCATATGGCTTGTTGCGTTTTCCCTTTCCTATACACTCTACTTCAGGGGCATGAAAACTATATAATACTTTGTTATCTTCTTTATATTGCTTTTTAGCTTCTCTTTTTAAAACAGATTGGTTATGTATTTGTTTTATTTTTTGCAATACTTCTTGATTTTTGAGAGACAAGTTTAATTGCTTATTTTTGATCTCACGCTCACATACTCTAATCAAACGACCCAGTAATATTTTTAAATGCTTCATTATTTTCCAACGCTTCTTGGCTTTACTATGTTCTTTATATTTCCATAGCTTTACTATATCGCGTTTATAGGTTCTAGCGTATGTTTCATTCAAATGTATACCCAAACTGTTGCAAAGCTTTACTATGCTAAGCCTAGCTTTATCCATTAAATAAACATCGTGTGGGTGTTTGATATTCTTAATTTGTACAGTCGTATCAGCGATGATTAATTCCAAATCTTTTTTTTTAATTGTGTTAGTTTTTATCCCAACCCTGATCAACTCCGATAATATCTCATTATATCCAGCTTCACCTAATACACTACGAAACCGTCGTATACTAGTTTCCGAGATAGCTATGTCTTTTTCTATATATTCCCACCCGCAGAAATACTGCCAATACATATTCTCTTTTAGCTCTTCCTCTGATAATGAATCTGAAAAATTATACATTGCTTGTAGCATCGTTATGCCAAGCATCACTCTATGACATTTTCTATTTCTACCAAATTTCTTAATACAAACATTTTTTGATAACCGCTCTTCGAGCCTAGACCAATTTATTAATTCTCTTAATTTATATAGCTTATTATTTGGGTTTAATTCTTCTTTTAATTTATAACCAAACAGTTTCCCTTGTTCTTGCGATTTGATAATGTTGTCTATTGGCATTGACTGAAATCCATAAGGTTTATGACCATATTTTATCATTTTCTTACGGATTGTTGTATTACTTCTTGTCTTAAAACCATATTATCTATAAGGCTTGTAGAGTTTTGGCGGACGGACTTTTTATCGTTCATCTAGTTTTTGCATGATGATATTTTTGATTTATGTGGAGTTAGACACGATTTGTAAATGATTTGCAATGCATCGTAAATTCAAACCAATAGCAGAGATTATTGGATTGATAATATCTCCTATCATACCTTTCAAGAAGTTTCTACCCATCCGACCATATTGCTTTAAGTGACCTATTATTGGTTCTATGGCACTGCGTCTCTTGATCATAGACTTGTCCTCTTGTAACAACTTCTTCCGCGTTTTTGGGGTATATACCTTACTCTTCTCCTTTACATTGCTACCACTATACCCAAGATCAACAAATGATTTCTTTATCTTGATTCCAGTGACACTCTCTACTGCTTCAAAGCTCTGATGCAATGTATGACCATCATAAGGATTATTATGAAACGATTTTGCGGATAAAACAAAATTTCTACGACCACTTACTACTACCGCTACTTTATTGCCAAACTCATATGGCTTGTTGCGTTTTCCCTTTCCTATACACTCTACTTCAGGGGCATGAAAACTATATAATACTTTGTTATCTTCTTTATATTGCTTTTTAGCTTCTCTTTTTAAAACAGATTGGTTATGTATTTGTTTTATTTTTTGCAATACTTCTTGATTTTTGAGAGACAAGTTTAATTGCTTATTTTTGATCTCACGCTCACATACTCTAATCAAACGACCCAGTAATATTTTTAAATGCTTCATTATTTTCCAACGCTTCTTGGCTTTACTATGTTCTTTATATTTCCATAGCTTTACTATATCGCGTTTATAGGTTCTAGCGTATGTTTCATTCAAATGTATACCCAAACTGTTGCAAAGCTTTACTATGCTAAGCCTAGCTTTATCCATTAAATAAACATCGTGTGGGTGTTTGATATTCTTAATTTGTACAGTCGTATCAGCGATGATTAATTCCAAATCTTTTTTTTTAATTGTGTTAGTTTTTATCCCAACCCTGATCAACTCCGATAATATCTCATTATATCCAGCTTCACCTAATACACTACGAAACCGTCGTATACTAGTTTCCGAGATAGCTATGTCTTTTTCTATATATTCCCACCCGCAGAAATACTGCCAATACATATTCTCTTTTAGCTCTTCCTCTGATAATGAATCTGAAAAATTATACATTGCTTGTAGCATCGTTATGCCAAGCATCACTCTATGACATTTTCTATTTCTACCAAATTTCTTAATACAAACATTTTTTGATAACCACTCTTCGAGCCTAGACCAATTTATTAATTCTCTTAATTTATATAGCTTATTATTTGGGTTTAATTCTTCTTTTAATTTATAACCAAACAGTTTCCCTTGTTCTTGCGATTTGATAATGTTGTCTATTGGCATTGACTGAAATCCATAAGGTTTATGACCATATTTTATCATTTTCTTACGGATTGTTGTATTACTTCTTGTCTTAAAACCATATTATCTATAAGGCTTGTAGAGTTTTGGCGGACGGACTATATACCAGTTTATTTATACATCTCCTATAGCACAAAGGCAAAAATTATATTTATCTTTAGCAAGAAAAAGGAAAAATAGGTTGCATCATGGTACAAGAATCAGAAACAAAAGAATTACAATACCAAATCGAGTTTCCATTACTGAAAGACCAGAGATAAATAGAAAGATAGCAGCAATAGGTCATTTAGAAGGTGATTTAACTTTTAACAAAGGTAATCAAAGTCGTAATATAGGCGCTCTTGTGGATATCAGAACACAAAAAGTGTTTCTCACTTTAAACCGTTCAAAAAGAACACAAGATGTGATTGGTAACATGAATAAAAAACTTAAACAATTGTCGCATATAATCAAAAGCATAACGTTAGATAATGGCAAAGAATTTACCAATCATGAACAACTATTGCCAAAATCTGAACGAAAAGTATATTTTTGCAATCCTTATTCTCCATGGCAAAAACCATTGATAGAGAAGATTAACTCAATGGTGCACAGAGTATACTCTAAATCTTTAGATATAAAAAAATTAACAATAAAGCAATTACAAGAAATTGAGGATTTTTTAAATAATTTACCAAGAAAAGTGCTCGGTTATAAAACACCCAATGAGGTATGGGAAGAAAATATAAATCTGGCTTAATTAATACTGGAATTTACCATACAACGCTTCTTCGCCACCAGTTTCATACAGTTCTTTAAATCTGTAATAACTATCTCTACTATATCCCATCGCTTTACATGCTGATGATATACTACCAAGGCTCTTAGCTAATTCAAGTAAACCTAATTTTGGTTTTATTATTTTTTGATTTAAGTTCATTCTTTATCTCCATTTAATAATTAATTTATTTTACTAAATGTAAGATATAATCTTGTATCTTAGTATTGTCTTTAGTAAACAACTATAAGATACTTAAGGGCACTTAAGTAAGAAGACTAATATGCCGTATTAAATCTTAGGGCTATGTAACCCTGTAGTTGAGATCAAACAATTAGTCTTCACATACTCATTAAAGATCGGACGGTATTCTTAGGTCTTGAAATTAATCAATGAACCTGTATTTACAAGGTTGATCTTTGGGTATTCTACTTATTATTAACATAGAAGGTCAAATATGAGTAGCATTATTTTGGGTATAGATATTTCTAAAGCAACATTTGACGTAGCTTTATTAAATGATAATAAAATCAAAACCAAAAAGTTTAATAATACTGCAAAAGGCTTTGCTGCACTAAAACAATGGTTAGAAAAAAAGGGAATAGATACTGCTCACGCTTGTATGGAATCAACAGGTGGTTACGAAGTTAGGTTAGCTCAATATCTTTATGATAATACATTTAAAGTTAGTGTCGTAAATCCAGCTCGCATCAAGGGCTTTGCAATGAGCAAGCTTTCAAGAGTTAAAACTGACAAATCTGATTGTGAATTGATAGCTTCTTTTTGCAAGGCTATGCAACCTGATCTTTGGCAACCAACCCCTATACATATTAAAGAATTACAACAATGGGTAAGACGCTTGGATAGTTTGATTGCTAATAAAAATCAAGAAAATAATAGATTGAGCGGAGCAAGTAAAGCAGTTGCCATTAACATTATGATTCATATTGAATTTCTGGATAAGCAAATTAAGGAAGTAGAAGAACTTATCTCTAATCATATTAAAGGACACAAAGACTTACATGATAAAAGTAAACTTCTTCAGGAGTTTCGCACTTAGCAAAATTGTGTATTAGTTAGAAGCCATTTAATGTTGTTCTGAATTGATGTTTTTATAACTTCCCAAGTTTGTTGATATAAAGTAATGTTTTCATTTATCCTCCTTTTGTTCATATCAAGCCAGGCCAATACAGCAAGGCAAATATGATTTCTTTGAGCTCGACCCGTGCGTGCCTGACAGCATTCAATACCACAAGTTTGTTTCAATTCTCGATGATAAACTTCTATAGACCAACGCGCCTTAACAATTTTCTCTATTTGCTCACGTGTAGGATTCTCTAAATTAGTTGTTATGTAATCAATGCGACCATTTTTTGCCACAAACTTAAATACCGTAACCCAACCGTATCCACGTAGGTGAATTTTTAGCCCTTCATCGGGAATCTCTAAAGTTTCCAAGCTAACATTACGATTAACTTTTCTATTTTTTCTTAGGTTGGTAACCCATATCCAACCTAAATTACGTATATGTTTTAAATTATCCAAACCACTATACCAAGCATCCATAACTATAGCATCAGGCTTGATACCTCTTTCTTTAGCTAAAGTAAGCATATCACAAAAATGCTCGTTCTTTGTTTTACCATCAGTTTCTTTATCATATATTCTATAATCTACAGGAGTAGATTGATCAATTTGAGTATTGTAATGCAGTAAGTTTACCATTCCTATACCAGGTATAACATCATGTACAGCCCCAGAATATTGATAATTTACAAGCTCGATCCTCTTACTGTATTGCTTTGACAATAAGGTGTCATCTCCCACTAATAAACAAGGATCTTCCAGATCAATATATTTTGACACTTTGCTATAGATTTCGCTAGGGCGAAAATCCTTACTCTTTAACCATCGACTTGCACTATCGTGCGATAGATCTAATGGACTTACTTCAGATAATGCTTTGCTAGTATATCTTACACTACTTGCTTGTAAGAATGATTTATATAAATCTTTGCTACATTTTGATCTTGTCATTTTTATCTAAAACTATTTTTCTCTAGATTAGCATATTATTTGCTAAGTGCGAAACTCCTGTTCTTGATTCAATCCCTGGTATAGGAGAAAAAACAATAGGAGTGATACTTGCTTTTCTTGTTGTAGAAAATTTTAATTCTGCAAAACAACTAGCTGCGTTTGTTGGTCTTAACCCAAAGCCAAAACAATCAGGCACTTCTGTCCATGGAATAGGAAAAATATCAAAAACAGGAGATGCTAATTTACGTAAAGCTTTTTATATGCCTGCCATAGTTGCTATAAAACATAATCCGATTATTAAGGATTTTAGTCAACGTTTGAGCAATGTTGGAAAATCTAAAATGGTTATAGTGATTGCTGCTATGCGTAAGTTGCTTCACATAATTTATGGTGTTCTTAATAACAAAACATCTTTTAGTGCAAATATAAAAACCCTGTAAAATAAAATTGAGGTAAAATAATGAAAAAGTTGTTGACACTCAAGACGGTATCTCAACTATTACAGCTTAATTAATACTGGAATTTACCGCATATAAGGATATTATCTTTTGGTCTAAGCCATCTATTCTTGTTTGTTTCTTTGAGACTATTATAGGTTCAAATTTACCTTGTCTGTCTCTTGGAACATTTAGCTCTATAGTCTATCCGCCAAAAACACTTCAAATCCTGATCATTTGTAATGGGATAGAGTTTTGACAACAAATTGCTAAGATTTTCAATAAAAATTAATAAGTTATGTTAATTTTTACTGATACATTTCTGTGTTGGTCTAATTTTGATATGGAGCTATTGTTAACGATTTTTTATCGTTCATCTAGTTTTTGCATGATGATATTTTTGATTTATGTGGAGTTAGACACGATTTGTAAATGATTTGCAATGCATCGTAAATTCAAACCAATAGCAGAGATTATTGGATTGATAATATCTCCTATCATACCTTTCAAGAAGTTTCTACCCATCCGACCATATTGCTTTAAGTGACCTATTATTGGTTCTATGGCACTGCGTCTCTTGATCATAGACTTGTCCTCTTGTAACAACTTCTTCCGCGTTTTTGGGGTATATACCTTACTCTTCTCCTTTACATTGCTACCACTATACCCAAGATCAACAAATGATTTCTTTATCTTGATTCCAGTGACACTCTCTACTGCTTCAAAGCTCTGATGCAATGTATGACCATCATAAGGATTATTATGAAACGATTTTGCGGATAAAACAAAATTTCTACGACCACTTACTACTACCGCTACTTTATTGCCAAACTCATATGGCTTGTTGCGTTTTCCCTTTCCTATACACTCTACTTCAGGGGCATGAAAACTATATAATACTTTGTTATCTTCTTTATATTGCTTTTTAGCTTCTCTTTTTAAAACAGATTGGTTATGTATTTGTTTTATTTTTTGCAATACTTCTTGATTTTTGAGAGACAAGTTTAATTGCTTATTTTTGATCTCACGCTCACATACTCTAATCAAACGACCCAGTAATATTTTTAAATGCTTCATTATTTTCCAACGCTTCTTGGCTTTACTATGTTCTTTATATTTCCATAGCTTTACTATATCGCGTTTATAGGTTCTAGCGTATGTTTCATTCAAATGTATACCCAAACTGTTGCAAAGCTTTACTATGCTAAGCCTAGCTTTATCCATTAAATAAACATCGTGTGGGTGTTTGATATTCTTAATTTGTACAGTCGTATCAGCGATGATTAATTCCAAATCTTTTTTTTTAATTGTGTTAGTTTTTATCCCAACCCTGATCAACTCCGATAATATCTCATTATATCCAGCTTCACCTAATACACTACGAAACCGTCGTATACTAGTTTCCGAGATAGCTATGTCTTTTTCTATATATTCCCACCCGCAGAAATACTGCCAATACATATTCTCTTTTAGCTCTTCCTCTGATAATGAATCTGAAAAATTATACATTGCTTGTAGCATCGTTATGCCAAGCATCACTCTATGACATTTTCTATTTCTACCAAATTTCTTAATACAAACATTTTTTGATATAGCTAACGCGGAAAGGTTTTTACCATAGTTTTTGTATTTACTCACATATTCACCAGATCTCAATCCTATTAAACATTGCTGGACTAACTTTAAAAACTGTTTACGTAAAATTATTGATCAATGCCTAAGTTTTTCCTAATCTGTGGTAGAAACATTTCCGTGTTAGCTATAACCACTCTTCGAGCCTAGACCAATTTATTAATTCTCTTAATTTATATAGCTTATTATTTGGGTTTAATTCTTCTTTTAATTTATAACCAAACAGTTTCCCTTGTTCTTGCGATTTGATAATGTTGTCTATTGGCATTGACTGAAATCCATAAGGTTTATGACCATATTTTATCATTTTCTTACGGATTGTTGTATTACTTCTTGTCTTAAAACCATATTATCTATAAGGCTTGTAGAGTTTTGGCGGACGGACTCTATAGTACCATTCTCACTAATCAGATTCTTACTAAAACTACCATTCCTCGCATTCTCAGTTTCAGCTCTATCATACTTGCTATAACCTAAATGTTCTGACATCTCAGCATGCAGTGCTCGCTCTAAAATACCCTTGGTTAATTCCTTAATTAATCCATTCTGACTTAGTACTGTTTTTAAATCTACTCCACCTTCTATCAGCAAATCTATTGCTTCATTTATTTTTTTATTCTTCTCTATTTGCATTTCTGTTACCTATATTTTTAATTACTTCTAATATAGGCTCAACAAAAATTTACACAATCATTGCAAAAGACTCATACAAATTAATATTATACTAATATCTTAATAAAAAATTAACTATCTTACTATAGATTTGTTTTTTTGTGTTAAGTTTTGCTTTTGTTTTTCTACTTGACGCTTTACTATCTGATTTAATTCTTCACGTCTTTTTTTATAATTGTAGGTAATATTGTTCTCTGTTTTTGTATCTATATTTTGTTTTTTAATGACATTGATATCATATAAGCGTTGGCATTGCATATTTTAGTTCCTAATAAAATCGTTATAACAATATAGACGGAAAGGAGCAGAGCTCATTTTCCAAAAGAACATCTTTAAAGATCAGATTATTATGACTTTTTAGGTTTAAAGAATTTATCAGTTTTTGGTGGTACTGCTTCTTTAGTAACTAAAGAAGCCTTCGTCCCATCTAGGTTAAAGCATTGTTTTCCTTCGATCAATAGTTTTTTGTATCTTTTATCAGAGCAATATCTTTTAAAAAATCTGCGAATTTGTTGGTTTGAGAAATTATCCTTTTCTGCATCTATAATTTCTTTATGAATACCTATAGCTAGAGGTTTTGCAGGAATAGAAAAGCAGAGAGGGTATTTTGTTTGTAATAATTTTAGAACGTGTTTGTATTCTGCTTTCCATCTTGCAAGTTTAGTTTTGATAGCTTCTTGTTGTTCTTGTGCTAATATTTGTGCTTTAGCGACTTTATTGTTGCAAGCATTAGGCTTGAGATATTTAGTAGGTTTAGTATTAGCCGTTTTTTGCTGCAGCATATTTTTATCGATGACCACTACTTGTTTTTGTGGTAGTTGAGGTAAAATAGTTTGCAGCGGCATTGTAAGCTTTAATGTGGATCTAGCAGTTTGCATAATGCTTCTGACTCATTGCTTAGTTTGTTGATTTCAGCAATAGATAAACCGGTAACTTGAGAAATAAAATCATAATCAGAGCCAGCAGCAAGCATATTTTTTGCCACTTCATATTTTCCTTTAGCTTCTCCGATCTGCATACCTCTAGCTTCGCCTCTAGCTTCAGCGGATTCAATCATGAAATCTTCGACAGCTTTGTTATCCATGATGCGTTTAATTTCCTGCTCATAAGCAAGGAGTTCTGCTTCATTCCAGTTAAACTGATTTAATGCTTCATAAGCACGCCCTACTACAAGATCACTACCTATAATTTTCTGCAGGTCAGCTTCACTTGTGTTAGTAGCATATTTAAAAAAATAGCACCATTTTTCGGTAATAGTTTTTAAGTTTTCAATTTTATCTATATTAAATTTAGGTAGTTCAATAAAGCTAAAAGAGAAATCCTTTAAGTCATGTTCAAAAGTAACTTTATCAAGGATAACATGATGAGAGATATAATCAGCTTTATCAGGGAAGATAATATAATCACTAATAGCAATAAAGATGACTTCCTTAAGGTTAGCATAGAGACCGTCTTGTTTTTGTCCTTGGGATAGTTGTCGAGAATAGGCTTTAGCAGCATAATATTGAGCTCTTTTCTCAAAGCCTTTAGAAGGGGAGACTTGCATTTCTACGATGATTTGCGTACCATTTTGAGCTTTACAAAGAACATCGACGAGAGATTGCTTTTTATAAGCAATCTCGGGATCTTGGATAGGACTTAAGAAAGTAACATCCTGTATTTGTTCATTATCTTTAAATTCCATGATGTCATTAATAAAATGAATAAGAATATCTTTGTTTTTTTCAGAACCAAAGATTTTCTTGAAGGCGACATCATTTTTAGGATCGAGGAACTTTGAAACTGCCATAATTAGTTACTAATATTTGTATGTGCATTATATTATAGACCTGAATTCTGGATTAATCTAGGTTTGGAAGTAAGTATTTACAAGGGATAGAAGATACTCTATATAATTTTTAGCAAAAAAACAAGAGTATCCCCATGAAGAAAGATATTACTGCATTATTTTGTTTTGTCGATGATTTTTGTAAAATTAGCGAGCAGTGGATTAATAAATCATTTCTACCATTAATTAATAAAAACCCTACAAGAAAGCCTGAAATAAGCTATTCTGAGCGGCTTTGTTGCATAAATAAGCTTTTGAATATACTGCCCCTAACCCCGCAATGCTAGCCTAGCCAACAGGCACAGAGATAGGTTTACCAATTTCAAACATTTTGTTTAATAAGTGGCATTTAATAGACATTTCTTTTGTCATATTTTGATCATGTCTTGATAGAAACTTACTACCAAAAGAAGTTTTAAATCGAAAGAACGTGTTCTCTACACGCTCCCTTCTACCATAATTATTCTTTACCCTCCATGCTTGGTATCCTTTGTTTTGTTGATATATAACAGCTGCATCTCTCTCAGTTTTATCCCTAAGCGATTGAACTTTTACTGAAGAGTTTGGGGGTCTAATAACTGGTTTTATCTTCTTCTTTCTCAACAATTGATATGTAGATTCACCGTCATACCCTCGATCTCCCAGAAAATCCTTGGCTCTGACATTAGCTATTAGTAGTCCAATCTGTGATCTATCATCTATAGTATGCTCTGTGGTACTATCGGCAAGTATCATACCTTGATCTTCTATAACGATATGTAGCTTTTTCCATATGCGACGCTTATATTGCTTACCATGCTTATTTTCTAGCCATTCGTTCCCTGTGTAGGCTTGTATCCCTGTACTATCCATTGAAATACAACTAAATTCTTTATCTTGATTTCCATGTAAATACCTAAGATCTAATGACTTCATACGCTTACTTAATGTTGTATAGTCTGGACATCTAATAGATAAACCCGATATTTCAAAGAGCCAGTTTATAAAGCCTTGGGTTTGGCGTAACTTAAGACCGAATAAGCATCTGATCTTCAAACACTGTAATATAGCGTGATCACTATAGCGTCTAGGTCTTCCTCGTTTCATTTCCTCTCTGTAATCAGCATACCAGCCAATCGCCAAATCACTGGCAATCATAAAATCTATGCGACCCCTATTGCGTAAAAAATTATTATATTCTGACCAATTCGTTATTTTATATTTAGAATACTTGCGTGATTTACTAAAAGGGGCTTTCTTCCGAGATCTCATATAATCTGGATTATTTTTAATTCAGGACATCTTACCAGATTATCACCACTCTTGCTCTACAAATCTTATTTATGCAACAAAGCCATTGATCATTATCTGAATAAATATAATTATCACAGATTTCATTCAAGTATTGGTTATAAAAAGCCTATGAATGTATATCTGAATTATATGCAAAATTATCAGCAAATTGCTGCCTGATAATCGAAAAATTAGGAAAACATACTACTCATTTTTTTGTCTTGATTTTTCAGTCCACTATCATTATCCCCTCCTACATTATCAGCATCACCAATCGTAGCAACCGTTATGTCATTATGGTCAATATAATTCAGACATACGGCATTTGATGATCGATCTTACTTTTAAAACATGAAATAACCTCATTTTTCTCTATTCTCAGCTCAATATTCTGTATTTGTCGCTCTAACTTTTCTGATGATTTACTATATCGTTTAGATTTTAATAACGCCAGTTGTTCCTTTAAACTATTATTTTCTTCAGTTCATGACCTATTTTCTGCATAAGAAATTTATTTTTAATTGTCAATGATTCTATATCAAGATTTAATGTTGCAACAATTTGATGCAACTCTCTTATTTCTGATAGTAAATTTTTATTAATCACAAATGATATTCCAGTATCTCAAATCAAGTACTAACATTACAGAAGCCATTTTTTATAAATAGCAAATCCAACTACTTATTACTAAAAAACTATCCAAATGACTAATTGTTATAGTAAAACTATATAGACTAAATTATCAAGTGTATATTTGAAATTAAAACTACATTGCTAAAACTAAAACGAATTTATCCAATATATTCAGGTCTATTAGACCATCTTGGATTACGCCAATCTATACCTTCTATTAACATTGATAATTGTGCCTTGGTAATGCTAATAGATTGCTTTTAATCAACCTTAGGCCATGTGAACTTACCACTATCTATAATACACACAAAAACCTTGACCATGTGCAGAACTAAATTTGCCTATCCCCGAGGTAAGCCTACGGGATATTAACGGCAAATTTCCCTTTGGACCGTTCTGCTTTTATTCAAACAATCGTGGCAAGCCACGGGAAATTCAACCTAGGAGCAACTAAATAACCCTCAGCTTATAGCTGAGGGTTGTATGTAAGATCAAATATCAACTACTAAATCTGATAAGCGTTTTAAGAATTCTGACAATTCAGTTTTTAAATGAACAAATGCAGCATCACTATTTTTATTACTTTTAATCTGTTTTTCAAGATCTTTTATGCTTCGGATTAAGGTATTATATCCTGAATCATTGCCAGTATATCCTAGTTCTTTTGCTCTTTCCAAATTATCCCTCGCACTAGCCAAGTAGTTTAAAGCAATTTCCTTGTCTGTTTTATAATTTTCTTCTGCCATTTTAGACATAATGTTAGCATGGATTATAGGCAGTGGTATTGTTCTATTAATGCTAACGAGCTCAACAAGAGCATTTTCTAATGTTTCTATTGCTGCCTTTGATTTTTTTTCTTCTATTAAGCGTGCAGCGGTCTTAAGTGCAGAGGGATATGTTGCTAAAGGTAAATTATAGGTATGAATATTAATTTCATCTCGTAAAATATTTAGCAATACACGACTATGAGGATAGTTTTTTTCCTTTATTGCTTTTTCTGCTGCTTTACTGATATTTCTAATATTACTTATTTTTTGCGGAGCCGCATCTATTAGTATTACCTGTGAAGATATCGGTAGTAAAGCGTTTTCAGGACGACGAGCTAATAATATATTAACTTTGCCTGTAGCATATTCAATTGTAGCAATAGCCTCTTTTTCTTTACCCTCTTTCAAATAAGATATGGCTTTTTTGGTGTTATCAATGACAGTAACTGCATCTTGGACAATAGCTTCTTCCATCTGTTGTTTGACTTGTTGATGCTGCTGTTCAATTGCTGAGTGAGCAATTTCTTTACTTTGAGCCCATACCGTAGGAGCATAGCACAAAATAATAAACATGAATCCTCTGAGGATATTTGGTATGTTTGAACTATAAACTAAAAATTTAAATATATATTTATACATGGTAACCTACTCTTATGGATTGATTGCAGTGTAAACAGATTGTATTCAAGAGTTTTCTTATTATTGCTTTAGCCACAGAACTTCTTATAGATTTTATATGCTTATAAAATCTATTAAGATATATGGACTACACTTTTTCACAATAAGCAAACACCGTGCACTAAAGTTATTCTAAGTTTTATAAACGAAAAATTTAACTCAACCATATCAACGCTCCAACGAAACTTAGAAAGCACATAAATACGTTCATTTGTGATAGTGCTTTTTTGTTCAAATTTATACTATCACACTTCCTTGTTTTTTATCTTTACTGAGAAAACTTCATATAACCCAGGAGCAGTTATGCTATTAGCAAATCGTTGTTAACGTTTTCAACTCCTGGTATAGACCAAGCTGCGTCTACCGCTTCATCCATTTCATCAAAATTACGCACTGCGCCTTTAAGGACTATTGTTTTTCCTTCTACTTTTACTTGAATTTTACTAGCATCAATCCTAGCGTGACGTTCAAACTCCTTGGTAATCTGTTCTTTTACTTTATGCGCATCTATATTAGCTGAAGCTTTTACTATAATATTATTAATTACTGATTTTACTCCCCCAAGATTTCTGACGGCAGACACAGCTGCATTTCTTTGATATTGCCATTCTACTTCTCCTGATAAAGTAATATAACCGTCTTCTACTATTATTTTAATACGCTCATCAGGTATCATTAAGTTTGATTTTAATGCTTTATTTGCTTCTTCGGCTATTTCTACATCACTTCTTTTAATCATTGTAGTTGCATCTACCTTAATTTCATCTACTACTCCTCGAATTCCAGCTATACTCTTTACAGCATTCTCAGCAACCGATTTTTCGACAAAGGTTTTAACTGTCCCTCCTAATACTACGATATCATGATTGCCTTTTATTGCGACAGTAATATTTGTATCATCAAGTCTTGGTTCAAAGCGAAGTTTTTCCATTACTTTAGTATATAATTTGCCATTACTGACCATAATTACCTCTATTTTAAAATTAACAATTACAATATTTTTAAGTAGAATCCATCCTTCTGGATTCTACTATAATAATATAGTTTTTTAAATTACTTTAATCTTTTTAGCTTTACTTTGTTCTTTTTTAGGTATCTTAATAGATAAGATACCATCCTTAAATTGTGCTTCTATATGTTCTTCATCAATATTAGATGGTAAACTAATAGAACGGTAGAAAGAGCCATAATATCGTTCCTGCATATGATAATTATAATCTTTTTTTTCAGTAGATTGTTCTTTTTGACCTTCAATAGTTAGGATGTTACTGTCTATTTTTAGATCAATATTATCTTGTGTAACGCCTGGTAATTCCATTTCTAGATTATACTCAGAGTCATTTTCCATAATATTAGTTCTTGGTGATAGCATTCTATTATTTTCAGAAGCAGGATAAGAAAAAGAAGCTATTTCATTAAAGATATCATCAATATAGCTTCTTTTATTAGAGTTATTTTGGAGTTCTGATTTATTTCTAATACGTGGTAAATTAAAAGCCATAAAAACCTCCTATTTAAGTTAAATAATAATAAATTAATACATTATCTGATGAACGAACATTAGAATTACCCATGACGAGGCTCTGTCTCATCAATTGTGTAAATTTCGTGAACCATTAAATTCTACCATCAAATTTGATCATAAAATGAGCCATAGCTTCATTCCAATTGGGGATAGGCATAGACCATTTTTTGGTAATATAATCAATTGTCAGATATAAAACCTTAAATACTGCGTCATCATTTGGCAAGATGCGTTTATTCTTAGTAACTTTTCTCAATTGGCTATTCAGCGATTCTATCGCATTTGTAGTGTAAATAATCTTACGAATCTCCTTTTGATATTGCAAGAAAATTATCAAATTATCCCAATTATTATACCAAGATTTAGCTATATGCGGATATTGCTTACTCCATTTTTGATCAAATGACTCAAGAGCTAATTCTGCTTCTTTTTCAGTAGCAGAAGTATAGATTAGTTTCAAATCCGCTGCTAATTGCTTTCTATCTTTATATGATACATATTTGAGGCTATTCCTGATCTGATGGACAATACAAATTTGATGTTCAGTTTTCGGATATACTGATGCAATAGCATCAGACATACCAGTTAGATTATCACTACAAGCAATTAAGATATCTTTTACTCCTCGATTCTTCATTTCAGTAAAATTACCAAGCCAAAATTTAGCTCCTTCATTCTCACTTATCCATAAGCCTAAAATATCCTTTCTGCCAGATAAATCTATTCCTAAAGCTACATATACTGATTTATTAATAATAAGTTTATCTTGTCTTACTTTCACTACTAAACAGTCAAAATATACTATAGGGTATACTGATTCAAGAGGTCTACTCTGCCAAATCTTGACCTCATCTATTACTTCATCTGTAATCCTGCTGATTAGGCTCTCACTGATCTCAGCTCCATATAATTCTTGCAATTGTGTTTTAATATCAGACACACTCATACCCTTCGCATATAAGGATATTATCTTTTGGTCTAAGCCATCTATTCTTGTTTGTTTCTTTGAGACTATTATAGGTTCAAATTTACCTTGTCTGTCTCTTGGAACATTTAGCTCTATAGTACCATTCTCACTAATCAGATTCTTACTAAAACTACCATTCCTCCTGAAGTTTTGACAAAATCCTTTCCATAAGGAGAAATGTATTCCAATTTTTTTATACTTTTTTAGTAATAACAAAATTTATTTATTCTATTTGGGTACATAATGTGTCAAAAACTGTAGCAATTTTGTCTAATATTGCTGGTTTATACTTACTAATATTATTTGGTAATTCTAGCTTTTTATTAAATGAGGTTTTGGTAATTTGGTTACTTCCATCAAAACTTGATTTTATTGTAATTTCCAACTTACCGTGTTTATTACTTTTGCGTATTACTGGTGCAAATGGTTTGACCTGATGATTATTTCTAATATTTCTATGATCTGGTATCCCTCTGGATACAGACTTTTCTAATATTTCTTCAAGGGCAATTTGTGGCATAGATCTATAAACTTCACTTGGAGACAACATATTGCTATTGATTTTTTTATCCCATGCCCTTACTTTTCTTGCCTTAACTGAAGATTGTGCATGATACAATATGTTGTACGCTAGCATTACGAATAACATATAATCCTCATCTTTATTTGGATCATTCGTTTGAAATTTATCCATCAATAATTTTGACTTACCAAATTTAAAAAAATGCTCAATATCAAACCTTTGTCTATAGTATTCATATACTTCTTTACCACTGATTTTATCTTTTTGTTGGCCAGAAACACATAACCATAAATCTCTGTTATATTTCCTATTTCCTGATGCATCTAACACCTTAACCTGAATAAAATTCAGCGGTTTATCAGACATGATATGCTGTTTCTTACCCTTGATTAGATAATTCTTAAATAGTGAAATACTAATTGATATGTCACCATTTTTTGTAGCCTTTACTACAGTTTCTTCTGTATCTGGAATCAGTAAATTATCAGAACTACTACAAGAAATCTTAGCTCCATAAGATCTTTTACGACCTCTTGTTTTTTGCTCCTCTATATATATTTTGTAAATACTGCGAATGATGCTCCTCGCAGCAGAGCTACGAGGTATCTAAAAAAGTTTTAGTTGTTTCTTATGATATCACGAAGCAGAGCTTCGGGGAATTAAACCCTGAGAGATTAATTCTTTGGCGGGTTATTGTTACCGTATTTGCTTCATTGTGCAGCGGGTGAATAAAAGATAGAGCGCTATAACCTGCATCACCTACTGTTATATTTAGAGCCTTTTGTGGTATTTGCTTAACAATTTTCATTATTTGTTTGCTACCTTTGCTATACTTATTCTCATCTGATTTTACTCTATTTATAGATATTGGTACAGACCATTTAGGCTGAGCACCGATGCAAACTACACTATATTCATAACCCGCAACTGGTCGGTTATTAGCATTCTGTCTAATATATGTACGATCAATTGCTTTCTTGGAATCTTTCTTGCTACTCACTGTAGTATCTATTTGCAGTAAGTTTTTACCCTCATTAATCAGTTTACTTATTAAGTATTTTTCTATATCTTCTCGAGTCTTAAAACGTTGCTCATCTCTTATATTTAATGATTCATCACGAGCACAGTAAAAATTCTCTATAGCTCTGTATACACTTGACCAACTACGCTGAAAATATTTATTAGTTGTTAATTCAACAACAGATCTTGCTTTAACGCTATCATTAGTTACTAGTGATAGTATTAATTCTAAAACCACATCTTGATTATAGGGGGAAATTTTTTATTTCTTGCAACATTTCTTGCATAATCATACACACTAAAAACCATTTTGTATTTGAGCGTATTTATATCATACTTTATAAGTTTGGTTATCTTTTTGTCAAAACTTCAGATTCCTCGCATTCTCAGTTTCAGCTCTATCATACTTGCTATAACCTAAATGTTCTGACATCTCAGCATGCAGTGCTCGCTCTAAAATACCCTTGGTTAATTCCTTAATTAATCCATTCTGACTTAGTACTGTTTTTAAATCTACTCCACCTTCTATCAGCAAATCTATTGCTTCATTTATTTTTTTATTCTTCTCTATTTGCATTTCTGTTACCTATATTTTTAATTACTTCTAATATAGGCTCAACAAAAATTTACACAATCATTGCAAAAGACTCCTATTTTTGGAAATTAGTGACACAAGTGATATTTTTTAGAGTTTTGGCGGAGGGACTAACTATTATCTTTTGATAATATTTGTTGTGATTCGTCTGATAAAACTTGTTCCTCTTCTTCATCTATTCTTGCGTTTGCTATACTGCCTGTTGCTACAGATTCAGAATATGAAGATTCATCAGATTCGGAAGACGAGTGAGATGCTACTTCCCAGTCTAAAATATCCGAATGACTTACACCTGCACCAAGCACAAACAAATCATCAGTACTAGTACTAATCTCTACTTGTCTTGCTTGCTCACTATCACTTTCTGTTTGCGAAAAACTATCGCTTAATTGAGTTGGTACAGTTTGAACTTCCGCATTACTACTTAATATATGTGTCTGCGTAGCTACTTCAGTAACAGGTATTACTAGGCTATCTGTTTGAACAGATACTACAGACATGTTACTTGAAGCCTGCACACCAGCGTCCCGCGTGCTGCTCTCTGTTTGCGTGCCTTGTGTATTTCGCTTGAGTATTTCTGCAGCTTCTTCGTATCTACCTAATACCTCTAAACAATATCCTTTGTTTAAGTACGCTTCGCCAAACTCTTCGTCTAACTTTGTTGCTTGGGTGAACTCTTCTAACGCCTCCTGAAATTTTCCTATTGAGGCTAAACTCCTGCCTAAGCTGTTGTAAATTTTTGCGTCTTCTGGCTTTAGTGCTTTTGCTATTTGGCTATCGGTGACGGTAGTACCTTTCTGATGCAAAGCGTCTGCAAAATCAGGTCTTTTCTTAATACTGAAGTTTTGACAAAAAGATAACCAAACTTATAAAGTATGATATAAATACGCTCAAATACAAAATGGTTTTTAGTGTGTATGATTATGCAAGAAATGTTGCAAGAAATAAAAAATTTTCCCCTATAATCAAGATGTGGTTTTAGAATTAATACTATCACTAGTAACTAATGATAGCGTTAAAGCAAGATCTGTTGTTGAATTAACAACTAATAAATATTTTCAGCGTAGTTGGTCAAGTGTATACAGAGCTATAGAGAATTTTTACTGTGCTCGTGATGAATCATTAAATATAAGAGATGAGCAACGTTTTAAGACTCGAGAAGATATAGAAAAATACTTAATAAGTAAACTGATTAATGAGGGTAAAAACTTACTGCAAATATAGCTAACGCGGAAAGGTTTTTACCATAGTTTTTGTATTTACTCACATATTCACCAGATCTAAATCCTATTAAACATTGCTGGACTAACTTTAAAAACTGTTTACGTAAAATTATTGATCAATGCCTAAGTTTTTCCTAATCTGTGGTAGAAACATTTCCGTGTTAGCTATAGATACTACAGTGAGTAGCAAGAAAGATTCCAAGAAAGCAATTGATCGTACATATATTAGACAGAATGCTAATAACCGACCAGTTGCGGGTTATGAATATAGTGTAGTTTGCATCGGTGCTCAGCCTAAATGGTCTGTACCAATATCTATAAATAGAGTAAAATCAGATGAGAATAAGTATAGCAAAGGTAGCAAACAAATAATGAAAATTGTTAAGCAAATACCACAAAAGGCTCTAAATATAACAGTAGGTGATGCAGGTTATAGCGCTCTATCTTTCATTCACCCGCTGCACAATGAAGCCAATACGGTAACAATAACCCGCCAAAGAATTAATCGCAGTATTTACAAAATATAATAGAGGAGCAAAAAACAAGAGGTCGTAAAAGATCTTATGGAGCTAAGATTTCTTGTAGTAGTTCTGATAATTTACTGATTCCAGATACAGAAGAAACTGTAGTAAAGGCTACAAAAAATGGTGACATATCAATTAGTATTTCACTATTTAAGAATTATCTAATCAAGGGCAAGAAACAGCATATCATGTCTGATAAACCGCTGAATTTTATTCAGGTTAAGGTGTTAGATGCATCAGGAAATAGGAAATATAACAGAGATTTATGGTTATGTGTTTCTGGCCAACAAAACGATAAAATCAGTGGTAAAGAAGTATATGAATACTATAGACAAAGGTTTGATATTGAGCATTTTTTTAAATTTGGTAAGCCAAAATTATTGATGGATAAATTTCAAACGAATGATCCAAATAAAGATGAGGATTATATGTTATTCGTAATGCTAGCGTACAACATATTGTATCATGCACAATCTTCAGTTAAGGCAAGAAAAGTAAGGGCATGGGATAAAAAAATCAATAGCAATATGTTGTCTCCAAGTGAAGTTTATAGATCTATGCCACAAATTGCCCTTGAAGAAATATTAGAAAAGTCTATATCCAGAGGGATACCAGATCATAGAAATATTAGAAATAATCATCAGGTCAAACCATTTGCACCAGTAATACGCAAAAGTAATAAACACGGTAAGTTGGAAATTACAATAAAATCAAGTTTTGATGGAAGTAACCAAATTACCAAAACCTCATTTAATAAAAAGCTAGAATTACCAAATAATATTAGTAAGTATAAACCAGCAATATTAGACAAAATTGCTACAGTTTTTGACACATTATGTACCCAAATAGAATAAATAAATTTTGTTATTAGATAGTGGACTAATGGTATGGACCTCCTGATATAGAGAATGAAAAGCAGTTGCTAATCTTCTAGGGTTAATATTTAACATATTAAAACAACAATTAAGGAGGTCCATATGGAGGTTACTACAATTGGTATAGATATTGCAAAAAGAATTTTTCAAATTCATGGTGTAGATAAAAATGGCAAGACAGTATTAAAGAAAAAATTGATGAGAGATCAGGTTTTGACATTTATGGCTAATTTACCACAATGTTTAGTAGGGATGGAAGCTTGTGGTGGTTCTAGTTATTGGGCAAGAGAAATAACTAAATTAGGGCATGAAGTAAAACTAATGGCACCGCAATTTGTCAAACCATATGTTAAAACTAATAAAAATGATCAAGCAGATGCTGAAGCGATATGTGAAGCCGTGACAAGACCTAATATGAGATTTGTTGCAATTAAAACTATAGAGCAACAAGAAATTTTATCAATACATAGGGTAAGAGAGAGATTGGTAAAAAATCGTACAGCACTTGCTAATGAAATTAGGGGGCTACTACATGAGTTTGGTTTTATTGTTCCTCAAGGCATTAATAAGGTTATCACAAAATTAATTGAGATTTTAGATGCAGGGAAATTAAGCCAGTTAAGTTATCAAACATTTAGTGAACTAAAAGAAGAATTCTTAGATAATAACAGAAAAATAAAAGAGATAGAAAAACGATTAACAATGATAGCAAGTAACCTAACTCAATATCAACGATTAAGAGCTATACCTGGTCTTGGTTTAATTACTGCTACTGCTTTAATAGCATCAATAGGTAATGCTACAAGTTTTGAGAATGGCAGGCAATTATCGGCATGGCTAGGATTAGTGCCAAGACAACATTCAAGTGGTGGGAAGGATAAGCTGCTGGGAATTAGCAAGCGAGGTGATGTATACTTACGCACTTTATTAATTCAAGGGGCTAGAGCTGTACTAAATGCCAAGATAAGATTTACATCGGAAGAACAGAAATCTAAAAAAGATTTTAGCCAATTTACGAAATGGATGTTTAATTTATCTGAGCGAAGTAGCCATAATAAAACGACAGTTGCCATAGCTAATAAGTTGGCAAGAGTGGTGTTTGCTGTACTAAGATCAGGAGATGATTATGTAGAGAGTAAAGTTTGTAGCTAAAGAGTGTGTAGCATAGCACTTATAAGTAAAATAAATGGTGATTTATATAATGAATAGGTAAAAGCAAAACAATATGTAAGAGATTCCAACCCGAAATATGCTTGAGATAATTAATATTGATGGTAAATAAGACAAACCTTAGCTTACAAAAAAACTGCGTTTTTCAGTGGCTCTTTTAGAAGCCGATGGACTGATAAGTATATAGTTTGTAAGCCAGCGAATTCCATCAGGGCTGTAGAATAAATTAGGTTGATTTATCAGCTATAAGCCGGATACATGACTGCATTTGTTTGTTTTTATTATTGATGTTATTTTTTTCTTGCATTCTACAGGAGGTCCATACATGAAAAATCAAGACAAAAAAATGAGTAGTATGTTTTCCTAATTTTTCGATTATCAGGCAGCAATTTGCTGATAATTTTGCATATAATTCAGATATACATTCATAGGCTTTTTATAACCAATACTTGAATGAAATCTGTGATAATTATATTTATTCAGATAATGATCAATCCCCTCTTTTAACTCTTTAACATTGTTAAAATCATTAATAAAGATACAATTATATTTTAAAGTTCTAAAAAACCTTTCTATTACTATATTATCAATACTTCTACCTTGGCCATTCATTGAAATTTGGATATCATGCTCCTTGAGAATATTTATGTGGTCATAACTGGTATATTGGCTACCTTGATCACTATTAAATATCTGTGGAGCGTTATACTTACTGAGAGCTTGTTTCAAGACATCAGTTACAAGAGATGCATCCATAGAATTTGACAGTTTATAGCTCAATATGGCCTTGCTATGCCAATCTATAATAGCTGCCATATACATAAAGCCACCATTAGTTCTAATGTAAGTAATGTCACCACTCCAAACCTCATTCACATTAGGCACATACACTTGCTTTGTTGAGCCAGATTTAGTCCAATATTGATCAAGTAAGTAGCTATAGATCTTATGCTCACTATCGTTTCGAGAAGTAGATTTTTTCTTATGTGGGTAAATAGCTTCTATACCCATCATCCTCATATATTTCAGTACTCGATCTTTACCGACAATAAAACCATCTTCTAGTAACTGTTGATGAATATAGCGATAACCAAATTCAGGATTATCTGTATATATTTCATCTATTCTATTTAAAATACTTAATTTATTTATACTCATCTCCTTGGATTTATAGTAGGCTGTAGATCGACTAATCTTTAATAGTTCACACTGTCTTGATTTTGAGAGTTGATTTAGCTTGGAGTGTACAAGACTCTTTTTATTTGATAAATCCAAGCTTTTGAGCTTTCCCACGGCCCAGTCCCTCTCAACTGTGATTCTACCAAGAGCTTTAGCAAGCTCATCATTTTGCTCTTGTAAATGATTTATTTGTTCTTGATATTCACTCAAAACTTTAGCTGGTTCAAAAGCTAATGCCGCATTACCTAAAAACTGTTTTTTCCAATTTTGAATTGTTTTAACACTTATTGCATATTTTGAAGCTAACTGACCAAGTGTCGACTCCTCTTTTATTAATTCTAATACTATCCCCGTTTTTTCTGAAGCACTGAAAATTTTTACTTTATTTTTCTTCATCTTTCCTCTTAAGTTTATTGCTATTTATTCTAACTTATTGCGGAAACACACTCCTTCATTTTTTTGTCCAATTTTTTTAGTCCATTATACCCATCGCTTTACATGCTGATGATATACTACCAAGGCTCTTAGCTAATTCAAGTAAACCTCATTTTGGTTTTATTATTTTTTGATTTAAGTTCATTCTTTATCTCCATTTAATAATTAATTTATTTTACTAAATGTAAGATATAATCTTGTATCTTAGTATTGTCTTTAGTAAACAACTATAAGATACTTAAGGGCACTTAAGTAAGAAGACTAATATGCCGTATTAAATCTTAGGGCTATGTAACCCTGTAGTTGAGATCAAACAATTAGTCTTCACATACTCATTAAAGATCGGACGGTATTCTTAGGTCTTGAAATTAATCAATGAACCTGTATTTACAAGGTTGATCTTTGGGTATTCTACTTATTATTAACATAGAAGGTCAAATATGAGTAGCATTATTTTGGGTATAGATATTTCTAAAGCAACATTTGACGTAGCTTTATTAAATGATAATAAAATCAAAACCAAAAAGTTTAATAATACTGCAAAAGGCTTTGCTGCACTAAAACAATGGTTAGAAAAAAAGGGAATAGATACTGCTCACGCTTGTATGGAATCAACAGGTGGTTACGAAGTTAGGTTAGCTCAATATCTTTATGATAATACATTTAAAGTTAGTGTCGTAAATCCAGCTCGCATCAAGGGCTTTGCAATGAGCAAGCTTTCAAGAGTTAAAACTGACAAATCTGATTGTGAATTGATAGCTTCTTTTTGCAAGGCTATGCAACCTGATCTTTGGCAACCAACCCCTATACATATTAAAGAATTACAACAATGGGTAAGACGCTTGGATAGTTTGATTGCTAATAAAAATCAAGAAAATAATAGATTGAGCGGAGCAAGTAAAGCAGTTGCCATTAACATTATGATTCATATTGAATTTCTGGATAAGCAAATTAAGGAAGTAGAAGAACTTATCTCTAATCATATTAAAGGACACAAAGACTTACATGATAAAAGTAAACTTCTTGATTCAATCCCTGGTATAGGAGAAAAAACAATAGGAGTGATACTTGCTTTTCTTGTTGTAGAAAATTTTAATTCTGCAAAACAACTAGCTGCGTTTGTTGGTCTTAACCCAAAGCCAAAACAATCAGGCACTTCTGTCCATGGAATAGGAAAAATATCAAAAACAGGAGATGCTAATTTACGTAAAGCTTTTTATATGCCTGCCATAGTTGCTATAAAACATAATCCGATTATTAAGGATTTTAGTCAACGTTTGAGCAATGTTGGAAAATCTAAAATGGTTATAGTGATTGCTGCTATGCGTAAGTTGCTTCACATAATTTATGGTGTTCTTAATAACAAAACATCTTTTAGTGCAAATATAAAAACCCTGTAAAATAAAATTGAGGTAAAATAATGAAAAAGTTGTTGACACTCAAGACGGTATCTCAACTATTACAAATAAGCATCTGATCTTCAAACACTGTAATATAGCGTGATCACTATAGCGTCTAGGTCTTCCTCGTTTCATTTCCTCTCTGTAATCAGCATACCAGCCAATCGCCAAATCACTGGCAATCATAAAATCTATGCGACCCCTATTGCGTAAAAAATTATTATATTCTGACCAATTCGTTATTTTATATTTAGAATACTTGCGTGATTTACTAAAAGGGGCTTTCTTCCGAGATCTCATATAATCTGGATTATTTTTAATTCAGGACATCTTACCAGATTATCACCACTCTTGCTCTACAAATCTTATTTATGCAACAAAGCCAATACTATCCCCGTTTTTTCTGAAGCACTGAAAATTTTTACTTTATTTTTCTTCATCTTTCCTCTTAAGTTTATTGCTATTTATTCTAACTTATTGCGGAAACACACTCCTTCATTTTTTTGTCCAATTTTTTCATGTATGGACCTCCTGTAGAATGCAAGAAAAAAATAACATCAATAATAAAAACAAACAAATGCAGTCATGTATCCGGCTTATAGCTGATAAATCAACCTAATTTATTCTACAGCCCTGATGGAATTCGCTGGCTTACAAACTATATACTTATCAGTCCATCGGCTTCTAAAAGAGCCACTGAAAAACGCAGTTTTTTTGTAAGCTAAGGTTTGTCTTATTTACCATCAATATTAATTATCTCAAGCATATTTCGGGTTGGAATCTCTTACATATTGTTTTGCTTTTACCTATTCATTATATAAATCACCATTTATTTTACTTATAAGTGCTATGCTACACACTCTTTAGCTACAAACTTTACTCTCTACATAATCATCTCCTGATCTTAGTACAGCAAACACCACTCTTGCCAACTTATTAGCTATGGCAACTGTCGTTTTATTATGGCTACTTCGCTCAGATAAATTAAACATCCATTTCGTAAATTGGCTAAAATCTTTTTTAGATTTCTGTTCTTCCGATGTAAATCTTATCTTGGCATTTAGTACAGCTCTAGCCCCTTGAATTAATAAAGTGCGTAAGTATACATCACCTCGCTTGCTAATTCCCAGCAGCTTATCCTTCCCACCACTTGAATGTTGTCTTGGCACTAATCCTAGCCATGCCGATAATTGCCTGCCATTCTCAAAACTTGTAGCATTACCTATTGATGCTATTAAAGCAGTAGCAGTAATTAAACCAAGACCAGGTATAGCTCTTAATCGTTGATATTGAGTTAGGTTACTTGCTATCATTGTTAATCGTTTTTCTATCTCTTTTATTTTTCTGTTATTATCTAAGAATTCTTCTTTTAGTTCACTAAATGTTTGATAACTTAACTGGCTTAATTTCCCTGCATCTAAAATCTCAATTAATTTTGTGATAACCTTATTAATGCCTTGAGGAACAATAAAACCAAACTCATGTAGTAGCCCCCTAATTTCATTAGCAAGTGCTGTACGATTTTTTACCAATCTCTCTCTTACCCTATGTATTGATAAAATTTCTTGTTGCTCTATAGTTTTAATTGCAACAAATCTCATATTAGGTCTTGTCACGGCTTCACATATCGCTTCAGCATCTGCTTGATCATTTTTATTAGTTTTAACATATGGTTTGACAAATTGCGGTGCCATTAGTTTTACTTCATGCCCTAATTTAGTTATTTCTCTTGCCCAATAACTAGAACCACCACAAGCTTCCATCCCTACTAAACATTGTGGTAAATTAGCCATAAATGTCAAAACCTGATCTCTCATCAATTTTTTCTTTAATACTGTCTTGCCATTTTTATCTACACCATGAATTTGAAAAATTCTTTTTGCAATATCTATACCAATTGTAGTAACCTCCATATGGACCTCCTTAATTGTTGTTTTAATATGTTAAATATTAACCCTAGAAGATTAGCAACTGCTTTTCATTCTCTATATCAGGAGGTCCATACCATTAGTCCATTATATTTTTGATACATTATGTACCCAAATAGAATAAATAAATTTTGTTATTACTGAAGTTTTGACAAAAAGATAACCAAACTTATAAAGTATGATATAAATACGCTCAAATACAAAATGGTTTTTAGTGTGTATGATTATGCAAGAAATGTTGCAAGAAATAAAAAATTTTCCCCTATAATCAAGATGTGGTTTTAGAATTAATACTATCACTAGTAACTAATGATAGCGTTAAAGCAAGATCTGTTGTTGAATTAACAACTAATAAATATTTTCAGCGTAGTTGGTCAAGTGTATACAGAGCTATAGAGAATTTTTACTGTGCTCGTGATGAATCATTAAATATAAGAGATGAGCAACGTTTTAAGACTCGAGAAGATATAGAAAAATACTTAATAAGTAAACTGATTAATGAGGGTAAAAACTTACTGCAAATAGATACTACAGTGAGTAGCAAGAAAGATTCCAAGAAAGCAATTGATCGTACATATATTAGACAGAATGCTAATAACCGACCAGTTGCGGGTTATGAATATAGTGTAGTTTGCATCGGTGCTCAGCCTAAATGGTCTGTACCAATATCTATAAATAGAGTAAAATCAGATGAGAATAAGTATAGCAAAGGTAGCAAACAAATAATGAAAATTGTTAAGCAAATACCACAAAAGGCTCTAAATATAACAGTAGGTGATGCAGGTTATAGCGCTCTATCTTTCATTCACCCGCTGCACAATGAAGCAAATACGGTAACAATAACCCGCCAAAGAATTAATCGCAGTATTTACAAAATATATATAGAGGAGCAAAAAACAAGAGGTCGTAAAAGATCTTATGGAGCTAAGATTTCTTGTAGTAGTTCTGATAATTTACTGATTCCAGATACAGAAGAAACTGTAGTAAAGGCTACAAAAAATGGTGACATATCAATTAGTATTTCACTATTTAAGAATTATCTAATCAAGGGCAAGAAACAGCATATCATGTCTGATAAACCGCTGAATTTTATTCAGGTTAAGGTGTTAGATGCATCAGGAAATGGGAAATATAACAGAGATTTATGGTTATGTGTTTCTGGCCAACAAAAAGATAAAATCAGTGGTAAAGAAGTATATGAATACTATAGACAAAGGTTTGATATTGAGCATTTTTTTAAATTTGGTAAGTCAAAATTATTGATGGATAAATTTCAAACGAATGATCCAAATAAAGATGAGGATTATATGTTATTCGTAATGCTAGCGTACAACATATTGTATCATGCACAATCTTCAGTTAAGGCAAGAAAAGTAAGGGCATGGGATAAAAAAATCAATAGCAATATGTTGTCTCCAAGTGAAGTTTATAGATCTATGCCACAAATTGCCCTTGAAGAAATATTAGAAAAGTCTATATCCAGAGGGATACCAGATCATAGAAATATTAGAAATAATCATCAGGTCAAACCATTTGCACCAGTAATACGCAAAAGTAATAAACACGGTAAGTTGGAAATTACAATAAAATCAAGTTTTGATGGAAGTAACCAAATTACCAAAACCTCATTTAATAAAAAGCTAGAATTACCAAATAATATTAGTAAGTATAAACCAGCAATATTAGACAAAATTGCTACAGTTTTTGACACATTATGTACCCAAATAGAATAAATAAATTTTGTTATTACTAAAAAAGTATAAAAAAATTGGAATACATTTCTCCTTATGGAAAGGATTTTGTCAAAACTTCAGTATTACTAAAAAAGTATAAAAAAATTGGAATACATTTCTCCTTATTGAAAGGATTTGTAATAGTTGAGATTATATCTTACATTTAGTAAAATAAATTAATTATTAAATGGAGATAAAGAATGAACTTAAATCAAAAAATAATAAAACCAAAATTAGGTTTACTTGAATTAGCTAAGAGCCTTGGTAGTATATCATCAGCATGTAAAGCGATGGGATATAGTAGAGATAGTTATTACAGATTTAAAGAACTGTATGAAACTGGTGGCGAAGAAGCGTTGTATGAAATTAGTCGAAGAAAGCCAATAATAGCGAATAGAGTTGATCCTGCTGTAGAGAAAGCAGTACTAGATATGGCAATAGAATATCCAGCATATGGTCAGCTAAGAGTATCAAATGAGCTTAAAAAGACAGGTGTACTTGTATCACCTGGGGGAGTAAGATCAATTTGGTTACGTAATGATTTAAACAACATCAGTAAAAGACTTAAAGCATTAGAAGCAAAAATGGCTCAAGATGGTATTGTGCTTACTGAGGCACAATTACAAGTGCTAGAGAAGCGTCGTAATGAAAAAGAAGCTCATGGAGAAATTGAGACACAGCATCCAGGGTATCTAGGATGCCAAGATACATATTATGTAGGCAACTTTAAGGGTATAGGTAAGGTTTATTCTCAGGTATTTATTGATAGCTACAGCAGAGTAGCTGATGTTAAACTATATACTGATAAAACAGCTTTAACTGCTGCTGATATGCTTAATGACCGAGTGTTACCATGGTATGAGACTCAAGGGATACCAATACTTCGTATTCTGACAGATCGTGGGTCAGAATATAAGGGGAATATAGAGCATCATGCTTTTGAATTATTTCTAAGTATCGAAGGTATAGAGCATACTACTACTAAAGCATATTCTCCTCAAACAAACGGTATGTGTGAGCGTTTTAATAAAACCATGAAACAAGAATTCTTTGATACAGCTATGCGGAAAAAGATTTATACAGCTCTTGATGACCTACAATTAGATCTTGATATCTGGCTAGAGTATTTCAATAATGAAAGACCTCATTCTGGTAAATATTGTTATGGAAAAACTCCTATGCAAACTTTTAAGGATAGTAAGAAATTAGCTGTTGAAAAGAATAATGAAATCTTGTATCTTGAATATGTATCTGACAGTCAAAATTTAACTGACAATCAGGGGCAAAATTTATAGTGTCTGTAAGATCAAATCTTAACTTCTACAAAGGATTTTGTCAAAACTTCAGTAAACTGGAATAGTCACATTTTGTCTAGACCGCCTTTACAAGACGCTTACTTTAAAGATTTACTTTTAGTTTTAACACTCCTTGATGAGACTTAAATCGCTTCTGCCTTGTATGGTCATATAGAAGCTCTAGCTTGATATTCTTGAGGCTTGCGATTAATCCAATCCCAGTATTAAAACTTGTCTTTTGGTGCTGCGGGTTAATAGACAAAGTACTAGCACCTATCTCTTGACCTACTCCGCCATTGCCTTGATATGTTAAATGATATGGACTATTTACTCCTCTGCTGCCTATTCTTCTCTCTACTGAAAAATGTGCAGTTGGTGTTATTGATATTGTTGATGCTGTAGTTTTAGATAGTGTGATGTTAGACGTACCATTTGCATCTAGCTTAATGGGAGCAAATATTACTCTGCTGCCTATTTCACCGCTTATGGCTTGATAGCTCTTCTTAGCACGCGCTATGGAAACATTGCCACCAATTTGCTCTTGATAGGTTTTTGATCTCTCATACTCATACTTAAAGCCTATGTGAGGTATTAATGTAACGTTTTGTGGTAATGCTATTTTGTAGTGCAAGTGTGACTCAAGACTTAATAGCTTTGATCTTGGTTTAGGACTGAACCCAGCTGAGCCTATTACTCCAAAAGTTAGATTTCCCTTAACCAGACTAGAGCCGTAAAAGCTTGCTATATAGGTATTAAGCTTTTTAGTTACTTTTTGACTTGCATGCTTAATGTTACTTCTGATCTTGCTAAAACTGCTACCGACAAGCAAATCATTCTCAAAATTAATATCCGCTCCAATAGTACCTCCTAATATTTTGCTCCTGTAACCATGCAAGGTGTTACTTGCTTTTTGTTTTGCCGAGCCAAATGCTCCGCTGCTCCATACGCTGTAACCTAATATTTGAGACTGATCTGATTCGCTTTCGTCACCGCTAGCAACCGCAACAAGCATGTCCCGCACAAACATACGCTGTTTGATATGATTACTTGCTATTTTACTTGCCTGACGTGCTTGAGTGCTACTTGATGCTATAGTAGATGCTTTTTTAAGTAGCTCTTCTTGGTCTCTAGCAGTCGATTGTTCTTGTGGCTCGATGATTGCAGTATTCCTTAAGTTAGCAGATATATCTTGAGGTAAGTTATCTTCTTCTGTGTTTTTCTGATCTAGTATCTCAAGAACGCTTGCTGCAGTACTTTCATCTTGTGTATCTTCTGTAATATCTTTGATGTCTGCTACAACGCTGACTTCTTTGGTCATTTTTTGATTAGTAAAGCTTAAAGGTATATCTGATGCTTCTAAAATATCTGTAGCTTCTGCTTCATCAGGATTTGATACCTTGGAATACGCACTTAGCTCTGTAGGTTCTGTAGTATTGTCTAGCTCAACAAGTGCCCCTAGTGCTGCCCACTCCTCTTCTGGTGGAGGAGTCGGTAACTCATCCTTGTCGCTCCTATCGTCAGAAAAGTCCGTGTCCCATTCTGAGTTATCATCGTTAGAATATTCGCTGCTGCTACTCGTATATACAGTGTCATAACCGTTAGTGGTGGTAGCACTTTCCTCATCGCTACATTCTTCAGAGAAATCTGTATCGCTCTGTAACGATGCTAAACCTTGTTCTATATCGCGGTAGCTATATCTTGCTCCTGCTCCTACTGAGCTTGCATTCCTTGCATTGCGTGTTCTTAGTGTTTTAGATTGTGATGCTAAAGGTACATTCTCATAGCTTCTTATTTCTGCTTCTGTATCATACAGGAGTTTCGCACTTAGCAAATAATATGCTAATCTAGAGAAAAATAGTTTTAGATAAAAATGACAAGATCAAAATGTAGCAAAGATTTATATAAATCATTCTTACAAGCAAGTAGTGTAAGATATACTAGCAAAGCATTATCTGAAGTAAGTCCATTAGATCTATCGCACGATAGTGCAAGTCGATGGTTAAAGAGTAAGGATTTTCGCCCTAGCGAAATCTATAGCAAAGTGTCAAAATATATTGATCTGGAAGATCCTTGTTTATTAGTGGGAGATGACACCTTATAGCTAACACGGAAATGTTTCTACCACAGATTAGGAAAAACTTAGGCATTGATCAATAATTTTATGTAAACAGTTTTTAAAGTTAGTCCAGCAATGTTTAATAGGATTTAGATCTGGTGAATATGTGAGTAAATACAACAACTATGGTAAAAACCTTTTCGCGTTAGCTATATTGTCAAAGCAATACAGTAAGAGGATCGAGCTTGTAAATTATCAATATTCTGGGGCTGTACATGATGTTATACCTGGTATAGGAATGGTAAACTTACTGCATTACAATACTCAAATTGATCAATCTACTCCTGTAGATTATAGAATATATGATAAAGAAACTGATGGTAAAACAAAGAACGAGCATTTTTGTGATATGCTTACTTTAGCTAAAGAAAGAGGTATCAAGCCTGATGCTATAGTTATGGATGCTTGGTATAGTGGTTTGGATAATTTAAAACATATACGTAATTTAGGTTGGATATGGGTTACCAACCTAAGAAAAAATAGAAAAGTTAATCGTAATGTTAGCTTGGAAACTTTAGAGATTCCCGATGAAGGGCTAAAAATTCACCTACGTGGATACGGTTGGGTTACGGTATTTAAGTTTGTGGCAAAAAATGGTCGCATTGATTACATAACAACTAATTTAGAGAATCCTACACGTGAGCAAATAGAGAAAATTGTTAAGGCGCGTTGGTCTATAGAAGTTTATCATCGAGAATTGAAACAAACTTGTGGTATTGAATGCTGTCAGGCACGCACGGGTCGAGCTCAAAGAAATCATATTTGCCTTGCTGTATTGGCCTGGCTTGATATGAACAAAAGGAGGATAAATGAAAACATTACTTTATATCAACAAACTTGGGAAGTTATAAAAACATCAATTCAGAACAACATTAAATGGCTTCTAACTAATACACAATTTTGCTAAGTGCGAAACTCCTGTCATATTCTGTGCTACTGGTATCAGAGCTTAAACAATTACTAATATCTGTGTCATCTCCTCCACGAAACCCTACTTCATTAGTAGGACTGTTAGAGATAGAATTACTATATCCGCTATCTTCTATTGCCTGATCTATCAGCTCTATTGCTTCTAGCTCTTCTTGTCTGAGCTTAATATCTCTTCTCTCTATCCTTTCGCCTGATGAAAAACTAGAGTACGCCGATAGTGGTGGTGCTGATGGCTCAAATCTCTGTTGCTTCTTTGATGTGCTAAATTCAATCTCAAAAGCTTCACCTATCAGAGCATCTGGATCTTGCCATGGCTCTTCATACTGCGTACTACTACTTGCTATACTAATAGCATCTATTGGCTTGCTGTATATAGACTCTTTAGAAAAAATATCCTCGGCTCTTCTGCTCTCTAATATCTTCTCTCTTAACGCTAGTGATTTCCTTAATGCTTCAGCAAGTCCTGATGTCTTGTCTCCTCCAGTAGCTCCTCTCCCAATAGTTGCATCCATAGACTCACCATATTCAGCAGTGTATAGCTCTTTCCACTCTTCCATGCTGATCTCAGCTTGCTTATGATATGGTGATTCTGTTGTTTGCGTATATGGGCTTGTACTTGTATTAGAATTTGGCTTGCCGCTGCTAAATCCTAAACGCTTTGCTGTCTTGTGTGCTGCTCTTGTAAGTAACGACTTTTTCTTTGGTTGTTGCTGTGATGATTGGAAGCGTACCTGCTGCTGGAGCGGTGATTGCACCGCGAATGATGATGTTGGTGTTGAAGTACCAAGACTAGGTTGCGCTCTAACTTCCACAGCTGTTGCAAGAAATCCAAATGATAGCAACATTACTGATGCTACTCGAGATATCTTGCTAGACTTTGATTGGTAGATAGGTCTAATGCCTGCGATAGTATTAGCGGCGTGGTGATGGTTTATGGTATTAGTGGTATGATTGCCGCTATACTGCTTGCTGTAATAACTCTCACTATGACCAGTTGGTAAAAAGTAGTCGGGGGTTATGTATTGTGATTGATTTGCTACATGAGCAGCAACTAATGTAGCTCTATTGCTATCACTAGGATAGTGTGATATATTCATTATATGACCTCATATTGATTTATGGGTTTTGTCATTTACCAGTAAACCTGAATTCTGGATTAATCTAGGTTTGGAAGTAAGTATTTACAAGGGATAGAAGATACTCTATATAATTTTTAGCAAAAAAACAAGAGTATCCCCATGAAGAAAGATATTACTGCATTATTTTGTTTTGTCGATGATTTTTGTAACATTAGCGAGCAGTGGATTAATCTCTCAGGGTTTAATTCCCCGAAGCTCTGCTTCGTGATATCATAAGAAACAACTAAAACTTTTTTAGATACCTCGTAGCTCTGCTGCGAGGAGCATCATTTCTATAGCTAACGCGAAAAGGTTTTTACCATAGTTTTTGTATTTACTCACATATTCACCAGATCTAAATCCTATTAAACATTGCTGGACTAACTTTAAAAACTGTTTACATAAAATTATTGATCAATGCCTAAGTTTTTCCTAATCTGTGGTAGAAACATTTCCGTGTTAGCTATACCATTCATTAATAAAAATCCTACAAGAAAGCCTGAAATAAGCTATTCTGAGCTGTTAACAATAGTGCTTTTATACCATCAATCACCTTGTAAAAACTTTAAATATTTTTATATGTCCTATCTACAATTATATAAATCAGACTTTGTAACTCTTCCATCATATACTCGTTTTATAGCTCTAAAACCAAGAGTTCTGAATTATTTAGTTTTATTACTTGAATCTGAAGTTTTGACAAAATCCTTTCCATAAGGAGAAATGTATTCCAATTTTTTTATACTTTTTTAGTAATAACAAAATTTATTTATTCTATTTGGGTACATAATGTATCAAAAACTGTAGCAATTTTGTCTAATATTGCTGGTTTATACTCACTAATATTATTGGGTAATTCTAGCTTTTTAATTAATGGTAGAAATGATTTATTAATCCACTGCTCGCTAATTTTACAAAAATCATCGACAAAACAAAATAATGCAGTAATATCTTTCTTCATGGGGATACTCTTGTTTTTTTGCTAAAAATTATATAGAGTATCTTCTATCCCTTGTAAATACTTACTTCCAAACCTAGATTAATCCAGAATTCAGGTTTATGCCCATCACTAAAACCTGGACAATGTGTAATAATGGATAATGCGAGTATTCATAAGTCACCGTTGGTAAAGGAATTAATAGAAAAAGCGGGTTGTACTCTTATTTATCGAGTCTTTTGCAATGATTGTGTAAATTTTTGTTGAGCCTATATTAGAAGTAATTAAAAATATAGGTAACAGAAATGCAAATAGAGAAGAATAAAAAAATAAATGAAGCAATAGATTTGCTGATAGAAGGTGGAGTAGATTTAAAAACAGTACTAAGTCAGAATGGATTAATTAAGGAAATGATGCTCCTCGCAGCAGAGCTACGAGGTATCTAAAAAAGTTTTAGTTGTTTCTTATGATATCACGAAGCAGAGCTTCGGGGAATTAAACCCTGAGAGATTAAAAAAATCTATCATAACTCAACATTAATCTCCTTTAAACCCTTTATCTATAAGCTTTCTATCTATCCCTTATCCTAAATTAGTCTATCCGCCAAAAACACTTCAAATCCTGATCATTTGTAATGGGATAGAGTTTTGACAACAAATTGCTAAGATTTTCAATAAAAATTAATAAGTTATGTTAATTTTTACTGATACATTTCTGTGTTGGTCTAATTTTGATATGGAGCTATTGTTAACGATTTTTTATCGTTCATCTAGTTTTTGCATGATGATATTTTTGATTTATGTGGAGTTAGACACGATTTGTAAATGATTTGCAATGCATCGTAAATTCAAACCAATAGCAGAGATTATTGGATTGATAATATCTCCTATCATACCTTTCAAGAAGTTTCTACCCATCCGACCATATTGCTTTAAGTGACCTATTATTGGTTCTATGGCACTGCGTCTCTTGATCATAGACTTGTCCTCTTGTAACAACTTCTTCCGCGTTTTTGGGGTATATACCTTACTCTTCTCCTTTACATTGCTACCACTATACCCAAGATCAACAAATGATTTCTTTATCTTGATTCCAGTGACACTCTCTACTGCTTCAAAGCTCTGATGCAATGTATGACCATCATAAGGATTATTATGAAACGATTTTGCGGATAAAACAAAATTTCTACGACCACTTACTACTACCGCTACTTTATTGCCAAACTCATATGGCTTGTTGCGTTTTCCCTTTCCTATACACTCTACTTCAGGGGCATGAAAACTATATAATACTTTGTTATCTTCTTTATATTGCTTTTTAGCTTCTCTTTTTAAAACAGATTGGTTATGTATTTGTTTTATTTTTTGCAATACTTCTTGATTTTTGAGAGACAAGTTTAATTGCTTATTTTTGATCTCACGCTCACATACTCTAATCAAACGACCCAGTAATATTTTTAAATGCTTCATTATTTTCCAACGCTTCTTGGCTTTACTATGTTCTTTATATTTCCATAGCTTTACTATATCGCGTTTATAGGTTCTAGCGTATGTTTCATTCAAATGTATACCCAAACTGTTGCAAAGCTTTACTATGCTAAGCCTAGCTTTATCCATTAAATAAACATCGTGTGGGTGTTTGATATTCTTAATTTGTACAGTCGTATCAGCGATGATTAATTCCAAATCTTTTTTTTTAATTGTGTTAGTTTTTATCCCAACCCTGATCAACTCCGATAATATCTCATTATATCCAGCTTCACCTAATACACTACGAAACCGTCGTATACTAGTTTCCGAGATAGCTATGTCTTTTTCTATATATTCCCACCCGCAGAAATACTGCCAATACATATTCTCTTTTAGCTCTTCCTCTGATAATGAATCTGAAAAATTATACATTGCTTGTAGCATCGTTATGCCAAGCATCACTCTATGACATTTTCTATTTCTACCAAATTTCTTAATACAAACATTTTTTGATAACCACTCTTCGAGCCTAGACCAATTTATTAATTCTCTTAATTTATATAGCTTATTATTTGGGTTTAATTCTTCTTTTAATTTATAACCAAACAGTTTCCCTTGTTCTTGCGATTTGATAATGTTGTCTATTGGCATTGACTGAAATCCATAAGGTTTATGACCATATTTTATCATTTTCTTACGGATTGTTGTATTACTTCTTGTCTTAAAACCATATTATCTATAAGGCTTATAGAGTTTTGGCGGACGGACTAAATTAGCGTTATTAGTATTTTTTATTATTTTTCTAGATGCCTCAGGTACAAGCAACTAGATGACAGCTTTAAAGCGAATGGCAATTTAATTCCGCTTCTTCCGTTCTTGTAAAATAATTGTATGTATTTGTTGAAGAGTATCGTTAAAATCATCGTTAGTAATTATATGATCATACTCGTTAGCATGAGATATTTCTGCTTGTGCTGAAGCCATACGTAGCTGGATTGCTTCTTCATTATCAGCAGCTCTATTTCTTAAACGTTGCTCCAGTACTTCAAGGTTAGGAGGTAAAATAAATATAGAAACGGCATTAACTGCATTTTGTTTTATACTCCTTGCACCTTGCCAATCAATATCGAATAAAACATCTAGCCCTTGATTTAGCAAATTTTCGACATGTTTTTTAGGAGTGCCATAATAATGATCATATATTTTAGCATATTCAAGAAATTGATTTTGTTTAACTAATTTCTCAAACTCAACTTTAGTTTTAAAATAGTAATTTACTCCATCTTGCTCATTTGGTCGTGGTTTTCTAGTAGTTGCCGAAATTGATAAGCGTAGATTATTATCGATTTCTAATAATGCCTTTGCTAAGCTTGATTTACCTGCACCAGATGGGGAAGATAAAATTATGATCAACCCTTTATTTTTTGTCATATTTACTAACTATTCGTATTAGGTACAGTTCTCTTTATTACCTCATCCGTAGTACAACGAAAATATTTTGCTATTTTTAAAATTGTATCTATTTCAGGATTAAATTCACGATTTACTTCCGCTCTCATAATTCTGCTAATGGTAGTGTAAGGGACATCGGTAACCTCAGCGAGATATTTACGGTCTATTGTTTCTTGTTTTAACTTTTCTTCTAAAAATTCTTTTACTTTAGTAGCAAGTGCCATATTGTTATGCTCCAAATAGTTGGATTAAATATTTGTATCACGATGAAAACTATCTTCGGTGTTATCCCAGCGTGGTATTGTTGCGTGGATTCTTTCCTCCCAAGCCACGGGAAGCATTGTTGCGTGGATCGAAAAACACCCTCGGGGTCATACCGTGGCTTGGGAACTAGATCCAGAAAATAATAAAAAATACTAATTTTATTAGTATTTTTAACTGGATCCCGTGAATAAATCACGGGATCCAGGGGAAGAATGATCCACGCAACAATGTCTATGCGGGGATGACATATGAGCCATTTACCAGCAGTCCTTTATAATTATAGGAAATTTATACGGACTGACAATAACTAAATCAAAGCGAATATTATAATTATTTGTATTAGTTGACATTTGATCCTACATTTAATAAAAATAATGATAGTGGACTAAAAAATCAAGACAAAAAAATGAGTAGTATGTTTTCCTAATTTTTCGATTATCAGGCAGCAATTTGCTGATAATTTTGCATATAATTCAGATATACATTCATGGCTTTGTTGCATAAATAAAATTTGTAGAGCAAGAGTGGTGATAATCTGGTAAGATGTCCTGAATTAAAAAATAATCCAGATTATATGAGATCTCGGAAGAAAGCCCCTTTTAGTAAATCACGCAAGTATTCTAAATATAAAATAACGAATTGGTCAGAATATAATAATTTTTTACGCAATAGGGGTCGCATAGATTTTATGATTGCCAGTGATTTGGCGATTGGCTGGTATGCTGATTACAGAGAGGAAATGAAACGAGGAAGACCTAGACGCTATAGTGATCACGCTATATTACAGTGTTTGAAGATCAGATGCTTATTCGGTCTTAAGTTACGCCAAACCCAAGGCTTTATAAACTGGCTCTTTGAAATATCGGGTTTATCTATTAGATGTCCAGACTATACAACATTAAGTAAGCGTATGAAGTCATTAGATCTTAGGTATTTACATGGAAATCAAGATAAAGAATTTAGTTGTATTTCAATGGATAGTACAGGGATACAAGCCTACACAGGGAACGAATGGCTAGAAAATAAGCATGGTAAGCAATATAAGCGTCGCATATGGAAAAAGCTACATATCGTTATAGAAGATCAAGGTATGATACTTGCCGATAGTACCACAGAGCATACTATAGATGATAGATCACAGATTGGACTACTAATAGCTAATGTCAGAGCCAAGGATTTTCTGGGAGATCGAGGGTATGACGGTGAATCTACATATCAATTGTTGAGAAAGAAGAAGATAAAACCAGTTATTAGACCCCCAAACTCTTCAGTAAAAGTTCAATCGCTTAGGGATAAAACTGAGAGAGATGCAGCTGTTATATATCAACAAAACAAAGGATACCAAGCATGGAGGGTAAAGAATAATTACGGTAGAAGGGAGCGTGTAGAGAACACGTTCTTTCGATTTAAAACTTCTTTTGGTAGTAAGTTTCTATCAAGACATGATCAAAATATGACAAAAGAAATGTCTATTAAATGCCACTTATTAAACAAAATGTTTGAAATTGGTAAACCTATCTCTGTGCCTGTTGGCTAGGCTAGCATTGCGGGGTTAGGGGCAGTATATTCAAAAGCTTATTTATGCAACAAAGCCATGTATGACCATCATAAGGATTATTATGAAACGATTTTGCGGATAAAACAAAATTTCTACGACCACTTACTACTACCGCTACTTTATTGCCAAACTCATATGGCTTGTTGCGTTTTCCCTTTCCTATACACTCTACTTCAGGGGCATGAAAACTATATAATACTTTGTTATCTTCTTTATATTGCTTTTTAGCTTCTCTTTTTAAAACAGATTGGTTATGTATTTGTTTTATTTTTTGCAATACTTCTTGATTTTTGAGAGACAAGTTTAATTGCTTATTTTTGATCTCACGCTCACATACTCTAATCAAACGACCCAGTAATATTTTTAAATGCTTCATTATTTTCCAACGCTTCTTGGCTTTACTATGTTCTTTATATTTCCATAGCTTTACTATATCGCGTTTATAGGTTCTAGCGTATGTTTCATTCAAATGTATACCCAAACTGTTGCAAAGCTTTACTATGCTAAGCCTAGCTTTATCCATTAAATAAACATCGTGTGGGTGTTTGATATTCTTAATTTGTACAGTCGTATCAGCGATGATTAATTCCAAATCTTTTTTTTTAATTGTGTTAGTTTTTATCCCAACCCTGATCAACTCCGATAATATCTCATTATATCCAGCTTCACCTAATACACTACGAAACCGTCGTATACTAGTTTCCGAGATAGCTATGTCTTTTTCTATATATTCCCACCCGCAGAAATACTGCCAATACATATTCTCTTTTAGCTCTTCCTCTGATAATGAATCTGAAAAATTATACATTGCTTGTAGCATCGTTATGCCAAGCATCACTCTATGACATTTTCTATTTCTACCAAATTTCTTAATACAAACATTTTTTGATAACCACTCTTCGAGCCTAGACCAATTTATTAATTCTCTTAATTTATATAGCTTATTATTTGGGTTTAATTCTTCTTTTAATTTATAACCAAACAGTTTCCCTTGTTCTTGCGATTTGATAATGTTGTCTATTGGCATTGACTGAAATCCATAAGGTTTATGACCATATTTTATCATTTTCTTACGGATTGTTGTATTACTTCTTGTCTTAAAACCATATTATCTATAAGGCTTGTAGAGTTTTGGCGGACGGACTACCAATCACATCTTGTGTTCTTTTTGAACGGTTTAAAGTGAGAAACACTTTTTGTGTTCTGATATCCACAAGAGCGCCTATATTACGACTTTGATTACCTTTGTTAAAAGTTAAATCACCTTCTAAATGACCTATTGCTGCTATCTTTCTATTTATCTCTGGTCTTTCAGTAATGGAAACTCGATTTGGTATTGTAATTCTTTTGTTTCTGATTCTTGTACCATGATGCAACCTATTTTTCCTTTTTCTTGCTAAAGATAAATATAATTTTTGCCTTTGTGCTATAGGAGATGTATAAATAAACTGGTATATACTCTCTGTAGAAATATTGACAGTATCTCGTGATAGTTTACGTCTACCTGAAATTATATCTGGTGAAATACCCTGTGTTAACTGCTTTATTATTTCTGCTCGTAAATTATTATCAATATCTAATTTTCTTTTTCTCTTACCTTGCCTTAAACTGCAAGCAAGTGTGTTAGCCCTATCTGGTCTATAATTATGCCTCATTCTCTTGAGTTCATAACATATAGTGCTTTTATCACGGCCAATCTTTGTCCCTATATATCGCGAGCTATAACCACTCTTATTCATTTCGTATATTTTAAATCTTTCATCTATCGTTAAATGAGCCATGATATATCTATATTTAAATGATGCTCCTCGCAGCAGAGCTACGAGGTATCTAAAAAAGTTTTAGTTGTTTCTTATGATATCACGAAGCAGAGCTTCGGGGAATTAAACCCTGAGAGATTAAAAATTGATTATATCTGGCTTAATTAATTATAGAACTTTCCATTCATTGAAATTTGGATATCATGCTCCTTGAGAATATTTATGTGGTCATAACTGGTATATTGGCTACCTTGATCACTATTAAATATCTGTGGAGCGTTATACTTACTGAGAGCTTGTTTCAAGACATCAGTTACAAGAGATGCATCCATAGAATTTGACAGTTTATAGCTCAATATGGCCTTGCTATGCCAATCTATAATAGCTGCCATATACATAAAGCCACCATTAGTTCTAATGTAAGTAATGTCACCACTCCAAACCTCATTCACATTAGGCACATACACTTGCTTTGTTGAGCCAGATTTAGTCCAATATTGATCAAGTAAGTAGCTATAGATCTTATGCTCACTATCGTTTCGAGAAGTAGACAGGAGTTTCGCACTTAGCAAAATTGTGTATTAGTTAGAAGCCATTTAATGTTGTTCTGAATTGATGTTTTTATAACTTCCCAAGTTTGTTGATATAAAGTAATGTTTTCATTTATCCTCCTTTTGTTCATATCAAGCCAGGCCAATACAGCAAGGCAAATATGATTTCTTTGAGCTCGACCCGTGCGTGCCTGACAGCATTCAATACCACAAGTTTGTTTCAATTCTCGATGATAAACTTCTATAGACCAACGCGCCTTAACAATTTTCTCTATTTGCTCACGTGTAGGATTCTCTAAATTAGTTGTTATGTAATCAATGCGACCATTTTTTGCCACAAACTTAAATACCGTAACCCAACCGTATCCACGTAGGTGAATTTTTAGCCCTTCATCGGGAATCTCTAAAGTTTCCAAGCTAACATTACGATTAACTTTTCTATTTTTTCTTAGGTTGGTAACCCATATCCAACCTAAATTACGTATATGTTTTAAATTATCCAAACCACTATACCAAGCATCCATAACTATAGCATCAGGCTTGATACCTCTTTCTTTAGCTAAAGTAAGCATATCACAAAAATGCTCGTTCTTTGTTTTACCATCAGTTTCTTTATCATATATTCTATAATCTACAGGAGTAGATTGATCAATTTGAGTATTGTAATGCAGTAAGTTTACCATTCCTATACCAGGTATAACATCATGTACAGCCCCAGAATATTGATAATTTACAAGCTCGATCCTCTTACTGTATTGCTTTGACAATAAGGTGTCATCTCCCACTAATAAACAAGGATCTTCCAGATCAATATATTTTGACACTTTGCTATAGATTTCGCTAGGGCGAAAATCCTTACTCTTTAACCATCGACTTGCACTATCGTGCGATAGATCTAATGGACTTACTTTAGATAATGCTTTGCTAGTATATCTTACACTACTTGCTTGTAAGAATGATTTATATAAATCTTTGCTACATTTTGATCTTGTCATTTTTATCTAAAACTATTTTTCTCTAGATTAGCATATTATTTGCTAAGTGCGAAACTCCTGGTAGATTTTTTCTTATGTGGGTAAATAGCTTCTATACCCATCATCCTCATATATTTCAGTACTCGATCTTTACCGACAATAAAACCATCTTCTAGTAACTGTTGATGAATATAGCGATAACCAAATTCAGGATTATCTGTATATATTTCATCTATTCTATTTAAAATACTTAATTTATTTATACTCATCTCCTTGGATTTATAGTAGGCTGTAGATCGACTAATCTTTAATAGTTCACACTGTCTTGATTTTGAGAGTTGATTTAGCTTGGAGTGTACAAGACTCTTTTTATTTGATAAATCCAAGCTTTTGAGCTTTCCCACGGCCCAGTCCCTCTCAACTGTGATTCTACCAAGAGCTTTAGCAAGTTCATCATTTTGCTCTTGTAAATGATTTATTTGTGCTTGATATTCACTCAAAACTTTAGCTGGTTCAAAAGCTAATGCCGCATGGCTTTGTTGCATAAATAAGCTTTTGAATATACTGCCCCTAACCCCGCAATGCTAGCCTAGCCAACAGGCACAGAGATAGGTTTACCAATTTCAAACATTTTGTTTAATAAGTGGCATTTAATAGACATTTCTTTTGTCATATTTTGATCATGTCTTGATAGAAACTTACTACCAAAAGAAGTTTTAAATCGAAAGAACGTGTTCTCTACACGCTCCCTTCTACCATAATTATTCTTTACCCTCCATGCTTGGTATCCTTTGTTTTGTTGATATATAACAGCTGCATCTCTCTCAGTTTTATCCCTAAGCGATTGAACTTTTACTGAAGAGTTTGGGGGTCTAATAACTGGTTTTATCTTCTTCTTTCTCAACAATTGATATGTAGATTCACCGTCATACCCTCGATCTCCCAGAAAATCCTTGGCTCTGACATTAGCTATTAGTAGTCCAATCTGTGATCTATCATCTATAGTATGCTCTGTGGTACTATCGGCAAGTATCATACCTTGATCTTCTATAACGATATGTAGCTTTTTCCATATGCGACGCTTATATTGCTTACCATGCTTATTTTCTAGCCATTCGTTCCCTGTGTAGGCTTGTATCCCTGTACTATCCATTGAAATACAACTAAATTCTTTATCTTGATTTCCATGTAAATACCTAAGATCTAATGACTTCATACGCTTACTTAATGTTGTATAGTCTGGACATCTAATAGATAAACCCGATATTTCAAAGAGCCAGTTTATAAAGCCTTGGGTTTGGCGTAACTTAAGACCGAATAAGCATCTGATCTTCAAACACTGTAATATAGCGTGATCACTATAGCGTCTAGGTCTTCCTCGTTTCATTTCCTCTCTGTACAGCATACCAGCCAATCGCCAAATCACTGGCAATCATAAAATCTATGCGACCCCTATTGCGTAAAAAATTATTATATTCTGACCAATTCGTTATTTTATATTTAGAATACTTGCGTGATTTACTAAAAGGGGCTTTCTTCCGAGATCTCATATAATCTGGATTATTTTTAATTCAGGACATCTTACCAGATTATCACCACTCTTGCTCTACAAATCTTATTTATGCAACAAAGCCATTTGGAATGCCTTTGTACATATCTTATCCGCCCTAATTGCATACTGTATGAAACCTAACAAACCTGCTATATCTCAAAATTAGCTAATCCAGAATTCAGGTTAAGAAATAATTTAGAACTTTTGAACAAAATGAAAAAATTTTACTTCATAGCAGGTGAGGCGTCGGGGGATTTTGCTGGTGGTCGGATAATTCGAAATCTAAAAGATGATAAAGAATTAAAGATTATCGGAATAGGTGGACGAAATATGGAAGAAGCTGGCAATTTTGAAAGCCTATTTCCAATATCTGAAATAAATTTGATGGGTTTTTTTGAAGTAATACCTCATATTTTTAGGATAAAAAAATTAATTAATAAAACAGTTGAAGATATAATAAATCATAAACCTGATATATTAATTACCATTGATTCGCCAGGATTTACTTACCGTGTGGCAGCTAAGGTAAGAGAGCGTTTGCCAGAACTTAAGATGATTCATATTGTTGCACCATCAGTTTGGGCTTATAAAGAGGGCAGGGCAGCGAAATATGCAAAAATCTATAATTGCTTGTTTGCTTTATTGCCTTTTGAGCCACCATATTTTACTAAAGTTGGGCTTGATTGCAGGTATATAGGTCACCCGATAATGGAGCAGGAATTTTATAGTGATAAGGTGGCTTTGCGACAAGAACTTAAAATAGATGAGGATACAAAAATTTTATGCGTTACACTTGGAAGTAGAAAAGGGGAAATCTTAAGACATCTACCAATTTTTATCCCTGCTATTGAAAAAGTTTATGATGACCATAAAAACCTTATGGTGATATTTCCGCTTGCAAATCCTGATCATGAAAGAATCATAAAGCCTTTTTTAGAAAATGTTAGGTTTGATTATATATTCTCATATGAAAGATTGAAAAGCTATGCTGTATCTGATTTAGCATTAGCCAAATCTGGTACTAATACTTTAGAGATAGCAGCGTCTGGTACTCCTATGATTGTAGCGTACAAAGTTAATATTTTTAGTTTTATTATTATTAGGTTATTGATAAAAATCAAATATGTTACTTTGATTAATATAATAGGGAATAGAGAAATAATTCCGGAATTTATTCAATTTAATTGTGAAGCTAATCTTATTAGTGATAAATTAAAAGAATTATTGTTAAATCCTCAGGAAGTTGATAAGCAAATAACGGAAAGTCACAAGATTTTACAAGAGTTAGGGTTTAAATCAAACATATATCCATCTTATTTGGCTACAGAAATCATTAGACAAGAATTCTTAAACTGAAGTTTTGACAAAAAATTTTTAATGATGCTCCTCGCAGCAGAGCTACGAGGTATCTAAAAAAGTTTTAGTTGTTTCTTATGATATCACGAAGCAGAGCTTCGGGGAATTAAACCCTGAGAGATTAATTTTTTGGAGGTGTATTGATATCTTAAGTTATAACCGTATTCAAATTCCTACCTTATTTTATGATTTCAGAATTGATTTTAACGGCACTAAATCAACGAAAAAAAGAGCTATCGGTAGTAATTCGTCGAGAATTAAGCAAAGAAACAAAAACCTTGCTTGATAGTTTATTTGCTAAAAAGGATGAAGGACGATACGCTAGATATAAATTAACATTGTTAAAAAAGTTATCACAATCTACAAAGCCTACACAAATCAAAGCACGTACTGCCGATTTGCTATATATTAAAGAACTGTACAATAATGGGTAATATGACAAGTGTGGGCCAAATCCGATATCATAGGGTAATTTTTAACATCTATCACGCCTATAGAGCTGTATAACTCTTATCATTTTGCGTCACAGCGCAAGTTCCTTAGCTGCAGGCCTATTAATGAAATATCTGATGCAGAGTCAGCAAAAGAACTAGAAAACACGCGTCCAAGCGACATAGCTTTAACATTGACCTGAAACTTAAATATTAACACTAAAAATGAGGAATCAATATGAAAAAAGAATCAAATAATCAAAACCAAGATTTAGAAGAAAAACAATATATAGCAGAGGAAAATGCTAACAATAGCGTCAATAGTTTAGTATCATCACAATTAGCCACTTCTATCAATACAGAACCTAGTATTGATGATGAAACAGTGAACAAATTAAAGAATCAATTAAGTTTTTCTACTAAAGCACTGGAAAAGCAGCAGCAAGAATTGAGCAAAGTGTTATCTAGTAGTGCAGAACAACTTAATGATGCAATCAAAACGTTTAACCGCACTATTGCTACCCAAAAAGATCAATATGAGATACTGCAAAATGAAGTTGGAGTTTTAACGGTATTGCCGGAAAAAACAAAGGAAGAAATAAAACAAATAGTGCCTATTGTAGTGCATGAGATTAATACTGCATATCATGACAAAGTACAATCTATGAATGATATGCTTAATAATACTATATCTGCTCATCAAGAGTTTAAAAGCAGTGTCGACCAAAAACTAGATGAATATAGTAAAAAACTATCTGCTAGTGCTGCTTATGTTGTCGAGTGTAGCAATTATAGTTTTTTGAAGAACATGTGTTTAGTGGTATTATTTTCAGCGATAATATAGCTAACACGGAAATGTTTCTACCACAGATTAGGAAAAACTTAGGCATTGATCAATAATTTTACGTAAACAGTTTTTAAAGTTAGTCCAGCAATGTTTAATAGGATTGAGATCTGGTGAATATGTGAGTAAATACAAAAACTATGGTAAAAACCTTTCCGCGTTAGCTATAGCAGGAGGTACTGCGTATTTAGTAACTACTAAATTCCCAAGATATTTGACTGTCACAGGGGCAAATGACGTTACAATACAAGATTGTAATGTCAGTGTTTTAGGCAAAGCTAAAGATCCTGATAATCTGATGGACAAAATGACAAAAAAGAAATAGATTTAAAAAGACTCTAGCCCGGATATTGCATGAGAAGTAGGAGACAAAATCCTCGCGAAGCTGTATAATGCTGGTTATGCAACGACAGTTTTTTTTGCCGAGAGGTGACAGTTTTTTGTAAATTATCAAATAAATACTTTTGCAACTAATAGACTAATTGAGATAGCAAATGAGACCAGTGTATAGGATATACTCCAATTGTGATATAAAATGGGGAATTAATATCTAATTATGAAGGGCTTGCTGCCCCTCAAACTCCCCGCTATCTCTGTAAACAATATTAATTAAAACTATATCCCTAGTATGAATGTTCAAGTATTTAAGCAAGGATACTAATAATTGAAAACAAAAACTGTCACCCCTCGGCAAAGAAAACTGTCATTACATAGCTGGTATTTCATAAATATAATACAAAGGATTTTGTCATGACAAATTGTATACCATTAAATTACCAGTTTTCCAAAGTAAAAAATCGGACAATAGAGATAAATTTTACTGGAGGTGATATTAGTAGCGATGGAGGTGTGTTGTTATTAAGAGAAGCAGATAATAGTTATCACAAAAAGGTTAAATTACTCCTATCGTTTGATTTAATGATGCTCCTCGCAGCAGAGCTACGAGGTATCTAAAAAAGTTTTAGTTGTTTCTTATGATATCACGAAGCAGAGCTTCGGGGAATTAAACCCTGAGAGATTAAAAATTGATTATATCTGGCTTAATTAATTATAGAACTTTCCAAATACTAAAAGATAAATCTTAATGGTAATAATATTATATATTAATTATGGACTGAAATGTAACAGTTAATATTTGCTCCCAATGATCTTTTATGTTAAGAGCCTTGATCACAACTATTTTAAAAATTAGATATGTCTAAGAAACCTCCTAAGGGAAATATTATACCGTTTGCTAATAAGAGCCAAAAAGATGATATGATGGATATATTAAGCTCAATGGCATACGAAGATATTGAGTTGCAGACAAGTGATTATTTTGCAGAGCAAATAGTAAATATTTTACCTAAAGTCATGAGTACAGCTATTGATATGACAAAATTAGTTATTGAGAATAGAGTACGCAATGCTGAAAAAATGACCGATGAAGATATTTATCAAATTTATAATACATCATTTAAGCGTATGCATAAGGTATTGTCCGAAGAGTAGAGGAAAAACAATCGGACAAATCAGAACTAAAGCTGTAGAAGTTAAGATTTAAGGAGATCGTTAATTTCAGCGATAGACAAACCGGTAATACGAGAAACCTCAGGAATAGAGTAATTATTAGCAAGCATATTTTTAGCTACTTCATATTTTCCTTTAGCTTCTCCGATCTGCATGCCTTGGACCATTCCTTTTTGAACGCCCTCATCAATATATTTATCAGCAATAGTTCTCATAAGTCCCTCTTGATCTTCTTTTTTTAAGTAGCTAGCTATGATTTTAGCAAGCTCCACTTGTTTATCTTCAGCTATTTTAGCATCACTATACCATAATAACCATTTAATGTAAATGTAGCCATTTTCCTTATCTATTTCAATACTACTTTCAAACTTCTCAAGTAGACTTTGCCATAGATTTAAGATATCACGAGCTTTGATATGTTTGAGCATATACTCCATCATACCAAGATGCTTCTTTTGCTCTATCTCATTATCACTTTGTTGTTGTAAATCTACGAGTAAGTATTCATCTGACATTAGAGCTTTAGCAGTCTTAGTATCTTCAAATAATTCCCAAAAGCTCCTTGGAGCATTATAAGGTTTATCATTTGCATATACTACGATAGGACATATTAGAGGCAACTTACTTTTTTCTTTTGTATTATCCTTATGTCTTTCACATAAAAGAAGCATATACTGCCAAAGTCTAAAAGAGATCCAGTAATCGCTACTAGACTGATGTTCTATAAGTACGTAGACATAAGCTTTATTATGTTCTATATCTTCTATATTATTAATGTTTTTGTTGGTACTGTCTGTATTACCAGCTGCGACATTATCTTGTTTTAAAGAAACAGAGTAAACAACATCACTTAATCTTTTCCTTAAATCTTCAGTAACAAAGCTTTCTTTTTCTATTTTAACACTATTTAGATTAATCTTGTTCTTGAATGACACTGGCAAATAATGCTCTAGAAACTCACGAGCAGCGACCGGCTCACTCATAACCTTTTTAAATAATTCATCATGCCTTGGACGCTCGGAAGCAGTATCATTAGCGTCGCTATTTGTACTTACTTCTGTTTGCTGTCGCCTCTGATTATGCTCTTCATTAGTCATGCCTGCAAACCCTTATAATCTCATCGTCATTGTATGTTCTAACTCTCTCTCTAGACGTAGCTCTTTAACTTCTGCTTTTACTTTTGCAAAGGTGCTAGAGACGTACCTCTCATCTACGAAGCCTGGTATATCATTCTGCATCTCATGCTTCATATATTTAAGCGGACATGTATATTTCTTAAGTCCGACCATTACATGCTCATCATCTAATAGATGCTTAATATTCTCATTATGATAATCCATATAATATTTTTCACATGTCTTACTTAAATTATTAAGCACGTTTCGACTATCATTAGCGTTAAATTGATTTAGTATCTCTTGATCATTTAATATACCATGTTTCTTAGCATATACTACCATATTATGCATATTTATAATTAGCGTGTCTTGCTCTATGGTCTTAGCATTTGAGATCGCAGATAACATACTACTATCATACTTCTCTGCATATTTAAGATTGCCATCAAGAGACTTAAAGAACTCATGTTCACGACTAATTGCAGTTAACATCTCATCGATAGTTTTGGCATCTACTTTATCTTGTCTGATCTGCTGATGCTGAGTCTCTAACTGATGACGCTCTAAATTGCTATCAAAATGCTTATAAGTCTCTTCTAAGTCCTGACTATCTTTCAGCTCTGCTAATATATCTGAAGTGGCGAAGACGTTATTACGCTCTACTGCTGCCACTACATCTTTTAATTTAGGTAAAAGTTCTTGTTCCCTGTATTCAAGAGCTTGTTCCACTAGATCCACAAATTCATAGTTAAAGGTTGTGTATTTGATATTGCCATTTTGTGCTACTAAAAACTTCTGATCTTTCTCTAAAGCACTAAATACCTCGGATACTGTTTTTGCTACCAAGATCTCATTTTTAATTTGATCCGTATGTGCCACTAAGGTCTTACGTTCTGTTACTCTTTCAATATCGGCGAATCTTGTCTGTTCTAGGCGTTGTTGACGTTCCGAATAAACCTTATAGCCTATTACAACTTGCTCATATGATTTTTGCTGCCAAGCTTTAAGCACGCAATGTTCTTCATACCTGAATTCTGGATTAATCTAGGTTTGGAAGTAAGTATTTACAAGGGATAGAAGATACTCTATATAATTTTTAGCAAAAAAACAAGAGTATCCCCATGAAGAAAGATATTACTGCATTATTTGAGTCTTTTGCAATGATTGTGTAAATTTTTGTTGAGCCTATATTAGAAGTAATTAAAAATATAGGTAACAGAAATGCAAATAGAGAAGAATAAAAAAATAAATGAAGCAATAGATTTGCTGATAGAAGGCAGAGTAGATTTAAAAACAGTACTAAGTCAGAATGGATTAATTAAGGAATTAACCAAGGGTATTTTAGAGCGAGCACTGCATGCTGAGATGTCAGAACATTTAGGTTATAGCAAGTATGATAGAGCTGAAACTGAGAATGCGAGGAATGGTAGTTTTAGTAAGAATCTGATTAGTGAGAATGGTACTATAGAGATAAATGTTCCAAGAGACAGACAAGGTAAATTTGAACCTATAATAGTCTCAAAGAAACAAACAAGAATAGATGGCTTAGACCAAAAGATAATATCCTTATATGCGAAGGGTATGAGTGTGTCTGATATTAAAACACAATTGCAAGAATTATATGGAGCTGAGATCAGTGAGAGCCTAATCAGCAGGATTACAGATGAAGTAATAGATGAGGTCAAGATTTGGCAGAGTAGACCTCTTGAGTCAGTATACCCTATAGTATATTTTGACTGTTTAGTAGTGAAAGTAAGACAAGATAAACTTATTATTTGTAGAAGTTAAGATTTGATCTTACAGACACTATAAATTTTGCCCCTGATTGTCAGTTAAATTTTGACTGTCAGATACATATTCAAGATACAAGATTTCATTATTCTTTTCAACAGCTAATTTCTTACTATCCTTAAAAGTTTGCATAGGAGTTTTTCCATAACAATATTTACCAGAATGAGGTCTTTCATTATTGAAATACTCTAGCCAGATATCAAGATCTAATTGTAGGTCATCAAGAGCTGTATAAATCTTTTTCCGCATAGCTGTATCAAAGAATTCTTGTTTCATGGTTTTATTAAAACGCTCACACATACCGTTTGTTTGAGGAGAATATGCTTTAGTAGTAGTATGCTCTATACCTTCGATACTTAGAAATAATTCAAAAGCATGATGCTCTATATTCCCCTTATATTCTGACCCACGATCTGTCAGAATACGAAGTATTGGTATCCCTTGAGTCTCATACCATGGTAACACTCGGTCATTAAGCATATCAGCAGCAGTTAAAGCTGTTTTATCAGTATATAGTTTAACATCAGCTACTCTGCTGTAGCTATCAATAAATACCTGAGAATAAACCTTACCTATACCCTTAAAGTTGCCTACATAATATGTATCTTGGCATCCTAGATACCCTGGATGCTGTGTCTCAATTTCTCCATGAGCTTCTTTTTCATTACGACGCTTCTCTAGCACTTGTAATTGTGCCTCAGTAAGCACAATACCATCTTGAGCCATTTTTGCTTCTAATGCTTTAAGTCTTTTACTGATGTTGTTTAAATCATTACGTAACCAAATTGATCTTACTCCCCCAGGTGATACAAGTACACCTGTCTTTTTAAGCTCATTTGATACTCTTAGCTGACCATATGCTGGATATTCTATTGCCATATCTAGTACTGCTTTCTCTACAGCAGGATCAACTCTATTCGCTATTATTGGCTTTCTTCGACTAATTTCATACAACGCTTCTTCGCCACCAGTTTCATACAGTTCTTTAAATCTGTAATAACTATCTCTACTATATCCCATCGCTTTACATGCTGATGATATACTACCAAGGCTCTTAGCTAATTCAAGTAAACCTAATTTTGGTTTTATTATTTTTTGATTTAAGTTCATTCTTTATCTCCATTTAATAATTAATCTCTCAGGGTTTAATTCCCCGAAGCTCTGCTTCGTGATATCATAAGAAACAACTAAAACTTTTTTAGATACCTCGTAGCTCTGCTGCGAGGAGCATCATTTTATTTTACTAAATGTAAGATATAATCTTGTATCTTAGTATTGTCTTTAGTAAACAACTATAAGATACTTAAGGGCACTTAAGTAAGAAGACTAATATGCCGTATTAAATCTTAGGGCTATGTAACCCTGTAGTTGAGATCAAACAATTAGTCTTCACATACTCATTAAAGATCGGACGGTATTCTTAGGTCTTGAAATTAATCAATGAACCTGTATTTACAAGGTTGATCTTTGGGTATTCTACTTATTATTAACATAGAAGGTCAAATATGAGTAGCATTATTTTGGGTATAGATATTTCTAAAGCAACATTTGACGTAGCTTTATTAAATGATAATAAAATCAAAACCAAAAAGTTTAATAATACTGCAAAAGGCTTTGCTGCACTAAAACAATGGTTAGAAAAAAAGGGAATAGATACTGCTCACGCTTGTATGGAATCAACAGGTGGTTACGAAGTTAGGTTAGCTCAATATCTTTATGATAATACATTTAAAGTTAGTGTCGTAAATCCAGCTCGCATCAAGGGCTTTGCAATGAGCAAGCTTTCAAGAGTTAAAACTGACAAATCTGATTGTGAATTGATAGCTTCTTTTTGCAAGGCTATGCAACCTGGTCTTTGGCAACCAACCCCTATACATATTAAAGAATTACAACAATGGGTAAGACGCTTGGATAGTTTGATTGCTAATAAAAATCAAGAAAATAATAGATTGAGCGGAGCAAGTAAAGCAGTTGCCATTAACATTATGATTCATATTGAATTTCTGGATAAGCAAATTAAGGAAGTAGAAGAACTTATCTCTAATCATATTAAAGGACACAAAGACTTACATGATAAAAGTAAACTTCTTGATTCAATCCCTGGTATAGGAGAAAAAACAATAGGAGTGATACTTGCTTTTCTTGTTGTAGAAAATTTTAATTCTGCAAAACAACTAGCTGCGTTTGTTGGTCTTAACCCAAAGCCAAAACAATCAGGCACTTCTGTCCATGGAATAGGAAAAATATCAAAAACAGGAGATGCTAATTTACGTAAAGCTTTTTATATGCCTGCCATAGTTGCTATAAAACATAATCCGATTATTAAGGATTTTAGTCAACGTTTGAGCAATGTTGGAAAATCTAAAATGGTTATAGTGATTGCTGCTATGCGTAAGTTGCTTCACATAATTTATGGTGTTCTTAATAACAAAACATCTTTTAGTGCAAATATAAAAACCCTGTAAAATAAAATTGAGGTAAAATAATGAAAAAGTTGTTGACACTCAAGACGGTATCTCAACTATTACATATTATTAATCTCTCAGGGTTTAATTCCCCGAAGCTCTGCTTCGTGATATCATAAGAAACGGTAAATTCCAGTATTAATTAAGCCAGATTTATATTTTCTTCCCATACCTCATTGGGTGTTTTATAACCGAGCACTTTTCTTGGTAAATTATTTAAAAAATCCTCAATTTCTTGTAATGGCTTTATTGTTAATTTTTTTATATCTAAAGATTTAGAGTATACTCTGTGCACCATTGAGTTAATCTTCTCTATCAATGGTTTTTGCCATGGAGAATAAGGATTGCAAAAATATACTTTTCGTTCAGATTTTGGCAATAGTTGTTCATGATTGGTAAATTCTTTGCCATTATCTAACGTTATGCTTTTGATTATATGCGACAATTGTTTAAGTTTTTTATTCATGTTACCAATCACATCTTGTGTTCTTTTTGAACGGTTTAAAGTGAGAAACACTTTTTGTGTTCTGATATCCACAAGAGCGCCTATATTACGACTTTGATTACCTTTGTTAAAAGTTAAATCACCTTCTAAATGACCTATTGCTGCTATCTTTCTATTTATCTCTGGTCTTTCAGTAATGGAAACTCGATTTGGTATTGTAATTCTTTTGTTTCTGATTCTTGTACCATGATGCAACCTATTTTTCCTTTTTCTTGCTAAAGATAAATATAATTTTTGCCTTTGTGCTATAGGAGATGTATAAATAAACTGGTATATGCTCTCTGTAGAAATATTGACAGTATCTCGTGATAGTTTACGTCTACCTGAAATTATATCTGGTGAAATACCCTGTGTTAACTGCTTTATTATTTCTGCTCGTAAATTATTATCAATATCTAATTTTCTTTTTCTCTTACCTTGCCTTAAACTGCAAGCAAGTGTGTTAGCCCTATCTGGTCTATAATTATGCCTCATTCTCTTGAGTTCATAACATATAGTGCTTTTATCACGGCCAATCTTTGTCCCTATATATCGCGAGCTATAACCACTCTTATTCATTTCGTATATTTTAAATCTTTCATCTATCGTTAAATGAGCCATGATATATCTATATTTAATGATGCTCCTCGCAGCAGAGCTACGAGGTATCTAAAAAAGTTTTAGTTGTTTCTTATGATATCACGAAGCAGAGCTTCGGGGAATTAAACCCTGAGAGATTAAAAATTGATTATATCTGGCTTAATTAATTATAGAACTTTCCACCTATACTAAGATGACTTTTGCCAGTGCCAGGATTACCAAAAATAAGTATACAGGAGTTTCGCACTTAGCAAAATTGTGTATTAGTTAGAAGCCATTTAATGTTGTTCTGAATTGATGTTTTTATAACTTCCCAAGTTTGTTGATATAAAGTAATGTTTTCATTTATCCTCCTTTTGTTCATATCAAGCCAGGCCAATACAGCAAGGCAAATATGATTTCTTTGAGCTCGACCCGTGCGTGCCTGACAGCATTCAATACCACAAGTTTGTTTCAATTCTCGATGATAAACTTCTATAGACCAACGCGCCTTAACAATTTTCTCTATTTGCTCACGTGTAGGATTCTCTAAATTAGTTGTTATGTAATCAATGCGACCATTTTTTGCCACAAACTTAAATACCGTAACCCAACCGTATCCACGTAGGTGAATTTTTAGCCCTTCATCGGGAATCTCTAAAGTTTCCAAGCTAACATTACGATTAACTTTTCTATTTTTTCTTAGGTTGGTAACCCATATCCAACCTAAATTACGTATATGTTTTAAATTATCCAAACCACTATACCAAGCATCCATAACTATAGCATCAGGCTTGATACCTCTTTCTTTAGCTAAAGTAAGCATATCACAAAAATGCTCGTTCTTTGTTTTACCATCAGTTTCTTTATCATATATTCTATAATCTACAGGAGTAGATTGATCAATTTGAGTATTGTAATGCAGTAAGTTTACCATTCCTATACCAGGTATAACATCATGTACAGCCCCAGAATATTGATAATTTACAAGCTCGATCCTCTTACTGTATTGCTTTGACAATAAGGTGTCATCTCCTACTAATAAACAAGGATCTTCCAGATCAATATATTTTGACACTTTGCTATAGATTTCGCTAGGGCGAAAATCCTTACTCTTTAACCATCGACTTGCACTATCGTGCGATAGATCTAATGGACTTACTTCAGATAATGCTTTGCTAGTATATCTTACACTACTTGCTTGTAAGAATGATTTATATAAATCTTTGCTACATTTTGATCTTGTCATTTTTATCTAAAACTATTTTTCTCTAGATTAGCATATTATTTGCTAAGTGCGAAACTCCTGAGTATATTTTCATAGCGATCCATAAATTCTCCTTGTGCAAGATATTGGATCTTAGTTGGCGATAATCCTGGGATACGCTTAATATCAAAGTTGCTTAATAACTTATCTCGAGAGAGTTTTGCTTGCTTCAGCAATCTGGCAATACGTTGTTGTTGTCTATGTTCTAACTCACGTATGGCTAACTCCTGTAGATAATCTATATATGTTTTCTTTTCTTGCTCAAAGCTTTCTGCAACTGATTTATAGCACGATGCAAAAGTAGGTAAGCAAAGGTTCTTGAGTAAATTATTTAGCGGTTGCGGAGTTATTATCTGTTTACTCATGCAACCTCCATTGTTTTAAAGCAATGTAATTGATCATATTCAGACAGTATTGGTTGATTAATTTTTACTGAACAAATAGTTTGAGTCTGGCTATTTAGTAAATCTGTAATATGATCAATTATTGGCTCAATCTTCTTTTCTAATAGCACTTCTAATGCAGTAACTACATTCAATTCTCCATACATGTTTGCTAATTGTAATATTTTAAGATATATTTTATGCCCTTTATATGGATATATAGAGATAAGCTGGTCATATACCTGACGAAATATAGCACTTGGGAATAAAGCTTCATAATATTGATATTGAACAAATGCTCCAGGTTTACGTACTAAACTATCAATAATATGTCTATAATCAATAACATAGCCATTGCTGATTCTAGACATTTTTTGTAAACATTTGTTACCATAGTAAAGCTCTATTTCTTCAGAATCTGAAGTTTTGACAAAATCCTTTCCATAAGGAGAAATGTATTCCAATTTTTTTATACTTTTTTAGTAATAACAAAATTTATTTATTCTATTTGGGTACATAATGTGTCAAAAACTGTAGCAATTTTGTCTAATATTGCTGGTTTATACTTACTAATATTATTTGGTAATTCTAGCTTTTTATTAAATGAGGTTTTGGTAATTTGGTTACTTCCATCAAAACTTGATTTTATTGTAATTTCCAACTTACCGTGTTTATTACTTTTGCGTATTACTGGTGCAAATGGTTTGACCTGATGATTATTTCTAATATTTCTATGATCTGGTATCCCTCTGGATATAGACTTTTCTAATATTTCTTCAAGGGCAATTTGTGGCATAGATCTATAAACTTCACTTGGAGACAACATATTGCTATTGATTTTTTTATCCCATGCCCTTACTTTTCTTGCCTTAACTGAAGATTGTGCATGATACAATATGTTGTACGCTAGCATTACGAATAACATATAATCCTCATCTTTATTTGGATCATTCGTTTGAAATTTATCCATCAATAATTTTGACTTACCAAATTTAAAAAAATGCTCAATATCAAACCTTTGTCTATAGTATTCATATACTTCTTTACCACTGATTTTATCTTTTTGTTGGCCAGAAACACATAACCATAAATCTCTGTTATATTTCCTATTTCCTGATGCATCTAACACCTTAACCTGAATAAAATTCAGCGGTTTATCAGACATGATATGCTGTTTCTTGCCCTTGATTAGATAATTCTTAAATAGTGAAATACTAATTGATATGTCACCATTTTTTGTAGCCTTTACTACAGTTTCTTCTGTATCTGGAATCAGTAAATTATCAGAACTACTACAAGAAATCTTAGCTCCATAAGATCTTTTACGACCTCTTGTTTTTTGCTCCTCTATATATATTTTGTAAATACTGCGATTAATTCTTTGGCGGGTTATTGTTACCGTATTTGCTTCATTGTGCAGCGGGTGAATGAAAGATAGAGCGCTATAACCTGCATCACCTACTGTTATATTTAGAGCCTTTTGTGGTATTTGCTTAACAATTTTCATTATTTGTTTGCTACCTTTGCTATACTTATTCTCATCTGATTTTACTCTATTTATAGATATTGGTACAGACCATTTAGGCTGAGCACCGATGCAAACTACACTATATTCATAACCCGCAACTGGTCGGTTATTAGCATTCTGTCTAATATATGTACGATCAATTGCTTTCTTGGAATCTTGTAGAAGTTAAGATTTGATCTTACAGACACTATAAATTTTGCCCCTGATTGTCAGTTAAATTTTGACTGTCAGATACATATTCAAGATACAAGATTTCATTATTCTTTTCAACAGCTAATTTCTTACTATCCTTAAAAGTTTGCATAGGAGTTTTTCCATAACAATATTTACCAGAATGAGGTCTTTCATTATTGAAATACTCTAGCCAGATATCAAGATCTAATTGTAGGTCATCAAGAGCTGTATAAATCTTTTTCCGCATAGCTGTATCAAAGAATTCTTGTTTCATGGTTTTATTAAAACGCTCACACATACCGTTTGTTTGAGGAGAATATGCTTTAGTAGTAGTATGCTCTATACCTTCGATACTTAGAAATAATTCAAAAGCATGATGCTCTATATTCCCCTTATATTCTGACCCACGATCTGTCAGAATACGAAGTATTGGTATCCCTTGAGTCTCATACCATGGTAACACTCGGTCATTAAGCATATCAGCAGCAGTTAAAGCTGTTTTATCAGTATATAGTTTAACATCAGCTACTCTGCTGTAGCTATCAATAAATACCTGAGAATAAACCTTACCTATACCCTTAAAGTTGCCTACATAATATGTATCTTGGCATCCTAGATACCCTGGATGCTGTGTCTCAATTTCTCCATGAGCTTCTTTTTCATTACGACGCTTCTCTAGCACTTGTAATTGTGCCTCAGTAAGCACAATACCATCTTGAGCCATTTTTGCTTCTAATGCTTTAAGTCTTTTACTGATGTTGTTTAAATCATTACGTAACCAAATTGATCTTACTCCCCCAGGTGATACAAGTACACCTGTCTTTTTAAGCTCATTTGATACTCTTAGCTGACCATATGCTGGATATTCTATTGCCATATCTAGTACTGCTTTCTCTACAGCAGGATCAACTCTATTCGCTATTATTGGCTTTCTTCGACTAATTTCATACAACGCTTCTTCGCCACCAGTTTCATACAGTTCTTTAAATCTGTAATAACTATCTCTACTATATCCCATCGCTTTACATGCTGATGATATACTACCAAGGCTCTTAGCTAATTCAAGTAAACCTAATTTTGGTTTTATTATTTTTTGATTTAAGTTCATTCTTTATCTCCATTTAATAATTAATTTATTTTACTAAATGTAAGATATAATCTCAACTATTACAGCTGAAGGGTGCTTTCGAGATCGAACATACAAGACATAGATCAATTTGGAATGCCTTTGTACATATCTTATCCGCCCTAATTGCATACTGTATGAAACCTAACAAACCTGCTATATCTCAAAATTAGCTAATCCAGAATTCAGGTTCTTATCCTTACCATGTGCAGCTCTCCATTGTTTCAACCTTTTCTGCAAACAGCGTAATTGCTTCCCATTATAATTCCCATGATACTTTTCTGTCAAATATGCTAATATGGTAGTTGCTTGCAACTCCGGTGCTGATTCTAGCATTGATTCTATTTCATCCCAGTGCTTCACAAATGGATCCTTACGTGTCCTATATTGACGTATTGTGCGTAATGCGCTTGGATACTTATTAATACGTAAATACTTACGTGCCGTTTTTACACTCATACCTGCTTTTGCAGCAGAAATTATCTGATTATATTTTTTGATCTTTTGCATTAAAATACCTACTTGGTTATTTGTACATGTCATCAGTAATTCTCGAATAATATTTAAATATTTAAAAATAAATTTTTATTCGATTTTACTGTCCATAGTTACTTCTTTTTTATAGGTAATTTTAATGTTCGTTGAGGGTAATTCTAATATTCGTTAGTCACTAATTTTACAAAAATCATCGACAAAACAAAATAATGCAGTAATATCTTTCTTCATGGGGATACTCTTGTTTTTTTGCTAAAAATTATATAGAGTATCTTCTATCCCTTGTAAATACTTACTTCCAAACCTAGATTAATCCAGAATTCAGGTTTTAAGATTTGGATATTTCTCAAACATTTTCTTAGAAGTAATACTTTTTATGATTTGAGTTATTTTTGTTGGGCTATACATTGGTATTGACTGTAATAAAAAATGTACGTGATCTTTATCTACTCCTATTTCTAAAAATCTAATTTCATAACGATCTTCTATGTGCTCACAAATTTTACACAAATAATCATCTAGTTCTTGATTGAATATTACTCTTCTATACTTTGCCGGCGTTACTAAATGATATATTAGTACTGTGACATTATGACTCTTATGTATATAACTGCTTTCTTCCATTCAAGTAGTATATCACGAAGCAGAGCTTCGGGGAATTAAACCCTGAGAGATTAAAAAAAGTGGCGAGTGTATCAATCTATAATTTGTATTATATATCAAATAATTTACTTTAAATTGTATAAATATCGCTTTTAAGCTGATAAAAGCACTAAATATTTAACTTTAAATATAAATTTTTACTTTAGTCAGAGAAATTAGAATTTTTGTCAAAACTTCAGTAATACCGAAACAAGCAAAAACAGCCTATAATTTAGGTGGCGGAATTATAGGAAGTGTTAAGAATACGATTATTTCGTTGGATTATAACTATTATTTGAATAAACGTTATCATAGCCATCAAGGTATAGCTTAATCCATTAAGATACTGACACTAAATTTGTGGGATGCCTTATTATATGAAATATTAAACATTACCACCATGTAAGGACCTTAGTGAAATAAGCTATAGTATTAAACTTAAAGTAAATCTATAATTTTGCTTGCAATACTTAAAAAGATATTGTATAAAACCTTTGAAGTTATTGTAATTAAAGTACATTGTTATATTATCTGTCACCCCGTAAGGCTTGCTTAAGTGGATCGGTTTTTCCTCTGTCATCCCGCGACTTGATCGCGGCATCCAGAAAAAATAATGAAAAATACTAAAATTAGTATTTTTAACTGGATTCCGCTACAAGCTCATGGGATGACAAAGATAGGGCTAATACACGCAGGCGATGCCTTGCGGGAATGACAGATTATAATAACGTTTCTTAAAGGCCCCTTCGTCTAGCGGTTAGGACACCACCCTTTCACGGTGGGAACACGGGTTCGAGTCCCGTAGGGGTCACCGTCCTTATTTCTCGATTATTCCTTACTAAAAATACTATTGTGCGACTCAAGAGTCGTTATTGTGAAAAAGTATTGTTGCGTGTATCGAAAAACGCTCTCGGCGTCATCCCGTGGCGGCATTTTTCAAGTCATACAACAACGTCATTTTTTCCTTGCACTGACGATTTAAGTATCCATACAACTGAAGTTTTGACAAAAAATTTTTAATGATGCTCCTCGCAGCAGAGCTACGAGGTATCTATCCAAAAAGCTTTAACTGTTTTTGTTGAAATGCTTTATAAGAAGGTTTGCCTGAACCTTGATTCTGTACATAATTACGTAATTTCTGCTCATCACCATGTTTACCTACTGTGCTCATAAAATATCCTTTACTCCAAAACTCACTTCCCCATAATTTTTCTTTAAGATTTGGATATTTCTCAAACATTTTCTTAGAAGTAATACTTTTTATGATTTGAGTTATTTTTGTTGGGCTATACATTGGTATTGACTGTAATAAAAAATGTACGTGATCTTTATCTACTCCTATTTCTAAAAATCTAATTTCATAACGATCTTCTATGTGCTCACAAATTTTACACAAATAATCATCTAGTTCTTGATTGAATATTACTCTTCTATACTTTGCCGGCGTTACTAAATGATATATGAGTACTGTGACATTATGACTCTTATGTATATAACTGCTTTCTTCCATTCAAGTAGTATATCACGAAGCAGAGCTTCGGGGAATTAAACCCTGAGAGATTAAAAAAAGTGGCGAGTGTATCAATCTATAATTTGTATTATATATCAAATAATTTACTTTAAATTGTATAAATATCGCTTTTAAGCTGATAAAAGCACTAAATATTTAACTTTAAATATAAATTTTTACTTTAGTCAGAAAAATTAGAATTTTTGTCAAAACTTCAGTTTCTAGTATGATGTCATCCCGTGGTGGCTTGTTCGTGTGCATCGGTTTCCCTGTCATTGCGAGGAGATACAAAGTATCGACGTGGCAATCTTGTCAAGCATCCTAAGATTGCGTACGTACAAGTTACTTCGTAATTTCCTCGCAATGACGGGAAAATTGATCCATACGGCATGACACATACGTAATAAAAAAACGGAAAGTTCTATAATTAATTAAGCCAGATATAATCAATTTTTAATCTCTCAGGGTTTAATTCCCCGAAGCTCTGCTTCGTGATATCATAAGAAACAACTAAAACTTTTTTAGATACCTCGTAGCTCTGCTGCGAGGAGCATCATTTAAATATAGATATATCATGGCTCATTTAACGATAGATGAAAGATTTAAAATATACGAAATGAATAAGAGTGGTTATAGCTCGCGATATATAGGGACAAAGATTGGCCGTGATAAAAGCACTATATGTTATGAACTCAAGAGAATGAGGCATAATTATAGACCAGATAGGGCTAACACACTTGCTTGCAGTTTAAGGCAAGGTAAGAGAAAAAGAAAATTAGATATTGATAATAATTTACGAGCAGAAATAATAAAGCAGTTAACACAGGGTATTTCACCAGATATAATTTCAGGTAGACGTAAACTATCACGAGATACTGTCAATATTTCTACAGAGAGTATATACCAGTTTATTTATACATCTCCTATAGCACAAAGGCAAAAATTATATTTATCTTTAGCAAGAAAAAGGAAAAATAGGTTGCATCATGGTACAAGAATCAGAAACAAAAGAATTACAATACCAAATCGAGTTTCCATTACTGAAAGACCAGAGATAAATAGAAAGATAGCAGCAATAGGTCATTTAGAAGGTGATTTAACTTTTAACAAAGGTAATCAAAGTCGTAATATAGGCGCTCTTGTGGATATCAGAACACAAAAAGTGTTTCTCACTTTAAACCGTTCAAAAAGAACACAAGATGTGATTGGTAACATGAATAAAAAACTTAAACAATTGTCGCATATAATCAAAAGCATAACGTTAGATAATGGCAAAGAATTTACCAATCATGAACAACTATTGCCAAAATCTGAACGAAAAGTATATTTTTGCAATCCTTATTCTCCATGGCAAAAACCATTGATAGAGAAGATTAACTCAATGGTGCACAGAGTATACTCTAAATCTTTAGATATAAAAAAATTAACAATAAAGCAATTACAAGAAATTGAGGATTTTTTAAATAATTTACCAAGAAAAGTGCTCGGTTATAAAACACCCAATGAGGTATGGGAAGAAAATATAAATCTGGCTTAATTAATACTAGAATTTACCAACTATATAGTTTGACTATGTAGGTTTTTTTGCTTTATAATGTACAAGATGACACTAAGAACGCTAATTTAGGATAAGGGATAGATAGAAAGCTTATAGATAAAGGGTTTAAAGGAGATTAATGTTGAGTTATGATAGATTTTTTTAATAAAAGATCAGTAACTCAACATGAAAAGATGTATCATAACTGTATATTATTTAGTAGATAATTTTTGTAAAATATATGAAGAATGGATAGAACACCGTCTATTATCAACAAATCAGCAAAGGCATAGGATAGGAAAATTAAGTCTTGCAGAATTGATGACAATAGTCATATATTTTTATCTATCGCCTTGCAAGGACTTTAAAAACTATTATTTATACTACTTACCGCATAAATATAAGGGTTACTTTAATTTACCATGTTATAGTAGAATAGTGCAATTATGGCCAAGGTTAATATTGCCATTGTCAATAATGTTGCAATTACTACGAGGTGAAGATACAGGAATATATTTTATTGATTCAACAAAACTATCTATTTGTCATGCTAAGCGCACTTCTAGTAATAGAGTTTTTGGTAAAATTGCCAAAGTTGGGATGAGTAGTTATGGTTGGTTTATGGGATTTAAATTACATTTAATCATTAATCATAAAGCAGAGATTATAGCTGTTAAAATAACAAAAGCAAATAGAGCTGATTTATCTGTTCTTGAATCTATAACTCAGAAGATAACAGGTAAGGTATTTGGTGATAAAGCATATATTTGTAAAGAGTTATGGTTTAAACTCTATTCTAGAAATTTAAGAATGATAACTAATATTCGCAAGGATATGAAGAATTATTGACTAGAATTAGAAGATAAAGCTATGTTACGTAAACGATCATTAATCTATCATGGTTTAATTCCCCGAAGCTCTGCTTCGTTATATACTACTTGAATGGCAGAAAGCAGTTATATACATAAGAGTCATAATGTCACAGTACTAATATATCATTTAGTAACGCCGGCAAAGTATAGAAGAGTAATATTCAATCAAGAACTAGATGATTATTTGTGTAAAATTTGTGAGCACATAGAAGATCGTTATGAAATTAGATTTTTAGAAATAGGAGTAGATAAAGATCACGTACATTTTTTATTACAGTCAATACCAATGTATAGCCCAACAAAAATAACTCAAATCATAAAAAGTATTACTTACTAAGAAAATGTTTGAGAAATATCCAAATCTTAAAGAAAAATTATGGGGAAGTGAGTTTTGGAGTAAAGGATATTTTATGAGCACAGTAGGTAAACATGGTGATGAGCAGAAATTACGTAATTATGTACAGAATCAAGGTTCAGGCAAACCTTCTTATAAAGCGTTTCAACAAAAACAGTTAAAGCTGTTTGGATAGATACCTCGTAGCTCTGCTGCGAGGAGCATCATTTTTGAATCAGTATTTAATATACTAAAAAATAGAATGAACCTAGAGCATACAAGGCATAGATCTCCTGTTAATTTCTTGGTGCATATTCTAGCTTGTGTTACTTCTTATGCTATCACTAAATCTCGTATAAAACTTGATGCTTTAGCTCCAGAACAACTTCTCTTATCCTAAATTGGCGTTAAGAATTTTAAATAAAAAATTATGTTAAATAATATTAGAAAAACTGCCGATAGTTTTATAATGCGGGTTTTATTCGCAATGATCGTTTTTGCCTTTGTTGGCTTTGGCATTAAAGATGTATTACATGGAAGAGGAGGTGGGGGCGATATCGTAACTTTTTCTCATGCGAAAAACATATCGCAAGAAGATTTCCTGCGGGCAAAATCTTTAGAAATTAACGCTATATCTAAACAAGTAGGAGTGAGCCTAACGGAAGAAGAAATAGCACAATTAAATATAGATAATAGAATCTTAAAAAGGCTTGTTTTTGAGAATATCTTAGATTATCTAGTTAGCTATTATGATTTTGATATAAGTGATGATACTGTAAAAAATTTAGTAAAAGAATCACCAGTTTTTAAAAATGATCAAGGAATTTTCGATATAAAACTTTTTAAAACTTATTTTAGAAATTCTTATACAGATGAAGAAAAATATTTAGTACATTTTAAAGAAAAAGCCTTAAAAAATATTTTTGCTGGTACTTTTTTAGATAGCTTTTATGTTCCGAAAGCCATGACTGATAATATAGTAAATTATATGGCTGAAAAAAGAGAAGTAGAATTAGTACAAATGAATCTACAAAACAAGCCAAAAGATTTACAAATCCCAGTTCCTTCTGATCAAGAATTAAAGGATTTTTATCAAAATAACAAATCTTCATTTGAAATACCAGAGAAGCGTAGCTTTTCATATATAAAAGTTACTACTGAAAACTTACAAAAGAAAATCCAAGTTACTAAAGAAGAATTATTAGAATTTTATAATGAGAATAAAGAGGAATTGGGAGAACAAAGTTTTGAGGATGTACAAAAGCAATTATATGAACAAATAGAATCTCAAAAAATTGATATACTAAATATGGAGCTTGCTAAAAACTTAGAAGATGATGTTGCAGCTGGTTCTAGCTTAGTTGAAATCGCAGAAAAATATGAGCTGCCTATTAACAATATCAATAATATAAGCTATGCCGATTTGATCGAAGACAAAATAATTGCCGAAAATGCCGATAGTATTTTTGAGCTTAGTGAGGGAGAATTATCTTATCCGATTGAGGCAGAAGATAAAAGCTATCTAGTACTTGTTGAATTAAAATCTATAAATCCAGCAAAAATACCTGAATTTGATAGTATTAAAGAACAGATAAATAGCACTTGGATAAAGCAATATCTTGCCGATCTGAATATAAAAATTATGAAAGATTTAGCAAAAGAAGATAATTTTGATACAGAAGATAAAGCATCAAATGCTAAAATACGTAACAAAACTTATATAAGATCAGAAATGGAAAATGATCAGATGCTAACTCCTGAAATATTATTATCCATTTTTAACACTAAAATAGGTGCTAATACTCCTGTATTTCAAGTAGGTGATGACTTATATTTTGCCCATATTAAATCTACAAATATAGATGAGCAGGTGGCTAAAAATATTAGAACTAACTCAGAAAAAAATATAGTACACACTATTAAAAATTCTATAATTGATGAATTGATTAACTATACGATCAAGCAAAATGATATGAAAGTGAAGACATAACTCGCTTCTAAAGGTAATTTGGACGTCAAGAAGGTAACTTCGTATCCTCACGTACTTTTGGTACTGCGTGCCGTGTTTCCTACAAATTCCTCTTTATTAGCTTCGCTATGTAAGAACCCCTTATTTACTTATGAATAAAATATGAGCTTTAGAGATTTACCCGAGTTTTTGAAATTGTTAGAAAAAAACGTTGAATTAAAGCGTATTTCTGTTGAAGTTAAAACCGATCTAGAAATTACTGAAATCAGCAGAAGAGCATTGGAGCAAAATGGTCCTGCTTTACTTTTTGAGAATGTTATAAAATCTGACGGCAGTAAATCTACAATACCTGTTTTAACCAACCTTTATGCTAGTATCAATCGTATTTATATGGGGCTTAAGCTTCAGAATATTCAGGAATTAAGAGAGCTAGGAGTTTTACTTGCATTTCTTAAACAACCGCAACCACCATCATCTTTTAAAGAAACATTATCGATGTTACCGCTAGCAAAGCGTATCTTTGCTATGTCGCCTAAAACAGTTTCAAAAGCCGCTTGCCATGAGATTATTATCGACAAGCCTGACCTTAATATATTACCAATCCAAAAATGTTGGTCTCTTGATGTTTCACCTTTAATTACTTGGCCTATAGTTGTAACTAAAGGACCAACCGATGAAAAGGTTGATAATTATAATCTCGGCATATATAGAATGCAGGTTATTTCGGAAAATAAATTATTGATGCGATGGCTTAAGCTGCGGGGTGGTGCAGAGCATCATAAACGTTGGAAAGGAGTAAAAAGAGAGCCTTTTCCAGCTGCTATCGTTATTGGGGCAAATCCGGCAGTAACTATGGCAGCAGTAATGCCGATACCGGAAAATATTTCGGAATATAATTTTGCTGGATTACTTGGTAATGAAAAAATAGAATTGGTAAAGTGTAAAACCATTGATTTAAAAGTTCCAGCACATAGCGAAATAGTGCTTGAGGGGTATGTTAGTCTAGATGAGTATTTACCCGAAGGTCCTTTTGGCGACCATACCGGATATTACAATGATGTTGAAGAATTCCCAGTATTTACTGTAACAGCAATAACGATGAAAAAAAATCCTGTATATTTGAGTACTTATACAGGCAAACCGCCAGATGAGCCATCAATACTTGGTGAAGCATTAAATGAGATTTTTATCCCTCTTATTCAGCAACAATATCCAGAAATTGTTGATTTTTGGCTGCCCCCTGAAGGTTGTTCATATAGGGTGGCGGTAGTATCAATTAAAAAATCTTATCCTGGTCATGCTAAAAGAATAATGCTTGGTGTTTGGTCTTATTTACGGCAATTCATGTATAGCAAATTTATTATTGTTGTCGATGATGATATCGATATTCGTAACTGGCAGGAAGTAATTTGGGCAATCTCAACAAGAGTTGATCCAAAGCGTGATACAACGTTCATAGAAAACTCTCCAATAGATTATTTAGATTTTGCATCACCAGAGTCAGGACTTGGCAGCAAAATGGGAATAGATGCAACAGATAAAATATACCCTGAGACAAACAGAAAATGGGGTAAAAAAATCGAAATGGATCAGGAAGTTATCGACAAAATAAATGATATGTGGGATAGTCTAGAGATATAATATGTCATTGCGAGCGACTGCAAGGAGCGTGGCAATCTCATGAAATAGAGTTATAAGATTCCTGAGATTGCTTCGTCGAAACTTACAGTTTCTCCTCGCAATGACGTAGTAACATCACCGGAACTGAACTATGTACAACATACCACACGAAACGATTATCAATAATTTCAAAGAAATAGCTGATAAATATCAAGAGCTGATCGTGCATTTAATGCAGGGCAAGGGTAGTATAATACCACAAAATTTAATTAATAGTGATAAGAACCTGAAGTTTTGACAAAAATTCTAATTTTTCTGACTAAAGTAAAATTTATATTTAACCGCATAGCGAAAATCTAGGGAGCTTGCTCCCTAGATGGATAGCGTTATAATATAAGCGTTGGCATATTATAATTTAGTAGAATGGAATTGAGGCGTAATAGTCATCATGTTTTTAGAATAATGTATCACTTTGTGTGGATACCAAAATCAACTAAACGCAATGGATAAAATTGAAAAAGAAACAAAGCAGTTTAACCTGTTTTGAAACTCGGTCGCTTGCGGCCGAGTTCTTCATAGTTAAATATTTAGTGCTTTTATCAGCTTAAAAGCGATATTTCTACAATTGAAAGTAAATTATTTGATATATAATACAAATTATAGATTGATACACTCGCCACTTTTTTTAATAAAAATTTTTTGTCAAAACTTCAGTTAAAAGTAAAAAAACTAGATTGTACTAATAGTGCTACGTTCTTTACCATCTTGCTTGATTATACTAGCCCTGGTGAGCTTGGAGTATTTTTTAATGAAAATACGATGAAGTATATTAAAGAGGATATGGATTTGAAAGGATATTTTGATGGAAAATATTTATCAAATACCTTTAGTTTACTAAGAGCTAACGATTTAATTTGGACATTTTTTGTAAATAATTATTTACTTGGCAAAAATCCTATGCCGTTTGATTTGTTATATTGGAATGCTGATTCTACAAATTTACCGGCAAAAATGTATCAAGAATATTTACAAAACACTTATTATAGTAATTTACTAAAAGAGCCTAATATTTTAGAAGTATTAGGAACTAAGATAGATCTTGGTAAAGTTGATTGTAATTCTTTCTTTGTGGCAGCTAAGGAGGATCATATCGCACCTTGGCGTTCAATATATGATGGAATGAAATTAATAAATGGTGATAAGATTTTTTGCTTAACTGATTCAGGGCATGTAGCAGGAGTTGTTAATCCTCCAAAAACTACTAAATATAATTATAGACTTAATTAAGTTTAAATAGTAGAGAATGGCTTTTGAAAGCTACACAATATAAAGGCTCATGGTGGGAATGCTGGCTTGATTGGCTTATCAAAAATAATACTGAACTAGTAAAATCTTTAGATTATAAAAATTTAATAGCAATTGAAGCAGCACCAGGAAGTTACGTTAAAAAATAAAAAAGTTTGTGAAGAGAAAAAATAAAAAATTTACGGAAATATTTATTGCCTTTATTTTAGGCATAGCAATAGGTGTTCTAGGATATTCAGATTATGGAACTGATTTAATAAATCAGTTCAAAATATCGCATACACCGCCTCCAAAAATAAAGCATTACAATATTTCGCAGCTTTCTAGAAGTAAAGTTAGTACATGTTTTACTCCCCCATCAGGTTGCACTAAATTTATAGCAGATCAGATTGATACAGCTAGAGAGTCGATTTATATGCATGCATATGGTATGAGCGATTCGTTAATTACTGCGGCTTTAATTGATGCTCAAGCACGTGGTGTAAAGGTTAAAATCTTACTTGATCGTAGTAATTTAAAGCAAAAATTTTCTAAATTACACGAATTACAACGAGCCACAATTGAAGTAGGAATAGATAAAGTTCCGGGTATTGCTCATAATAAAGTTATAATTATCGATAAAAAGAAAGTTATAACCGGCTCATTTAATTTTACTGCTGCTGCTGATAAACGTAATGCAGAAAATGTAATCGTTATAGAAGATACTGAGCTTGCAGATTCTTATCTACAAAACTGGCTCAGTAGAAAAGCGAGGAATGGATAGGATTGTTATGTAGCGACTGGATCCCGTGGACAAGCCACGGGATGACAAGGTCGGAGTTGATCCGCATGGTTTGGGATAGACTGCCAAGACCTAAACGGTTTTCTTATTAAATACGTTTTTTTGTGCTTGTTGTGCCATATTTTGCATATTAGAAGAAGCTTGATGAACATTTTCAGAAATATTCTTATTTACTGCTTCTAACCTGAATTCTGGATTAATCTAGGTTTGGAAGTAAGTATTTACAAGGGATAGAAGATACTCTATATAGTCCGTCCGCCAAAACTCTACAAGCCTTATAGATAATATGGTTTTAAGACAAGAAGTAATACAACAATCCGTAAGAAAATGATAAAATATGGTCATAAACCTTATGGATTTCAGTTAATGCCAATAGACAACATTATCAAATCGCAAGAACAAGGGAAACTGTTTGGTTATAAATTAAAAGAAGAATTAAACCCAAATAATAAGCTATATAAATTAAGAGAATTAATAAATTGGTCTAGGCTCGAAGAGTGGTTATCAAAAAATGTTTGTATTAAGAAATTTGGTAGAAATAGAAAATGTCATAGAGTGATGCTTGGCATAACGATGCTACAAGCAATGTATAATTTTTCAGATTCATTATCAGAGGAAGAGCTAAAAGAGAATATGTATTGGCAGTATTTCTGCGGGTGGGAATATATAGAAAAAGACATAGCTATCTCGGAAACTAGTATACGACGGTTTCGTAGTGTATTAGGTGAAGCTGGATATAATGAGATATTATCGGAGTTGATCAGGGTTGGGATAAAAACTAACACAATTAAAAAAAAAGATTTGGAATTAATCATCGCTGATACGACTGTACAAATTAAGAATATCAAACACCCACACGATGTTTATTTAATGGATAAAGCTAGGCTTAGCATAGTAAAGCTTTGCAACAGTTTGGGTATACATTTGAATGAAACATACGCTAGAACCTATAAACGCGATATAGTAAAGCTATGGAAATATAAAGAACATAGTAAAGCCAAGAAGCGTTGGAAAATAATGAAGCATTTAAAAATATTACTGGGTCGTTTGATTAGAGTATGTGAGCGTGAGATCAAAAATAAGCAATTAAACTTGTCGCTCAAAAATCAAGAAGTATTGCAAAAAATAAAACAAATACATAACCAATCTGTTTTAAAAAGAGAAGCTAAAAAGCAATATAAAGAAGATAACAAAGTATTATATAGTTTTCATGCCCCTGAAGTAGAGTGTATAGGAAAGGGAAAACGCAACAAGCCATATGAGTTTGGCAATAAAGTAGCGGTAGTAGTAAGTGGTCGTAGAAATTTTGTTTTATCCGCAAAATCGTTTCATAATAATCCTTATGATGGTCATACATTGCATCAGAGCTTTGAAGCAGTAGAGAGTGTCACTGGAATCAAGATAAAGAAATCATTTGTTGATCTTGGGTATAGTGGTAGCAATGTAAAGGAGAAGAGTAAGGTATATACCCCAAAAACGCGGAAGAAGTTGTTACAAGAGGACAAGTCTATGATCAAGAGACGCAGTGCCATAGAACCAATAATAGGTCACTTAAAGCAATATGGTCGGATGGGTAGAAACTTCTTGAAAGGTATGATAGGAGATATTATCAATCCAATAATCTCTGCTATTGGTTTGAATTTACGATGCATTGCAAATCATTTACAAATCGTGTCTAACTCCACATAAATCAAAAATATCATCATGCAAAAACTAGATGAACGATAAAAAATCGTTAACAATAGCTCCATATCAAAATTAGACCAACACAGAAATGTATCAGTAAAAATTAACATAACTTATTAATTTTTATTGAAAATCTTAGCAATTTGTTGTCAAAACTCTATCCCATTACAAATGATCAGGATTTGAAGTGTTTTTGGCGGATAGACTATATAATTTTTAGCAAAAAAACAAGAGTATCCCCATGAAGAAAGATATTACTGCATTATTTTGTTTTGTCGATGATTTTTGTAAAATTAGCGAGCAGTGGATTAATAAATCATTTCTACCATTAATTAATAAAAACCCTACAAGAAAGCCTGAAATAAGCTATTCTGAGCTGTTAACAATAGTGCTTTTATACCATCAATCACCTTGTAAAAACTTTAAATATTTTTATATGTCCTATCTACAATTATATAAATCAGACTTTGTAACTCTTCCATCATATACTCGTTTTATAGCTCTAAAACCAAGAGTTCTGAGTTATTTAGTTTTATTACTTGAATGGTATATGCAGGCAGCTGACTAACGAATATTAGAATTACCCTCAACGAACATTAAAATTACCTATAAAAAAGAAGTAACTATGGACAGTAAAATCGAATAAAAATTTATTTTTAAATATTTAAATATTATTCGAGAATTACTGATGACATGTACAAATAACCAGGTAGGTATTTTAATGCAAAAGATCAAAAAATATAATCAGATAATTTCTGCTGCAAAAGCAGGTATGAGTGTAAAAACGGCACGTAAGTATTGACATTAATAAGTATCCAAGCGAATTACGCACAATACGTAAATATAGCAGGAGTTTCGCACTTAGCAAAAAGTATGTTAATCTAGAGAAAAATAGTTTTAGATAAAAATGACAAGAACAAAATGTAGCAAGGACTTATATAAATCATTTTTACAAGCAAGTAGTGTCAGATATACTAGCAAGGCATTATCTGAAGTGAGTCCAGTAGATCTATCTCACGATAGTGCAAGTCGATGGTTAAAGAGTAAGGATTTTCGTCCTAGCGAAATCTATAAGGAAGTGTCAAAATATATAGATTGGGAAGCACCGTGTTTATTAGTGGGGGATGACACCTTATTATCAAAGCAATACAGTCAGAAGATTGAGCTTGTACGTTATCAATATTCTGGAGCTGTACATGATGTTATACCTGGTATAGGAATGGTAAACTTACTACATTACAATACTAAAATTGCTCAATCTACTCCCGTAGATTATAGAATATATGATAAAGACACTGATGGTAAAACAAAGAATGAGCATTTTTGTGATATGCTTACTTTAGCTAAAGAAAGAGGTCTCAATCCTGATGCCATAGTCATGGATGCTTGGTATAGCGGGTTGGAGAATTTAAAACATATACGTAATTTAGGCTGGCTATGGGTTACGGCTTTGTTGCATAAATAAGCTTTTGAATATACTGCCCCTAACCCCGCAATGCTAGCCTAGCCAACAGGCACAGAGATAGGTTTACCAATTTCAAACATTTTGTTTAATAAGTGGCATTTAATAGACATTTCTTTTGTCATATTTTGATCATGTCTTGATAGAAACTTACTACCAAAAGAAGTTTTAAATCGAAAGAACGTGTTCTCTACACGCTCCCTTCTACCATAATTATTCTTTACCCTCCATGCTTGGTATCCTTTGTTTTGTTGATATATAACAGCTGCATCTCTCTCAGTTTTATCCCTAAGCGATTGAACTTTTACTGAAGAGTTTGGGGGTCTAATAACTGGTTTTATCTTCTTCTTTCTCAACAATTGATATGTAGATTCACCGTCATACCCTCGATCTCCCAGAAAATCCTTGGCTCTGACATTAGCTATTAGTAGTCCAATCTGTGATCTATCATCTATAGTATGCTCTGTGGTACTATCGGCAAGTATCATACCTTGATCTTCTATAACGATATGTAGCTTTTTCCATATGCGACGCTTATATTGCTTACCATGCTTATTTTCTAGCCATTCGTTCCCTGTGTAGGCTTGTATCCCTGTACTATCCATTGAAATACAACTAAATTCTTTATCTTGATTTCCATGTAAATACCTAAGATCTAATGACTTCATACGCTTACTTAATGTTGTATAGTCTGGACATCTAATAGATAAACCCGATATTTCAAAGAGCCAGTTTATAAAGCCTTGGGTTTGGCGTAACTTAAGACCGAATAAGCATCTGATCTTCAAACACTGTAATATAGCGTGATCACTATAGCGTCTAGGTCTTCCTCGTTTCATTTCCTCTCTGTACAGCATACCAGCCAATCGCCAAATCACTGGCAATCATAAAATCTATGCGACCCCTATTGCGTAAAAAATTATTATATTCTGACCAATTCGTTATTTTATATTTAGAATACTTGCGTGATTTACTAAAAGGGGCTTTCTTCCGAGATCTCATATAATCTGGATTATTTTTAATTCAGGACATCTTACCAGATTATCACCACTCTTGCTCTACAAATCTTATTTATGCAACAAAGCCAAGATTCATAGGCAATATTTGCAATTTCTTTAGCGTTATTCATAGATGTTTCATAAATAGATTTGAAACATTTTTGGTGACAATCGCTAGCTTGCTTAAAATCATTAGTACCCATTGCTTCTTTAGTAGAATTCAAAATGGTATTAACATTATGTTGTATCATTTCGGAGTTTTTCTTAAGCAAATTTTGCATGCTTTCAGTAGCCATTTGATTTGTTGTTACTAAAATATTTAAAGCTCTTTGCATTGTTCCGGTGGTAGATGAAAAATCTATATTAGGCATATTTTTTAAAGAACTCATATAAAGTTCAGGATTCATATAAGATTTCATAAAATCTAAAAATTGTGTATTATTTAACATTATTTTTCTCCTAAAAATAAATTAAACTTTGTAAAATATAAGTGACTGTGTGTTTTGTGGGTTTGTTAAGAACCCTTAACCCCTTAGTCCATGCTAACATTTATAAAATTACGAGTCAATAATTGTTAGATGGTAAGTTAATATTAAAATTAATTAAGCTTTATAAATAGTTAGATACACAAACACAAGAATTAATAATTAAGTGGCAAAAATACCTCAGCTTGCAAAAAAATTACTCTAATCATACCATGATTTCCTATAATAATGATCTTAAACATTTCCTTGAGTTCATGAATTATTATAATTCGGATATCGTCACAATGGATTATATTAAGGCAGCAGATATAAGATTGATGTGAAGTTGGCTTGCTAAAAGAAAATGTGATAATTTGGTTACTTCATCAATTGCCCGTGTTTTATCTGCCATAAAGAATTTTTATAACGCCAATTTAGGATAAGAGAAGTTGTTCTGGAGCTAAAGCATCAAGTTTTATACGAGATTTAGTGATAGCATAAGAAGTAACACAAGCTAGAATATGCACCAAGAAATTAACAGGAGATCTATGCCTTATATGCTCTAGGTTCATTCTATTTTTTAGTATATTAAATACTGATTCAATTAATGATCGTTTACGTAACATAGCTTTATCTTCTAATTCTAGTAAATAATTCTTCATATCCTTGCTAATATTAGTTATCATTCTTAAATTTCTAGAATAGAGTTTAAACCATAACTCTTTACAAATATATGCTTTATCACCAAATACCTTACCTGTTATCTTCTGAGTTATAGATTCAAGAACAGATAAATCAGCTCTATTTGCTTTTGTTATTTTAACAGCTATAATCTCTGCTTTATGATTAACTGAAGTTTTGACAAAAAATTTTTATTAAAAAAAGTGGCGAGTGTATCAATCTATAATTTGTATTATATATCCAATAATTTACTTTAAATTGTAGAAATATCGCTTTTAAGCTGATAAAAGCACTAAATATTTAACCGCATAGCGAAAATCTAGGGAGCTTGCTCCCTAGATGGATAGCGTTATAATATAAGCGTTGGCATATTATAATTTAGTAGAATGGAATTGAGGCGTAATAGTCATCATGTTTTTAGAATAATGTATCACTTTGTGTGGATACCAAAATCAACTAAACGCAATGGATAAAATTGAAAAAGAAACAAAGCAGTTTAACCTGTTTTGAAACTCGGTCGCTTGCGGCCGAGTTCTTCATCTTTAAATATTTAGTCTATCCGCCAAAAACACTTCAAATCCTGATCATTTGTAATGGGATAGAGTTTTGACAACAAATTGCTAAGATTTTCAATAAAAATTAATAAGTTATGTTAATTTTTACTGATACATTTCTGTGTTGGTCTAATTTTGATATGGAGCTATTGTTAACGATTTTTTATCGTTCATCTAGTTTTTGCATGATGATATTTTTGATTTATGTGGAGTTAGACACGATTTGTAAATGATTTGCAATGCATCGTAAATTCAAACCAATAGCAGAGATTATTGGATTGATAATATCTCCTATCATACCTTTCAAGAAGTTTCTACCCATCCGACCATATTGCTTTAAGTGACCTATTATTGGTTCTATGGCACTGCGTCTCTTGATCATAGACTTGTCCTCTTGTAACAACTTCTTCCGCGTTTTTGGGGTATATACCTTACTCTTCTCCTTTACATTGCTACCACTATACCCAAGATCAACAAATGATTTCTTTATCTTGATTCCAGTGACACTCTCTACTGCTTCAAAGCTCTGATGCAATGTATGACCATCATAAGGATTATTATGAAACGATTTTGCGGATAAAACAAAATTTCTACGACCACTTACTACTACCGCTACTTTATTGCCAAACTCATATGGCTTGTTGCGTTTTCCCTTTCCTATACACTCTACTTCAGGGGCATGAAAACTATATAATACTTTGTTATCTTCTTTATATTGCTTTTTAGCTTCTCTTTTTAAAACAGATTGGTTATGTATTTGTTTTATTTTTTGCAATACTTCTTGATTTTTGAGAGACAAGTTTAATTGCTTATTTTTGATCTCACGCTCACATACTCTAATCAAACGACCCAGTAATATTTTTAAATGCTTCATTATTTTCCAACGCTTCTTGGCTTTACTATGTTCTTTATATTTCCATAGCTTTACTATATCGCGTTTATAGGTTCTAGCGTATGTTTCATTCAAATGTATACCCAAACTGTTGCAAAGCTTTACTATGCTAAGCCTAGCTTTATCCATTAAATAAACATCGTGTGGGTGTTTGATATTCTTAATTTGTACAGTCGTATCAGCGATGATTAATTCCAAATCTTTTTTTTTAATTGTGTTAGTTTTTATCCCAACCCTGATCAACTCCGATAATATCTCATTATATCCAGCTTCACCTAATACACTACGAAACCGTCGTATACTAGTTTCCGAGATAGCTATGTCTTTTTCTATATATTCCCACCCGCAGAAATACTGCCAATACATATTCTCTTTTAGCTCTTCCTCTGATAATGAATCTGAAAAATTATACATTGCTTGTAGCATCGTTATGCCAAGCATCACTCTATGACATTTTCTATTTCTACCAAATTTCTTAATACAAACATTTTTTGATAACCACTCTTCGAGCCTAGACCAATTTATTAATTCTCTTAATTTATATAGCTTATTATTTGGGTTTAATTCTTCTTTTAATTTATAACCAAACAGTTTCCCTTGTTCTTGCGATTTGATAATGTTGTCTATTGGCATTGACTGAAATCCATAAGGTTTATGACCATATTTTATCATTTTCTTACGGATTGTTGTATTACTTCTTGTCTTAAAACCATATTATCTATAAGGCTTGTAGAGTTTTGGCGGACGGACTATTTAGTGCTTTTATCAGCTTAAAAGCGATATTTCTACAATTTAAAGTAAATTATTGGATATATAATACAAATTATAGATTGATACACTCGCCACTTTTTTTAATAAAAATTTTTTGTCAAAACTTCAGATTTAGGCATAGTGTTGCCTCGCATTTACTAGAAAATGGGGCAGATTTACGCTCTATTCAAGAGCTGTTAGGACATAAAAGTTTTCAACTACACAAAGCTATACAAAAACAAGTATAAAGCATTTAGAAACGGCATATGTTACCGCACATCCAATCAAAAAATAAAATGTTATTTAATAATCTTCTTGCGTTAATTTTAAGTTATATATTATATTAATTTAAAACCTTATAAACGCTAATTTAGGATAAGGGATAGATAGAAAGCTTATAGATAAAGGGTTTAAAGGAGATTAATGTTGAGTTATGATAGATTTTTTTAATCTCTCAGGGTTTAATTCCCCGAAGCTCTGCTTCGTGATATCATAAGAAACAACTAAAACTTTTTTAGATACCTCGTAGCTCTGCTGCGAGGAGCATCATTAAAAGATCAGTAACTCAACATGAAAAGATGTATCATAACTGTATATTATTTAGTAGATAATTTTTGTAAAATATATGAAGAATGGATAGAACACCGTCTATTATCAACAAATCAGCAAAGGCATAGAATAGGAAAATTAAGTCTTGCAGAATTGATGACAATAGTCGTATATTTTTATCTATCGCCTTGCAAGGACTTTAAAAACTATTATTTATACTACTTACCGCATAAATATAAGGGTTACTTTAATGTCCCCCTACGGGGATAAAAAATCCCTCGCCTTCAGGCGAAGGGAAGATATAATGAAGTTGCTTTAGCAACGAATTTATAAAAAGATATGAGAAGTTATAGAAAAAATAGTCATAGCCAGTATGATTTAAAAGTACATATTATATGGATACCAAAGTATAGAAAAAGAGCATTGGTAGGAAAAGTAGCTGAGAGAGTCAGGGATTTATTAAGGCAAATTTGCATGGAACATGAAGCATATATAATTTCAGGTAAAGTATCTTGTGATCATGTTCATATATTTATTTCATACCGTCCTCAAGTGGCTTTAAGTAAGCTTGTACAATATCTAAAAGGGAGTAGCTCAAGAATATTATTGCAAGAATTTGCTCATTTAAGGAAACAATTTTGGGGTAATCATTTTTGGGCTAGAGGATATATGGCAGTGAGTTCAGGTAATATTACTGACGAAATGATACAGCAGTATATTGATGAACAAGAAGGTGAGCCAGTAAATGATGATCGATTTCTAATCGATTCCACTTTATAACCCCTCAGCTTATAGCTGAGGGTTGTTTAGTTTACCATGTTATAGTAGAATAGTACAATTATGGCCAAGGTTAATATTGCCATTGTCAATAATGTTGCAATTACTACGAGGTGAAGATACAGGAATATATTTTATTGATTCAACAAAACTATCTATTTGTCATGCTAAGCGCACTTCTAGTAATAGAGTTTTTGGTAAAATTGCCAAAGTTGGGATGAGTAGTTATGGTTGGTTTATGGGATTTAAATTACATTTAATCATTAATCATAAAGCAGAGATTATAGCTGTTAAAATAACAAAAGCAAATAGAGCTGATTTATCTGTTCTTGAATCTATAACTCAGAAGATAACAGGTAAGGTATTTGGTGATAAAGCATATATTTGTAAAGAGTTATGGTTTAAACTCTATTCTAGAAATTTAAGAATGATAACTAATATTCGCAAGGATATGAAGAATTATTTACTAGAATTAGAAGATAAAGCTATGTTACGTAAACGATCATTAATTGAATCAGTATTTAATATACTAAAAAATAGAATGAACCTAGAGCATACAAGGCATAGATCTCCTGTTAATTTCTTGGTGCATATTCTAGCTTGTGTTACTTCTTATGCTATCACTAAATCTCGTATAAAACTTGATGCTTTAGCTCCAGAACAACTTCTCTTATCCTAAATTGGCGTTATAAGTATAGGTACTAAATAGATAATATTGAGATTATGAATATGTTTAACATTACTACATTGCCTGAAGAATATAAGCCGTCTAAAGACGAAGAATATATGTGTAAAAATCACTTAGAATATTTTAGGCAAAAACTTTTAAAGTGGAAAAATTCTTTACTAAGTGAATCTCAAGAAACTTTAAATCATCTAAAAGAAGAAAATTGGAATGAATCAGACCCTAATGATCGTGCTACTACTGAAACAGAAACTGCTTTCGAACTTCGTACTAGAGACAGATATCGCAAGTTATGCGAAAAAATAGAGCAAGCATTAAAGCGTATTGAAGAGGGTGAATATGGTTATTGTGAAGAAACAGGCGACCCTATAGGTATAAAAAGGTTAGAAGCACGACCAATAGCTACATTATGTATTGAAGCACAAATGCAGCATGAAAATTATGAAAAAAATCATTTAGACGAACCGCAGAGATAAGGGCGCTGTTTCAGTAAGTGTGTAAATTTCTAGGATAGGTTATAACTGAAGTTTTGACAAAAATTCTAATTTTTCTGACTAAAGTAAAAATTTGTATTTAAAGTTAAATAGTCTATCCGCCAAAAACACTTCAAATCCTGATCATTTGTAATGGGATAGAGTTTTGACAACAAATTGCTAAGATTTTCAATAAAAATTAATAAGTTATGTTAATTTTTACTGATACATTTCTGTGTTGGTCTAATTTTGATATGGAGCTATTGTTAACGATTTTTTATCGTTCATCTAGTTTTTGCATGATGATATTTTTGATTTATGTGGAGTTAGACACGATTTGTAAATGATTTGCAATGCATCGTAAATTCAAACCAATAGCAGAGATTATTGGATTGATAATATCTCCTATCATACCTTTCAAGAAGTTTCTACCCATCCGACCATATTGCTTTAAGTGACCTATTATTGGTTCTATGGCACTGCGTCTCTTGATCATAGACTTGTCCTCTTGTAACAACTTCTTCCGCGTTTTTGGGGTATATACCTCAGGAGTTTCGCACTTAGCAAATAATATGCTAATCTAGAGAAAAATAGTTTTAGATAAAAATGACAAGATCAAAATGTAGCAAAGATTTATATAAATCATTCTTACAAGCAAGTAGTGTAAGATATACTAGCAAAGCATTATCTGAAGTAAGTCCATTAGATCTATCGCACGATAGTGCAAGTCGATGGTTAAAGAGTAAGGATTTTCGCCCTAGCGAAATCTATAGCAAAGTGTCAAAATATATTGATCTGGAAGATCCTTGTTTATTAGTGGGAGATGACACCTTATTGTCAAAGCAATACAGTAAGAGGATCGAGCTTGTAAATTATCAATATTCTGGGGCTGTACATGATGTTATACCTGGTATAGGAATGGTAAACTTACTGCATTACAATACTCAAATTGATCAATCTACTCCTGTAGATTATAGAATATATGATAAAGAAACTGATGGTAAAACAAAGAACGAGCATTTTTGTGATATGCTTACTTTAGCTAAAGAAAGAGGTATCAAGCCTGATGCTATAGTTATGGATGCTTGGTATAGTGGTTTGGATAATTTAAAACATATACGTAATTTAGGTTGGATATGGGTTACCAACCTAAGAAAAAATAGAAAAGTTAATCGTAATGTTAGCTTGGAAACTTTAGAGATTCCCGATGAAGGGCTAAAAATTCACCTACGTGGATACGGTTGGGTTACGGTATTTAAGTTTGTGGCAAAAAATGGTCGCATTGATTACATAACAACTAATTTAGAGAATCCTACACGTGAGCAAATAGAGAAAATTGTTAAGGCGCGTTGGTCTATAGAAGTTTATCATCGAGAATTGAAACAAACTTGTGGTATTGAATGCTGTCAGGCACGCACGGGTCGAGCTCAAAGAAATCATATTTGCCTTGCTGTATTGGCCTGGCTTGATATGAACAAAAGGAGGATAAATGAAAACATTACTTTATATCAACAAACTTGGGAAGTTATAAAAACATCAATTCAGAACAACATTAAATGGCTTCTAACTAATACACAATTTTGCTAAGTGCGAAACTCCTGTACCTTACTCTTCTCCTTTACATTGCTACCACTATACCCAAGATCAACAAATGATTTCTTTATCTTGATTCCAGTGACACTCTCTACTGCTTCAAAGCTCTGATGCAATGTATGACCATCATAAGGATTATTATGAAACGATTTTGCGGATAAAACAAAATTTCTACGACCACTTACTACTAACGCTACTTTATTGCCAAACTCATATGGCTTGTTGCGTTTTCCCTTTCCTATACACTCTACTTCAGGGGCATGAAAACTATATAATACTTTGTTATCTTCTTTATATTGCTTTTTAGCTTCTCTTTTTAAAACAGATTGGTTATGTATTTGTTTTATTTTTTGCAATACTTCTTGATTTTTGAGAGACAAGTTTAATTGCTTATTTTTGATCTCACGCTCACATACTCTAATCAAACGACCCAGTAATATTTTTAAATGCTTCATTATTTTCCAACGCTTCTTGGCTTTACTATGTTCTTTATATTTCCATAGCTTTACTATATCGCGTTTATAGGTTCTAGCGTATGTTTCATTCAAATGTATACCCAAACTGTTGCAAAGCTTTACTATGCTAAGCCTAGCTTTATCCATTAAATAAACATCGTGTGGGTGTTTGATATTCTTAATTTGTACAGTCGTATCAGCGATGATTAATTCCAAATCTTTTTTTTTAATTGTGTTAGTTTTTATCCCAACCCTGATCAACTCCGATAATATCTCATTATATCCAGCTTCACCTAATACACTACGAAACCGTCGTATACTAGTTTCCGAGATAGCTATGTCTTTTTCTATATATTCCCACCCGCAGAAATACTGCCAATACATATTCTCTTTTAGCTCTTCCTCTGATAATGAATCTGAAAAATTATACATTGCTTGTAGCATCGTTATGCCAAGCATCACTCTATGACATTTTCTATTTCTACCAAATTTCTTAATACAAACATTTTTTGATAACCACTCTTCGAGCCTAGACCAATTTATTAATTCTCTTAATTTATATAGCTTATTATTTGGGTTTAATTCTTCTTTTAATTTATAACCAAACAGTTTCCCTTGTTCTTGCGATTTGATAATGTTGTCTATTGGCATTGACTGAAATCCATAAGGTTTATGACCATATTTTATCATTTTCTTACGGATTGTTGTATTACTTCTTGTCTTAAAACCATATTATCTATAAGGCTTGTAGAGTTTTGGCGGACGGACTAAATATTTAGTGCTTTTATCAGTTTAAAAGCGATATTTCTACAATTTAAAGTAAATTATTTGATATATAATACAAATTATAGATTGATACACCCGCCACTTTTTTTAATGATGCTCCTCGCAGCAGAGCTGCGAGGTATCTATCCAAAAAGCTTTAACTGTTTTTGTTGAAATGCTTTATAAGAAGGTTTGCCTGAACCTTGATTCTGTACATAATTACGTAATTTCTGCTCATCACCATGTTTACCTACTGTGCTCATAAAATATCCTTTACTCCAAAACTCACTTCCCCATAATTTTTCTTTAAGATTTGGATATTTCTCAAACATTTTCTTAGAAGTAATACTTTTTATGATTTGAGTTATTGTTGTTGGGCTATACATTGGTATTGACTGTAATAAAAAATGTACGTGATCTTTATCTACTCCTATTTCTAAAAATCTAATTTCATAACGATCTTCTATGTGCTCACAAATTTTACACAAATAATCATCTAGTTCTTGATTGAATATTACTCTTCTATACTTTGCCGGCGTTACTAAATGATATATTAGTACTGTGACATTATGACTCTTATGTATATAACTGCTTTCTTCCATTCAAGTAGTATATCACGAAGCAGAGCTTCGGGGAATTAAACCCTGAGAGATTAAAAAAAGTGGCGAGTGTATCAATCTATAATTTGTATTATATATCAAATAATTGATGAACGAACATTAGAATTACCCATGACGAATATTAAAATTACCCATTTTTGAGTAAAAAATATTGTCTAAAGTGTTACATTATTATCCTCCGATTTTATAGTTAATTTTTTGCCTTTAGCTGTAGCGATTCTATAACTTTCAGTATTGAGTTCAAGAATTGAAGAATGGTGAACCAATCTGTCAATAACTGCTGACGTAGTCATTTCATCTTTAAAAATAGTATTCCATTTTGCAAAAACTAAATTGCTAGTAATTAATACACTACGCATTTCATAACGTTCAGCTAATAAGGTAAATAAAACATCAGTTTCTTCACGATTATATGGTACATATGATATATCATCAATTATCAATATTTCAAAATATATAATGGACTAATGGTATGGACCTCCTGATATAGAGAATGAAAAGCAGTTGCTAATCTTCTAGGGTTAATATTTAACATATTAAAACAACAATTAAAGAGGTCCATATGGAGGTTACTACAATTGGTATAGATATTGCAAAAAGAATTTTTCAAATTCATGGTGTAGATAAAAATGGCAAGACAGTATTAAAGAAAAAATTGATGAGAGATCAGGTTTTGACATTTATGGCTAATTTACCACAATGTTTAGTAGGGATGGAAGCTTGTGGTGGTTCTAGTTATTGGGCAAGAGAAATAACTAAATTAGGGCATGAAGTAAAACTAATGGCACCGCAATTTGTCAAACCATATGTTAAAACTAATAAAAATGATCAAGCAGATGCTGAAGCGATATGTGAAGCCGTGACAAGACCTAATATGAGATTTGTTGCAATTAAAACTATAGAGCAACAAGAAATTTTATCAATACATAGGGTAAGAGAGAGATTGGTAAAAAATCGTACAGCACTTGCTAATGAAATTAGGGGGCTACTACATGAGTTTGGTTTTATTGTTCCTCAAGGCATTAATAAGGTTATCACAAAATTAATCTCTCAGGGTTTAATTCCCCGAAGCTCTGCTTCGTGATATCATAAGAAACAACTAAAACTTTTTTAGATACCTCGTAGCTCTGCTGCGAGGAGCATCATTTGAGATTTTAGATGCAGGGAAATTAAGCCAGTTAAGTTATCTGTAGAAGTCAAGATTTGATCTTACAGACACTATAAATTTCGTACCTGATTGTCAGTTAAATTTTGACTGTCAGATACATATTCAAGATACAAGATTTCATTATTCTTTTCAACAGCTAATTTCTTACTATCCTTAAAAGTTTGCATAGGAGTTTTACCATAACAATATTTACCAGAATGAGGTCTTTCATTATTGAAATACTCTAGCCAGATATCAAGATCTAATTGTAGGTCATCAAGATTTGTATAAATCTTTTTCCGCATAGCTGTATCAAAGAATTCTTGTTTCATTGTTTTATTAAAACGCTCACACATACCGTTTGTTTGAGGAGAATATGCTTTAGTAGTAGTATGCTCTATACCTTCGATACTTAGAAATAATTCAAAAGCATGATGCTCTATATTCCCCTTATATTCTGACCCACGATCTGTAAGAATACGAAGTATTGGTATCCCTTGAGTCTCATACCATGGTAACACTCGGTCATTAAGCATATCAGCAGCAGTTAAAGCTGTTTTATCAGTATATAGTTTAACATCAGCTACTCTGCTGTAGCTATCAATAAATACCTGAGAATAAACCTTACCTATACCCTTAAAGTTGCCTACATAATATGTATCTTGGCATCCTAGATACCCTGGATGCTGTGTCTCAATTTCTCCATGAGCTTCTTTTTCATTACGACGCTTCTCTAGCACTTGTAATTGTGCCTCAGTAAGCACAATACCATCTTGAGCCATTTTTGCTTCTAATGCTTTAAGTCTTTTACTGATGTTGTTTAAATCATTACGTAACCAAATTGATCTTACTCCCCCAGGTGATACAAGTACACCAGTTTTTTTAAGCTCATTTGATACTCTTAGCTGACCATATGCTGGATATTCTATTGCCATATCTAGTACTGCTTTCTCTACAGCAGGATCAACTCTATTCGCTATTATTGGCTTTCTTCGACTAATTTCATACAACGCTTCTTCGCCACCAGTTTCATACAGTTCTTTAAATCTGTAATAACTATCTCTACTATATCCCATCGCTTTACATGCTGATGATATACTACCAAGGCTCTTAGCTAATTCAAGTAAACCTAATTTTGGTTTTATTATTTTTTGATTTAAGTTCATTCTTTATCTCCATTTAATAATTAATTTATTTTACTAAATGTAAGATATAATCTTGTATCTTAGTATTGTCTTTAGTAAACAACTATAAGATACTTAAGGGCACTTAAGTAAGAAGACTAATATGCCGTATTAAATCTTAGGGCTATGTAACCCTGTAGTTGAGATCAAACAATTAGTCTTCACATACTCATTAAAGATCGGACGGTATTCTTAGGTCTTGAAATTAATCAATGAACCTGTATTTACAAGGTTGATCTTTGGGTATTCTACTTATTATTAACATAGAAGGTCAAATATGAGTAGCATTATTTTGGGTATAGATATTTCTAAAGCAACATTTGACGTAGCTTTATTAAATGATAATAAAATCAAAACCAAAAAGTTTAATAATACTGCAAAAGGCTTTGCTGCACTAAAACAATGGTTAGAAAAAAAGGGAATAGATACTGCTCACGCTTGTATGGAATCAACAGGTGGTTACGAAGTTAGGTTAGCTCAATATCTTTATGATAATACATTTAAAGTTAGTGTCGTAAATCCAGCTCGCATCAAGGGCTTTGCAATGAGCAAGCTTTCAAGAGTTAAAACTGACAAATCTGATTGTGAATTGATAGCTTCTTTTTGCAAGGCTATGCAACCTGATCTTTGGCAACCAACCCCTATACATATTAAAGAATTACAACAATGGGTAAGACGCTTGGATAGTTTGATTGCTAATAAAAATCAAGAAAATAATAGATTGAGCGGAGCAAGTAAAGCAGTTGCCATTAACATTATGATTCATATTGAATTTCTGGATAAGCAAATTAAGGAAGTAGAAGAACTTATCTCTAATCATATTAAAGGACACAAAGACTTACATGATAAAAGTAAACTTCTTGATTCAATCCCTGGTATAGGAGAAAAAACAATAGGAGTGATACTTGCTTTTCTTGTTGTAGAAAATTTTAATTCTGCAAAACAACTAGCTGCGTTTGTTGGTCTTAACCCAAAGCCAAAACAATCAGGCACTTCTGTCCATGGAATAGGAAAAATATCAAAAACAGGAGATGCTAATTTACGTAAAGCTTTTTATATGCCTGCCATAGTTGCTATAAAACATAATCCGATTATTAAGGATTTTAGTCAACGTTTGAGCAATGTTGGAAAATCTAAAATGGTTATAGTGATTGCTGCTATGCGTAAGTTGCTTCACATAATTTATGGTGTTCTTAATAACAAAACATCTTTTAGTGCAAATATAAAAACCCTGTAAAATAAAATTGAGGTAAAATAATGAAAAAGTTGTTGACACTCAAGACGGTATCTCAACTATTACAATTTAATGTTGTTCTGAATTGATGTTTTTATAACTTCCCAAGTTTGTTGATATAAAGTAATGTTTTCATTTATCCTCCTTTTGTTCATATCAAGCCAGGCCAATACAGCAAGGCAAATATGATTTCTTTGAGCTCGACCCGTGCGTGCCTGACAGCATTCAATACCACAAGTTTGTTTCAATTCTCGATGATAAACTTCTATAGACCAACGCGCCTTAACAATTTTCTCTATTTGCTCACGTGTAGGATTCTCTAAATTAGTTGTTATGTAATCAATGCGACCATTTTTTGCCACAAACTTAAATACCGTAACCCAACCGTATCCACGTAGGTGAATTTTTAGCCCTTCATCGGGAATCTCTAAAGTTTCCAAGCTAACATTACGATTAACTTTTCTATTTTTTCTTAGGTTGGTAACCCATATCCAACCTAAATTACGTATATGTTTTAAATTATCCAAACCACTATACCAAGCATCCATAACTATAGCATCAGGCTTGATACCTCTTTCTTTAGCTAAAGTAAGCATATCACAAAAATGCTCGTTCTTTGTTTTACCATCAGTTTCTTTATCATATATTCTATAATCTACAGGAGTAGATTGATCAATTTGAGTATTGTAATGCAGTAAGTTTACCATTCCTATACCAGGTATAACATCATGTACAGCCCCAGAATATTGATAATTTACAAGCTCGATCCTCTTACTGTATTGCTTTGACAATAAGGTGTCATCTCCCACTAATAAACAAGGATCTTCCAGATCAATATATTTTGACACTTTGCTATAGATTTCGCTAGGGCGAAAATCCTTACTCTTTAACCATCGACTTGCACTATCGTGCGATAGATCTAATGGACTTACTTCAGATAATGCTTTGCTAGTATATCTTACACTACTTGCTTGTAAGAATGATTTATATAAATCTTTGCTACATTCTGATCTTGTCATTTTTATCTAAAACTATTTTTCTCTAGATTAGCATATTATTTGCTAAGTGCGAAACTCCTGTGAATATCAAGAACAAATAAATCATTTACAAGAGCAAAATGATGAACTTGCTAAAGCTCTTGGTAGAATCACAGTTGAGAGGGACTGGGCCGTGGGAAAGCTCAAAAGCTTGGATTTATCAAATAAAAAGAGTCTTGTACACTCCAAGCTAAATCAACTCTCAAAATCAAGACAGTGTCAGGAGTTTCGCACTTAGCAAAATTGTGTATTAGTTAGAAGCCATTTAATGTTGTTCTGAATTGATGTTTTTATAACTTCCCAAGTTTGTTGATATAAAGTAATGTTTTCATTTATCCTCCTTTTGTTCATATCAAGCCAGGCCAATACAGCAAGGCAAATATGATTTCTTTGAGCTCGACCCGTGCGTGCCTGACAGCATTCAATACCACAAGTTTGTTTCAATTCTCGATGATAAACTTCTATAGACCAACGCGCCTTAACAATTTTCTCTATTTGCTCACGTGTAGGATTCTCTAAATTAGTTGTTATGTAATCAATGCGACCATTTTTTGCCACAAACTTAAATACCGTAACCCAACCGTATCCACGTAGGTGAATTTTTAGCCCTTCATCGGGAATCTCTAAAGTTTCCAAGCTAACATTACGATTAACTTTTCTATTTTTTCTTAGGTTGGTAACCCATATCCAACCTAAATTACGTATATGTTTTAAATTATCCAAACCACTATACCAAGCATCCATAACTATAGCATCAGGCTTGATATAGCTAACACGGAAATGTTTCTACCACATATTAGGAAAAACTTAGGCATTGATCAATAATTTTATGTAAACAGTTTTTAAAGTTAGTCCAGCAATGTTTAATAGTATTTAGATCTGGTGAATATGTGAGTAAATACAAAAACTATGGTAAAAACCTTTTCGCGTTAGCTATACCTCTTTCTTTAGCTAAAGTAAGCATATCACGAAAATGCTCGTTCTTTGTTTTACCATCAGTTTCTTTATCATATATTCTATAATCTACAGGAGTAGATTGATCAATTTGAGTATTGTAATGCAGTAAGTTTACCATTCCTATACCAGGTATAACATCATGTACAGCCCCAGAATATTGATAATTTACAAGCTCGATCCTCTTACTGTATTGCTTTGACAATAAGGTGTCATCTCCCACTAATAAACAAGGATCTTCCAGATCAATATATTTTGACACTTTGCTATAGATTTCGCTAGGGCGAAAATCCTTACTCTTTAACCATCGACTTGCACTATCGTGCGATAGATCTAATGGACTTACTTCAGATAATGCTTTGCTAGTATATCTTACACTACTTGCTTGTAAGAATGATTTATATAAATCTTTGCTACATTTTGATCTTGTCATTTTTATCTAAAACTATTTTTCTCTAGATTAGCATATTATTTGCTAAGTGCGAAACTCCTGAGTGTGAACTATTAAAGATTAGTCGATCTACAGCCTACTATAAATCCAAGGAGATGAGTATAAATAAATTAAGTATTTTAAATAGAATAGATGAAATATATACAGATAATCCTGAATTTGGTTATCGCTATATTCATCAACAGTTACTAGAAGATGGTTTTATTGTCGGTAAAGATCGAGTACTGAAATATATGAGGATGATGGGTATAGAAGCTATTTACCCACATAAGAAAAAATCTACTTCTCGAAACGATAGTGAGCATAAGATCTATAGCTACTTACTTGATCAATATTGGACTAAATCTGGCTCAACAAAGCAAGTGTATGTGCCTAATGTGAATGAGGTTTGGAGTGGTGACATTACTTACATTAGAACTAATGGTGGCTTTATGTATATGGCAGCTATTATAGATTGGCATAGCAAGGCCATATTGAGCTATAAACTGTCAAATTCTATGGATGCATCTCTTGTAACTGATGTCTTGAAACAAGCTCTCAGTAAGTATAACGCTCCACAGATATTTAATAGTGATCAAGGTAGCCAATATACCAGTTATGACCACATAAATATTCTCAAGGAGCATGATATCCAAATTTCAATGAATGGCAAAGGTAGAAGTATTGATAATATAGTAATAGAAAGGTTTTTTAGAACTTTAAAATATAATTGTATCTTTATTAATGATTTTAACAATGTTAAAGAGTTAAAAGAGGGGATTGATCATTATCTGAATAAATATAATTATCACAGATTTCATTCAAGTATTGGTTATAAAAAGCCTATGAATGTATATCTGAATTATATGCAAAATTATCAGCAAATTGCTGCCTGATAATCGAAAAATTAGGAAAACATACTACTCATTTTTTTGTCTTGATTTTTCATGTATGGACCTCCTGTAGAATGCAAGAAAAAAATAACATCAATAATAAAAACAAACAAATGCAGTCATGTATCCGGCTTATAGCTGATAAATCAACCTAATTTATTCTACAGCCCTGATGGAATTCGCTGGCTTACAAACTATATACTTATCAGTCCATCGGCTTCTAAAAGAGCCACTGAAAAACGCAGTTTTTTTGTAAGCTAAGGTTTGTCTTATTTACCATCAATATTAATTATCTCAAGCATATTTCGGGTTGGAATCTCTTACATATTGTTTTGCTTTTACCTATTCATTATATAGTCTATCCGCCAAAAACACTTCAAATCCTGATCATTTGTAATGGGATAGAGTTTTGACAACAAATTGCTAAGATTTTCAATAAAAATTAATAAGTTATGTTAATTTTTACTGATACATTTCTGTGTTGGTCTAATTTTGATATGGAGCTATTGTTAACGATTTTTTATCGTTCATCTAGTTTTTGCATGATGATATTTTTGATTTATGTGGAGTTAGACACGATTTGTAAATGATTTGCAATGCATCGTAAATTCAAACCAATAGCAGAGATTATTGGATTGATAATATCTCCTATCATACCTTTCAAGAAGTTTCTACCCATCCGACCATATTGCTTTAAGTGACCTATTATTGGTTCTATGGCACTGCGTCTCTTGATCATAGACTTGTCCTCTTGTAACAACTTCTTCCGCGTTTTTGGGGTATATACCTTACTCTTCTCCTTTACATTGCTACCACTATACCCAAGATCAACAAATGATTTCTTTATCTTGATTCCAGTGACACTCTCTACTGCTTCAAAGCTCTGATGCAATGTATGACCATCATAAGGATTATTATGAAACGATTTTGCGGATAAAACAAAATTTCTACGACCACTTACTACTACCGCTACTTTATTGCCAAACTCATATGGCTTGTTGCGTTTTCCCTTTCCTATACACTCTACTTCAGGGGCATGAAAACTATATAATACTTTGTTATCTTCTTTATATTGCTTTTTAGCTTCTCTTTTTAAAACAGATTGGTTATGTATTTGTTTTATTTTTTGCAATACTTCTTGATTTTTGAGAGACAAGTTTAATTGCTTATTTTTGATCTCACGCTCACATACTCTAATCAAACGACCCAGTAATATTTTTAAATGCTTCATTATTTTCCAACGCTTCTTGGCTTTACTATGTTCTTTATATTTCCATAGCTTTACTATATCGCGTTTATAGGTTCTAGCGTATGTTTCATTCAAATGTATACCCAAACTGTTGCAAAGCTTTACTATGCTAAGCCTAGCTTTATCCATTAAATAAACATCGTGTGGGTGTTTGATATTCTTAATTTGTACAGTCGTATCAGCGATGATTAATTCCAAATCTTTTTTTTTAATTGTGTTAGTTTTTATCCCAACCCTGATCAACTCCGATAATATCTCATTATATCCAGCTTCACCTAATACACTACGAAACCGTCGTATACTAGTTTCCGAGATAGCTATGTCTTTTTCTATATATTCCCACCCGCAGAAATACTGCCAATACATATTCTCTTTTAGCTCTTCCTCTGATAATGAATCTGAAAAATTATACATTGCTTGTAGCATCGTTATGCCAAGCATCACTCTATGACATTTTCTATTTCTACCAAATTTCTTAATACAAACATTTTTTGATAACCACTCTTCGAGCCTAGACCAATTTATTAATTCTCTTAATTTATATAGCTTATTATTTGGGTTTAATTCTTCTTTTAATTTATAACCAAACAGTTTCCCTTGTTCTTGCGATTTGATAATGTTGTCTATTGGCATTGACTGAAATCCATAAGGTTTATGACCATATTTTATCATTTTCTTACGGATTGTTGTATTACTTCTTGTCTTAAAACCATATTATCTATAAGGCTTGTAGAGTTTTGGCGGACGGACTATATAAATCACCATTTATTTTACTTATAAGTGCTATGCTACACACTCTTTAGCTACAAACTTTACTCTCTACATAATCATCTCCTGATCTTAGTACAGCAAACACCACTCTTGCCAACTTATTAGCTATGGCAACTGTCGTTTTATTATGGCTACTTCGCTCAGATAAATTAAACATCCATTTCGTAAATTGGCTAAAATCTTTTTTAGATTTCTGTTCTTCCGATGTAAATCTTATCTTGGCATTTAGTACGGCTTTGTTGCATAAATAAGATTTGTAGAGCAAGAGTGGTGATAATCTGGTAAGATGTCCTGAATTAAAAATAATCCAGATTATATGAGATCTCGGAAGAAAGCCCCTTTTAGTAAATCACGCAAGTATTCTAAATATAAAATAACGAATTGGTCAGAATATAATAATTTTTTACGCAATAGGGGTCGCATAGATTTTATGATTGCCAGTGATTTGGCGATTGGCTGGTATGCTGATTACAGAGAGGAAATGAAACGAGGAAGACCTAGACGCTATAGTGATCACGCTATATTACAGTGTTTGAAGATCAGATGCTTATTCGGTCTTAAGTTACGCCAAACCCAAGGCTTTATAAACTGGCTCTTTGAAATATCGGGTTTATCTATTAGATGTCCAGACTATACAACATTAAGTAAGCGTATGAAGTCATTAGATCTTAGGTATTTACATGGAAATCAAGATAAAGAATTTAGTTGTATTTCAATGGATAGTACAGGGATACAAGCCTACACAGGGAACGAATGGCTAGAAAATAAGCATGGTAAGCAATATAAGCGTCGCATATGGAAAAAGCTACATATCGTTATAGAAGATCAAGGTATGATACTTGCCGATAGTACCACAGAGCATACTATAGATGATAGATCACAGATTGGACTACTAATAGCTAATGTCAGAGCCAAGGATTTTCTGGGAGATCGAGGGTATGACGGTGAATCTACATATCAATTGTTGAGAAAGAAGAAGATAAAACCAGTTATTAGACCCCCAAACTCTTCAGTAAAAGTTCAATCGCTTAGGGATAAAACTGAGAGAGATGCAGCTGTTATATATCAACAAAACAAAGGATACCAAGCATGGAGGGTAAAGAATAATTATGGTAGAAGGGAGCGTGTAGAGAACACGTTCTTTCGATTTAAAACTTCTTTTGGTAGTAAGTTTCTATCAAGACATGATCAAAATATGACAAAAGAAATGTCTATTAAATGCCACTTATTAAACAAAATGTTTGAAATTGGTAAACCTATCTCTGTGCCTGTTGGCTAGGCTAGCATTGCGGGGTTAGGGGCAGTATATTCAAAAGCTTATTTATGCAACAAAGCCCTGCTGCGAGGAGCATCATTTTAGTAAATTTGACCATTCAGGATCGGACGCATCACCAGGAGTTTGGATTTCTCGCTCGTTATGACCAGTCAAGTCAATTGCATAAATTCTATTTTTACCGGAAGATTTGCCGTTTGATGGCCCACCCTTAGCAAACATAATAACCCGTCCATTAGGCGACCAACAAGGGCTTTCAACTAAATAACCACTTGCTATTACTCTTTCACTATTTTCATCATCTTGCGGATATGGCGTCATAACACCGATATGAAAAGTTTTACCTTCTGAACCTCTAATAATTTTAGTAAATGCTATATAATCCCCTCGAGGCGACCAGCTGGGAGCCATATAAGAACCACCACCGAAACTAATACGCTGGACATTGCTACCATCAGAATTCATTATATACAGTTGAGGCACACCATTTCTATCAGAATTAAAAACAATTCTGCGTCCGTCCGGTGAGTAGCTTGGGGAAGTATTAATGCCAAAACCATCAGTTAGTTTATGAAGCCTTTTGGTTGCAAGGTCAATTTCATAAATATGAGTTGAGCCGTTCTTAGCTATGGACATTACAGCTTTTCTACCATCAGGTGCAAATCTTGGAGCAAAGGATATTCCAGCAAAATCACCAACTATGCTTTCTTTACCTGTTTTTAAATCCTTTTCATAAACAAGAGTACGTCTTTTAGTAGCATAGGAAACATAAAAAATCTTATCTGCTGAACCAGAAAACCTTGGAGTTAAAACTAACGATTTACCATCGGTAATATATCGGTTATTAGCACCATCATAATCCATTAAAGCAATTCTTTTTACTTTTTTTAAATCAGGACCGCTTTCAGCTACATATATTATCTTACTATCAAAATAACCAGTATCACCTGTGATTTTTTCATAGATTTTATCAGCAATTTTATGGGCTGCTCTTCGCCATAAATTTTCAGGCAGTTCAAGTACTTCACCGCCGAGCTGTTTTTCAAGTAATGTATCCCATAATATAAAACTGATTCTAAGCTTACCATTTTCAAGCTTTTTTACTGCCCCATTAACTAATAAACTAGCATTAATTTGACGCCATGCCGCAAAAAGCGGTTTATATCCAATACCAGTTTTTTCTTCTATAAAAGAAGCAGAAGAAATAGGACGAAACAACCCACAAAGCTTTAAATCATTAGATATAACTTTCACTATTTCATGACCTACTGTATTATCCGAAGCAGAATCAGCCTCAAAATTATTCACCGCTATCGGAGTTGGGTCAGCCGTTCCATATTCAATATTGATTGTCTCAATAGCATAGCTATTAAAACTAAAAAATAGTAAAACAAAATATATAATGTTTTTCACTAAATTACTCCTTTGTGTGGTGGCGTCACCTCGTGGCTAGGATTGCCCTCATGGATCGAAAAACGCCCTAAGGTTAGCCATCCCGTGATTTATTGGCTCTGTCTCATCAATTGTGTAAATTTCGTGAACCATTAAATCCTACCATCAAATTTGATCATAAAATGAGCCATAGCTTCATTCCAATTGGGGGATAGGCATAGACCATTTTTTGGTAATATAATCAATTGTCAGATATAAAACCTTAAATACTGCGTCATCATTTGGAAAGATGCGTTTATTCTTAGTAACTTTTCTCAATTGGCTATTCAGCGATTCTATCGCATTTGTAGTGTAAATAATCTTACGAATCTCCTTTGGATATTGCAAGAAAATTATCAAATTATCCCAATTATTATACCAAGATTTAGCTATATGCGGATATTGCTTACTCCATTTTTGATCAAATGACTCAAGAGCTAATTCTGCTTCTTTTTCAGTAGCAGAAGTATAGATTAGTTTCAAATCCGCTGCTAATTGCTTTCTATCTTTATATGATACATATTTGAGGCTATTCCTGATCTGATGGACAATACAAATTTGATGTTCAGTTTTCGGATATACTGATGCAATAGCATCAGACATACCAGTTAGATTATCACTACAAGCAATTAAGATATCTTTTACTCCTCGATTCTTCATTTCAGTAAAATTACCAAGCCAAAATTTAGCTCCTTCATTCTCACTTATCCATAAGCCTAAAATATCCTTTCTGCCAGATAAATCTATTCCTAAAGCTACATATACTGATTTATTAATAATAAGTTTATCTTGTCTTACTTTCACTACTAAACAGTCAAAATATACTATAGGGTATACTGATTCAAGAGGTCTACTCTGCCAAATCTTGACCTCATCTATTACTTCATCTGTAATCCTGCTGATTAGGCTCTCACTGATCTCAGCTCCATATAATTCTTGCAATTGTGTTTTAATATCAGACACACTCATACCCTTCGCATATAAGGATATTATCTTTTGGTCTAAGCCATCTATTCTTGTTTGTTTCTTTGAGACTATTATAGGTTCAAATTTACCTTGTCTGTCTCTTGGAACATTTAGCTCTATAGTACCATTCTCACTAATCAGATTCTTACTAAAACTACCATTCCTCGCATTCTCAGTTTCAGCTCTATCATACTTGCTATAACCTAAATGTTCTGACATCTCAGCATGCAGTGCTCGCTCTAAAATACCCTTGGTTAATTCCTTAATGTCCCCCTTCGGGGATCAAAAATCCCTCGCCTTTAGGCGAAGGGAAGATATAATGAAATTGCTTTAGCAATGAATTTATATCAAGAAATATGAGAAGTTATAGAAAGAATAGTCATAGTCAGTATGATTTAAAAGTGCATCTTATATGGATACCAAAATATAGGAAGAGAATATTGATAGGCAAAGTATCGGAAAGGACTAGAGATTTACTGAGGCAGATTTGCATGGAACATGAAGTACATATAATTTCAGGGAAAATATCATGTGATCACGTACATATGTTTATCTCATATAAGCCGCAAATATCTCTTAGCAAGTTAGTACAGTATTTAAAAGGCATTAGCTCAAGAATTTTATTGCAAGAATTTACTCATTTACGAAAACAATTTTGGGGCAATCATTTGTGGGCTAGGGGCTATATGGCAGTCAGTTCAGGTAATATAACTGATGAAATGATACAGCACTATATTGATGAACAGGAAGGTGAACCTGTGAATGATGATCGATTTCTAATCGATTCCACTTTATAACCCCTCAGCTTATAGCTGAGGGTTGTTTAGTTAATCCATTCTGACTTAGTAACCTGAATTCTGGATTAATCTAGGTTTGGAAGTAAGTATTTACAAGGGATAGAAGATACTCTATATAATTTTTAGCAAAAAAACAAGAGTATCCCCATGAAGAAAGATATTACTGCATTATTTTGTTTTGTCGATGATTTTTGTAAAATTAGCGAGCAGTGGATTAATAAATCATTTCTACCATTAATTAACAGGAGATCTATGCCTTGTATGCTCTAGGTTCATTCTATTTTTTAGTATATTAAATACTGATTCAATTAATGATCGTTTACGTAACATAGCTTTATCTTCTAATTCTAGTAAATAATTCTTCATATCCTTGCGAATATTAGTTATCATTCTTAAATTTCTAGAATAGAGTTTAAACCATAACTCTTTACAAATATATGCTTTATCACCAAATACCTTACCTGTTATCTTCTGAGTTATAGATTCAAGAACAGATAAATCAGCTCTATTTGCTTTTGTTATTTTAACAGCTATAATCTCTGCTTTATGATTAATGATTAAATGTAATTTAAATCCCATAAACCAACCATAACTACTCATCCCAACTTTGGCAATTTTACCAAAAACTCTATTACTAGAAGTGCGCTTAGCATGACAAATAGATAGTTTTGTTGAATCAATAAAATATATTCCTGTATCTTCACCTCGTAGTAATTGCAACATTATTGACAATGGCAATATTAACCTTGGCCATAATTGTACTATTCTACTATAACATGGTAAATTAAAGTAACCCTTATATTTATGCGGTAAGTAGTATAAATAATAGTTTTTAAAGTCCTTGCAAGGCGATAGATAAAAATATATGACTATTGTCATCAATTCTGCAAGACTTAATTTTCCTATTCTATGCCTTTGCTGATTTGTTGATAATAGACGGTGTTCTATCCATTCTTCATATATTTTACAAAAATTAGCTACTAAATAATATACAGTTATGATACATCTTTTCATGTTGAGTTACTGATCTTTTATTAAAAAAATCTATCATAACTCAACATTAATCTCCTTTAAACCCTTTCTCTATAAGCTTTCTATCTATCCCTTATCCTAAATTAGCGTTCTCAGGGTTTAATTCCCCGAAGCTCTGCTTCGTGATATCATAAGAAACAACTAAAACTTTTTTAGATACCTCGTAGCTCTGCTGCGAGGAGCATCATTATACTAAAAAATAGAATGAACCTAGAGCATACAAGGCATGGCTTTGTTGCATAAATAAGCTTTTGAATATACTGCCCCTAACCCCGCAATGCTAGCCTAGCCAACAGGCACAGAGATAGGTTTACCAATTTCAAACATTTTGTTTAATAAGTGGCATTTAATAGACATTTCTTTTGTCATATTTTGATCATGTCTTGATAGAAACTTACTACCAAAAGAAGTTTTAAATCGAAAGAACGTGTTCTCTACACGCTCCCTTCTACCATAATTATTCTTTACCCTCCATGCTTGGTATCCTTTGTTTTGTTGATATATAACAGCTGCATCTCTCTCAGTTTTATCCCTAAGCGATTGAACTTTTACTGAAGAGTTTGGGGGTCTAATAACTGGTTTTATCTTCTTCTTTCTCAACAATTGATATGTAGATTCACCGTCATACCCTCGATCTCCCAGAAAATCCTTGGCTCTGACATTAGCTATTAGTAGTCCAATCTGTGATCTATCATCTATAGTATGCTCTGTGGTACTATCGGCAAGTATCATACCTTGATCTTCTATAACGATATGTAGCTTTTTCCATATGCGACGCTTATATTGCTTACCATGCTTATTTTCTAGCCATTCGTTCCCTGTGTAGGCTTGTATCCCTGTACTATCCATTGAAATACAACTAAATTCTTTATCTTGATTTCCATGTAAATACCTAAGATCTAATGACTTCATACGCTTACTTAATGTTGTATAGTCTGGACATCTAATAGATAAACCCGATATTTCAAAGAGCCAGTTTATAAAGCCTTGGGTTTGGCGTAACTTAAGACCGAATAAGCATCTGATCTTCAAACACTGTAATATAGCGTGATCACTATAGCGTCTAGGTCTTCCTCGTTTCATTTCCTCTCTGTAATCAGCATACCAGCCAATCGCCAAATCACTGGCAATCATAAAATCTATGCGACCCCTATTGCGTAAAAAATTATTATATTCTGACCAATTCGTTATTTTATATTTAGAATACTTGCGTGATTTACTAAAAGGGGCTTTCTTCCGAGATCTCATATAATCTGGATTATTTTTTAATTCAGGACATCTTACCAGATTATCACCACTCTTGCTCTACAAATTTTATTTATGCAACAAAGCCGCAGTGCTCGCTCTAAAATACCCTTGGTTAATTCCTTAATCTCTCAGGGTTTAATTCCCCGAAGCTCTGCTTCGTGATATCATAAGAAACAACTAAAACTTTTTTAGATACCTCGTAGCTCTGCTGCGAGGAGCATCATTTAATCCATTCTGACTTAGTACTGTTTTTAAATCTACTCCGCCTTCTATCAGCAAATCTATTGCTTCATTTATTTTTTTATTCTTCTCTATTTGCATTTCTGTTACCTATATTTTTAATTACTTCTAATATAGGCTCAACAAAAATTTACACAATCATTGCAAAAGACTCCACCATTGAGTTAATCTTCTCTATCAATGGTTTTTGCCATGGAGAATAAGGATTGCAAAAATATACTTTTCGTTCAGATTTTGGCAATAGTTGTTCATGATTGGTAAATTCTTTGCCATTATCTAACGTTATGCTTTTGATTATATGCGACAATTGTTTAAGTTTTTTATTCATGTTACCAATCACATCTTGTGTTCTTTTTGAACGGTTTAAAGTGAGAAACACTTTTTGTGTTCTGATATCCACAAGAGCGCCTATATTACGACTTTGATTACCTTTGTTAAAAGTTAAATCACCTTCTAAATGACCTATTGCTGCTATCTTTCTATTTATCTCTGGTCTTTCAGTAATGGAAACTCGATTTGGTATTGTAATTCTTTTGTTTCTGATTCTTGTACCATGATGCAACCTATTTTTCCTTTTTCTTGCTAAAGATAAATATAATTTTTGCCTTTGTGCTATAGGAGATGTATAAATAAACTGGTATATACTCTCTGTAGAAATATTGACAGTATCTCGTGATAGTTTACGTCTACCTGAAATTATATCTGGTGAAATACCCTGTGTTAACTGCTTTATTATTTCTGCTCGTAAATTATTATCAATATCTCATTTTCTTTTTCTCTTACCTTGCCTTAAACTGCAAGCAAGTGTGTTAGCCCTATCTGGTCTATAATTATGCCTCATTCTCTTGAGTTCATAACATATAGTGCTTTTATCACGGCCAATCTTTGTCCCTATATATCGCGAGCTATAACCACTCTTATTCATTTCGTATATTTTAAATCTTTCATCTATCGTTAAATGAGCCATGATATATCTATATTTAAATGATGCTCCTCGCAGCAGAGCTACGAGGTATCTAAAAAAGTTTTAGTTGTTTCTTATGATATCACGAAGCAGAGCTTCGGGGAATTAAACCCTGAGAGATTAATTATAGAACTTTCCTCTGACAATTGATTATATTACCAAAAAATGGTCTATGCCTATCCCCAATTGGAATGAAGCTATGGCTCATTTTATGATCAAATTTGATGGTAGGATTTAATGGCTCACGAAATTTACACAATTGATGAAACAGAGCCTAATTGCATACTGTATGAAACCTAACAAACCTGTATATCTCAAAATTAGCTAATCCAGAATTCAGGTATCAATATTCTCTTCCTATATTTTGGTATCCATATAAGATGCACTTTTAAATCATACTGACTATGACTATTCTTTCTATAACTTCTCATATTTCTTGATATAAATTCATTGCTAAAGCAATTTCATTATATCTTCCCTTCGCCTAAAGGCGAGGGATTTTTGATCCCCGAAGGGGGACATTAATCCATTCTGACTTAGTACTGTTTTTAAATCTACTCCGCCTTCTATCAGCAAATCTATTGCTTCATTTATTTTTTTATTCTTCTCTATTTGCATTTCTGTTACCTATATTTTTAATTACTTCTAATATAGGCTCAACAAAAATTTACACAATCATTGCCAAAGACTCTTTACCTATTGAATGATTCTACCGCAATAAATTGATGCTTATTATTTATTGCATAAATATTGCTAGCATAGAAAAAATAAAAAACTATAAATATAAAATATTTTGTAAAATTTAACATTTTTATTATTGTACTTTATTAATGATAGGGGTTTTAACTCCTCTTAAAAATTCTTCAGTATTTAAGACTTTTTTACCCTCTTGTTGAAGTTTTTTTATCGTTAATATTCCTTTTCCACAAGCTATTTCTAATTTTTTGTTAATAATTGTCCCCGGAGTAAAATTATGTTCTTCATCTGAATATTCTGCTTCAAGAATTTTGATCGTTTTATCATTATATTTAAAATATACTCCTGGCCATGGATTCATACCTCGAACTTTGCAATTAATAGCATAGGCAGAATCTTGCCAATTAACTCTACCCTCTTCTTTAGTTAATTTATGAGCGTAAGTAACACCCTCATTAGATTGAGGTTTCGGCACTATCTTATCGATATTTGCAAGCGTTTTAATTAACAGTTCTGCACCCAAACTAGCACATTTATCATGAAGCTCTTGTAAGGTTATCCTATCTTCTAACTCAAAATCCTCTTTCATCAATATATCACCCGTATCAAGCCCTGCATCCATCTGCATAATACATACACTGCTTGTTTTATCGCCCTCTATAATAGTACGCTGTAAGGGAGCTGCTCCTCTATGACGAGGTAAATCAGACGGATGAATATTAAGGCAACCATATTTCTTAGCATCTAAAATATTTTGCGGAATGATAAAACCATATGCAATAACGACTATTATGTCAGCATCAATATTATTAATTAGGTTTGCAGCTTCTTCATTACGAAGCGTTGTAGGAGTATAGACAGGAATTTGAGCCTCATCAGCTAATTGATGTATAGGAGATTTAGTTTCACTAAGCCCCCTACCCTTAGCTTTAGGCGGTTGCGTAAAAGCTGCAACAACTTTATGATTTGAACTTATTAATTTGGTAAGAGCAGGAACAACGAACTCAGGCGTCCCCATGAATATTATCTTCACACTATATTTTTTTTGAGTTTCTTAAGCTTACGAAGAGCTATATCGCGTTTCATACTACTTAGATAATCGATCATTAGCTTTCCTTCCAAATGATCATACTCATGTTGAATTACTCTTGCAAGCCAATCATTAGCTTCAAGTTCTTGCGGTTTGTTATGATAATCTAAATATCTGATTTTTATAGATTCTGATCTTGCTATCTCATAACGTTGTTCAGGTACTGAGATACATCCTTCATTAGCTATAACAAGCTCTCCTGATTTTTCTATTATTTCAGGATTTACTATAAATAACGGATAAAAATCTTTTGGTCTTTTAATCGGATCATGATCTTTTATATCAATTACCATGATACGTTTTAGTACCCCAACCTGCACAGCAGCAAGTCCTCCTCCATCTTCATGGTACATAGTCTCGACCATATCATCCATAAATTTTCGGATTTGGTCATTAACCTCTGGAACGGCTTGAGATTTTTGTTTTAACCTTTCATCAGGTGCTGTAACGATAGGCAGTATTGACATATTTTTTCATCTAATATTTAATCAATTATATCACAAAACCCTTAAAATGTAAAGAATACAAACTACTGAAGTTTTGACAAAATCCTTTCCATAAGGAGAAATGTATTCCAATTTTTTTATACTTTTTTAGTAATAACAAAATTTATTTATTCTATTTGGGTACATAATGTATCAAAAACTGTAGCAATTTTGTCTAATATTGCTGGTTTATACTCACTAATATTATTGGGTAATGCTAGCTTTTTAAATGATGCTCCTCGCAGCAGAGCTACGAGGTATCTACCCAAAAAGCTTTAACTGTTTTTGTTGAAATGCTTTATAAGAAGGTTTGCCTGAACCTTGATTCTGTACATAATTACGTAATTTCTGCTCATCACCATGTTTACCTACTGTGCTCATAAAATATCCTTTACTCCAAAACTCACTTCCCCATAATTTTTCTTTAAGATTTGGATATTTCTCAAACATTTTCTTAGAAGTAATACTTGGAAAGTTCTATAATTAATTAAGCCAGATATAATCAATTTTTAATCTCTCAGGGTTTAATTCCCCGAAGCTCTGCTTCGTGATATCATAAGAAACAACTAAAACTTTTTTAGATACCTCGTAGTTCTGCTGCGAGGAGCATCATTTAAATATAGATATATCATGGCTCATTTAACGATAGATGAAAGATTTAAAATATACGAAATGAATAAGAGTGGTTATAGCTCGCGATATATAGGGACAAAGATTGGCCGTGATAAAAGCACTATATGTTATGAACTCAAGAGAATGAGGCATAATTATAGACCAGATAGGGCTAACACACTTGCTTGCAGTTTAAGGCAAGGTAAGAGAAAAAGAAAATGAGATATTGATAATAATTTACGAGCAGAAATAATAAAGCAGTTAACACAGGGTATTTCACCAGATATAATTTCAGGTAGACGTAAACTATCACGAGATACTGTCAATATTTCTACAGAGAGTATATACCAGTTTATTTATACATCTCCTATAGCACAAAGGCAAAAATTATATTTATCTTTAGCAAGAAAAAGGAAAAATAGGTTGCATCATGGTACAAGAATCAGAAACAAAAGAATTACAATACCAAATCGAGTTTCCATTACTGAAAGACCAGAGATAAATAGAAAGATAGCAGCAATAGGTCATTTAGAAGGTGATTTAACTTTTAACAAAGGTAATCAAAGTCGTAATATAGGCGCTCTTGTGGATATCAGAACACAAAAAGTGTTTCTCACTTTAAACCGTTCAAAAAGAACACAAGATGTGATTGGTAACATGAATAAAAAACTTAAACAATTGTCGCATATAATCAAAAGCATAACGTTAGATAATGGCAAAGAATTTACCAATCATGAACAACTATTGCCAAAATCTGAACGAAAAGTATATTTTTGCAATCCTTATTCTCCATGGCAAAAACCATTGATAGAGAAGATTAACTCAATGGTGCACAGAGTATACTCTAAATCTTTAGATATAAAAAAATTAACAATAAAGCAATTACAAGAAATTGAGGATTTTTTAAATAATTTACCAAGAAAAGTGCTCGGTTATAAAACACCCCATGAGGTATGGGAAGAAAATATAAATCTGGCTTAATTAATACTGGAATTTACCTTTTGCAAAAACTAAATTGCTAGTAAATGATGCTCCTCGCAGCAGAGCTACGAGGTATCTAAAAAAGTTTTAGTTGTTTCTTATGATATCACGAAGCAGAGCTTCGGGGAATTAAACCCTGAGAGATTAATAAATCAGTATATGTAGCTTTAGGAATAGATTTATCTGGCAGACAGGATATTTTAGGCTTATGGATAAGTGAGCATGAAGGAGCTAAATTTTGGCTTGGTAATTTTACTGAAATGAAGAATCGAGGAATAAAAGATATCTTAATTGCTTGTAGTGATAATCTAACTGGTATGTCTGATGCTATTGCATCAGTATATCCGAAAACTGAACATCAAATTTGTATTGTCCATCAGATCAGGAATAGCCTCAAATATGTATAGCTAACACGGAAATGTTTCTACCACAGATTAGGAAAAACTTAGGCATTGATCAATAATTTTACGTAAACAGTTTTTAAAGTTAGTCCAGCAATGTTTAATAGGATTGAGATCTGGTGAATATGTGAGTAAATACAAAAACTATGGTAAAACCCTTTCCGCGTTAGCTATATCATATAAAGATAGAAAGCAATTAGCAGCGGATTTGAAACTAATCTATACTTCTGCTACTGAAAAAGAAGCAGAATTAGCTCTTGAGTCATTTGATCAAAAATGGAGTAAGCAATATCCGCATATAGCTAAATCTTGGTATAATAATTGGGATAATTTGATAATTTTCTTGCAATATCCAAAGGAGATTCGTAAGATTATTTACACTACAAATGCGATAGAATCGCTGAATAGCCAATTGAGAAAAGTTACTAAGAATAAACGCATCTTTCCAAATGATGACGCAGTATTTAAGGTTTTATATCTGACAATTGATTATATTACCAAAAAATGGTCTATGCCTATCCCCAATTGGAATGAAGCTATGGCTCATTTTATGATCAAATTTGATGGTAGAATTTAATGGTTCACGAAATTTACACAATTGATGAGACAGAGCCACGTGAGCACCACAGATCTTATAAGACGACGTAGCCAATTTTTCAAGTTTATCGAGTATACTCTACCTTTTACCCATTGCGTAACTAGTAATCAGATTTTTAATAGGCTTAAAGTTATTTATCGCTTTAAACCCTATTTGTCTTAAATGCCTTAAACTTTTTGAATGATTTAAAAAAATATTATTAAGCTCATCAGTTAGCTTATACATGATAAAATTATCTGTTTGTCTTGATTTTTGGTATTCTGATAGCGGTAAATTATTACTTACTACGCTAATTAAGGATTCAATATCTTTTATACCTTGATTAAGCCCCTGCCCGGCTAATGGATGCACCACGTGAGCACTATCGGCAATAAGTACTATCTTGTTGTGAAAATATCTATTTGCTATACGAGCTTTGAGAGGAAAGCCGTTTACCTCGCTATCTACAGTGATTTTTCCAAGTGAATTACCAGCATTTCTTTGCGTTAAGAATCTTACCTCTTCAATAGGCAACTGCATAATTAACGCAGCTTGATCAGAAGAAGTTGACCATATCACAGAAGAACTATGTTGATCTTTCATAGGCAATAATGCAAAAGGACCTAGAGGCAGAAAATGCTCCATAGCACAATTTTCATGCGGCTTTTCATGCTTAATGTTAAACACTACAGCAGTTTGATATGGTTTTTCTATTTCATTTGCAAAATAATGTGATCTAACCTTCGAATTTGTACCATCACATATAATTAGTAAATTAGATTTAACGTGGATTTCATCATTAAACTTAATAATAGAATGTTCATCATGGCTTATAACCTCTTGATATTCTTTATTATCGACTAATGTCATCAGCGGATTATTAATTATTTTTGATAATAATATTTTCTTAAAATCGTTATTCTGAACTACATACCCTAAAGAACTATCATTTTTTAGTTCCAATATTTCAGGAGCTTTATTATCAACTACATAAACATCTTTCATGTGGCTTACAAACTCTTCCAGCTCTTGCCGTATATCAATGGAAGATAAAAAATCCTTAGAATAAGGCGTCAAAGCAGTGGTTCTAATATCGTTAAAAAAGCCAGGACTTTTTACAGATTTACTTTCAAATATAGTAGTTTCTACACCTTTTTTGGCAAAAGCAAGAGCGGTTAACATACCACTCAAACCACATCCCAAAATCACTTTATCAATCTGCTTTGTTTTTATCTGATTCATATACAAAATATTTTAAATAACCGTTTGTTGCTATAAAGCTCAATAAAAAATAAATAATTGCTATATCTAAATATGAGCTATTGCCTAGATAAAAACCCAAGCAGTAAATAAATAAACTCACCACACTAGTTAAACTGTTTAGGATTAATAGCTTAGTGAAAATATCCGTTTTTCTGATAAATAGATAGGTTATTAAAGAAATAAATAAAGAAATAATAATTAGAAAGATATGAATCATAATTAATTTGCTATGTATTTAAAGGGCTTATTGATTATATGTTAGGCTCTGTCTCATCAATTGTGTAAATTTCGTGAACCATTAAATTCTACCATCAAATTTGATCATAAAATGAGCCATAGCTTCATTCCAATTGGGGATAGGCATAGACCATTTTTTGGTAATATAATCAATTGTCAGATATAAAACCTTAAATACTGCGTCATCATTTGGAAAGATGCGTTTATTCTTAGTAACTTTTCTCAATTGGCTATTCAGCGATTCTATCGCATTTGTAGTGTAAATAATCTTACGAATCTCCTTTGGATATTGCAAGAAAATTATCAAATTATCCCAATTATTATACCAAGATTTAGCTATATGCGGATATTGCTTACTCCCTTTTTGATCAAATGACTCAAGAGCTAATTCTGCTTCTTTTTCAGTAGCAGAAGTATAGATTAGTTTCAAATCCGCTGCTAATTGCTTTCTATCTTTATATGATACATATTTGAGGCTATTCCTGATCTGATGGACGGTAAATTCCAGTATTAATTAAGCCAGATTTATATTTTCTTCCCATACCTCATTGGGTGTTTTATAACCGAGCACTTTTCTTGGTAAATTATTTAAAAAATCCTCAATTTCTTGTAATTGCTTTATTGTTAATTTTTTTATATCTAAAGATTTAGAGTATACTCTGTGCACCATTGAGTTAATCTTCTCTATCAATGGTTTTTGCCATGGAGAATAAGGATTGCAAAAATATACTTTTCGTTCAGATTTTGGCAATAGTTGTTCATGATTGGTAAATTCTTTGCCATTATCTAACGTTATGCTTTTGATTATATGCGACAATTGTTTAAGTTTTTTATTCATGTTACCAATCACATCTTGTGTTCTTTTTGAACGGTTTAAAGTGAGAAACACTTTTTGTGTTCTGATATCCACAAGAGCGCCTATATTACGACTTTGATTACCTTTGTTAAAAGTTAAATCACCTTCTAAATGACCTATTGCTGCTATCTTTCTATTTATCTCTGGTCTTTCAGTAATGGAAACTCGATTTGGTATTGTAATTCTTTTGTTTCTGATTCTTGTACCATGATGCAACCTATTTTTCCTTTTTCTTGCTAAAGATAAATATAATTTTTGCCTTTGTGCTATAGGAGATGTATAAATAAACTGGTATATACTCTCTGTAGAAATATTGACAGTATCTCGTGATAGTTTACGTCTACCTGAAATTATATCTGGTGAAATACCCTGTGTTAACTGCTTTATTATTTCTGCTCGTAAATTATTATCAATATCTAATTTTCTTTTTCTCTTACCTTGCCTTAAACTGCAAGCAAGTGTGTTAGCCCTATCTGGTCTATAATTATGCCTCATTCTCTTGAGTTCATAACATATAGTGCTTTTATCACGGCCAATCTTTGTCCCTATATATCGCGAGCTATAACCACTCTTATTCATTTCGTATATTTTAAATCTTTCATCTATCGTTAAATGAGCCATGATATATCTATATTTAAATGATGCTCCTCGCAGCAGAGCTACGAGGTATCTAAAAAAGTTTTAGTTGTTTCTTATGATATCACGAAGCAGAGCTTCGGGGAATTAAACCCTGAGAGATTAAAAATTGATTATATCTGGCTTAATTAATTATAGAACTTTCCATTAAAAATTTTTTGTCAAAACTTCAGAGGTTATAAGTTAGCATTTTTTAACTGGATCCCGTGAATAAATCACGGGATGACAATTGGAAAACCGATCCCTCATACGGGAATGACATAAAAGCCACTCAAAAATTCCAATTGTTCCTCGCAATGACAGAGAAATACAACCCCCCATAAATCAATGAACCAATAATAATAACTAAGGGTGTTAGAGGTAGATCACAATAAAAAGAGGCAGTAGCAGCACAGAAATTAATAAATAGCGAAATAAAAATTGATATTATAATCATCATAGCAGGGCTGCCTACCATAAATCTTGCAATCATAGCAGGAATAAGTAACACAGCCGTCACCATAAGAACCCCAACTATTTTAATTGCAGAAAATACTGATATAGATAAAATAAGTAAAAATAGTAGTTCTATAATATTAACTTTTACGCCTTTAATTATGGCAATATCTCTGTTAATAATTATAAGAAGAATTTTATTATAAAAATATGCAATAAAACATATAATAGCTATAAGCATTATTGCTAGCACAATTAAATCATCAAAAGCTACAGATAAAATATCGCCAAACAGTAAATTAACTATATTGTTTTGAGCAGAAGAAAAATAATTAATAATTAAAGCAATAGCCAGCATAGAGCTAGAAATTAAATTAATAACTGCATTTTTCTCAGAATTATTTTGGAAAATAAACACAAAAATTGAAAAAAGAATTGCAACAATTAGTCCTGAATATATTAATGGAAAATGAGCAATAATACTAATGCTGACTGCTAGAAAACTACTATGAGCAAGCCCGTCGCCGAAGTAAACATATCTTTTCCATAATGCTATGCAGCCAATAGGAGCAAATATGCAGCTAATTAAAATTAAGGCTAGTATTATTAGTACCATATAAGTATATTATAGCTATGTCTTCAGTTAATAAAAACGAATTAGAAAAATTTGAGAAAATCTCTCATAGTTGGTGGAATAAGGATGGGGAATTCGGTATTTTACACCGCATAAATCCTATTCGCCTTAACTATATAATAGAGAAGATAAAATCGCATTACAACGATATTTCTGATTTGGAAGTATTAGATGTAGGTTGTGGTGGTGGTTTAATTGCTACTAATCTTGCGATGCAAGGTTTTAACGTTACGGCTATTGATGCTTTGCAAAGTAATATTGATACTGCTTTGGCTTATGCTACAGAAAATAATATTAAGGTAAATTATTCAAAAAGCACTATAGAAGAATTAGAAAACGATAAGCAATATGATGTAGTGATTTGTCTTGAAGTTATTGAGCATGTGGAAAATGTTCAAGAATTTATGCTGAATTTAGTAAAGCGTATTAAGCCAAAAGGTATGGCTATAATTTCTACGATTAACCGCACCAAAAAAGCTTATTTACTTGGGATAATAGCAGCTGAATATATACTCGGATGGGTGCCAAAAAATACCCATGATTATAGTAAGTTTATAAAACCATCTGAAATTTATGAGATGCTAGAAAATACTAATGTAGAAATTGAGGAGCTAAAAGGTTTGGTATATAACATGGCAGAAGACAAATGGCATTTAAGTGATGATGATATAGATGTAAACTATTTTGTATATTTGAAGAAAAATGATAACCCATCATTGCGAGGAGCGTAGCGACGAAGCAATCTTATTAAACATCCTGAGATTGTGCACGTACAAAACTTATAGTTTCTTCTCGCAATGACATCTATGTATAAAAAAATGACTAACAACGTGATTACTAGATTTGCTCCGTCACCGACGGGGTTTTTACATATAGGTTCAGCAAGAACGGCTTTATTCAATTATTTATTTGCTAAGCATAATAACGGCAAATTCTTATTACGTATTGAAGATACTGATAAAGAAAGATCAACAGAAGCAGCGGTAGAAGCCATATTTTCAGGACTGAAATGGCTAGGGCTTAATTGGGATGATGAAGTTGTATTCCAATCTAAACGCAATGATCTTTATAAGGAAGCAGCATTAAAGTTGCTTGCAGAGGGTAAGGCATATTATTGTTTTACACCTCAGGAAGAAATAGAAAAGCAAAGACAAGAAGCTCTAGAAAATAAGCAGCATTTTATTTTTAATAGTAGGTGGCGTGATAAAACTTCTGATACTTACCCAAAAGACATAAAGCCGGTTATACGTTTAAAAACTCCGAGATCAGGTAGCATAACAATTCATGACACGCTACAAGGTGATGTGGTAATTGAGAACTCTCACATTGATGATATGGTACTGCTGCGTAGTGATGGCACTGCTACTTACATGTTAGCCGTGGTGGTGGATGATCACGATATAGGCATAACTCATATTATTAGAGGTGATGATCATTTAACAAATGCTGCAAGGCAAATCGCTATATATAACGCTTTTGGTTACCAGGTTCCAAGCATGACTCATATACCGCTAATTCATGGAGCAGATGGTGCTAAATTGTCTAAAAGGCATGGGGCTTTAGGTGTTGAATCTTATAAGGATATGGGGTATTTGCCGGAAAGCTTATGTAATTATCTATTGCGTCTTGGTTGGAGTCATGGGGATGATGAGATTATCCAGATGGATCAAGCTATCGAATGGTTTAACCTAGATTCACTCGGTAAATCACCTGCAAGGCTTGATTTTACTAAAATGAACAGCTTAAATAGCCATTATTTAAGAATGCTTGATGAGAACAGTTTAATTACTAAAATTTTAGAGATATTAAATCGAAATTATAAGGTCAGCGAGCAGGAAGTAAATTATATAAAACTTGGTCTGCAAGGTTTATTAGTTAGAAGCGAAACCTTACTAGATTTAGCAAATCTTGCAAAAATTTATTTAATAGATACTCCTATTGCTTATGAAAATGATGCAAAGGAAATTATAGAAAATTGCGATAAAAATTTGCTTAGCAATGTTATAGAAAGCCTAGAAAAACTTGAGCAGTTTGATAAAGAATCAGTGCAGTCTGAATTTAAGAAAATAGTGGCAGCAAATAGTTTAAATATGAATGAAGTTATGAAGCCTGTGAGAGCTTTAATTACAGGTATGGTTGGCTCACCTAGCATATTTGAAATTGCTGAAATTTTAGGGAAAGAAAATATTTTAAAAAGGTTAAAAGTAAAATGAAAAATTACATAAAGAAAATTATATTTGTTTGTAGTGGGTTATTTGTAATAGCTGGGGTTTTTGTATTATTGAGGGTGGAAAATGTGGCTTTGTTGCATAAATAAGCTTTTGAATATACTGCCCCTAACCCCGCAATGCTAGCCTAGCCAACAGGCACAGAAATAGGTTTACCAATTTCAAACATTTTGTTTAATAAGTGGCATTTAATAGACATTTCTTTTGTCATATTTTGATCATGTCTTGATAGAAACTTACTACCAAAAGAAGTTTTAAATGAGTCTTTTGCAATGATTGTGTAAATTTTTGTTGAGCCTATATTAGAAACCTGAATTCTGGATTAATCTAGGTTTGGAAGTAAGTATTTACAAGGGATAGAAGATACTCTATATAATTTTTAGCAAAAAAACAAGAGTATCCCCATGAAGAAAGATATTACTGCATTATTTTGTTTTGTCGATGATTTTTGTAAAATTAGCGAGCAGTGGATTAATAAATCATTTCTACCATTAATTAATAAAAACCCTACAAGAAAGCCTGAAATAAGCTATTCTGAGCTGTTAACAATAGTGCTTTTATACCATCAATCACCTTGTAAAAACTTTAAATATTTTTATATGTCCTATCTACAATTATATAAATCAGACTTTGTAACTCTTCCATCATATACTCGTTTTATAGCTCTCAAACCAAGAGTTCTGAGTTATTTAGTTTTATTACTTGAATGGTATATGCAGGCAGCTCAATCTACGGGAGTTTCTTATATTGACGCCACATCTTTAGAGGTTTGTCATCGAAAAAGAATCTCTCGTAATAAAGTCTTTGCCGGTATTGCTGCTTTGGGTAAAACAACAAAAAGTTGGTTTTTTGGTCTAAAATTACATTTGGTTATTAACGAAAAAGGTGAGATTCAAGGTCTAAAACTAACGCCTGGTAATGTAGAGGATAGAGCGCCGGTTTCGATAATCACCGGTAAATTCCAGTATTAATCTCTCAGGGTTTAATTCCCCGAAGCTCTGCTTCGTGATATCATAAGAAACAACTAAAACTTTTTTAGATAGTCTATCCGCCAAAAACACTTCAAATCCTGATCATTTGTAATGGGATAGAGTTTTGACAACAAATTGCTAAGATTTTCAATAAAAATTAATAAGTTATGTTAATTTTTACTGATACATTTCTGTGTTGGTCTAATTTTGATATGGAGCTATTGTTAACGATTTTTTATCGTTCATCTAGTTTTTGCATGATGATATTTTTGATTTATGTGGAGTTAGACACGATTTGTAAATGATTTGCAATGCATCGTAAATTCAAACCAATAGCAGAGATTATTGGATTGATAATATCTCCTATCATACCTTTCAAGAAGTTTCTACCCATCCGACCATATTGCTTTAAGTGACCTATTATTGGTTCTATGGCACTGCGTCTCTTGATCATAGACTTGTCCTCTTGTAACAACTTCTTCGATAGTGGACTAATGGTATGGACCTCCTGATATAGAGAATGAAAAGCAGTTGCTAATCTTCTAGGGTTAATATTTAACATATTAAAACAACAATTAAGGAGGTCCATATGGAGGTTACTACAATTGGTATAGATATTGCAAAAAGAATTTTTCAAATTCATGGTGTAGATAAAAATGGCAAGACAGTATTAAAGAAAAAATTGATGAGAGATCAGGTTTTGACATTTATGGCTAATTTACCACAATGTTTAGTAGGGATGGAAGCTTGTGGTGGTTCTAGTTATTGGGCAAGAGAAATAACTAAATTAGGGCATGAAGTAAAACTAATGGCACCGCAATTTGTCAAACCATATGTTAAAACTAATAAAAATGATCAAGCAGATGCTGAAGCGATATGTGAAGCCGTGACAAGACCTAATATGAGATTTGTTGCAATTAAAACTATAGAGCAACAAGAAATTTTATCAATACATAGGGTAAGAGAGAGATTGGTAAAAAATCGTACAGCACTTGCTAATGAAATTAGGGGGCTACTACATGAGTTTGGTTTTATTGTTCCTCAAGGCATTAATAAGGTTATCACAAAATTAATTGAGATTTTAGATGCAGGGAAATTAAGCCAGTTAAGTTATCAAACATTTAGTGAACTAAAAGAAGAATTCTTAGATAATAACAGAAAAATAAAAGAGATAGAAAAACGATTAACAATGATAGCAAGTAACCTAACTCAATATCAACGATTAAGAGCTATACCTGGTCTTGGTTTAATTACTGCTACTGCTTTAATAGCATCAATAGGTAATGCTACAAGTTTTGAGAATGGCAGGCAATTATCGGCATGGCTAGGATTAGTGCCAAGACAACATTCAAGTGGTGGGAAGGATAAGCTGCTGGGAATTAGCAAGCGAGGTGATGTATACTTACGCACTTTATTAATTCAAGGGGCTAGAGCTGTACTAAATGCCAAGATAAGATTTACATCGGAAGAACAGAAATCTAAAAAAGATTTTAGCCAATTTACGAAATGGATGTTTAATTTATCTGAGCGAAGTAGCCATAATAAAACGACAGTTGCCATAGCTAATAAGTTGGCAAGAGTGGTGTTTGCTGTACTAAGATCAGGAGATGATTATGTAGAGAGTAAAGTTTGTAGCTAAAGAGTGTGTAGCATAGCACTTATAAGTAAAATAAATGGTGATTTATATAATGAATAGGTAAAAGCAAAACAATATGTAAGAGATTCCAACCCGAAATATGCTTGAGATAATTAATATTGATGGTAAATAAGACAAACCTTAGCTTACAAAAAAACTGCGTTTTTCAGTGGCTCTTTTAGAAGCCGATGGACTGATAAGTATATAGTTTGTAAGCCAGCGAATTCCATCAGGGCTGTAGAATAAATTAGGTTGATTTATCAGCTATAAGCCGGATACATGACTGCATTTGTTTGTTTTTATTATTGATGTTATTTTTTTCTTGCATTCTACAGGAGGTCCATACATGAAAAATCAAGACAAAAAAATGAGTAGTATGTTTTCCTAATTTTTCGATTATCAGGCAGCAATTTGCTGATAATTTTGCATATAATTCAGATATACATTCATAGGCTTTTTATAACCAATACTTGAATGAAATCTGTGATAATTATATTTATTCAGATAATGATCAATCCCATCTTTTAACTCTTTAACATTGTTAAAATCATTAATAAAGATACAATTATATTTTAAAGTTCTAAAAAACCTTTCTATTACTATATTATCAATACTTCTACCTTTGCCATTCATTGAAATTTGGATATCATGCTCCTTGAGAATATTTATGTGGTCATAACTGGTATATTGGCTACCTTGATCACTATTAAATATCTGTGGAGCGTTATACTTACTGAGAGCTTGTTTCAAGACATCAGTTACAAGAGATGCATCCATAGAATTTGACAGTTTATAGCTCAATATGGCCTTGCTATGCCAATCTATAATAGCTGCCATATACATAAAGCCACCATTAGTTCTAATGTAAGTAATGTCACCACTCCAAACCTCATTCACATTAGGCACATACACTTGCTTTGTTGAGCCAGATTTAGTCCAATATTGATCAAGTAAGTAGCTATAGATCTTATGCTCACTATCGTTTCGAGAAGTAGATTTTTTCTTATGTGGGTAAATAGCTTCTATACCCATCATCCTCATATATTTCAGTACTCGATCTTTACCGACAATAAAACCATCTTCTAGTAACTGTTGATGAATATAGCGATAACCAAATTCAGGATTATCTGTATATATTTCATCTATTCTATTTAAAATACTTAATTTATTTATACTCATCTCCTTGGATTTATAGTAGGCTGTAGATCGACTAATCTTTAATAGTTCACACTGTCTTGATTTTGAGAGTTGATTTAGCTTGGAGTGTACAAGACTCTTTTTATTTGATAAATCCAAGCTTTTGAGCTTTCCCACGGCCCAGTCCCTCTCAACTGTGATTCTACCAAGAGCTTTAGCAAGTTCATCATTTTGCTCTTGTAAATGATTTATTTGTTCTTGATATTCACTCAAAACTTTAGCTGGTTCAAAAGCTAATGCCGCATTACCTAAAAACTGTTTTTTCCAATTTTGAATTGTTTTAACACTTATTGCATATTTTGAAGCTAACTGACCAAGTGTCGACTCCTCTTTTATTAATTCTAATACTATCCCCGTTTTTTCTGAAGCACTGAAAATTTTTACTTTATTTTTCTTCATCTTTCCTCTTAAGTTTATTGCTATTTATTCTAACTTATTGCGGAAACACACTCCTTCATTTTTTTGTCCAATTTTTTCAGTCCATTATATCTTGTACACTCCAAGCTAAATCAACTCTCAAAATCAAGACAGTGTGAACTATTAAAGATTAGTCGATCTACAGCCTACTATAAATCCAAGGAGATGAGTATAAATAAATTAAGTATTTTAAATAGAATAGATGAAATATATACAGATAATCCTGAATTTGGTTATCGCTATATTCATCAACAGTTACTAGAAGATGGTTTTATTGTCGGTAAAGATCGAGTACTGAAATATATGAGGATGATGGGTATAGAAGCTATTTACCCACATAAGAAAAAATCTACTTCTCGAAACGATAGTGAGCATAAGATCTATAGCTACTTACTTGATCAATATTGGACTAAATCTGGCTCAACAAAGCAAGTGTATGTGCCTAATGTGAATGAGGTTTGGAGTGGTGACATTACTTACATTAGAACTAATGGTGGCTTTATGTATATGGCAGCTATTATAGATTGGCATAGCAAGGCCATATTGAGCTATAAACTGTCAAATTCTATGGATGCATCTCTTGTAACTGATGTCTTGAAACAAGCTCTCAGTAAGTATAACGCTCCACGGCTTTGTTGCATAAATAAGCTTTTGAATATACTGCCCCTGGCTTTGTTGCATAAATAAGATTTGTAGAGCAAGAGTGGTGATAATCTGGTAAGATGTCCTGAATTAAAAATAATCCAGATTATATGAGATCTCGGAAGAAAGCCCCTTTTAGTAAATCACGCAAGTATTCTAAATATAAAATAACGAATTGGTCAGAATATAATAATTTTTTACGCAATAGGGGTCGCATAGATTTTATGATTGCCAGTGATTTGGCGATTGGCTGGTATGCTGATTACAGAGAGGAAATGAAACGAGGAAGACCTAGACGCTATAGTGATCACGCTATATTACAGTGTTTGAAGATCAGATGCTTATTCGGTCTTAAGTTACGCCAAACCCAAGGCTTTATAAACTGGCTCTTTGAAATATCGGGTTTATCTATTAGATGTCCAGACTATACAACATTAAGTAAGCGTATGAAGTCATTAGATCTTAGGTATTTACATGGAAATCAAGATAAAGAATTTAGTTGTATTTCAATGGATAGTACAGGGATACAAGCCTACACAGGGAACGAATGGCTAGAAAATAAGCATGGTAAGCAATATAAGCGTCGCATATGGAAAAAGCTACATATCGTTATAGAAGATCAAGGTATGATACTTGCCGATAGTACCACAGAGCATACTATAGATGATAGATCACAGATTGGACTACTAATAGCTAATGTCAGAGCCAAGGATTTTCTGGGAGATCGAGGGTATGACGGTGAATCTACATATCAATTGTTGAGAAAGAAGAAGATAAAACCAGTTATTAGACCCCCAAACTCTTCAGTAAAAGTTCAATCGCTTAGGGATAAAACTGAGAGAGATGCAGCTGTTATATATCAACAAAACAAAGGATATAGCTAACGCGGAAAGGTTTTTACCATAGTTTTTGTATTTACTCACATATTCACCAGATCTAAATCCTATTAAACATTGCTGGACTAACTTTAAAAACTGTTTACGTAAAATTATTGATCAATGCCTAAGTTTTTCCTAATCTGTGGTAGAAACATTTCCGTGTTAGCTATACCAAGCATGGAGGGTAAAGAATAATTATGGTAGAAGGGAGCGTGTAGAGAACACGTTCTTTCGATTTAAAACTTCTTTTGGTAGTAAGTTTCTATCAAGACATGATCAAAATATGACAAAAGAAATGTCTATTAAATGCCACTTATTAAACAAAATGTTTGAAATTGGTAAACCTATCTCTGTGCCTGTTGGCTAGGCTAGCATTGCGGGGTTAGGGGCAGTATATTCAAAAGCTTATTTATGCAACAAAGCCGTGTGTCAAAGATATGATTGCCCCGATAATATTTGATGGAACATGTAATAAGAACATTTTTGAAACTTATGTACAAGAGATATTGATCAAGGAATTAAAGCCTAGTCAGATAGTCGTAATGGATAATATTAATTTTCATAAAAGTACAAAAGTGAAAACGTTAATTGAATCTGTTGGTTGCAGTATTTTATTTTTACCAACTTATTCTCCTGATTTAAATCCTATTGAGCATTACTGGTTTAAAATCAAGAATGCAATTAGGAAAGTTGCAGGAGATTTTGAAGTCTATCCGCCAAAAACACTTCAAATCCTGATCATTTGTAATGGGATAGAGTTTTGACAACAAATTGCTAAGATTTTCAATAAAAATTAATAAGTTATGTTAATTTTTACTGATACATTTCTGTGTTGGTCTAATTTTGATATGGAGCTATTGTTAACGATTTTTTATCGTTCATCTAGTTTTTGCATGATGATATTTTTGATTTATGTGGAGTTAGACACGATTTGTAAATGATTTGCAATGCATCGTAAATTCAAACCAATAGCAGAGATTATTGGATTGATAATATCTCCTATCATACCTTTCAAGAAGTTTCTACCCATCCGACCATATTGCTTTAAGTGACCTATTATTGGTTCTATGGCACTGCGTCTCTTGATCATAGACTTGTCCTCTTGTAACAACTTCTTCCGCGTTTTTGGGGTATATACCTTACTCTTCTCCTTTACATTGCTACCACTATACCCAAGATCAACAAATGATTTCTTTATCTTGATTCCAGTGACACTCTCTACTGCTTCAAAGCTCTGATGCAATGTATGACCATCATAAGGATTATTATGAAACGATTTTGCGGATAAAACAAAATTTCTACGACCACTTACTACTACCGCTACTTTATTGCCAAACTCATATGGCTTGTTGCGTTTTCCCTTTCCTATACACTCTACTTCAGGGGCATGAAAACTATATAATACTTTGTTATCTTCTTTATATTGCTTTTTAGCTTCTCTTTTTAAAACAGATTGGTTATGTATTTGTTTTATTTTTTGCAATACTTCTTGATTTTTGAGAGACAAGTTTAATTGCTTATTTTTGATCTCACGCTCACATACTCTAATCAAACGACCCAGTAATATTTTTAAATGCTTCATTATTTTCCAACGCTTCTTGGCTTTACTATGTTCTTTATATTTCCATAGCTTTACTATATCGCGTTTATAGGTTCTAGCGTATGTTTCATTCAAATGTATACCCAAACTGTTGCAAAGCTTTACTATGCTAAGCCTAGCTTTATCCATTAAATAAACATCGTGTGGGTGTTTGATATTCTTAATTTGTACAGTCGTATCAGCGATGATTAATTCCAAATCTTTTTTTTTAATTGTGTTAGTTTTTATCCCAACCCTGATCAACTCCGATAATATCTCATTATATCCAGCTTCACCTAATACACTACGAAACCGTCGTATACTAGTTTCCGAGATAGCTATGTCTTTTTCTATATATTCCCACCCGCAGAAATACTGCCAATACATATTCTCTTTTAGCTCTTCCTCTGATAATGAATCTGAAAAATTATACATTGCTTGTAGCATCGTTATGCCAAGCATCACTCTATGACATTTTCTATTTCTACCAAATTTCTTAATACAAACATTTTTTGATAACCACTCTTCGAGCCTAGACCAATTTATTAATTCTCTTAATTTATATAGCTTATTATTTGGGTTTAATTCTTCTTTTAATTTATAACCAAACAGTTTCCCTTGTTCTTGCGATTTGATAATGTTGTCTATTGGCATTGACTGAAATCCATAAGGTTTATGACCATATTTTATCATTTTCTTACGGATTGTTGTATTACTTCTTGTCTTAAAACCATATTATCTATAAGGCTTGTAGAGTTTTGGCGGACGGACTTTGAAACATTCTATGATGCTGTTTACTATGTTCTTAAAAAAGTCACTATCTTATCGCATTAAGCTATACTTTATAAGTTTGGTTATCTTTTTGTCAAAACTTCAGTTTTAAATAATCTGCTAAATAGCGAGCAAATTGGTTATTTTGAACTGGCAAACTTACAATATTTTTAATATCCTTTCTAATGGCAGATAAAGGATCATTTTTATTTTTTATATTCATAATATAACCATGTAATTCTTCTTTATTATTCGCAGTATACATACCTTGCTGCATCATTTTTCCAATTTCATTTAAAGAACTTTTAACAGGAGTATAGATGATAGGTCTTCCTGTCAAAAAGAACTCTGCCATAGTAGAGCTAAAATCACCTATGTACAAATCTGCAGTCATTATAGTATCTAAGAAATCTCCACTATCTTCAATCCTAAAATTTTTTAAACACAATAATTCCTTAATAAGCATATTATAAGAATGACGCTTCATAATTTTTGTATTTTCGACCAATTGCCATTCTAACAATGGATGACTATAAAATACAAAGTCAATATTACTATCAATTTTAACAAGAGTAATAAAGTAATCAAGATATTTTAAAAAATTAGAACTCTCTGATGTTCCCGTCCATCTAGGTTTCCAGACTATTCTGAAAGATTTTTCTCTCGAAAGACTCCAACGTTTTGGGAAATCTTCATAATTTTGTAAATATTTTTCGCATTTTAAGTATCCTATAGCTTTTGCCTTTTCAGGCATTTTTTGATTGATTTCTTTTTCTATATATTGATTTTCTACAAAAATTTTCCACATTACTTTTGTAAAAGGATTTTTTTCTAACAATCCCTCATAAAGACCTGTATGTTTTATCATATTAAGACCGTAAGAAATATGTGCAATACGAGCGTACTGAGCAACATGAGTAGAATGAAACAATTCGGATTTCCTATAGTCATCGTATAAAATTTGATATATAACAAGATCAGGAGAAAAAGATTCAATGTCTATATACTCTTTTGAACATGAGTTATATCCCATTACATACGTTATGTTTCTTTCGTCAAAATAATTAGCTAGCTCTTCGATATTATTGAATACATAGTTTTTATTTTCACATGGGATAAGTATAAATTGTACATCAAAGAATTTATCCTGTTTAATTTCATTATAAAAACTTTCAAATAAATTAAATGTAGGATTTTGAATAATAAAAATTATTTTCATTGAATGGTCCTTAAGAAAAAACTAAAATATCGGTCTGTAGAAGTTAAGATACCGTCTTGAGTGTCAACAACTTTTTCATTATTTTACCTCAATTTTATTTCACAGGGTTTTTATATTTGCACTAAAAGATGTTTTGTTATTAAGAACACCATAAATTATGTGAAGCAACTTACGCATAGCAGCAATCACTATAACCATTTTAGATTTTCCAACATTGCTCAAACGTTGACTAAAATCCTTAATAATCGGATTATGTTTTATAGCAACTATGGCAGGCATATAAAAAGCTTTACGTAAATTAGCATCTCCTGTTTTTGATATTTTTCCTATTCCATGGACAGAAGTGCCTGATTGTTTTGGCTTTGGGTTAAGACCAACAAACGCAGCTAGTTGTTTTGCAGAATTAAAATTTTCTACAACAAGAAAAGCAAGTATCACTCCTATTGTTTTTTCTCCTATACCAGGGATTGAATCAAGAAGTTTACTTTTATCATGTAAGTCTTTGTGTCCTTTAATATGATTAGAGATAAGTTCTTCTACTTCCTTAATTTGCTTATCCAGAAATTCAATATGAATCATAATGTTAATGGCAACTGCTTTACTTGCTCCGCTCAATCTATTATTTTCTTGATTTTTATTAGCAATCAAACTATCCAAGCGTCTTACCCATTGTTGTAATTCTTTAATATGTATAGGGGTTGGTTGCCAAAGATCAGGTTGCATAGCCTTGCAAAAAGAAGCTATCAATTCACAATCAGATTTGTCAGTTTTAACTCTTGAAAGCTTGCTCATTGCAAAGCCCTTGATGCGAGCTGGATTTACGACACTAACTTTAAATGTATTATCATAAAGATATTGAGCTAACCTAACTTCGTAACCACCTGTTGATTCCATACAAGCGTGAGCAGTATCTATTCCCTTTTTTTCTAACCATTGTTTTAGTGCAGCAAAGCCTTTTGCAGTATTATTAAACTTTTTGGTTTTGATTTTATTATCATTTAATAAAGCTACGTCAAATGTTGCTTTAGAAATATCTATACCCAAAATAATGCTACTCATATTTGACCTTCTATGTTAATAATAAGTAGAATACCCAAAGATCAACCTTGTAAATACAGGTTCATTGATTAATTTCAAGACCTAAGAATACCGTCCGATCTTTAATGAGTATGTGAAGACTAATTGTTTGATCTCAACTACAGGGTTACATAGCCCTAAGATTTAATACGGCATATTAGTCTTCTTACTTAAGTGCCCTTAAGTATCTTATAGTTGTTTACTAAAGACAATACTAAGATACAAGATTTAATCTTACAGATATTTAAAATCTAAATGTATGCTTCTGTTAAATTTTTTAACTTTTGTTGTTCTTCATATTTTTTCTTATATTCTGGATTTAGCAAGATGTTTTTCTCATGATTAAAAACTCTTCTCGTGATTTCATATGCATTTGTTGCCTTTCTGTTCCATATATAGTCCGTCCGCCAAAACTCTACAAGCCTTATAGATAATATGGTTTTAAGACAAGAAGTAATACAACAATCCGTAAGAAAATGATAAAATATGGTCATAAACCTTATGGATTTCAGTCAATGCCAATAGACAACATTATCAAATCGCAAGAACAAGGGAAACTGTTTGGTTATAAATTAAAAGAAGAATTAAACCCAAATAATAAGCTATATAAATTAAGAGAATTAATAAATTGGTCTAGGCTCGAAGAGTGGTTATCAAAAAATGTTTGTATTAAGAAATTTGGTAGAAATAGAAAATGTCATAGAGTGATGCTTGGCATAACGATGCTACAAGCAATGTATAATTTTTCAGATTCATTATCAGAGGAAGAGCTAAAAGAGAATATGTATTGGCAGTATTTCTGCGGGTGGGAATATATAGAAAAAGACATAGCTATCTCGGAAACTAGTATACGACGGTTTCGTAGTGTATTAGGTGAAGCTGGATATAATGAGATATTATCGGAGTTGATCAGGGTTGGGATAAAAACTAACACAATTAAAAAAAAAGATTTGGAATTAATCATCGCTGATACGACTGTACAAATTAAGAATATCAAACACCCACACGATGTTTATTTAATGGATAAAGCTAGGCTTAGCATAGTAAAGCTTTGCAACAGTTTGGGTATACATTTGAATGAAACATACGCTAGAACCTATAAACGCGATATAGTAAAGCTATGGAAATATAAAGAACATAGTAAAGCCAAGAAGCGTTGGAAAATAATGAAGCATTTAAAAATATTACTGGGTCGTTTGATTAGAGTATGTGAGCGTGAGATCAAAAATAAGCAATTAAACTTGTCTCTCAAAAATCAAGAAGTATTGCAAAAAATAAAACAAATACATAACCAATCTGTTTTAAAAAGAGAAGCTAAAAAGCAATATAAAGAAGATAACAAAGTATTATATAGTCCGTCCGCCAAAACTCTACAAGCCTTATAGATAATATGGTTTTAAGACAAGAAGTAATACAACAATCCGTAAGAAAATGATAAAATATGGTCATAAACCTTATGGATTTCAGTCAATGCCAATAGACAACATTATCAAATCGCAAGAACAAGGGAAACTGTTTGGTTATAAATTAAAAGAAGAATTAAACCCAAATAATAAGCTATATAAATTAAGAGAATTAATAAATTGGTCTAGGCTCGAAGAGTGGTTATCAAAAAATGTTTGTATTAAGAAATTTGGTAGAAATAGAAAATGTCATAGAGTGATGCTTGGCATAACGATGCTACAAGCAATGTATAATTTTTCAGATTCATTATCAGAGGAAGAGCTAAAAGAGAATATGTATTGGCAGTATTTCTGCGGGTGGGAATATATAGAAAAAGACATAGCTATCTCGGAAACTAGTATACGACGGTTTCGTAGTGTATTAGGTGAAGCTGGATATAATGAGATATTATCGGAGTTGATCAGGGTTGGGATAAAAACTAACACAATTAAAAAAAAAGATTTGGAATTAATCATCGCTGATACGACTGTACAAATTAAGAATATCAAACACCCACACGATGTTTATTTAATGGATAAAGCTAGGCTTAGCATAGTAAAGCTTTGCAACAGTTTGGGTATACATTTGAATGAAACATACGCTAGAACCTATAAACGCGATATAGTAAAGCTATGGAAATATAAAGAACATAGTAAAGCCAAGAAGCGTTGGAAAATAATGAAGCATTTAAAAATATTACTGGGTCGTTTGATTAGAGTATGTGAGCGTGAGATCAAAAATAAGCAATTAAACTTGTCTCTCAAAAATCAAGAAGTATTGCAAAAAATAAAACAAATACATAACCAATCTGTTTTAAAAAGAGAAGCTAAAAAGCAATATAAAGAAGATAACAAAGTATTATATAGTTTTCATGATAGTGGACTGAAAAATCAAGACAAAAAAATGAGTAGTATGTTTTCCTAATTTTTCGATTATCAGGCAGCAATTTGCTGATAATTTTGCATATAATTCAGATATACATTCATAGGCTTTTTATAACCAATACTTGAATGAAATCTGTGATAATTATATTTATTCAGATAATGATCAATCCCCTCTTTTAACTCTTTAACATTGTTAAAATCATTAATAAAGATACAATTATATTTTAAAGTTCTAAAAAACCTTTCTATTACTATATTATCAATACTTCTACCTTGGCCATTCATTGAAATTTGGATATCATGCTCCTTGAGAATATTTATGTGGTCATAACTGGTATATTGGCTACCTTGATCACTATTAAATATCTGTGGAGCGTTATACTTACTGAGAGCTTGTTTCAAGACATCAGTTACAAGAGATGCATCCATAGAATTTGACAGTTTATAGCTCAATATGGCCTTGCTATGCCAATCTATAATAGCTGCCATATACATAAAGCCACCATTAGTTCTAATGTAAGTAATGTCACCACTCCAAACCTCATTCACATTAGGCACATACACTTGCTTTGTTGAGCCAGATTTAGTCCAATATTGATCAAGTAAGTAGCTATAGATCTTATGCTCACTATCGTTTCGAGAAGTAGATTTTTTCTTATGTGGGTAAATAGCTTCTATACCCATCATCCTCATATATTTCAGTACTCGATCTTTACCGACAATAAAACCATCTTCTAGTAACTGTTGATGAATATAGCGATAACCAAATTCAGGATTATCTGTATATATTTCATCTATTCTATTTAAAATACTTAATTTATTTATACTCATCTCCTTGGATTTATAGTAGGCTGTAGATCGACTAATCTTTAATAGTTCACACTGTCTTGATTTTGAGAGTTGATTTAGCTTGGAGTGTACAAGACTCTTTTTATTTGATAAATCCAAGCTTTTGAGCTTTCCCACGGCCCAGTCCCTCTCAACTGTGATTCTACCAAGAGCTTTAGCAAGCTCATCATTTTGCTCTTGTAAATGATTTATTTGTTCTTGATATTCACTCAAAACTTTAGCTGGTTCAAAAGCTAATGCCGCATTACCTAAAAACTGTTTTTTCCAATTTTGAATTGTTTTAACACTTATTGCATATTTTGAAGCTAACTGACCAAGTGTCGACTCCTCTTTTATTAATTCTAATACTATCCCCGTTTTTTCTGAAGCACTGAAAATTTTTACTTTATTTTTCTTCATCTTTCCTCTTAAGTTTATTGCTATTTATTCTAACTTATTGCGGAAACACACTCCTTCATTTTTTTGTCCAATTTTTTTAGTCCATTATACATGCCCCTGAAGTAGAGTGTATAGGAAAGGGAAAACGCAACAAGCCATATGAGTTTGGCAATAAAGTAGCGGTAGTAGTAAGTGGTCGTAGAAATTTTGTTTTATCCGCAAAATCGTTTCATAATAATCCTTATGATGGTCATACATTGCATCAGAGCTTTGAAGCAGTAGAGAGTGTCACTGGAATCAAGATAAAGAAATCATTTGTTGATCTTGGGTATAGTGGTAGCAATGTAAAGGAGAAGAGTAAGGTATATACCCCAAAAACGCGGAAGAAGTTGTTACAAGAGGACAAGTCTATGATCAAGAGACGCAGTGCCATAGAACCAATAATAGGTCACTTAAAGCAATATGGTCGGATGGGTAGAAACTTCTTGAAAGGTATGATAGGAGATATTATCAATCCAATAATCTCTGCTATTGGTTTGAATTTACGATGCATTGCAAATCATTTACAAATCGTGTCTAACTCCACATAAATCAAAAATATCATCATGCAAAAACTAGATGAACGATAAAAAATCGTTAACAATAGCTCCATATCAAAATTAGACCAACACAGAAATGTATCAGTAAAAATTAACATAACTTATTAATTTTTATTGAAAATCTTAGCAATTTGTTGTCAAAACTCTATCCCATTACAAATGATCAGGATTTGAAGTGTTTTTGGCGGATAGACTATATAGTTTTCATGCCCCTGAAGTAGAGTGTATAGGAAAGGGAAAACGCAATAAGCCATATGAGTTTGGCAATAAAGTAGCGGTAGTAGTAAGTGGTCGTAGAAATTTTGTTTTATCCGCAAAATCGTTTCATAATAATCCTTATGATGGTCATACATTGCATCAGAGCTTTGAAGCAGTAGAGAGTGTCACTGGAATCAAGATAAAGAAATCATTTGTTGATCTTGGGTATAGTGGTAGCAATGTAAAGGAGAAGAGTAAGGTATATACCCCAAAAACGCGGAAGAAGTTGTTACAAGAGGACAAGTCTATGATCAAGAGACGCAGTGCCATAGAACCAATAATAGGTCACTTAAAGCAATATGGTCGGATGGGTAGAAACTTCTTGAAAGGTATGATAGGAGATATTATCAATCCAATAATCTCTGCTATTGGTTTGAATTTACGATGCATTGCAAATCATTTACAAATCGTGTCTAACTCCACATAAATCAAAAATATCATCATGCAAAAACTAGAGGCTCTGTCTCATCAATTGTGTAAATTTCGTGAACCATTAAATTCTACCATCAAATTTGATCATAAAATGAGCCATAGCTTCATTCCAATTGGGGATAGGCATAGACCATTTTTTGGTAATATAATCAATTGTCAGATATAAAACTTTAAATACTGCGTCATCATTTGGAAAGATGCGTTTATTCTTAGTAACTTTTCTCAATTGGCTATTCAGCGATTCTATCGCATTTGTAGTGTAAATAATCTTACGAATCTCCTTTGGATATTGCAAGAAAATTATCAAATTATCCCAATTATTATACCAAGATTTAGCTATATGCGGATATTGCTTACTCCATTTTTGATCAAATGACTCAAGAGCTAATTCTGCTTCTTTTTCAGTAGCAGAAGTATAGATTAGTTTCAAATCCGCTGCTAATTGCTTTCTATCTTTATATGATACATATTTGAGGCTATTCCTGATCTGATGGACAATACAAATTTGATGTTCAGTTTTCGGATATACTGATGCAATAGCATCAGACATACCAGTTAGATTATCACTACAAGCAATTAAGATATCTTTTACTCCTCGATTCTTCATTTCAGTAAAATTACCAAGCCAAAATTTAGCTCCTTCATTCTCACTTATCCATAAGCCTAAAATATCCTTTCTGCCAGATAAATCTATTCCTAAAGCTACATATACTGATTTATTAATAATAAGTTTATCTTGTCTTACTTTCACTACTAAACAGTCAAAATATACTATAGGGTATACTGATTCAAGAGGTCTACTCTGCCAAATCTTGACCTCATCTATTACTTCATCTGTAATCCTGCTGATTAGGCTCTCACTGATCTCAGCTCCATATAATTCTTGCAATTGTGTTTTAATATCAGACACACTCATACCCTTCGCATATAAGGATATTATCTTTTGGTCTAAGCCATCTATTCTTGTTTGTTTCTTTGAGACTATTATAGGTTCAAATTTACCTTGTCTGTCTCTTGGAACATTTATCTCTATAGTACCATTCTCACTAATCAGATTCTTACTAAAACTACCATTCCTCGCATTCTCAGTTTCAGCTCTATCATACTTGCTATAACCTAAATGTTCTGACATCTCAGCATGCAGTGCTCGCTCTAAAATACCCTTGGTTAATTCCTTAATTAATCCATTCTGACTTAGTACTGTTTTTAAATCTACTCCGCCTTCTATCAGCAAATCTATTGCTTCATTTATTTTTTTATTCTTCTCTATTTGCATTTCTGTTACCTATATTTTTAATTACTTCTAATATAGGCTCAACAAAAATTTACACAATCATTGCAAAAGACTCAAACTAGATGAACGATAAAAAATCGTTAACAATAGCTCCATATCAAAATTAGACCAACACAGAAATGTATCAGTAAAAATTAACATAACTTATTAATTTTTATTGAAAATCTTAGCAATTTGTTGTCAAAACTCTATCCCATTACAAATGATCAGGATTTGAAGTGTTTTTGGCGGATAGACTATATAGCCTAATTTCGGCACCGTCAAGTTAATAGGTATAAATTAAGTATTGAGCGATGGTAATAACAATTGTTCGGTAAATTCCAGTATTAATCTCTCAGGGTTTAATTCCCCGAAGCTCTGCTTCGTGATATCATAAGAAACAACTAAAACTTTTTTAGATACCTCGTAGCTCTGCTGCGAGGAGCATCATTTAAAAAATCCTCAATTTCTTGTAATTGCTTTATTGTTAATTTTTTTATATCTAAAGATTTAGAGTATACTCTGTGCACCATTGAGTTAATCTTCTCTATCAATGGTTTTTGCCATGGAGAATAAGGATTGCAAAAATATACTTTTCGTTCAGATTTTGGCAATAGTTGTTCATGATTGGTAAATTCTTTGCCATTATCTAACGTTATGCTTTTGATTATATGCGACAATTGTTTAAGTTTTTTATTCATGTTACCAATCACATCTTGTGTTCTTTTTGAACGGTTTAAAGTGAGAAACACTTTTTGTGTTCTGATATCCACAAGAGCGCCTATATTACGACTTTGATTACCTTTGTTAAAAGTTAAATCACCTTCTAAATGACCTATTGCTGCTATCTTTCTATTTATCTCTGGTCTTTCAGTAATGGAAACTCGATTTGGTATTGTAATTCTTTTGTTTCTGATTCTTGTACCATGATGCAACCTATTTTTCCTTTTTCTTGCTAAAGATAAATATAATTTTTGCCTTTGTGCTATAGGAGATGTATAAATAAACTGGTATATACTCTCTGTAGAAATATTGACAGTATCTCGTGATAGTTTACGTCTACCTGAAATTATATCTGGTGAAATACCCTGTGTTAACTGCTTTATTATTTCTGCTCGTAAATTATTATCAATATCTAATTTTCTTTTTCTCTTACCTTGCCTTAAACTGCAAGCAAGTGTGTTAGCCCTATCTGGTCTATAATTATGCCTCATTCTCTTGAGTTCATAACATATAGTGCTTTTATCACGGCCAATCTTTGTCCCTATATATCGCGAGCTATAACCACTCTTATTCATTTCGTATATTTTAAATCTTTCATCTATCGTTAAATGAGCCATGATATATCTATATTTAATTAAAAATTGATTATATCTGGCTTAATTAATTATAGAACTTTCCATCGAAACAGTATTTAGTCTATCCGCCAAAAACACTTCAAATCCTGATCATTTGTAATGGGATAGAGTTTTGACAACAAATTGCTAAGATTTTCAATAAAAATTAATAAGTTATGTTAATTTTTACTGATACATTTCTGTGTTGGTCTAATTTTGATATGGAGCTATTGTTAACGATTTTTTATCGTTCATCTAGTTTTTGCATGATGATATTTTTGATTTATGTGGAGTTAGACACGATTTGTAAATGATTTGCAATGCATCGTAAATTCAAACCAATAGCAGAGATTATTGGATTGATAATATCTCCTATCATACCTTTCAAGAAGTTTCTACCCATCCGACCATATTGCTTTAAGTGACCTATTATTGGTTCTATGGCACTGCGTCTCTTGATCATAGACTTGTCCTCTTGTAACAACTTCTTCCGCGTTTTTGGGGTATATACCTTACTCTTCTCCTTTACATTGCTACCACTATACCCAAGATCAACAAATGATTTCTTTATCTTGATTCCAGTGACACTCTCTACTGCTTCAAAGCTCTGATGCAATGTATGACCATCATAAGGATTATTATGAAACGATTTTGCGGATAAAACAAAATTTCTACGACCACTTACTACTACCGCTACTTTATTGCCAAACTCATATGGCTTGTTGCGTTTTCCCTTTCCTATACACTCTACTTCAGGGGCATGAAAACTATATAATACTTTGTTATCTTCTTTATATTGCTTTTTAGCTTCTCTTTTTAAAACAGATTGGTTATGTATTTGTTTTATTTTTTGCAATACTTCTTGATTTTTGAGAGACAAGTTTAATTGCTTATTTTTGATCTCACGCTCACATACTCTAATCAAACGACCCAGTAATATTTTTAAATGCTTCATTATTTTCCAACGCTTCTTGGCTTTACTATGTTCTTTATATTTCCATAGCTTTACTATATCGCGTTTATAGGTTCTAGCGTATGTTTCATTCAAATGTATACCCAAACTGTTGCAAAGCTTTACTATGCTAAGCCTAGCTTTATCCATTAAATAAACATCGTGTGGGTGTTTGATATTCTTAATTTGTACAGTCGTATCAGCGATGATTAATTCCAAATCTTTTTTTTTAATTGTGTTAGTTTTTATCCCAACCCTGATCAACTCCGATAATATCTCATTATATCCAGCTTCACCTAATACACTACGAAACCGTCGTATACTAGTTTCCGAGATAGCTATGTCTTTTTCTATATATTCCCACCCGCAGAAATACTGCCAATACATATTCTCTTTTAGCTCTTCCTCTGATAATGAATCTGAAAAATTATACATTGCTTGTAGCATCGTTATGCCAAGCATCACTCTATGACATTTTCTATTTCTACCAAATTTCTTAATACAAACATTTTTTGATAACCACTCTTCGAGCCTAGACCAATTTATTAATTCTCTTAATTTATATAGCTTATTATTTGGGTTTAATTCTTCTTTTAATTTATAACAAAACAGTTTCCCTTGTTCTTGCGATTTGATAATGTTGTCTATTGGCATTGACTGAAATCCATAAGGTTTATGACCATATTTTATCATTTTCTTACGGATTGTTGTATTACTTCTTGTCTTAAAACCATATTATCTATAAGGCTTGTAGAGTTTTGGCGGACGGACTATTTAGTGTGCTGAAGGGTGCTTTCGAGCTCGAACATACAAGACATAGATCAATTTGGAATGCCTTTGTACATATCTTATCCGCCCTAATTGCATACTGTATGAAACCTAACAAACCTGCTATATCTCAAAATTAGCTAATCCAGAATTCAGGTTGAGAGATTAAAAAAAGTGGCGAGTGTATCAATCTATAATTTGTATTATATATCAAATAATTTACTTTAAATTGTAGAAATATCGCTTTTAAGATGATAAAAGCACTAAATATTTAACTTTAAATATAAATTTTTACTTTAGTCAGAAAAATTAGAATTTTTGTCAAAACTTCAGATCCTAACTTTCTTATATTATATTAATCTTTCTTGACATTGGACCAAAAATATTGTATAAACTTTCGCATCTTCAGAATGTAACAAAACAGTATATAGTCTCTAAATTTTTTAGAGAAAATATCTTTTCATAAAATCTCGAAGTGCTTAAGTTTTTTTTTTGTCCCTAGGGCTTTATAATGCTAAGTACCTCATCATCGCGACCGTTTAAAAGCAAATTTAGAGCCGCTTTTTGGCCTATTCATAACTACGAACTCGGAAAATTTATTCCGATGAGTGCCTTAATGTTTTGCATTTTATTTAATCAAAATATTTTACGAATATTAAAAGATAGTATTTTAATTTCTGAAATCAGTGCAGAGATAGCTGGTTTTGCTAAAGTTTATTGTGTTACACCTGCAGCTGCTTTATTTGTAACTATTTATGCTAAAATGATTAATCATCTTACTTTTGAGAAGATTTTTTATTATTTAACTGCATTTTTTATCGGCTTTTTTGTTTTATTTGCTTTTGTTATCTATCCTAATACTCATATTGTTCATGTGCATCCGAACTATTTAGCTGATTGGATGGAACGCTACCCGCATTTTAAATGGTATATATCATTAATAGGCAATTGGGGTTATATAGTATATTACAGCCTCGCCGAGCTTTGGCCTAATATTTTTTATGTATTATTATTCTGGCAATTCGCCAATGAGCTTACTACTACTGAAGAAGCTAAAAGACTCTATACGCTTTTCTCGTTATTTGGTAATTCATCTTTAATATTAGTGGGCTTCTTAATGATGAATTTATCATCTGAAGAGACTATTGTGAAGCACTTTATAAATATTTCTGACAGCAAAATCACTTTAGTACAAATATCAACTATTTTGGTTACAATCGTTGCAGTTATTTGTTGTCTACTAATTCGTTTTATTAGCAGAAATGTTTTTACTAATCCTTTATTTTATGCTAAGGCAAAAAGTGGACGATCAACTTCCGAGCGTATGGGGATCATTAAGAGCTTTAAATATATTGCAAAATCTAAATATTTATGGCTACTTTTAATCTGCTCCGCAGCATTTGGTTTTGCTATTAATTTAGTTGAAGCCGTATGGAAAGCAAAAATTAAGGAGCTATATCCAACTGTTAATACTTATGCTGAATTTAACAGCTTGTATATACTTTGGACCGGCGTTGCTATTATGGTTATGACTATTATCGGCAATAATGTTATGCGTATGCACAACTGGTTTGTTGCTGCTGTAATCTCACCTGTGATAATAATGGTTACTGGAGTTCTGTTCTTTGTGCTTATTGTATTTGATCAAAAAATCCTATCATTATTTGATGGGGCAATTTTAATGTCACCTCTTGCACTTGCCGTATCTATCGGCGGAATCCAGAATATTTTAGCTAAGGGAACAAAATATTCTATATGGGATACTTCAAGAGAAATGCTATATATCCCTCTTGATCAAGAGTTAAAAACAAAAGGTAAAGCTGCTGTTGACGTGATAAGTGCAAAAGTTGGTAAATCATCAAGTGGGCTTGTACAATCTATTATATTTACCATAATCCCAACTGCAACTTTTACCTCTATTTCACCTGTTCTAATGATGGTGTTTACTTTCGTATGCCTTGCTTGGATTTATGCGGTGAGAAAGATATATTTCGAATATCAAAAAATCGCGTAGACACAGATAGAACTTGAAAAATTGGCATCGTCGTTTTATAAGAGCTGCGGTACTCACATATTAAGTATATGCTCCGTTCCTTGCCTTATAACTGAAGTTTTGACAAAAAGATAGCCAAACTTATAAGTTATGATATAAATACGCTCAAATCTGAAGTTTTGACAAAAATTCAGATACAAGAAATGTTGCAAGAAATAAAAAATTTTTCCCTATAATCAAGATGTGGTTTTAGAATTAATACTATCACTAGTAACTAATGATAGCGTTAAAGCAAGATCTGTTGTTGAATTAACAACTAATAAAGATTTTCAGCGTAGTTGGTCAAGTGTATACAGAGCTATAGAGAATTTTTACTGTGCTCGTGATGAATCATTAAATATAAGAGATAAGCAACGTTTTAAGACTCGAGAAGATATAGAAAAATACTTAATAAGGGAAAGTTCTATAATTAATTAAGCCAGATATAATCAATTTTTAATCTCTCAGGGTTTAATTCCCCGAAGCTCTGCTTCGTGATATCATAAGAAACAACTAAAACTTTTTTAGATACCTCGTAGCTCTGCTGCGAGGAGCATCATTTAAATATAGATATATCATGGCTCATTTAACGATAGATGAAAGATTTAAAATATACGAAATGAATAAGAGTGGTTATAGCTCGCGATATATAGGGACAAAGATTGGCCGTGATAAAAGCACTATATGTTATGAACTCAAGAGAATGAGGCATAATTATAGACCAGATAGGGCTAACACACTTGCTTGCAGTTTAAGGCAAGGTAAGAGAAAAAGAAAATTAGATATTGATAATAATTTACGAGCAGAAATAATAAAGCAGTTAACACAGGGTATTTCACCAGATATAATTTCAGGTAGACGTAAACTATCACGAGATACTGTCAATATTTCTACAGAGAGTATATACCAGTTTATTTATACATCTCCTATAGCACAAAGGCAAAAATTATATTTATCTTTAGCAAGAAAAAGGAAACAGGAGTTTCGCACTTAGCAAATAATATGCTAATCTAGAGAAAAATAGTTTTAGATAAAAATGACAAGATCAAAATGTAGCAAAGATTTATATAAATCATTCTTACAAGCAAGTAGTGTAAGATATACTAGCAAAGCATTATCTGAAGTAAGTCCATTAGATCTATCGCACGATAGTGCAAGTCGATGGTTAAAGAGTAAGGATTTTCGCCCTAGCGAAATCTATAGCAAAGTGTCAAAATATATTGATCTGGAAGATCCTTGTTTATTAGTGGGAGATGACACCTTATTGTCAAAGCAATACAGTAAGAGGATCGAGCTTGTAAATTATCAATATTCTGGGGCTGTACATGATGTTATACCTGGTATAGGAATGGTAAACTTACTGCATTACAATACTCAAATTGATCAATCTACTCCTGTAGATTATAGAATATATGATAAAGAAACTGATGGTAAAACAAAGAACGAGCATTTTTGTGATATGCTTTCTTTAGCTAAAGTAAGCATATAGCTCACACGGAAATGTTTCTACCACAGATTAGGAAAAACTTAGGCATTGATCAATAATTTTACGTAAACAGTTTTTAAAGTTAGTCCAGCAATGTTTAATAGGATTTAGATCTGGTGAATATGTGAGTAAATACAAAAACTATGGTAAAAACCTTTCCGCGTTAGCTATATCACAAAAATGCTCGTTCTTTGTTTTACCATCAGTTTCTTTATCATATATTCTATAATCTACAGGAGTAGATTGATCAATTTGAGTATTGTAATGCAGTAAGTTTACCATTCCTATACCAGGTATAACATCATGTACAGCCCCAGAATATTGATAATTTACAAGCTCGATCCTCTTACTGTATTGCTTTGACAATAAGGTGTCATCTCCCACTAATAAACAAGGATCTTCCAGATCAATATATTTTGACACTTTGCTATAGATTTCGCTAGGGCGAAAATCCTTACTCTTTAACCATCGACTTGCACTATCGTGCGATAGATCTAATGGACTTACTTCAGATAATGCTTTGCTAGTATATCTTACACTACTTGCTTGTAAGAATGATTTATATAAATCTTTGCTACATTTTGATCTTGTCATTTTTATCTAAAACTATTTTTCTCTAGATTAGCATATTATTTGCTAAGTGCGAAACTCCTGGGTGATTTAACTTTTAACAAAGGTAATCAAAGTCGTAATATAGGCGCTCTTGTGGATATCAGAACACAAAAAGTGTTTCTCACTTTAAACCGTTCAAAAAGAACACAAGATGTGATTGGTAACATGAATAAAAAACTTAAACAATTGTCGCATATAATCAAAAGCATAACGTTAGATAGTCTATCCGCCAAAAACACTTCAAATCCTGATCATTTGTAATGGGATAGAGTTTTGACAACAAATTGCTAAGATTTTCAATAAAAATTAATAAGTTATGTTAATTTTTACTGATACATTTCTGTGTTGGTCTAATTTTGATATGGAGCTATTGTTAACGATTTTTTATCGTTCATCTAGTTTTTGCATGATGATATTTTTGATTTATGTGGAGTTAGACACGATTTGTAAATGATTTGCAATGCATCGTAAATTCAAACCAATAGCAGAGATTATTGGATTGATAATATCTCCTATCATACCTTTCAAGAAGTTTCTACCCATCCGACCATATTGCTTTAAGTGACCTATTATTGGTTCTATGGCACTGCGTCTCTTGATCATAGACTTGTCCTCTTGTAACAACTTCTTCCGCGTTTTTGGGGTATATACCTTACTCTTCTCCTTTACATTGCTACCACTATACCCAAGATCAACAAATGATTTCTTTATCTTGATTCCAGTGACACTCTCTACTGCTTCAAAGCTCTGATGCAATGTATGACCATCATAAGGATTATTATGAAACGATTTTGCGGATAAAACAAAATTTCTACGACCACTTACTACTACCGCTACTTTATTGCCAAACTCATATGGCTTGTTGCGTTTTCCCTTTCCTATACACTCTACTTCAGGGGCATGAAAACTATATAATACTTTGTTATCTTCTTTATATTGCTTTTTAGCTTCTCTTTTTAAAACAGATTGGTTATGTATTTGTTTTATTTTTTGCAATACTTCTTGATTTTTGAGAGACAAGTTTAATTGCTTATTTTTGATCTCACGCTCACATACTCTAATCAAACGACCCAGTAATATTTTTAAATGCTTCATTATTTTCCAACGCTTCTTGGCTTTACTATGTTCTTTATATTTCCATAGCTTTACTATATCGCGTTTATAGGTTCTAGCGTATGTTTCATTCAAATGTATACCCAAACTGTTGCAAAGCTTTACTATGCTAAGCCTAGCTTTATCCATTAAATAAACATCGTGTGGGTGTTTGATATTCTTAATTTGTACAGTCGTATCAGCGATGATTAATTCCAAATCTTTTTTTTTAATTGTGTTAGTTTTTATCCCAACCCTGATCAACTCCGATAATATCTCATTATATCCAGCTTCACCTAATACACTACGAAACCGTCGTATACTAGTTTCCGAGATAGCTATGTCTTTTTCTATATATTCCCACCCGCAGAAATACTGCCAATACATATTCTCTTTTAGCTCTTCCTCTGATAATGAATCTGAAAAATTATACATTGCTTGTAGCATCGTTATGCCAAGCATCACTCTATGACATTTTCTATTTCTACCAAATTTCTTAATACAAACATTTTTTGATAACCACTCTTCGAGCCTAGACCAATTTATTAATTCTCTTAATTTATATAGCTTATTATTTGGGTTTAATTCTTCTTTTAATTTATAACCAAACAGTTTCCCTTGTTCTTGCGATTTGATAATGTTGTCTATTGGCATTGACTGAAATCCATAAGGTTTATGACCATATTTTATCATTTTCTTACGGATTGTTGTATTACTTCTTGTCTTAAAACCATATTATCTATAAGGCTTGTAGAGTTTTGGCGGACGGACTAGATAATGGCAAAGAATTTACCAATCATGAACAACTATTGCCAAAATCTGAACGAAAAGTATATTTTTGCAATCCTTATTCTCCATGGCAAAAACCATTGATAGAGAAGATTAACTCAATGGTGCACAGAGTATACTCTAAATCTTTAGATATAAAAAAATTAACAATAAAGCAATTACAAGAAATTGAGGATTTTTTAAATAATTTACCAAGAAAAGTGCTCGGTTATAAAACACCCAATGAGGTATGGGAAGAAAATATAAATCTGGCTTAATTAATACTGGAATTTACCGTTAAAACAATTCAAAATTGGAAAAAACAGTTTTTAGGTAATGCGGCATTAGCTTTTGAACCAGCTAAAGTTTTGAGTGAATATCAAGAACAAATAAATCATTTACAAGAGCAAAATGATGAACTTGCTAAAGCTCTTGGTAGAATCACAGTTGAGAGGGACTGGGCCGTGGGAAAGCTCAAAAGCTTGGATTTATCAAATAAAAAGAGTCTTGTACACTCCAAGCTAAATCAACTCTCAAAATCAAGACAGTGTGAACTATTAAAGATTAGTCGATCTACAGCCTACTATAAATCCAAGGAGATGAGTATAAATAAATTAAGTATTTTAAATAGAATAGATGAAATATATACAGATAATCCTGAATTTGGTTATCGCTATATTCATCAACAGTTACTAGAAGATGGTTTTATTGTCGGTAAAGATCGAGTACTGAAATATATGAGGATGATGGGTATAGAAGCTATTTACCCACATAAGAAAAAATCTACTTCTCGAAACGATAGTGAGCATAAGATCTATAGCTACTTACTTGATCAATATTGGACTAAATCTGGCTCAACAAAGCAAGTGTATGTGCCTAATGTGAATGAGGTTTGGAGTGGTGACATTACTTACATTAGAACTAATGGTGGCTTTATGTATATGGCAGCTATTATAGATTGGCATAGCAAGGCCATATTGAGCTATAAACTGTCAAATTCTATGGATGCATCTCTTGTAACTGATGTCTTGAAACAAGCTCTCAGTAAGTATAACGCTCCACAGATATTTAATAGTGATCAAGGTAGCCAATATACCAGTTATGACCACATAAATATTCTCAAGGAGCATGATATCCAAATTTCAATGAATGGCAAAGGTAGAAGTATTGATAATATAGTAATAGAAAGGTTTTTTAGAACTTTAAAACCTGAATTCTGGATTAGCTAATTTTGAGATATAGCAGGTTTGTTAGGTTTCATACAGTATGCAATTAGGGCGGATAAGATATGTACAAAGGCATTCCAAATTGATCTATGTCTTGTATGTTCGATCTCGAAAGCACCCTTCAGCACACTAAATACTGTTTCGATAATTGAGCGTTTGCGTAATAATATTTTTTCAAATAATGGCATAAGTTTATTCTTCATTTTCTTCTTTATGCCAGTTACTAACTTGATTCCTTTGCTGTATAGATCATCAAAGAGCTCCTGTTTGATATAACCCTTATCGCCAAACAATAATCCCGTGATATGTTTGGTGATTATCGAAACCGGCGCTCTATCATCTACATTACCAGGCGTTAGTTTTAGACCTTGAATCTCACCTTTTTCGTTAATAACCAAATGTAATTTTAGACCAAAAAACCAACTTTTTGTTGTTTTACCCAAAGCAGCAATACCGGCAAAGACTTTATTACGAGAGATTCTTTTTCGATGACAAACCTCTAAAGATGTGGCGTCAATATAAGAAACTCCCGTAGATTGAGCTGCCTGCATATACCATTCCAGTAATAAAACTAAATAACACAGAACTCTTGGTTTTAGAGCTATAAAACGAGTATATGATGGAAGAGTTACAAAGTCTGATTTATATAATTGTAGATAGGACATATAAAAATATTTAAAGTTTTTACAAGGTGATTGATGGTATAAAAGCACTATTGTTAACAGCTCAGAATGGCTTTGTTGCATAAATAAGCTTTTGAATATACTGCCCCTAACCCCGCAATGCTAGCCTAGCCAACAGGCACAGAGATAGGTTTACCAATTTCAAACATTTTGTTTAATAAGTGGCATTTAATAGACATTTCTTTTGTCATATTTTGATCATGTCTTGATAGAAACTTACTACCAAAAGAAGTTTTAAATCGAAAGAACGTGTTCTCTACACGCTCCCTTCTACCATAATTATTCTTTACCCTCCATGCTTGGTATCCTTTGTTTTGTTGATATATAACAGCTGCATCTCTCTCAGTTTTATCCCTAAGCGATTGAACTTTTACTGAAGAGTTTGGGGGTCTAATAACTGGTTTTATCTTCTTCTTTCTCAACAATTGATATGTAGATTCACCGTCATACCCTCGATCTCCCAGAAAATCCTTGGCTCTGACATTAGCTATTAGTAGTCCAATCTGTGATCTATCATCTATAGTATGCTCTGTGGTACTATCGGCAAGTATCATACCTTGATCTTCTATAACGATATGTAGCTTTTTCCATATGCGACGCTTATATTGCTTACCATGCTTATTTTCTAGCCATTCGTTCCCTGTGTAGGCTTGTATCCCTGTACTATCCATTGAAATACAACTAAATTCTTTATCTTGATTTCCATGTAAATACCTAAGATCTAATGACTTCATACGCTTACTTAATGTTGTATAGTCTGGACATCTAATAGATAAACCCGATATTTCAAAGAGCCAGTTTATAAAGCCTTGGGTTTGGCGTAACTTAAGACCGAATAAGCATCTGATCTTCAAACACTGTAATATAGCGTGATCACTATAGCGTCTAGGTCTTCCTCGTTTCATTTCCTCTCTGTAATCAGCATACCAGCCAATCGCCAAATCACTGGCAATCATAAAATCTATGCGACCCCTATTGCGTAAAAAATTATTATATTCTGACCAATTCGTTATTTTATATTTAGAATACTTGCGTGATTTACTAAAAGGGGCTTTCTTCCGAGATCTCATATAATCTGGATTATTTTTTAATGTCCCCCTTCGGGGATCAAAAATCCCTCGCCTTTAGGCGAAGGGAAGATATAATGAAATTGCTTTAGCAATGAATTTATATCAAGAAATATGAGAAGTTATAGAAAGAATAGTCATAGTCAGTATGATTTAAAAGTGCATCTTATATGGATACCAAAATATAGGAAGAGAATATTGATAGGCAAAGTATCGGAAAGGACTAGAGATTTACTGAGGCAGATTTGCATGGAACATGAAGTACATATAATTTCAGGGAAAATATCCTGTGATCACGTACATATGTTTATCTCATATAAGCCGCAAATATCTCTTAGCAAGTTAGTACAGTATTTAAAAGGCATTAGCTCAAGAATTTTATTGCAAGAATTTACTCATTTACGAAAACAATTTTGGGGCAATCATTTGTGGGCTAGGGGCTATATGGCAGTCAGTTCAGGTAATATAACTGATGAAATGATACAGCACTATATTGATGAACAGGAAGGTGAACCTGTGAATGATGATCGATTTCTAATCGATTCCACTTTATAACCCCTCAGCTTATAGCTGAGGGTTGTTTAGTTCAGGACATCTTACCAGATTATCACCACTCTTGCTCTACAAATTTTATTTATGCAACAAAGCCGTTTCGTAGTGTATTAGGTGAAGCTGGATATAATGAGATATTATCGGAGTTGATCAGGGTTGGGATAAAAACTAACACAATTAAAAAAAAAGATTTGGAATTAATGGCTTTGTTGCATAAATAAAATTTGTAGAGCAAGAGTGGTGATAATCTGGTAAGATGTCCTGAATTAAAAAATAATCCAGATTATATGAGATCTCGGAAGAAAGCCCCTTTTAGTAAATCACGCAAGTATTCTAAATATAAAATAACGAATTGGTCAGAATATAATAATTTTTTACGCAATAGGGGTCGCATAGATTTTATGATTGCCAGTGATTTGGCGATTGGCTGGTATGCTGATTACAGAGAGGAAATGAAACGAGGAAGACCTAGACGCTATAGTGATCACGCTATATTACAGTGTTTGAAGATCAGATGCTTATTCGGTCTTAAGTTACGCCAAACCCAAGGCTTTATAAACTGGCTCTTTGAAATATCGGGTTTATCTATTAGATGTCCAGACTATACAACATTAAGTAAGCGTATGAAGTCATTAGATCTTAGGTATTTACATGGAAATCAAGATAAAGAATTTAGTTGTATTTCAATGGATAGTACAGGGATACAAGCCTACACAGGGAACGAATGGCTAGAAAATAAGCATGGTAAGCAATATAAGCGTCGCATATGGAAAAAGCTACATATCGTTATAGAAGATCAAGGTATGATACTTGCCGATAGTACCACAGAGCATACTATAGATGATAGATCACAGATTGGACTACTAATAGCTAATGTCAGAGCCAAGGATTTTCTGGGAGATCGAGGGTATGACGGTGAATCTACATATCAATTGTTGAGAAAGAAGAAGATAAAACCAGTTATTAGACCCCCAAACTCTTCAGTAAAAGTTCAATCGCTTAGGGATAAAACTGAGAGAGATGCAGCTGTTATATATCAACAAAACAAAGGATACCAAGCATGGAGGGTAAAGAATAATTATGGTAGAAGGGAGCGTGTAGAGAACACGTTCTTTCGATTTAAAACTTCTTTTGGTAGTAAGTTTCTATCAAGACATGATCAAAATATGACAAAAGAAATGTCTATTAAATGCCACTTATTAAACAAAATGTTTGAAATTGGTAAACCTATCTCTGTGCCTGTTGGCTAGGCTAGCATTGCGGGGTTAGGGGCAGTATATTCAAAAGCTTATTTATGCAACAAAGCCGTTCATGATTGGTAAATTCTTTGCCATTATCTAACGTTATGCTTTTGATTATATGCGACAATTGTTTAAGTTTTTTATTCATGTTACCAATCACATCTTGTGTTCTTTTTGAACGGTTTAAAGTGAGAAACACTTTTTGTGTTCTGATATCCACAAGAGCGCCTATATTACGACTTTGATTACCTTTGTTAAAAGTTAAATCACCTTCTAAATGACCTATTGCTGCTATCTTTCTATTTATCTCTGGTCTTTCAGTAATGGAAACTCGATTTGGTATTGTAATTCTTTTGTTTCTGATTCTTGTACCATGATGCAACCTATTTTTCCTTTTTCTTGCTAAAGATAAATATAATTTTTGCCTTTGTGCTATAGGAGATGTATAAATAAACTGGTACAGGAGTTTCGCACTTAGCAAAGTTGCGAATCAGTTAAAAGCCATCTGATATTGTTTTGAATTGATGTTTTTATAACTTCCCAAGTTTGTTGATATAAAGTAATGTTTTCATTTACAGGAGTTTCGCACTTAGCAAATAATATGCTAATCTAGAGAAAAATAGTTTTAGATAAAAATGACAAGATCAAAATGTAGCAAAGATTTATATAAATCATTCTTACAAGCAAGTAGTGTAAGATATACTAGCAAAGCATTATCTAAAGTAAGTCCATTAGATCTATCGCACGATAGTGCAAGTCGATGGTTAAAGAGTAAGGATTTTCGCCCTAGCGAAATCTATAGCAAAGTGTCAAAATATATTGATCTGGAAGATCCTTGTTTATTAGTGGGAGATGACACCTTATTGTCAAAGCAATACAGTAAGAGGATCGAGCTTGTAAATTATCAATATTCTGGGGCTGTACATGATGTTATACCTGGTATAGGAATGGTAAACTTACTGCATTACAATACTCAAATTGATCAATCTACTCCTGTAGATTATAGAATATATGATAAAGAAACTGATGGTAAAACAAAGAACGAGCATTTTTGTGATATGCTTACTTTAGCTAAAGAAAGAGGTATCAAGCCTGATGCTATAGTTATGGATGCTTGGTATAGTGGTTTGGATAATTTAAAACATATACGTAATTTAGGTTGGATATGGGTTACCAACCTAAGAAAAAATAGAAAAGTTAATCGTAATGTTAGCTTGGAAACTTTAGAGATTCCCGATGAAGGGCTAAAAATTCACCTACGTGGATACGGTTGGGTTACGGTATTTAAGTTTGTGGCAAAAAATGGTCGCATTGATTACATAACAACTAATTTAGAGAATCCTACACGTGAGCAAATAGAGAAAATTGTTAAGGCGCGTTGGTCTATAGAAGTTTATCATCGAGAATTGAAACAAACTTGTGGTATTGAATGCTGTCAGGCACGCACGGGTCGAGCTCAAAGAAATCATATTTGCCTTGCTGTATTGGCCTGGCTTGATATGAACAAAAGGAGGATAAATGAAAACATTACTTTATATCAACAAACTTGGGAAGTTATAAAAACATCAATTCAGAACAACATTAAATGGCTTCTAACTAATACACAATTTTGCTAAGTGCGAAACTCCTGTGGTATATACTCTCTGTAGAAATATTGACAGTATCTCGTGATAGTTTACGTCTACCTGAAATTATATCTGGTGAAATACCCTGTGTTAACTGCTTTATTATTTCTGCTCGTAAATTATTATCAATATCTAATTTTCTTTTTCTCTTACCTTGCCTTAAACTGCAAGCAAGTGTGTTAGCCCTATCTGGTCTATAATTATGCCTCATTCTCTTGAGTTCATAACATATAGTGCTTTTATCACGGCCAATCTTTGTCCCTATATATCGCGAGCTATAACCACTCTTATTCATTTCGTATATTTTAAATCTTTCATCTATCGTTAAATGAGCCATGATATATCTATATTTAAATGATGCTCCTCGCAGCAGAGCTACGAGGTATCTAAAAAAGTTTTAGTTGTTTCTTATGATATCACGAAGCAGAGCTTCGGGGAATTAAACCCTGAGAGATTAAAAATTGATTATATCTGGCTTAATTAATTATAGAACTTTCCCGTTCTTTCGATTTAAAACTTCTTTTGGTAGTAAGTTTCTATCAAGACATGATCAAAATATGACAAAAGAAATGTCTATTAAATGCCACTTATTAAACAAAATGTTTGAAATTGGTAAACCTATCTCTGTGCCTGTTGGCTAGGCTAGCATTGCGGGGTTAGGGGCAGTATATTCAAAAGCTTATTTATGCAACAAAGCCAGACAGAGCCCAATTGGAATGAAGCTATGGCTCATTTTATGATCAAATTTGATGGTAGAATTTAATCTCTCAGGGTTTAATTCCCCGAAGCTCTGCTTCGTGATATCATAAGAAACAACTAAAACTTTTTTAGATACCTCGTAGCTCTGCTGCGAGGAGCATCATTTATGCAACAAAGCCACGAAGCAGAGCTTCGGGGAATTAAACCCTGAGAGATTAAAAAAAGTGGCGAGTGTATCAATCTATAATTTGTATTATATATCAAATAATTTACTTTAAATTGTAGAAATATCGCTTTTAAGCTGATAAAAGCACTAAATATTTAACTTTAAATATAAATTTTTATTTTAGTCAGAAAAATCAGAATTTTTGTCAAAACTTCAGATGCATTAACTAAGATAGATGCTTGATGATTATTATCTTATCTATCCCATAATTAAGTTACGGGATAAAAAAGCATTTGAATAAAGACAAATCAAATTGCAGAGTAACGAAGATAGCCTTAAGCTGACTCAGCTAAAGTCTCTGTTGCAGATTCTTCAGTTTTTTGCTCACGTAAATAATCTTGTATCTCTGATTCTGATCTTGCAACAATCACTGTAACTTCTGTACTAAGCTCAGCATGCAATCTTACTTCAACCTTGTAAATCCCTGTAGATTTAATCTGAGTATCAAGAATTATATTTAAATGAGAAATAGGGTAAGATACAGCTTGAGATAATTTTTCGGCTATTTCTTTATTATTTACTGAACCAAATAACTTACCATCATCTGATGTTTGACGAACAAAAATTAATTTTTGATCTTTAATAAGATCATTAATTTTTGTTATTTCTGATTTTATTTGTTTATCTTTTTCTTCTAATTCATGTTTCTGCTTAACAATTAATTCTTTATTAAGCTCAGTAGCTCTAATAGCTAATTTTTGTGGTAAAAGATAATTACGACCAAATCCGTCGGCTACTTTATGTATTTCCCCTATCTTACCTAATTTTCTCACCGGTTTAATTAAAATAACTTCCATGGTATTATACGTCCTTTACTTAGCTTGAAATACAAAAGGTAACAATGCTAAAATTCTTGCAATTTTAATAGCATTATTTAGCTTTCTTTGTTTTTTTGCACAAACATTTGTGATTCTACTTGGTAGCATTCTACCACCTTCGGAAACAAATTTTATTAAAAGCTCTGGATTTTTATAATCAATAACCGGTGCATTAGGCACAGAAAGAGGGCAACCTTGACGTCTTCTAAAGAACACTTTTTTAGAAGCTCTTTCCATTGGTTTTCGGGTTGTTGTTTCACTAGTATTATTTTTCGACATTCTTTACCTTAATTCCTGCAAATTTAGATTTGATTATTTATAATTAGCCGTTACATCAATTACTGGAGTATTTTCTGTACTTTGATTTTTTAATATCGGTGAAGGCTCATTACTAATTGAATCTACTTTCTGTGTAAGAAATCTTATGATATTTTCATTAAGTTTCATTTTTCTTTCTAGCTCTTGCTTTACAGCTGGAGTAGTATCAAGACCTAAAAGGTAATAATGTCCTTTTTTGTGATTACCGATTTTATACGCTAAAGCTCTTAATCCCCAGTATTCTTTTTTTACAATAGCACCGTTATTATCTTTAATGATTTTACTAAAATCATCAACTATTTTATCTATATCATTTAATGATACGTCTTGACGCACAATAAAAACTGACTCGTAAAAACTCATAATTATAAGAATCCCAACAAAAACTTTAAAATAAAGCTGTTTATAGCAACTGAAACTATTAAATTCAAGTATTATTTTTAAAAAATTATTATTTCTTTGTTTATTTTTAAAAAAGTTTGCTATAACCCCTAGTAAATCTGAAGATTATTAACAAAAATTTCAATTATTTACTAAATGATGCTCCTCGCAGCAGAGCTACGAGGTATCTAAAAAAGTTTTAGTTGTTTCTTATGATATCACGAAGCAGAGCTTCGGGGAATTAAACCCTGAGAGATTAATAAGTATCCAAGCGAATTATGCACAATACGTAAATATAGGACACGTAAGGATCCATTTGTGAAGCACTGGGATGAAATAGAATCAATGCTAGAATCAGCACCGGAGTTGCAAGCAACTACCATATTAGCATATTTGACAGAAAAGTATCATGGGAATTATAATGGGAAGCAATTACGCTGTTTGCAGAAAAGGTTGAAACAATGGAGAGCTGCACATGGTAAGGATAAGACAGTAATCTTTTTACAAAATATTCTTCCTGGCAAACAGAGTCAGTCTGATTGGACCAATATGAATCAATTGGGTATTTGTATTGGTGGGCAACCATATCCTCACTTACTATTTCATTTTATGTTGCCTTATTCATGTTGGGAAACTTTTAGCATATGCCATAGTGAAAGTTTTGATACATTAGCATCAGGGTTTGAAAAAGCTGTATGGGAGTTAGGTGGAGTTTTACCAGAGCATCGTACAGATAATTTAAGTGCAGCTACCAAGCAATGTGGTAAGGCTTTGTTGCATAAATAAGCTTTTGAATATACTGCCCCTAACCCCGCAATGCTAGCCTAGCCAACAGGCACAGAGATAGGTTTACCAATTTCAAACATTTTGTTTAATAAGTGGCATTTAATAGACATTTCTTTTGTCATATTTTGATCATGTCTTGATAGAAACTTACTACCAAAAGAAGTTTTAAATCGAAAGAACGTGTTCTCTACACGCTCCCTTCTACCATAATTATTCTTTACCCTCCATGCTTGGTATCCTTTGTTTTGTTGATATATAACAGCTGCATCTCTCTCAGTTTTATCCCTAAGCGATTGAACTTTTACTGAAGAGTTTGGGGGTCTAATAACTGGTTTTATCTTCTTCTTTCTCAACAATTGATGTGTAGATTCACCGTCATACCCTCGATCTCCCAGAAAATCCTTGGCTCTGACATTAGCTATGGCTTTGTTGCATAAATAAGATTTGTAGAGCAAGAGTGGTGATAATCTGGTAAGATGTCCTGAATTAAAAATAATCCAGATTATATGAGATCTCGGAAGAAAGCCCCTTTTAGTAAATCACGCAAGTATTCTAAATATAAAATAACGAATTGGTCAGAATATAATAATTTTTTACGCAATAGGGGTCGCATAGATTTTATGATTGCCAGTGATTTGGCGATTGGCTGGTATGCTGATTACAGAGAGGAAATGAAACGAGGAAGACCTAGACGCTATAGTGATCACGCTATATTACAGTGTTTGAAGATCAGATGCTTATTCGGTCTTAAGTTACGCCAAACCCAAGGCTTTATAAACTGGCTCTTTGAAATATCGGGTTTATCTATTAGATGTCCAGACTATACAACATTAAGTAAGCGTATGAAGTCATTAGATCTTAGGTATTTACATGGAAATCAAGATAAAGAATTTAGTTGTATTTCAATGGATAGTACAGGGATACAAGCCTACACAGGGAACGAATGGCTAGAAAATAAGCATGGTAAGCAATATAAGCGTCGCATATGGAAAAAGCTACATATCGTTATAGAAGATCAAGGTATGATACTTGCCGATAGTACCACAGAGCATACTATAGATGATAGATCACAGATTGGACTACTAATAGCTAATGTCAGAGCCAAGGATTTTCTGGGAGATCGAGGGTATGACGGTGAATCTACATATCAATTGTTGAGAAAGAAGAAGATAAAACCAGTTATTAGACCCCCAAACTCTTCAGTAAAAGTTCAATCGCTTAGGGATAAAACTGAGAGAGATGCAGCTGTTATATATCAACAAAACAAAGGATACCAAGCATGGAGGGTAAAGAATAATTATGGTAGAAGGGAGCGTGTAGAGAACACGTTCTTTCGATTTAAAACTTCTTTTGGTAGTAAGTTTCTATCAAGACATGATCAAAATATGACAAAAGAAATGTCTATTAAATGCCACTTATTAAACAAAATGTTTGAAATTGGTAAACCTATCTCTGTGCCTGTTGGCTAGGCTAGCATTGCGGGGTTAGGGGCAGTATATTCAAAAGCTTATTTATGCAACAAAGCCAAGCAGTAGTTCATACATTATCCCAAAACGTTCCATTAGAAAAGTCACGTTCCACATCATCAACGACAGCATTAAGCTATCATGACACCACGAGACTAATTGAGTTATATTACCAAGGTTTACAATCTATTTGCGATGGTGAGTATCAAAAAGCAATTGAAAATTTCACCGCAATCCACGAGGTATATCCTAATTGTGCTGCGGTATGGAGAGAGCGGGGGCGAGCATTAGTATTACAAGGAGAGAGGGGGCAGGGATTAGCTGCCCTGCTAAAAGCCGATCAGTTATCTGTGAATAACAAGTATGCGATTACACACGAAAATCATACACAAACCGATATATTGAAAATAGACCAGTCTACTCAAACTGACATCGCACCCATCGCAACGTCGTCTGTACAAACAGACAGTAGCACTATAGGAGCGAGCGAGATAGCTACGCAGACGCTCCCAGCTAAGATATTTAGTACATTTACTCAAACAGCAGCACTAGAGCACAAGAATACTGGTATTCAAACCAATTCTGTGGCTATAGGAAGCACAGAGCAGAAAGTACAAACTGAAGCAAATGTTACAAATCAAGATGTGCAAACTGATGATATCGCTACAAATAAGAATTATAGCGATACTAGTACTAGTACTGATGATTTGTTTGTGCTTGGTGCAGGTGTAAGTCATTCGGATATTTTAGACTGGGAAGTAGCATCGCACTCGTCTTCCGAATCTGATGAATCTTCATATTCTGAATCTGTATCAGCAGGAAGTATAGATGAAGAAGAGGAGCGATTTTTATCAGACGAATCACAACAAATATTATCACAAGACAATAGTTATTTTTATAATACGGTAGCTGAAATAGATGAGATGCTAGCATCAGATTTAGACGAAGAAGTGACTCATGCTTTGGAAGACAATAACAATAATGCCTTCTCGCAAAGACAGCAAGAGTTAGAATCTGAGAAAGCAAGGCTAGCAAGTGCATCTATGGAGCTAGCCTCTCACAGTACAAGCAATATGACTGGTAGCATCATATCGGATATAGATAAAAGACTTAAGGATGCTTTCAGTCTGTCAGTAGTTTCGGCTGGCGAAGAAGAGCAGGAGCGTGCTAGTAGCATTGTAGGAGATCACACTGGTTTTTATATTAGTCCTTTTATAGGCAAGACCATACAACAAGAGATAGCAAGTCGTAGTGGTTATCATAGCAAAAATAGAGGTGCGATTATAGGCTATGATATACGCACTAATGATTCTATATTACTGGGTTTTAATTTTACCAAAGCTAATTCAAAAATAAAGTTTCGTAATAATAAACTAGGTGACACCGCAAGTCTTAAAGGAAATTTCTATTCTTTATATGGATTATATACCCCATCTGATCAGAATATTTTCATAAGCACTATTGGCATATATGGAATAAGCGATATCAAGAGCAGTGCTAAGCGTCCAGATAGCCAAATAGCAACCAGCAATCACAAAGCATATAGTAATATTATGCAGGTAATGTTTGGTTATAATTATAAGCCTATAAGCTCTTTAAGCATTAAGCCAATATTTGGTATCAAATATAGTAAGATACGGGACGCATCATATCGCGAATATGGAGCAGGTGCTTATAATTTAGCGCTGTCAGGCACAAAATCACTAGAGCTTGAAACTATAACAGGTTTGAAGTTATCAAATAGTTCTGTGCATGCCTCTAGCATCAGTATTACTCCTGAGATGCATTGTTTTCTACATAAAAATATTAAGTCGAAGAATCCAAATATCACAGCTAAGTTTTTGGATGAGGGAGCTTTATTGTCTTCAGGTCCTATTAATAGATCTAAATTAGTTTTAAGTTATGGAGCGGGATTAAATGTTGCGGCAAAGAATCTAGAGATTGGTTTGTTTTATAACGGTAATAAGGCACGTAAATATATGTCACATGCAGGCAGTATTAAGCTGAAGATTAATATTTAAATGAGTAAGTAATGCGTGAGGAGCCTTAAAAGCAGAGTCAAGAAGTAACTAGAAACTTCCGCGTATAATCTAACTTAAGTTACAGAGGCGGAAGTGATTAGAATTTTAGGTTTTATTGATTTTCAACAAAATAGGAAAAAAATAAAAAATCAAAAAATGCTCTCATGAAGCCGAATCTTGGTCAGAGAGCAAAAAATATATACCAACAATAAAAGGAGAAATCAATGATAAATAAATACACAACGCCAATATTTTTAATACTCATATCTTTAATGAACACACCAGCATATGCAGAGTTTAAAAAAGCAAAAACTTTGATGGAAAAAGTAAAAGGAGGTCTAGTTGGATTGTCAACAGTTACAGTAATTCTTGCGATTATTTGGTGTGGCTACAAGATACTATTTGGTGGTTCTACACTCCGAGAGATGGCACCTATTTTAATTGGCGCGGTAGTACTTGGAGCTGCAACAGAAATAGGCAATCTACTTACAAAATGAAAAATTAAAACTAAAAATTTCAAGAAATAGCAAAGAACATGCAAGAAAAATATAAAATCACGCAGCATAAAATATACAAGGCGATCATTAGACCGGTATTATTTTTCGGTGTGCCTTTAGAGTTATTTTTTTGCATTGCTGCCTTTCTATTTGGTATTGGACTATATTTTGGTCCAATCGTTTGGTTTTTCATCCCAGTAGTTATATTAAGTCTTGGCTTGCTAACCAGAAAGGATGCATTCTTTTTTCACATACTATATCTAAAATGGAAAACTAGTTGGCATTTGAATTTGCCAATCACATGCCATCCAAGATTTCCATTACCTTGGTACAGCAAGCGAAAAAGGCAAGTCGCAAAGGTAAACAAAACACTTGGATGTCAAGCGGTTTCTGGTGCTAGGTATACTGCGGACACGCAAGTAGGCATATGCAAAGTAGTAAGAAGAAGAGGTAGTCTGTGAAATTAAACCATGTTGCCACATTTAATGATTTAGTGCCTTACTCCTCGTGCGTAAGTAGCGAAGTCGTAATGACTAAAAACCAAGATTTTGTATTAACTTGGCAATTAGATGGATTTCCTATTGAATGTGAAAGCATACAGAATTTAGATATTAACAATATGCTTACCCACAATTTCTTGAGAAGTTTTGCATCAGAAAACATTACATTTTATGTGCATATTGTAAGGTCAAAACACCATGATCACTTTGAAGTAGAGACCAAAAATTACTTTGCTGACCGTATTAGTGATTTGTACTACCAGTCACTCGCATCAGAAGCTTTCCGTCGTAACCGTATATTCTTTACAATGGTATACTCGCCGCACAATATATTTGAGCGAGCTGCGTTTAAGGCTACAAGCCCGCAGGAGCAAAAGAAAAGAATAGATGAGCTTTTAAAGAAAGTATCTGAGTTTTCGGAAAGAATAAGTGGTTTTCTTGAAAGATTTGGAGGAAGGAAGTTAACAACATATCAAAACGCACAAGGAGTGGTGTTTTCAAAGCAGTTAGAGTTCTTTAATTTCCTAATATCAAATGTTTGGCAAAAAGTACCAGTACTTAAAAAACCTATCTACGAGACATTTGGAACAAATGACGTATATTTCGCTAATCAAAACGGTCAAATTAATACATCTATGGATAAGAAGTTTTTTAAGGCTATTGAGATATAGCTAACACGGAAATGTTTCTACCACAGATTAGGAAAAACTTAGGCATTGATCAATAATTTTATGTAAACAGTTTTTAAAGTTAGTCCAGCAATGTTTAATAGGATTTAGATCTGGTGAATATGTGAGTAAATACAAAAACTATGGTAAAAACCTTTTCGCGTTAGCTATATCAGAGTTTCCTGATAGCACAAATAGTTTAAGTATGAGTAGCTTACTAATATCTGATTGTGATTTTGTATTAACACAATCTTTCTCATGCGTAAGCAAAAGAAAATCACTTAGCTTCATTAACAATGTCATTAAGAAGCTAAGAGCTTCAGAAGATGACGCATTAACACAAAGAGATGATTTAATTGATGCTAAAGACGAACTCGCTGGCAATGAGATTTTCTTTGGCAAGTATCATTTTAGCTTAGCTATATATGGTAATTCCTTAGAAGAAGCAAAACAAAGCGCCAATAAGCAGATGAGTATCTTAAGTGATTTAGGTTTTGTAGCAATACTTGCTGAATTCTCATTATACGGTCACTTTTTTTCTCAACTACCTGCTGTATTTGACTTAAGACCGCGTCTTTCTTCTATGGCATCGAGGCATTTTGTAGATCTTGCAAGTTTTCACAATTTTGAAAGTGGCAAGAGAGACCAGAATTGCTGGGGTGAGGCGGTTGCAATCCTTAAGACTCCTAACAAGCAAGCTTACTATTTAAATCTTCACGAGTCAAAACTTGGCAAAGATGAGTTTGGTGAAAAGAACAACGCAAGTACTTCAGTAATAGGCTCAACTGGTTCAGGTAAGACTATGTTACTGTCATTCTTACAAATATGCTTGCAAAAATACGGCACTGAAGGGTAAATTCCAGTATTAATTAAGCCAGATTTATATTTTCTTCCCATACCTCATTGGGTGTTTTATAACCGAGCACTTTTCTTGGTAAATTATTTAAAAAATCCTCAATTTCTTGTAATTGCTTTATTGTTAATTTTTTTATATCTAAAGATTTAGAGTATACTCTGTGCACCATTGAGTTAATCTTCTCTATCAATGGTTTTTGCCATGGAGAATAAGGATTGCAAAAATATACTTTTCGTTCAGATTTTGGCAATAGTTGTTCATGATTGGTAAATTCTTTGCCATTATCTAACGTTATGCTTTTGATTATATGCGACAATTGTTTAAGTTTTTTATTCATGTTACCAATCACATCTTGTGTTCTTTTTGAACGGTTTAAAGTGAGAAACACTTTTTGTGTTCTGATATCCACAAGAGCGCCTATATTACGACTTTGATTACCTTTGTTAAAAGTTAAATCACCTTCTAAATGACCTATTGCTGCTATCTTTCTATTTATCTCTGGTCTTTCAGTAATGGAAACTCGATTTGGTATTGTAATTCTTTTGTTTCTGATTCTTGTACCATGATGCAACCTATTTTTCCTTTTTCTTGCTAAAGATAAATATAATTTTTGCCTTTGTGCTATAGGAGATGTATAAATAAACTGGTATATACTCTCTGTAGAAATATTGACAGTATCTCGTGATAGTTTACGTCTACCTGAAATTATATCTGGTGAAATACCCTGTGTTAACTGCTTTATTATTTCTGCTCGTAAATTATTATCAATATCTAATTTTCTTTTTCTCTTACCTTGCCTTAAACTGCAAGCAAGTGTGTTAGCCCTATCTGGTCTATAATTATGCCTCATTCTCTTGAGTTCATAACATATAGTGCTTTTATCACGGCCAATCTTTGTCCCTATATATCGCGAGCTATAACCACTCTTATTCATTTCGTATATTTTAAATCTTTCATCTATCGTTAAATGAGCCATGATATATCTATATTTAAATGATGCTCCTCGCAGCAGAGCTACGAGGTATCTAAAAAAGTTTTAGTTGTTTCTTATGATATCACGAAGCAGAGCTTCGGGGAATTAAACCCTGAGAGATTAAAAATTGATTATATCTGGCTTAATTAATTATAGAACTTTCCATATAAATCACCATTTATTTTACTTATAAGTGCTATGCTACACACTCTTTAGCTACAAACTTTACTCTCTACATAATCATCTCCTGATCTTAGTACAGCAAACACCACTCTTGCCAACTTATTAGCTATGGCAACTGTCGTTTTATTATGGCTACTTCGCTCAGATAAATTAAACATCCATTTCGTAAATTGGCTAAAATCTTTTTTAGATTTCTGTTCTTCCGATGTAAATCTTATCTTGGCATTTAGTACAGCTCTAGCCCCTTGAATTAATAAAGTGCGTAAGTATACATCACCTCGCTTGCTAATTCCCAGCAGCTTATCCTTCCCACCACTTGAATGTTGTCTTGGCACTAATCCTAGCCATGCCGATAATTGCCTGCCATTCTCAAAACTTGTAGCATTACCTATTGATGCTATTAAAGCAGTAGCAGTAATTAAACCAAGACCAGGTATAGCTCTTAATCGTTGATATTGAGTTAGGTTACTTGCTATCATTGTTAATCGTTTTTCTATCTCTTTTATTTTTCTGTTATTATCTAAGAATTCTTCTTTTAGTTCACTAAATGTTTGATAACTTAACTGGCTTAATTTCCCTGCATCTAAAATCTCAATTAATTTTGTGATAACCTTATTAATGCCTTGAGGAACAATAAAACCAAACTCATGTAGTAGCCCCCTAATTTCATTAGCAAGTGCTGTACGATTTTTTACCAATCTCTCTCTTACCCTATGTATTGATAAAATTTCTTGTTGCTCTATAGTTTTAATTGCAACAAATCTCATATTAGGTCTTGTCACGGCTTCACATATCGCTTCAGCATCTGCTTGATCATTTTTATTAGTTTTAACATATGGTTTGACAAATTGCGGTGCCATTAGTTTTACTTCATGCCCTAATTTAGTTATTTCTCTTGCCCAATAACTAGAACCACCACAAGCTTCCATCCCTACTAAACATTGTGGTAAATTAGCCATAAATGTCAAAACCTGATCTCTCATCAATTTTTTCTTTAATACTGTCTTGCCATTTTTATCTACACCATGAATTTGAAAAATTCTTTTTGCAATATCTATACCAATTGTAGTAACCTCCATATGGACCTCCTTAATTGTTGTTTTAATATGTTAAATATTAACCCTAGAAGATTAGCAACTGCTTTTCATTCTCTATATCAGGAGGTCCATACCATTAGTCCACTATCGTTAATTCCTTAATTAATCCATTCTGACTTAGTACTGTTTTTAAATCTACTCCACCTTCTATCAGCAAATCTATTGCTTCATTTATTTTTTTATTCTTCTCTATTTGCATTTCTGTTACCTATATTTTTAATTACTTCTAATATAGGCTCAACAAAAATTTACACAATCATTGCAAAAGACTCAAAAATTCACCTACGTGGATACGGTTGGGTTACGGTATTTAAGTTTGTGGCAAAAAATGGTCGCATTGATTACATAACAACTAATTTAGAGAATCCTACACGTGAGCAAATAGAGAAAATTGTTAAGGCGCGTTGGTCTATAGAAGTTTATCATCGAGAATTGAAACAAACTTGTGGTATTGAATGCTGTCAGGCACGCACGGGTCGAGCTCAAAGAAATCATATTTGCCTTGCTGTATTGGCCTGGCTTGATATGAACAAAAGGAGGATAAATGAAAACATTACTTTATATCAACAAACTTGGGAAGTTATAAAAACATCAATTCAGAACAACATTAAATGGCTTCTAACTAATACACAATTTTGCTAAGTGCGAAACTCCTGTAAGGATTGCAAAAATATACTTTTCGTTCAGATTTTGGCAATAGTTGTTCATGATTGGTAAATTCTTTGCCATTATCTAACGTTATGCTTTTGATTATATGCGACAATTGTTTAAGTTTTTTATTCATGTTACCAATCACATCTTGTGTTCTTTTTGAACGGTTTAAAGTGAGAAACACTTTTTGTGTTCTGATATCCACAAGAGCGCCTATATTACGACTTTGATTACCTTTGTTAAAAGTTAAATCACCTTCTAAATGACCTATTGCTGCTATCTTTCTATTTATCTCTGGTCTTTCAGTAATGGAAACTCGATTTGGTATTGTAATTCTTTTGTTTCTGATTCTTGTACCATGATGCAACCTATTTTTCCTTTTTCTTGCTAAAGATAAATATAATTTTTGCCTTTGTGCTATAGGAGATGTATAAATAAACTGGTATATACTCTCTGTAGAAATATTGACAGTATCTCGTGATAGTTTACGTCTACCTGAAATTATATCTGGTGAAATACCCTGTGTTAACTGCTTTATTATTTCTGCTCGTAAATTATTATCAATATCTAATTTTCTTTTTCTCTTACCTTGCCTTAAACTGCAAGCAAGTGTGTTAGCCCTATCTGGTCTATAATTATGCCTCATTCTCTTGAGTTCATAACATATAGTGCTTTTATCACGGCCAATCTTTGTCCCTATATATCGCGAGCTATAACCACTCTTATTCATTTCGTATATTTTAAATCTTTCATCTATCGTTAAATGAGCCATGATATATCTATATTTAAAATGATGCTCCTCGCAGCAGAGCTACGAGGTATCTAAAAAAGTTTTAGTTGTTTCTTATGATATCACGAAGCAGAGCTTCGGGGAATTAAACCCTGAGAGATTAAAAAAAGTGGCGAGTGTATCAATCTATAATTTGTATTATATATCAAATAATTTACTTTAAATTGTAGAAATATCGCTTTTAAGCTGATAAAAGCACTAAATATTTAACTTTAAATATAAATTTTTACTTTAGTCAGAAAAATTAGAATTTTTGTCAAAACTTCAGAAGAAAATGTTTGAGAAATATCCAAATCTTAAAGAAAAATTATGGGGAAGTGAGTTTGGGAGTAAAGGATATTTTATGAGCACAGTAGGTAAACATGGTGATGAGCAGAAATTATGTAATTATGTACAGAATCAAGGTTCAGGCAAACCTTCTTATAAAGCATTTCAACAAAAACAGTTAAAGCTTTTTGGATAGATACCTCGTAGCTCTGCTGCGAGGTATCTAAAAAAGTTTTAGTTGTTTCTTATGATATCACGAAGCAGAGCTTCGGGGAATTAAACCCTGAGAGATTAAAAAAAGTGGCGAGTGTATCAATCTATAATTTGTATTATATATCAAATAATTACTTTAAATTGTAGAAATATCGCTTTTAAGCTGATAAAAGCACTAAATATTTAACTTTAAATATAAATTTTTACTTTAGTCAGAAAAATTAGAATTTTTGTCAAAACTTCAGAAATTAGATATCCAACCAAAATTAAATACAAAATGGCAAACAAGATAAGTACTCAGAGATAATTGATATATATAAATTGGTAATTGACTGATTGGACAAAAAAGTTTATCATCACCTCAAGTTAAATATAGTCAGGACATGTATGAAAGTCGTTAGTTCGTTAAAATCATTGAAAAAACGTGATAAAGATTGTCAAATCGTTAAAAGAAGAGACAAAATTTTTGTAATAAATAAGAAGAATAAAAGATTTAAGGCAAAACAAGGTTAAATATTTTTAAAGTATAGATAATAATGGCGGGACACTCAAAGTTTAAAAATATTCAGCATCGTAAAGGTGCTCAAGATAAGAAAAGAGCAAAAGTTTTTACAAAATTAATCCGTGAGATAGTTACTGCCGTCAAAGCTGGCTCTACAAACCCCGATAATAATCCACGTCTTAGAACTGCTTTAGCCACTGCTCGCAGCCAAAATCTTCCTAAAGAAAGAATTGATAAAGCTGTTAATAGTGCTAATGATTCCGCTAATAATGAAAATTATACAGAAATTAGATATGAGGGTTATGCACCCGGCGGTATTGCTATAATAGTTGAAGCTTTAACTGACAATAAAAATCGTACTGCTGCTGAGGTACGCTCCAGCTTTACTAAATATGGCGGCAATTTGGGCGAAACCGGTAGCGTTAATTTTTTATTCAAACATTGTGGAGTCATTCAATATCCTCTAGAAATTAGCTCAGTTGAAAATATTTTAGAAACTGCAATAGAAGCAGGAGCAGATGATATAGTTTCAGATGAAGTACTACATACTATATACACCGATATTGAAAATTTTTCTAATGTCTTAGAGTTTCTAACAGATAAATATGGCACTGCTGAAGAAGCTTATATAGGATGGGTTCCTTTAAATACAATAATTATCGATGATAAAGAAAAAGCTGAAAAGCTTCTAAAGCTTGTTGATCTTTTAGAAGAAAGCGACGATGTGCAGAGAGTTTTCGGTAATTACGAATTATCAGATGAAATTTACGAGATTTTACAAGGCAGTGATGAATAATATGCAAATAATTATTTTAGCAGCTGGCAAAGGCAGCAGAATGGAGTCTGATTTACCAAAAGTAATGCATGAGGTTGGTGGCGTTCCAATGCTTGAAACAGTGTTAAATAATTCTCTTAAAGTAACTGATGATGTAGTTATAGTTTATTCAGAAGATTTAAAAAAATATTTGACACCTTATGAAAATATGTGTCGTTTTGCCTTACAAAAAGAGCCTAAAGGTACAGCTCATGCTACTCATGCAGCAATAGATTTGATTGATAAGAATAAAACTACTTTAGTATTATATGGTGATCACCCACTTATTACTCCGGAATTAATGAATGAATTAGTAGAATACCTAAATTTTAGTAACGCTTCATTAGTAACATTATGTTTTGAAAGAGATGATCCCGCTTTTTATGGTAGAATCTCCATAGATCAAAATGGTGAATTTTTGGAAATAATTGAATATAAAAATGCTAATGAAGAACAAAAGAAAATAAAGCTTTGTAATTCTGGAATTATGGCATTTAATCCTGGAATTTTAAACAAATATTTACCTTTATTTGCTACTGATTTTAGAGATAATAAAGAAGTTTATTTAACAGAAATAGTAAAATTGTGCAAAGCTAAAGAAGAAAAAGTTTCTTATTTATTATCTGATAATCATGATTTGATTGTCGGTGTTAATACTAACAATGAACTTTTGGAAGCTAACAATATTTTTTCAAATAATAAATAATAGTAAATTCTATTATAGCTCTCATAAATGGATATTAAATTTGTATTTAAGATCTGAAGTTTTGACAAAAAATTTTTATTAAAAAAAGTGGCGAGTGTATCAATCTATAATTTGTATTATATATCCAATAATTTACTTTAAATTGTAGAAATGTCGCTTTTAAGCTGATAAAAGCACTAAATATTTAACTTTAAATATAAATTTTTACTTTAGTCAGAAAAATTAGAATTTTTGTCAAAACTTCAGTAAGATGGAACCCGCTTTCCATCTCAAATACTCATTATTTATGGATAGATGGCCGAGCGGTTTAAGGCGCACGCCTGGAAAGCGTGTTCACGGCAACGTGTCGGGGGTTCGAATCCCCCTCTATCCGCCAGCTAAAAATTAAAACTAATAATATATATAATTAGCACTTTTTCTTTTCTACTGAAGTTTTGACAAAAATTCTAATTTTTCTGACTAAAGTAAAAATTTATATTTAAAGTTAAATATTTAGTGCTTTTATCAGCTTAAAAGCGATATTTCTACAATTTAAAGTAAATTATTGGATATATAATACAAATTATAGATTGATACACTCGCCACTTTTTTTAATAAAAATTTTTTGTCAAAACTTCAGTTTCTAAAGTCTTTATTTTATTTTCTCTCTACCGTTATATATTCCTAAAAAAATTGGTATACGAATACACAAAACACTTCATTATTTTGAATATCTATTCGATTATATAGCTTAATGCGATAAGGTAGTGACTTATAGTATGAGTTGGATTATACTAAATGAAAAACTTATGGCAAAGGCATATTCATACGATTTAAGAATACGAGTAATAAAAAGTTTAACAGATGGTAAAACAATAAAAGAGACTGCAGAGCTATACTCTATTAGTAGGAAGACTATAATAGAGTGGAAAAAATTAAAGAAACAAACTGGCGATGTCAAAGCAAAAAGTGGTTATCATACAGGACATCGTAGAATAATAAGAGACATAGAGGGATTTAAAAAATTTATAGAACTTAATTTTGATAAAACCACCATGGAGCTAGCTAAGAACTGGAGTCAAAAAGTATCTGCAAGTACTATATCAAGATTGCTTAATAAATTAGGTTATAGTTATAAAAAAAACTTTTCTTCATCCCAAAAGGGATATTGGTCTAAGGAATGAGTTTATATTGAAACTAAAAACTATAGATAAACAAGATTTAGTATTTATAGATGAGTCTGGGATAGAAGATAATAGCTTTAGAGAACACGGGTGGAGCATTATCGGTCAAAGATGTTATGGTGAAAAGGTCTATCAACATCAATCACGTATTAGTATGATTGCTGGGCTGTGTGTCAAAGATATGATTGCCCCGATAATATTTGATGGAACATGTAATAAGAACATTTTTGAAACTTATGTACAAGAGATATTGATCAAGGAATTAAAGCCTAGTCAGATAGTCGTAATGGATAAATGATGCTCCTCGCAGCAGAGCTACGAGGTATCTAAAAAAGTTTTAGTTGTTTCTTATGATATCACGAAGCAGAGCTTCGGGGAATTAAACCCTGAGAGATTAATGATCGTTTACGTAACATAGCTTTATCTTCTAATTCTAGTAACCTGAATTCTGGATTAGCTAATTTTGAGATATAGCAGGTTTGTTAGGTTTCATACAGTATGCAATTAGGGCGGATAAGATATGTACAAAGGCATTCCAAATTGATCTATGTCTTGTATGTTCGATCTCGAAAGCACCCTTCAGCACACTAAATACTGTTTCGATAATTGAGCGTTTGTGTAATAATATTTTTTCAAATAATGGCATAAGTTTATTCTTCATTTTCTTCTTTATGCCAGTTACTAACTTAATTCCTTTGCTGTATAGATCATCAAAGAGCTCCTGTTTGATATAACCCTTATCGCCAAACAATAATCCCGTGATATGTTTGGTGATTATCGAAACCGGTATAATGGACTAATGGTATGGACCTCCTGATATAGAGAATGAAAAGCAGTTGCTAATCTTCTAGGGTTAATATTTAACATATTAAAACAACAATTAAGGAGGTCCATATGGAGGTTACTACAATTGGTATAGATATTGCAAAAAGAATTTTTCAAATTCATGGTGTAGATAAAAATGGCAAGACAGTATTAAAGAAAAAATTGATGAGAGATCAGGTTTTGACATTTATGGCTAATTTACCACAATGTTTAGTAGGGATGGAAGCTTGTGGTGGTTCTAGTTATTGGGCAAGAGAAATAACTAAATTAGGGCATGAAGTAAAACTAATGGCACCGCAATTTGTCAAACCATATGTTAAAACTAATAAAAATGATCAAGCAGATGCTGAAGCGATATGTGAAGCCGTGACAAGACCTAATATGAGATTTGTTGCAATTAAAACTATAGAGCAACAAGAAATTTTATCAATACATAGGGTAAGAGAGAGATTGGTAAAAAATCGTACAGCACTTGCTAATGAAATTAGGGGGCTACTACATGAGTTTGGTTTTATTGTTCCTCAAGGCATTAATAAGGTTATCACAAAATTAATTGAGATTTTAGATGCAGGGAAATTAAGCCAGTTAAGTTATCAAACATTTAGTGAACTAAAAGAAGAATTCTTAGATAATAACAGAAAAATAAAAGAGATAGAAAAACGATTAACAATGATAGCAAGTAACCTAACTCAATATCAACGATTAAGAGCTATACCTGGTCTTGGTTTAATTACTGCTACTGCTTTAATAGCATCAATAGGTAATGCTACAAGTTTTGAGAATGGCAGGCAATTATCGGCATGGCTAGGATTAGTGCCAAGACAACATTCAAGTGGTGGGAAGGATAAGCTGCTGGGAATTAGCAAGCGAGGTGATGTATACTTACGCACTTTATTAATTCAAGGGGCTAGAGCTGTACTAAATGCCAAGATAAGATTTACATCGGAAGAACAGAAATCTAAAAAAGATTTTAGCCAATTTACGAAATGGATGTTTAATTTATCTGAGCGAAGTAGCCATAATAAAACGACAGTTGCCATAGCTAATAAGTTGGCAAGAGTGGTGTTTGCTGTACTAAGATCAGGAGATGATTATGTAGAGAGTAAAGTTTGTAGCTAAAGAGTGTGTAGCATAGCACTTATAAGTAAAATAAATGGTGATTTATATAATGAATAGGTAAAAGCAAAACAATATGTAAGAGATTCCAACCCGAAATATGCTTGAGATAATTAATATTGATGGTAAATAAGACAAACCTTAGCTTACAAAAAAACTGCGTTTTTCAGTGGCTCTTTTAGAAGCCGATGGACTGATAAGTATATAGTTTGTAAGCCAGCGAATTCCATCAGGGCTGTAGAATAAATTAGGTTGATTTATCAGCTATAAGCCGGATACATGACTGCATTTGTTTGTTTTTATTATTGATGTTATTTTTTTCTTGCATTCTACAGGAGGTCCATACATGAAAAAATTGGACAAAAAAATGAAGGAGTGTGTTTCCGCAATAAGTTAGAATAAATAGCAATAAACTTAAGAGGAAAGATGAAGAAAAATAAAGTAAAAATTTTCAGTGCTTCAGAAAAAACGGGGATAGTATTAGAATTAATAAAAGAGGAGTCGACACTTGGTCAGTTAGCTTCAAAATATGCAATAAGTGTTAAAACAATTCAAAATTGGAAAAAACAGTTTTTAGGTAATGCGGCATTAGCTTTTGAACCAGCTAAAGTTTTGAGTGAATATCAAGAACAAATAAATCATTTACAAGAGCAAAATGATGAACTTGCTAAAGCTCTTGGTAGAATCACAGTTGAGAGGGACTGGGCCGTGGGAAAGCTCAAAAGCTTGGATTTATCAAATAAAAAGAGTCTTGTACACTCCAAGCTAAATCAACTCTCAAAATCAAGACAGTGTGAACTATTAAAGATTAGTCGATCTACAGCCTACTATAAATCCAAGGAGATGAGTATAAATAAATTAAGTATTTTAAATAGAATAGATGAAATATATACAGATAATCCTGAATTTGGTTATCGCTATATTCATCAACAGTTACTAGAAGATGGTTTTATTGTCGGTAAAGATCGAGTACTGAAATATATGAGGATGATGGGTATAGAAGCTATTTAGAGTCTTTTGCAATGATTGTGTAAATTTTTGTTGAGCCTATATTAGAAGTAATTAAAAATATAGGTAACAGAAATGCAAATAGAGAAGAATAAAAAAATAAATGAAGCAATAGATTTGCTGATAGAAGGCGGAGTAGATTTAAAAACAGTACTAAGTCAGAATGGATTAATTAAGGAATTAACCAAGGGTATTTTAGAGCGAGCACTGCATGCTGAGATGTCAGAACATTTAGGTTATAGCAAGTATGATAGAGCTGAAACTGAGAATGCGAGGAATGGTAGTTTTAGTAAGAATCTGATTAGTGAGAATGGTACTATAGAGATAAATGTTCCAAGAGACAGACAAGGTAAATTTGAACCTATAACAGTCTCAAAGAAACAAACAAGAATAGATGGCTTAGACCAAAAGATAATATCCTTATATGCGAAGGGTATGAGTGTGTCTGATATTAAAACACAATTGCAAGAATTATATGGAGCTGAGATCAGTGAGAGCCTAATCAGCAGGATTACAGATGAAGTAATAGATGAGGTCAAGATTTGGCAGAGTAGACCTCTTGAGTCAGTATACCCTATAGTATATTTTGACTGTTTAGTAGTGAAAGTAAGACAAGCTAAACTTATTATTAATAAATCAGTATATGTAGCTTTAGGAATAGATTTATCTGGCAGAAAGGATATTTTAGGCTTATGGATAAGTGAGAATGAAGGAGCTAAATTTTGGCTTGGTAATTTTACTGAAATGAAGAATCGAGGAGTAAAAGATATCTTAATTGCTTGTAGTGATAATCTAACTGGTATGTCTGATGCTATTGCATCAGTATATCCGAAAACTGAACATCAAATTTGTATTGTCCATCAGATCAGGAATAGCCTCAAATATGTATCATATAAAGATAGAAAGCAATTAGCAGCGGATTTGAAACTAATCTATACTTCTGCTACTGAAAAAGAAGCAGAATTAGCTCTTGAGTCATTTGATCAAAAATGGAGTAAGCAATATCCGCATATAGCTAAATCTTGGTATAATAATTGGGATAATTTGATAATTTTCTTGCAATATCCAAAGGAGATTCGTAAGATTATTTACACTACAAATGCGATAGAATCGCTGAATAGCCAATTGAGAAAAGTTACTAAGAATAAACGCATCTTTCCAAATGATGACGCAGTATTTAAAGTTTTATATCTGACAATTGATTATATTACCAAAAAATGGTCTATGCCTATCCCCAATTGGAATGAAGCTATGGCTCATTTTATGATCAAATTTGATGGTAGAATTTAATGGTTCACGAAATTTACACAATTGATGAGACAGAGCCGCTATTTACCCACATAAGAAAAAATCTACTTCTCGAAACGATAGTGAGCATAAGATCTATAGCTAGTCCGTCCGCCAAAACTCTACAAGCCTTATAGATAATATGGTTTTAAGACAAGAAGTAATACAACAATCCGTAAGAAAATGATAAAATATGGTCATAAACCTTATGGATTTCAGTCAATGCCAATAGACAACATTATCAAATCGCAAGAACAAGGGAAACTGTTTGGTTATAAATTAAAAGAAGAATTAAACCCAAATAATAAGCTATATAAATTAAGAGAATTAATAAATTGGTCTAGGCTCGAAGAGTGGTTATCAAAAAATGTTTGTATTAAGAAATTTGGTAGAAATAGAAAATGTCATAGAGTGATGCTTGGCATAACGATGCTACAAGCAATGTATAATTTTTCAGATTCATTATCAGAGGAAGAGCTAAAAGAGAATATGTATTGGCAGTATTTCTGCGGGTGGGAATATATAGAAAAAGACATAGCTATCTCGGAAACTAGTATACGACGGTTTCGTAGTGTATTAGGTGAAGCTGGATATAATGAGATATTATCGGAGTTGATCAGGGTTGGGATAAAAACTAACACAATTAAAAAAAAAGATTTGGAATTAATCATCGCTGATACGACTGTACAAATTAAGAATATCAAACACCCACACGATGTTTATTTAATGGATAAAGCTAGGCTTAGCATAGTAAAGCTTTGCAACAGTTTGGGTATACATTTGAATGAAACATACGCTAGAACCTATAAACGCGATATAGTAAAGCTATGGAAATATAAAGAACATAGTAAAGCCAAGAAGCGTTGGAAAATAATGAAGCATTTAAAAATATTACTGGGTCGTTTGATTAGAGTATGTGAGCGTGAGATCAAAAATAAGCAATTAAACTTGTCTCTCAAAAATCAAGAAGTATTGCAAAAAATAAAACAAATACATAACCAATCTGTTTTAAAAAGAGAAGCTAAAAAGCAATATAAAGAAGATAACAAAGTATTATATAGTTTTCATGCCCCTGAAGTAGAGTGTATAGGAAAGGGAAAACGCAACAAGCCATATGAGTTTGGCAATAAAGTAGCGGTAGTAGTAAGTGGTCGTAGAAATTTTGTTTTATCCGCAAAATCGTTTCATAATAATCCTTATGATGGTCATACATTGCATCAGAGCTTTGAAGCAGTAGAGAGTGTCACTGGAATCAAGATAAAGAAATCATTTGTTGATCTTGGGTATAGTGGTAGCAATGTAAAGGAGAAGAGTAAGGTATATACCCCAAAAACGCGGAAGAAGTTGTTACAAGAGGACAAGTCTATGATCAAGAGACGCAGTGCCATAGAACCAATAATAGGTCACTTAAAGCAATATGGTCGGATGGGTAGAAACTTCTTGAAAGGTATGATAGGAGATATTATCAATCCAATAATCTCTGCTATTGGTTTGAATTTACGATGCATTGCAAATCATTTACAAATCGTGTCTAACTCCACATAAATCAAAAATATCATCATGCAAAAACTAGATGAACGATAAAAAATCGTTAACAATAGCTCCATATCAAAATTAGACCAACACAGAAATGTATCAGTAAAAATTAACATCAGGAGTTTCGCACTTAGCAAAATTGTGTATTAGTTAGAAGCCATTTAATGTTGTTCTGAATTGATGTTTTTATAACTTCCCAAGTTTGTTGATATAAAGTAATGTTTTCATTTATCCTCCTTTTGTTCATATCAAGCCAGGCCAATACAGCAAGGCAAATATGATTTCTTTGAGCTCGACCCGTGCGTGCCTGACAGCATTCAATACCACAAGTTTGTTTCAATTCTCGATGATAAACTTCTATAGACCAACGCGCCTTAACAATTTTCTCTATTTGCTCACGTGTAGGATTCTCTAAATTAGTTGTTATGTAATCAATGCGACCATTTTTTGCCACAAACTTAAATACCGTAACCCAACCGTATCCACGTAGGTGAATTTTTAGCCCTTCATCGGGAATCTCTAAAGTTTCCAAGCTAACATTACGATTAACTTTTCTATTTTTTCTTAGGTTGGTAACCCATATCCAACCTAAATTACGTATATGTTTTAAATTATCCAAACCACTATACCAAGCATCCATAACTATAGCATCAGGCTTGATACCTCTTTCTTTAGCTAAAGTAAGCATATCACAAAAATGCTCGTTCTTTGTTTTACCATCAGTTTCTTTATCATATATTCTATAATCTACAGGAGTAGATTGATCAATTTGAGTATTGTAATGCAGTAAGTTTACCATTCCTATACCAGGTATAACATCATGTACAGCCCCAGAATATTGATAATTTACAAGCTCGATCCTCTTACTGTATTGCTTTGACAATAAGGTGTCATCTCCCACTAATAAACAAGGATCTTCCAGATCAATATATTTTGACACTTTGCTATAGATTTCGCTAGGGCGAAAATCCTTACTCTTTAACCATCGACTTGCACTATCGTGCGATAGATCTAATGGACTTACTTCAGATAATGCTTTGCTAGTATATCTTACACTACTTGCTTGTAAGAATGATTTATATAAATCTTTGCTACATTTTGATCTTGTCATTTTTATCTAAAACTATTTTTCTCTAGATTAGCATATTATTTGCTAAGTGCGAAACTCCTGAACATAACTTATTAATTTTTATTGAAAATCTTAGCAATTTGTTGTCAAAACTCTATCCCATTACAAATGATCAGGATTTGAAGTGTTTTTGGCGGATAGACTAGCTACTTACTTGATCAATATTGGACTAAATCTGGCTCAACAAAGCAAGTGTATGTGCCTAATGTGAATGAGGTTTGGAGTGGTGACATTACTTACATTAGAACTAATGGTGGCTTTATGTATATGGCAGCTATTATAGATTGGCATAGCAAGGCCATATTGAGCTATAAACTGTCAAATTCTATGGATGCATCTCTTGTAACTGATGTCTTGAAACAAGCTCTCAGTAAGTATAACGCTCCACAGATATTTAATAGTGATCAAGGTAGCCAATATACCAGTTATGACCACATAAATATTCTCAAGGAGCATGATATCCAAATTTCAATGAATGGCAAAGGTAGAAGTATTGATAATATAGTAATAGAAAGGTTTTTTAGAACTTTAAAATATGGTAAATTCCAGTATTAATTAAGCCAGATTTATATTTTCTTCCCATACCTCATTGGGTGTTTTATAACCGAGCACTTTTCTTGGTAAATTATTTAAAAAATCCTCAATTTCTTGTAATTGCTTTATTGTTAATTTTTTTATATCTAAAGATTTAGAGTATACTCTGTGCACCATTGAGTTAATCTTCTCTATCAATGGTTTTTGCCATGGAGAATAAGGATTGCAAAAATATACTTTTCGTTCAGATTTTGGCAATAGTTGTTCATGATTGGTAAATTCTTTGCCATTATCTAACGTTATGCTTTTGATTATATGCGACAATTGTTTAAGTTTTTTATTCATGTTACCAATCACATCTTGTGTTCTTTTTGAACGGTTTAAAGTGAGAAACACTTTTTGTGTTCTGATATCCACAAGAGCGCCTATATTAGACTTTGATTACCTTTGTTAAAAGTTAAATCACCTTCTAAATGACCTATTGCTGCTATCTTTCTATTTATCTCTGGTCTTTCAGTAATGGAAACTCGATTTGGTATTGTAATTCTTTTGTTTCTGATTCTTGTACCATGATGCAACCTATTTTTCCTTTTTCTTGCTAAAGATAAATATAATTTTTGCCTTTGTGCTATAGGAGATGTATAAATAAACTGGTATATACTCTCTGTAGAAATATTGACAGTATCTCGTGATAGTTTACGTCTACCTGAAATTATATCTGGTGAAATACCCTGTGTTAACTGCTTTATTATTTCTGCTCGTAAATTATTATCAATATCTAATTTTCTTTTTCTCTTACCTTGCCTTAAACTGCAAGCAAGTGTGTTAGCCCTATCTGGTCTATAATTATGCCTCATTCTCTTGAGTTCATAACATATAGTGCTTTTATCACGGCCAATCTTTGTCCCTATATATCGCGAGCTATAACCACTCTTATTCATTTCGTATATTTTAAATCTTTCATCTATCGTTAAATGAGCCATGATATATCTATATTTAAATGATGCTCCTCGCAGCAGAGCTACGAGGTATCTAAAAAAGTTTTAGTTGTTTCTTATGATATCACGAAGCAGAGCTTCGGGGAATTAAACCCTGAGAGATTAATCCACTGCTCGCTAATTTTACAAAAATCATCGACAAAACAAAATAATGCAGTAATATCTTTCTTCATGGGGATACTCTTGTTTTTTTGCTAAAAATTATATAGAGTATCTTCTATCCCTTGTAAATACTTACTTCCAAACCTAGATTAATCCAGAATTCAGGTATATAATTTAATCTCTCAGGGTTTAATTCCCCGAAGCTCTGCTTCGTGATATCATAAGAAACAACTAAAACTTTTTTAGATACCTCGTAGCTCTGCTGCGAGGAGCATCATTATATATAATTTCAATATATCCTTAATAGCTTCTACTCTATTTGGTTCACAGTATGGTAAATCTAATATGTGAATATTTTGTAATATAAAATTAACCTCTGCTGAGTTCTTAAATAAAAAATTCGGTTGCAGAGGATAATCTTCGATTAAAAAATTATATAAATTAGCAAAAAACCGAATTTGCAGTTTCATAAGCTTGTAGAAATAGTTTCATCTCTTCTACGTTACTTATATTACTCAATTTAAATGGATAGTTGATTTTTCTAAGCATATTTGTTAGCACATTTCCTGCTCCTATTTCTACTATATGGGTAATATCTAGCTCGTTAAATAGCTCTAAAGTTTCACGCCATCTAACTCGCCCGCATATTTGGAAAACCAGATTTTGCTTGATTTCTAGAGGATCTAACACAGGCTTTGCAGTATAATTTTGAATTACTGGTATTAGAGGTTTGTTAATTACGCTATTATCAAGTGCTATTCGCATTTTCTCCTCTGCCGGCTTCATTAAACTACAGTGAAACGGAGCACTTACCTTTAGCTTTATTGCTTTATATCCTGCTTCTTTAACAAGATTAATAGCGTGATCAACAGCTTCCACTTTACCGCTAATTACAATCTGTCCTTCGATATTATCATTTGCTATTTCACATAAACTTTCTTTTGCTATTGTCTCAAGCTCATCTATGGATATACCGATACAAGCAGCCATAGCACCAACATTAGCAGGGCAGGCTTCTTGCATGGAGCTGCTGCGTGTATGCAGTAATTTCGCTGCCGTCTCAATACTAATACTTTCAGCAGCACATAGAGCAGAGTATTCACCTAAGGAATGACCGGCAACATAATCACAAAGCTGAACTATATTTTTATTATTAGTCTCGGCTTTTATGGTATTTATTATCGCCATAGATACAGCCATTAATGCTGGCTGTGCATTAGTAGTTAATGTTAATTCTTCCGAAGTAGAATTAAAAATTATATCAGTAAGTTTTCGTTTTAGTGCTTCATCGATTGTTTGGAATGTTTCTTTTGCGGATTTAAAATTATCGTAAAAATCCTTGCCCATGCCAATGGCTTGCGACCCTTGACCTGGAAAGATAAAGGCTGTTTTCATATTTTATATTATTGTTAAGATTGAGTTTATTAATAAATGTTATGAATTTTTTCTGAAATAGTCAAATTATTTTAATCTCTCAGGGTTTAATTCCCCGAAGCTCTGCTTCGTGATATACTACTTGAATGGAAGAAAGCAGTTATATACATAAGAGTCATAATGTCACAGTACTAATATATCATTTAGTAACGCCGGCAGAGTATAGAAGAGTAATATTCAATCAAGAACTAGATGATTATTTGTGTAAAATTTGTGCGCACATAGAAGATCGTTATGAAATTAGATTTTTAGAAATAGGAGTAGATAAAGATCACGTACATTTTTTATTACAGTCAATACCAATGTATAGCCCAACAAAAATAACTCAAATCATAAAAAGTATTACTTCTAAGAAAATGTTTGAGAAATATCCAAATCTTAAAGAAAAATTATGGGGAAGTGAGTTTTGGAGTAAAGGATATTTTATGAGCACAGTAGGTAAACATGGTGATGAGCAAAAATTACGTAATTATGTACAGAATCAAGGTTCAGGCAAACCTTCTTATAAAGCATTTCAACAAAAACAGTTAAAGCTTTTTGGATAGATACCTCGTAGCTCTGCTGCGAGGAGCATCATTAAAAATTTTTTGTCAAAACTTCAGGTTAATAGAACGAGCTTGCAAACCATTTTCTGCTAGATACTCAATCCAATTTCTTACATTTTCAGTAGTAATATTTAATTCTGATAATTTTTGTTTGGTAAGATAATTATGAAAATCAAATAAATCACGCTTATAACTAAGTATGGAATTTTTTGATAATGCTCGCTCAGCGAGTAACATTTCTAGGAATTGTGAAATAAATTCCATAAAATTTTTAATTTTAGATGGAGGCTAGGGTCGGAATCGAACCGACGAATAGAGGATTTGCAGTCCACGGCATTACCACTTTGCTACCCAGCCAGTATAATCGCAGTAATACTAACAATATTCAGAGAAAAAAGCAAATAAATTTTATATAACTCGTCATTGCGAGCCACTGAAAGTGGCGTGGCAATCTTATGAACGCCAATTTAGGATAAGAGAAGTTGTTCTGGAGCTAAAGCATCAAGTTTTATACGAGATTTAGTGATAGCATAAGAAGTAACACAAGCTAGAATATGCACCAAGAAATTAACAGGAGATCTATGCCTTGTATGCTCTAGGTTCATTCTATTTTTTAGTATATTAAATACTGATTCAATTGATGATCGTTTACGTAACATCTGAAGTTTTGACAAAAAATTTTTATTAAAAAAAGTGGCGAGTGTATCAATCTATAATTTGTATTATATATCAAATAATTTACTTTAAATTGTAGAAATATCGCTTTTAAGCTGATAAAAGCACTAAATATTTAACTTTAAATATAAATTTTTACTTTAGTCAGAAAAATTAGAATTTTTGTCAAAACTTCAGGTAACATAGCTTGATCTTCTAATTCTAGTAAATAATTCTTCATATCCTTGCGAATATTAGTTATCATTCTTAAATTTCTAGAATAGAGTTTAAACCATAACTCTTTACAAATATATGCTTTATCACCAAATACCTTACCTGTTATCTTCTGAGTTATAGATTCAAGAACAGATAAATCAGCTCTATTTGCTTTTGTTATTTTAACAGCTATAATCTCTGCTTTATGATTATTAAATGTAATTTAAATCCCATAAACCGGAAAGTTCTATAATTAATTAAGCCAGATATAATCAATTTTTAATCTCTCAGGGTTTAATTCCCCGAAGCTCTGCTTCGTGATATCATAAGAAACAACTAAAACTTTTTTAGATACCTCGTAGCTCTGCTGCGAGGAGCATCATTTAAATATAGATATATCATGGCTCATTTAACGATAGATGAAAGATTTAAAATATACGAAATGAATAAGAGTGGTTATAGCTCGCGATATATAGGGACAAAGATTGGCCGTGATAAAAGCACTATATGTTATGAACTCAAGAGAATGAGGCATAATTATAGACCAGATAGGGCTAACACACTTGCTTGCAGTTTAAGGCAAGGTAAGAGAAAAAGAAAATTAGATATTGATAATAATTTACGAGCAGAAATAATAAAGCAGTTAACACAGGGTATTTCACCAGATATAATTTCAGGTAGACGTAAACTATCACGAGATACTGTCAATATTTCTACAGAGAGTATATACCAGTTTATTTATACATCTCCTATAGCACAAAGGCAAAAATTATATTTATCTTTAGCAAGAAAAAGGAAAAATAGGTTGCATCATGGTACAAGAATCAGAAACAAAAGAATTACAATACCAAATCGAGTTTCCATTACTGAAAGACCAGAGATAAATAGAAAGATAGCAGCAATAGGTCATTTAGAAGGTGATTTAACTTTTAACAAAGGTAATCAAAGTCGTAATATAGGCGCTCTTGTGGATATCAGAACACAAAAAGTGTTTCTCACTTTAAACCGTTCAAAAAGAACACAAGATGTGATTGGTAACATGAATAAAAAACTTAAACAATTGTCGCATATAATCAAAAGCATAACGTTAGATAATGGCAAAGAATTTACCAATCATGAACAACTATTGCCAAAATCTGAACGAAAAGTATATTTTTGCAATCCTTATTCTCCATGGCAAAAACCATTGATAGAGAAGATTAACTCAATGGTGCACAGAGTATACTCTAAATCTTTAGATATAAAAAAATTAACAATAAAGCAATTACAAGAAATTGAGGATTTTTTAAATAATTTACCAAGAAAAGTGCTCGGTTATAAAACACCCAATGAGGTATGGGAAGAAAATATAAATCTGGCTTAATTAATACTGGAATTTACCCTGTACAAATTAAGAATATCAAACACCCACACGATGTTTATTTAATGGATAAAGCTAGGCTTAGCATAGTAAAGCTTTGCAACAGTTTGGGTATACATTTGAATGAAACATACGCTAGAACCTATAAACGCGATATAGTAAAGCTATGGAAATATAAAGAACATAGTAAAGCCAAGAAGCGTTGGAAAATAATGAAGCATTTAAAAATATTACTGGGTCGTTTGATTAGAGTATGTGAGCGTGAGATCAAAAATAAGCAATTAAACTTGTCTCTCAAAAATCAAGAAGTATTGCAAAAAATAAAACAAATACATAACCAATCTGTTTTAAAAAGAGAAGCTAAAAAGCAATATAAAGAAGATAACAAAGTATTATATAGTTTTCATGCCCCTGAAGTAGAGTGTATAGGAAAGGGAAAACGCAACAAGCCATATGAGTTTGGCAATAAAGTAGCGGTAGTAGTAAGTGGTCGTAGAAATTTTGTTTTATCCGCAAAATCGTTTCATAATAATCCTTATGATGGTCATACATTGCATCAGAGCTTTGAAGCAGTAGAGAGTGTCACTGGAATCAAGATAAAGAAATCATTTGTTGATCTTGGGTATAGTGGTAGCAATGTAAAGGAGAAGAGTAAGGTATATACCCCAAAAACGCGGAAGAAGTTGTTACAAGAGGACAAGTCTATGATCAAGAGACGCAGTGCCATAGAACCAATAATAGGTCACTTAAAGCAATATGGTCGGATGGGTAGAAACTTCTTGAAAGGTATGATAGGAGATATTATCAATCCAATAATCTCTGCTATTGGTTTGAATTTACGATGCATTGCAAATCATTTACAAATCGTGTCTAACTCCACATAAATCAAAAATATCATCATGCAAAAACTAGATGAACGATAAAAAATCGTTAACAATAGCTCCATATCAAAATTAGACCAACACAGAAATGTATCAGTAAAAATTAACATAACTTATTAATTTTTATTGAAAATCTTAGCAATTTGTTGTCAAAACTCTATCCCATTACAAATGATCAGGATTTGAAGTGTTTTTGGCGGATAGACTTTATAACCCCTCAGCTATAAGCTGAGGGTTGTTTAGTTAATCTCTCAGGGTTTAATTCCCCGAAGCTCTGCTTCGTGATATCATAAGAAACAACTAAAACTTTTTTAGATATAGCTAACACGGGAAGGTTTTTACCATTGCTGCCGTTATTGCATCACGAAAATCTTTAAAGTTTTTAATAATTTTTCTCAAGTAATTTTTAAAATTAGCCCAACAGTGTTCAATAGAATTTAAATCTGGAGAATAGACCGGTAGATAAATAAGAGTACAACCCGCTTTTTCTATTAATTCCTTTACCAACGGTGACTTATGAATACTCGCATTATCCATTATTACACATTGTCCAGGTTTTAGTGATGGGCATAATAGCTCACCTACCCACTGATTAAATAATTGCTTATCAATATAACCGGAATGCTCTAACGGAGCAATTAATTCTTTGGTGCCCTTATTATAACCAGCAACTATATTTACTCGCTCAGTAGCAAAACCTGCTTGCTCTGAGTAAGCTCTTGTTCCTCTTTCTGACCATCCGTACAACAGGGTTATATTATTACTTACCCCCATTTCGTCACAATACACAAGTTTATCAGATGCTATTTGATCAATATATTCCACAAATTGTTTTCTAGCTTCTTCATCCCTGCCTTTGTATTTTGGCTCTTTTTTTATATGTAATTTTCATTCTATGAAGCGTGTCATAAAATGTGCTCATTGGCAGCTCGGGCGCTACTGCATCTCTTATATCTATAGCTCGGCTATCAGGATTATTTGCTAAAAATTCAATTATATTCTCCTTATTAGTAAACCTAGCATCACGTCCACTTTGCAGATGTTGTCTTGAGCTGTAGTCTCCATTTTCTTTATAACGTCTAATCCAATTTGATATCGTATGACGCTCTATACCTAATAAGTCTGAGGAAAGTTCTATAATTAATCTCTCAGGGTTTAATTCCCCGAAGCTCTGCTTCGTGATATCATAAGAAACAACTAAAACTTTTTTAGATACCTCGTAGCTCTGCTGCGAGGAGCATCATTCTCTCAGGGTTTAATTCCCCGAAGCTCTGCTTCGTGATATACTACTTGAATGGAAGAAAGCAGTTATATACATAAGAGTCATAATGTCACAGTACTAATATATCATTTAGTAACGCCGGCAAAGTATAGAAGAGTAATATTCAATCAAGAACTAGATGATTATTTGTGTAAAATTTGTGAGCACATAGAAGATCGTTATGAAATTAGATTTTTAGAAATAGGAGTAGATAAAGATCACGTACATTTTTTATTACAGTCAATACCAATGTATAGCCCAACAAAAATAACTCAAATCATAAACTGAAGTTTTGACAAAAATTCTAATTTTTCTGACTAAAATAAAAATTTATATTTAAAGTTAAATATTTAGTGCTTTTATCAGCTTAAAAGCGATATTTCTACAATTTAAAGTAAATTATTTGATATATAATACAAATTATAGATTGATACACTCGCCACTTTTTTTAATAGATTTTAGATTAAGTGATGGAAGCAAGTAGTACGATTGGCTAACCTGACGCTAAAACCCGAAAAGCTTGATTATACCTTGCGTCCGCCGTTCGATACGTTCGTAAAGATACCAAAAAATGGTAAATGGTGGAGGCAAAGGGAATCGAACCCTTGACCCTCTGCGTGCAAAGCAGATGCTCTACCCCTGAGCTATGCCCCCAATATGTGACTTATTATATAAGCTACGGAAGTGAAATTGTTATATTTGTAAGTAATTAAATCAAACTAAGCTAAATTTTTGACTAAGTTCCAAGGTAGCACTTGCCCATTATTTCCTAATACCAAATCTCCGGAAGATTTGATTTCGGCAGCTAAAAAAGAAGAACCTTGTTGAGGGATATATTTTGATGGTATAATCTCTTCGCCTTTATAAAAATGTACTTTAGCTGATTCCCTAGCGGTTGGGTTGTTTTTAGAAGCAGTTTTTGCTTTAGACATAGCTTATAATTTTTTAACTTAAATTAGATTTTGTAGAATATAATTTTTTTTTGCTAGATTGTCAATAGTCGCTTAGCTTAAAAGATATATTATTTTAAAATTAGACTTCGTCATTGCGAGGAAATTACAAAGCAATTAACAAAGCAATCCAGTAAAAAAATGCTAATTTATAGCATTTTTTATTATTTTCTGGATCCCGTGGACAAGCCACGGGATGACGCATAACTACTTTTTAGCTTCGTTATTTGCAGCTGGAGGTAACATAATTTTTAAGTCAGCTTTAGCTTCTAAACCGCTAATATATTTTTTCAGTATTTCTGCTGCTAATATATTATCGATAGTCATTTTAGCTTCTTCTGTAGTTGGGATAGGTACAGGTTTTTTCTCAAGAACCTTAATGATATGCCAACCATAATCAGTTTTTACCGGTGTTGAAACTTCGTTTACTTTTAAAGCAAAAGCTTTATTTTCAAACTCAGGTACTAACTGCCCTGGTTGATTTAATAAAATGTAACCGATTACGCCACCATTTGTAGCAGAAGCTTTATCAAGAGAAGATTCTCCTGCAAGTTTAGCAAAATCTGCACCTTTGTTTAATTTATTTTTTAAATCATTAGCTTCTTTTTCAGATTTCACTAAAATATGAGCAACTTTGATTTGTTCTTTACCTTTTAGGCTAGTTACATATTTATTATATTCATCATCAAACATCTTATCGGTAAGATTAGATTTTACATAATTTTCTAACAATTCTTTTTGAGCTAATTGATTTTTTGCATTTTCAAGCTTTTTTTGGAATTCTTTAGAAGAGGTGATGTTTGATTTCTCAACTTCTTTCTTTAATAAAATATTATTAACATAAATTCTTATCAATTTATCTTGATCCTGTGGTGGGAAATCGTCAAAATTTTTGATAGTTTCACCTGAAGGAAGATTAAGTTGTGGTTTAAATTCTTTCATTATTTGTGATTCTCTTACTTCACCACCTGTGTAAGTAGCAACCACTCTATCCGGGTTATCTCCAAAAGCGATACCGGAAAGCATACTAACGGATAAAAGTACAATTGATAGTTTTTTCATTATTTATGACTCATAATTTGTTAAATATAAATTTAAATCCTATAAAAATAATAAATACCCGTCAACAGCTATTTTATAATATTTTATTAATAACTGAAGTTTTGACAAAAAATTTTTATTAAAAAAAGTGGCGAGTGTATCAATCTATAATTTGTATTATATATCAAATAATTTACTTTAAATTGTAGAAATATCGATCGCTTTTAAGCTGATAAAAGCACTAAATATTTAACTTTAAATATAAATTTTTACTTTAGTCAGAAAAATTAGAATTTTTGTCAAAACTTCAGTAATAATTATTTACGGATTATTCTGCAACAGGGTTGTTTGAAATAAATATATAAAGACATAAATATATAACTAATTGATAATTTTATAAAATACCCTATATTTATATGTACAAAAATATATTTAAGGATTTTGATGTTTTCTATATTGAAAAAAATTTTTGGTACGGCAAATGATCGTACGATAAAAAAACTATTTTCTGACATTGCAAAAATTAATTCGCTTGAACCTGCGATTCAAAAATTATCAGATGAAGAATTAAAAAATAAAACTATAGAATTTAAGAAAAAACTTAAAAATGGTGCTACTTTAGATGATATAGCATATGAAGCATTTGCGGTAGTTAGGGAGGCTGCTAGAAGAGTATATGGGATGCGTCATTTTGATGTGCAGCTTATAGGTGGTTTGGTATTACACAGAGGAATGATTACCGAGATGCGTACAGGAGAGGGCAAAACCTTAGTTGCAACACTTCCTGCATATTTAAATGCTTTAGCTGAAAAAGGTGTGCATGTTGTAACAGTTAATGATTATCTTGTTAGCCGTGATTCTGCTTCCATGGGCAAGATTTATAATTTTTTAGGTTTATCAGTTGGATGTATTGTTGCTGGTATGACAGATGAAGCTAAGCGAGAAGCTTATAATTCTGATATTACATATGCCACAAATAATGAGCTTGGCTTTGATTACCTAAGAGATAATATGAAATATAGCTTGCAAGAGCGAGTACTTCGTCCTTTTAACTTTGCTATTATCGATGAAGTAGATTCAATTTTAATAGATGAAGCAAGAACTCCGCTAGTTATTTCTGGTCCAGTTAATGATAATTCAGAATTATATGGTAAAGTCGATCAGCTTGTACGCATGCTTAATGTAAGTGATTTTGAAAAAGATGAAAAATTAAAAACTATCAATTTAACGGAAACTGGTATTAGTCATGTAGAATCACTTTTAAGCCAAGCAGATATTATAAAGCCCGATTCTGGATTATACGATTTTGAAAATTTAAGCTTAGTGCATTACGTTAATCAAGCTCTTAGAGCACACAATATGTTTACAATCGATGTAGATTATTTAGTACGTGATGGTACAGTAATGATCATAGATGAGTTTACAGGACGTGTAATGGAAGGACGTAGATATTCTGAAGGGCTACATCAAGCGTTAGAAGCAAAAGAAAACGTAAAAATCCAAAACGAAAACCAAACGCTTGCATCTATTACTTTCCAAAATTATTTCCGTAATTACCCTAAATTATCAGGCATGACTGGTACAGCTATGACCGAAGCACCAGAGCTAAAAGATATATATAATCTTGATGTAGTAGCAGTGCCGACGCATAATAAAGTTACAAGACGTGATCTTGATGACGAAATTTATGGAAGCAAAAAAGAAAAATATGATGCTATTTTAAAACTAATTAAAGATTGTTATGATCGTGGTCAGCCGGTGCTTGTCGGTACTGTAAGTATTGAAAAGTCAGAAGAAATTTCTAATGTTCTAAATAAAAACAAAATACCTCATAAAGTATTAAATGCTAAATTCCACGAGCAGGAAGCATTTATTATCGCTCAAGCAGGTAGATTTAAAGCAGTAACGATTGCAACTAATATGGCAGGACGAGGCACTGATATTATGCTTGGCGGTAATCCTGAAATGCTGATAGAGCAGATAGATAGAAAATCTTTAACTAATGCTGCTTATAAAGAAAAAGTAAATGAGACAAAAGCTCAAATAGCTGAAGAGAAAAAGCGAGTAATTGCAGCAGGCGGATTATTTGTAATAGGTACAGAACGTCATGAAAGCCGTAGAATAGATAACCAGCTGCGTGGTAGATCGGGCAGACAAGGTGATCCAGGTAATACTAAATTTTTCTTATCACTTGATGATGATTTAATGCGTATTTTTGCCTCAGAACGTATTTCAGGAGTGCTTCGGACGCTTGGCTTAAAAGATGGTGAGGCAATACATCATCCAATGATTAGCCGATCACTCGAGAAAGCTCAGCAAAAAGTCGAGGGGCATAACTATGAAATACGTAAAAATTTATTACGTTTTGACGATGTGATGAATGATCAGCGTAAAATAATATATGAGCAAAGAACTGAAATTATTAAATCTAAAGATAGTTATGACTTCTTAAGCAGTACTACTGAGGAATTAGCTAAAAAAATAGTGCTAACTTTTATGCCAGCGGGCTCTTATAGAGAAGATTGGGATATAGAAAATTTAAGCGTAGAACTACACCGCACCTTTGCTATAAAGCTTGATCAAAATCTGATAAGCAAAAATGATGTAACAGAAGAAGAAGTTACAAAAATTGTTATTCAAACAGCCGATAGTATATATAAATCTAAGGAAGAAGCCTATAGTCCTGACTTGATGCATAATGCTGTAAAATATATTTTATTAACTACGCTTGATCAGGTTTGGAAAGATCACTTGCATAGCTTAGATCACTTAAGACAAGGTATATCTCTTAGAGCTTATGCCCAAAAAGATCCTTTGAGCGAATATAAAAGAGAGGCATTTAACTTATTTGAGCATATGCTTAATAATTTAAAAGAACTCTTTATTCAAACAGTCTACCACTTCCATATTGACTTAAAGCATATTCAAAAAGAAGATATATCGCTTGAAAATAAAAAGTTACAAAATAACATGCATGAAAGTCGTGAAGATCCAGCATTTAGTAAGTATAATGCAGGTAGTAACTTAGAAACTGATCTTAGACCTGTCATATCACGCATTAACCCAGAGGATAGAGACCCTAAAAACCCTACTAGTTGGGGCAAGGTATCTAGAAATGAGCTATGCCCTTGTGGTTCAGGTAAGAAATATAAATATTGCCACGGACTAAACGAGTAGGAAATTACACACTTCTATCTGAAAATTATTTATAACGCTAATTTAGGATAAGGGATGGCTTTGTTGCATAAATAAGATTTGTAGAGAAAGAGTGGTGATAATCTGGTAAGATGTCCTGATTAATGATCGTTTACGTAATGATGAACGAACATTAGAATTACCCATGACGAATATTAAAAACCTGAATTCTGGATTAGCTAATTTTGAGATATAGCAGGTTTGTTAGGTTTCATACAGTATGCAATTAGGGCGGATAAGATATGTACAAAGGCATTCCAAATTGATCTATGTCTTGTATGTTCGATCTCGAAAGCACCCTTCAGCACACTAAATACTGTTTCGATAATTGAGCGTTTGCGTAATAATATTTTTTCAAATAATGGCATAAGTTTATTCTTCATTTTCTTCTTTATGCCAGTTACTAACTTGATTCCTTTGCTGTATAGATCATCAAAGAGCTCCTGTTTGATATAACCCTTATCGCCAAACAATAATCCCGTGATATGTTTGGTGATTATCGAAACCGGCGCTCTATCATCTACATTACCAGGCGTTAGTTTTAGACCTTGAATCTCACCTTTTTCGTTAATAACCAAATGTAATTTTAGACCAAAAAACCAACTTTTTGTTGTTTTACCCAAAGCAGCAATACCGGCAAAGACTTTATTACGAGAGATTCTTTTTCGATGACAAACCTCTAAAGATGTGGCGTCAATATAAGAAACTCCCGTAGATTGAGCTGCCTGCATATACCATTCAAGTAATAAAACTAAATAACTCAGAACTCTTGGTTTTAGAGCTATAAAACGAGTATATGATGGAAGAGTTACAAAGTCTGATTTATATAATTGTAGATAGGACATATAAAAATATTTAAAGTTTTTACAAGGTGATTGATGGTATAAAAGCACTATTGTTAACAGCTCAGAATAGCTTATTTCAGGCTTTCTTGTAGGGTTTTTATTAATTAATGGTAGAAATGATTTATTAATCCACTGCTCGCTAATTTTACAAAAATCATCGACAAAACAAAATAATGCAGTAATATCTTTCTTCATGGGGATACTCTTGTTTTTTTGCTAAAAATTATATAGAGTATCTTCTATCCCTTGTAAATACTTACTTCCAAACCTAGATTAATCCAGAATTCAGGTTAAAATTACCCATTTTTGAGTAAAAAATATTGTCTAAAGTGTTACATTATTATCCTCCGATTTTATAGTTAATGTTTTGCCTTTAGCTGTAGCGATTCTATAACTTTCAGTATTGAGTTCAAGAATTGAAGAATGGTGAACCAATCTGTCAATAACTGCTGACGTAGTCATTTCATCTTTAAAAATAGTATTCCATTTTGCAAAAACTAAATTGCTAGTAATTAATACACTACGCATTTCATAACGTTCAGCTAATAAGGTAAATAAAACATCAGTTTCTTCACGATTATATGGTACATATGATATATCATCAATTATCAATATTTCAAAATAATCGAATTTTTTAATAATTTGCTTAAGTTTTAAACTAAGGAGTCTTTTGCAATGATTGTGTAAATTTTTGTTGAGCCTATATTAGCAGTAATTAAAAATATAGGTAACAGAAATGCAAATAGAGAAGAATAAAAAAATAAATGAAGCAATAGATTTGCTGATAGAAGGTGGAGTAGATTTAAAAACAGTACTAAGTCAGAATGGATTAATTAAGGAATTAACCAAGGGTATTTTAGAGCGAGCACTGCATGCTGAGATGTCAGAACATTTAGGTTATAGCAAGTATGATAGAGCTGAAACTGAGAATGCGAGGAATGGTAGTTTTAGTAAGAATCTGATTAGTGAGAATGGTACTATAGAGCTAAATGTTCCAAGAGACAGACAAGGTAAATTTGAACCTATAATAGTCTCAAAGAAACAAACAAGAATAGATGGCTTAGACCAAAAGATAATATCCTTATATGCGAAGGGTATGAGTGTGTCTGATATTAAAACACAATTGCAAGAATTATATGGAGCTGAGATCAGTGAGAGCCTAATCAGCAGGATTACAGATGAAGTAATAGATGAGGTCAAGATTTGGCAGAGTAGACCTCTTGAATCAGTATACCCTATAGTATATTTTGACTGTTTAGTAGTGAAAGTAAGACAAGATAAACTTATTATTAATAAATCAGTATATGTAGCTTTAGGAATAGATTTATCTGGCAGAAAGGATATTTTAGGCTTATGGATAAGTGAGAATGAAGGAGCTAAATTTTGGCTTGGTAATTTTACTGAAATGAAGAATCGAGGAGTAAAAGATATCTTAATTGCTTGTAGTGATAATCTAACTGGTATGTCTGATGCTATTGCATCAGTATATCCGAAAACTGAACATCAAATTTGTATTGTCCATCAGATCAGGAATAGCCTCAAATATGTATCATATAAAGATAGAAAGCAATTAGCAGCGGATTTGAAACTAATCTATACTTCTGCTACTGAAAAAGAAGCAGAATTAGCTCTTGAGTCATTTGATCAAAAATGGAGTAAGCAATATCCGCATATAGCTAAATCTTGGTATAATTTGATAATTTTCTTGCAATATCCAAAGGAGATTCGTAAGATTATTTACACTACAAATGCGATAGAATCGCTGAATAGCCAATTGAGAAAAGTTACTAAGAATAAACGCATCTTGCCAAATGATGACGCAGTATTTAAAGTTTTATATCTGACAATTGATTATATTACCAAAAAATGGGCTCTGTCTCATCAATTGTGTAAATTTCGTGAACCATTAAATTCTACCATCAAATTTGATCATAAAATGAGCCATAGCTTCATTCCAATTGGGGATAGGCATAGACCATTTTTTGGTAATATAATCAATTGTCAGATATAAAACCTTAAATACTGCGTCATCATTTGGAAAGATGCGTTTATTCTTAGTAACTTTTCTCAATTGGCTATTCAGCGATTCTATCGCATTTGTAGTGTAAATAATCTTACGAATCTCCTTTGGATATTGCAAGAAAATTATCAAATTATCCCAATTATTATACCAAGATTTAGCTATATGCGGATATTGCTTACTCCATTTTTGATCAAATGACTCAAGAGCTAATTCTGCTTCTTTTTCAGTAGCAGAAGTATAGATTAGTTTCAAATCCGCTGCTAATTGCTTTCTATCTTTATATGATACATATTTGAGGCTATTCCTGATCTGATGGACAATACAAATTTGATGTTCAGTTTTCGGATATACTGATGCAATAGCATCAGACATACCAGTTAGATTATCACTACAAGCAATTAAGATATCTTTTACTCCTCGATTCTTCATTTCAGTAAAATTACCAAGCCAAAATTTAGCTCCTTCATTCTCACTTATCCATAAGCCTAAAATATCCTTTCTGCCAGATAAATCTATTCCTAAAGCTACATATACTGATTTATTAATAATAAGTTTATCTTGTCTTACTTTCACTACTAAACAGTCAAAATATACTATAGGGTATACTGATTCAAGAGGTCTACTCTGCCAAATCTTGACCTCATCTATTACTTCATCTGTAATCCTGCTGATTAGGCTCTCACTGATCTCAGCTCCATATAATTCTTGCAATTGTGTTTTAATATCAGACACACTCATACCCTTCGCATATAAGGATATTATCTTTTGGTCTAAGCCATCTATTCTTGTTTGTTTCTTTGAGACTATTATAGGTTCAAATTTACCTTGTCTGTCTCTTGGAACATTTAGCTCTATAGGGAAAGTTCTATAATTAATTAAGCCAGATATAATCAATTTTTAATCTCTCAGGGTTTAATTCCCCGAAGCTCTGCTTCGTGATATCATAAGAAACAACTAAAACTTTTTTAGATACCTCGTAGCTCTGCTGCGAGGAGCATCATTTAAATATAGATATATCATGGCTCATTTAACGATAGATGAAAGATTTAAAATATACGAAATGAATAAGAGTGGTTATAGCTCGCGATATATAGGGACAAAGATTGGCCGTGATAAAAGCACTATATGTTATGAACTCAAGAGAATGAGGCATAATTATAGACCAGATAGGGCTAACACACTTGCTTGCAGTTTAAGGCAAGGTAAGAGAAAAAGAAAATTAGATATTGATAATAATTTACGAGCAGAAATAATAAAGCAGTTAACACAGGGTATTTCACCAGATATAATTTCAGGTAGACGTAAACTATCACGAGATACTGTCAATATTTCTACAGAGAGTATATACCAGTTTATTTATACATCTCCTATAGCACAAAGGCAAAAATTATATTTATCTTTAGCAAGAAAAAGGAAAAATAGGTTGCATCATGGTACAAGAATCAGAAACAAAAGAATTACAATACCAAATCGAGTTTCCATTACTGAAAGACCAGAGATAAATAGAAAGATAGCAGCAATAGGTCATTTAGAAGGTGATTTAACTTTTAACAAAGGTAATCAAAGTCGTAATATAGGCGCTCTTGTGGATATCAGAACACAAAAAGTGTTTCTCACTTTAAACCGTTCAAAAAGAACACAAGATGTGATTGGTAACATGAATAAAAAACTTAAACAATTGTCGCATATAATCAAAAGCATAACGTTAGATAGTCCGTCCGCCAAAACTCTACAAGCCTTATAGATAATATGGTTTTAAGACAAGAAGTAATACAACAATCCGTAAGAAAATGATAAAATATGGTCATAAACCTTATGGATTTCAGTCAATGCCAATAGACAACATTATCAAATCGCAAGAACAAGGGAAACTGTTTGGTTATAAATTAAAAGAAGAATTAAACCCAAATAATAAGCTATATAAATTAAGAGAATTAATAAATTGGTCTAGGCTCGAAGAGTGGTTATCAAAAAATGTTTGTATTAAGAAATTTGGTAGAAATAGAAAATGTCATAGAGTGATGCTTGGCATAACGATGCTACAAGCAATGTATAATTTTTCAGATTCATTATCAGAGGAAGAGCTAAAAGAGAATATGTATTGGCAGTATTTCTGCGGGTGGGAATATATAGAAAAAGACATAGCTATCTCGGAAACTAGTATACGACGGTTTCGTAGTGTATTAGGTGAAGCTGGATATAATGAGATATTATCGGAGTTGATCAGGGTTGGGATAAAAACTAACACAATTAAAAAAAAAGATTTGGAATTAATCATCGCTGATACGACTGTACAAATTAAGAATATCAAACACCCACACGATGTTTATTTAATGGATAAAGCTAGGCTTAGCATAGTAAAGCTTTGCAACAGTTTGGGTATACATTTGAATGAAACATACGCTAGAACCTATAAACGCGATATAGTAAAGCTATGGAAATATAAAGAACATAGTAAAGCCAAGAAGCGTTGGAAAATAATGAAGCATTTAAAAATATTACTGGGTCGTTTGATTAGAGTATGTGAGCGTGAGATCAAAAATAAGCAATTAAACTTGTCTCTCAAAAATCAAGAAGTATTGCAAAAAATAAAACAAATACATAACCAATCTGTTTTAAAAAGAGAAGCTAAAAAGCAATATAAAGAAGATAACAAAGTATTATATAGTTTTCATGCCCCTGAAGTAGAGTGTATAGGAAAGGGAAAACGCAACAAGCCATATGAGTTTGGCAATAAAGTAGCGGTAGTAGTAAGTGGTCGTAGAAATTTTGTTTTATCCGCAAAATCGTTTCATAATAATCCTTATGATGGTCATACATTGCATCAGAGCTTTGAAGCAGTAGAGAGTGTCACTGGAATCAAGATAAAGAAATCATTTGTTGATCTTGGGTATAGTGGTAGCAATGTAAAGGAGAAGAGTAAGGTATATACCCCAAAAACGCGGAAGAAGTTGTTACAAGAGGACAAGTCTATGATCAAGAGACGCAGTGCCATAGAACCAATAATAGGTCACTTAAAGCAATATGGTCGGATGGGTAGAAACTTCTTGAAAGGTATGATAGGAGATATTATCAATCCAATAATCTCTGCTATTGGTTTGAATTTACGATGCATTGCAAATCATTTACAAATCGTGTCTAACTCCACATAAATCAAAAATATCATCATGCAAAAACTAGATGAACGATAAAAAATCGTTAACAATAGCTCCATATCAAAATTAGACCAACACAGAAATGTATCAGTAAAAATTAACATAACTTATTAATTTTTATTGAAAATCTTAGCAATTTGTTGTCAAAACTCTATCCCATTACAAATGATCAGGATTTGAAGTGTTTTTGGCGGATAGACTAGATAATGGCAAAGAATTTACCAATCATGAACAACTATTGCCAAAATCTGAACGAAAAGTATATTTTTGCAATCCTTATTCTCCATGGCAAAAACCATTGATAGAGAAGATTAACTCAATGGTGCACAGAGTATACTCTAAATCTTTAGATATAAAAAAATTAACAATAAAGCAATTACAAGAAATTGAGGATTTTTTAAATAATTTACCAAGAAAAGTGCTCGGTTATAAAACACCCAATGAGGTATGGGAAGAAAATATAAATCTGGCTTAATTAATACTGGAATTTACCCTCTACAAATCTTATTTATGCAACAAAGCCCTGCTGCGTAATGCGTAAGGTGAGTAATTTATCACTTTTTTAATTATAGCATAAGTTTTGGTTTGTTGGATACCTGATTTTGTTAATTATTACTTGCTTTGCATTACAAATTTTTATTTAATTATTGTAATATATGTCGAGTGGTTTTGACATAGTCTTAATTTTATTAGTACTAAAAAATGAAATTTTATCAAACAGTAAGTTATTATAAGATAGGGTTACGAATTATAATATTGGTATTTTTATCAATATTACACGTTGATACACTAGTAATGGCTTCAGATCATGACGATGGTTATGTGACAGTAACAAGCAAAAAGAGCAAAAGAAAACAGGGAACACTAGATCAAAAAGTAGCAAAGTCACAAGTAAGCGTTGATGTTCAAATACAAGCGATGCAGGCTCAAAATAAAGTTCAAGCAGATGCAGTAGCTGAACAGCAAAAACTACAAGCAGAACGTGAAGCTAATGAAAGAGCTGAACAGCAAAAACTGCAAGCAGAATGTGAAGCTAATGAAAGAGCTGAACAGCAAAAACTGCAAGCAGAACGTGAAGCTAATGAAAGAGCTGAACAGCAAAAACTGCAAGCAGAACGTGAAGCTAATGAAAGAGCTGAACAGCAAAAACTGCAAGCAGAACGTGAAGCTAATGAAAGAGCTGAACAGCAAAAACTGCAAGCAGAACGTGAAGCTAATGAAAGAGCTGAACAGCAAAAACTGCAAGCAGAACGTGAAGCTAATGAAAGAGCTGAACAGCAAAAACTGCAAGCAGAGTATCAGCAATGTCAAACTAACTCAATAAGAGTAGACGAGGAATATGTTAAAAAACCTGAGTCACAACAATTAGCTGAGGCAATCAATAATATGATCGTTGGACATACGGAAAATGCTTTTGTATCGGCAGCGCAAAAAGAAGTGATCCGAGAAAAATCTACACTTGTTATAAAAAATCCTGAAAAATATGCGGTAGAACTGGCTCAAGAATTAGTAAAGAATAAAGCTGAACTAAAAGAAGTGATTAAAATAGCTAATTATGATGCTTTTGTAGTGGGTAAAACACAACAAGAGCAAGCTTTATTATTTGCAACAAATTTAGCTCAGGTTGCACCTGATAATATAAAAAAAGTAGTAGAGCATTTAACCGAGCAAGGAACAAGAGCGGTTAATGTAGCAAATATGATGTATAAAGTAGTCACTTCTAACATTAATAATCACCTATCAGGTGGTACTATGGTAGCAGTTGCAGCGGGTGATCAAGAAAGCCCTATAGTTACTAAAAAAGGATTATGGGTTATCGGTACTTTTGGTTCAAGTAATCAAGATGCACATCAAGGTAATCCTAGCTATAAAGGCACTGTATCCGGCGGTATTATCGGTGGTGATATTTATATCGGGGAAAATAGTCTTGTCGGTATTGCATATAGCCGTATGAACGCTGACTTTAGGTTTAAAGATCCAAGCACTGGTGATAAACTGTCGGCAGAAAGCGATATTATTTCTCTATACGGCCAACAACAATTTAGTATCGGTCTTATATTACAAGAAATATTTTCAGCAAGTAACAGTAAAATTAACACCAAGAATTTAAGACAAGTTGGACCTAATAGGTATAAGACTGCTAGCGGTAAATATACAAGCAAAGCTTACGGTTTTGAGGGTAATATCGGTTATCAATTCTCTGTCATGGACGGTATAAATTTAATGCCTAATATTGGTATTAGATATAATACGTATAAAGATACTTCTTATATCGAAACCGGTACAGGCGTGAATAATATGTATATCGCAGGTACGTCGGGTAACTTAACTACCGGTATTCTAGGTATAAAAATAACTACTCCTAAGAGAGTATCAAACGATGCTCAAATAGTACCGGGATTACATGCTTCCATAGAAAATAGTTTGAGCAATAAGCAACCTAAGGTGAAAGCTAGATTTATTTGGGCAGATAATTACTTTGAGAAGACTACAAGCAATAGCACACCAAAAGTCAGCTATACTGTAGGTGCAAATTTACTTGCATCTTATAAGAATATTGAGCTACTTGCAACGTATCACTGTAATTTACGTAACAAATATACTAGTCATCAAGGTTCATTAAAGTTAAAGATATTGTTCTAATAATGTAAATCTTTAGACCTGAAGTTTTGACAAAACTTCAGTGAGACGGGTTATTGAAAAAATGGCTAGGTTGGCGTCGGTTACAATTGAAAATTCAAGGACTAAGGAGAACAAAACCTGGCTCTGTTTCATCAATTGTGTAAATTTCGTGAGCCATTAAATCCTACCATCAAATTTGATCATAAAATGAGCCATAGCTTCATTCCAGTTGGGGATAGGCATAGACCATTTTTTGGTAATATAATCAATTGTCAGATATAAAACCTTAAATACTGCGTCATCATTTGGAAAGATGCGTTTATTCTTAGTAACTTTTCTCAATTGGCTATTCAGCGATTCTATCGCATTTGTAGTGTAAATAATCTTACGAATCTCCTTTGGATATTGCAAGAAAATTATCAAATTATCCCAATTATTATACCAAGATTTAGCTATATACGGATATTGCTTACTCCATTTTTGATCAAATGACTCAAGAGCTAATTCTGCTTCTTTTTCAGTAGCAGAAGTATAGATTAGTTTCAAATCCGCGAGTCTTTTGCAATGATTGTGTAAATTTTTGTTGAGCCTATATTAGAAGTAATTAAAAATATAGGTAACAGAAATGCAAATAGAGAAGAATAAAAAAATAAATGAAGCAATAGATTTGCTGATAAAAGGCGGAGTAGATTTAAAAACAGTACTAAGTCAGAATGGATTAATCTCTCAGGGTTTAATTCCCCGAAGCTCTGCTTCGTGATATCATAAGAAACAACTAAAACTTTTTTAGATACCTCGTAGCTCTGCTGCGAGGAGCATCATTTAAGGAATTAACCAAGGGTATTTTAGAGCGAGCACTGCATGCTGAGATGTCAGAACATTTAGGTTATAGCAAGTATGATAGAGCTGAAACTGAGAATGCGAGGAATGGTAGTTTTAGTAAGAATCTGATTAGTGAGAATGGTACTATAGAGCTAAATGTTCCAAGAGACAGACAAGGTAAATTTGAACCTATAATAGTCTCAAAGAAACAAACAAGAATAGATGGCTTAGACCAAAAGATAATATCCTTATATGCGAAGGGTATGAGTGTGTCTGATATTAAAACACAATTGCAAGAATTATATGGAGCTGAGATCAGTGAGAGCCTAATCAGCAGGATTACAGATGAAGTAATAGATGAGGTCAAGATTTGGCAGAGTAGACCGCTTGAATCAGTATACCCTATAGTATATTTTGACTGTTTAGTAGTGAAAGTAAGACAAGATAAACTTATTATTAATAAATCAGTATATGTAGCTTTAGGAATAGATTTATCTGGCAGAAAGGATATTTTAGGCTTATGGATAAGTGAGAATGAAGGAGCTAAATTTTGGCTTGGTAATTTTACTGAGATGAAAAATAGAGGAGTAAAAGATATCTTAATTGCTTGTAGTGATAATCTAACTGGTATGTCTGATGCTATTGCATCAGTATACCCGAAAACTGAACATCAAATTTGTATTGTCCATCAGATCAGGAATAGCCTCAAATATGTATCATATAAAGATAGAAAGCAATTAGCAGCGGATTTGAAACTAATCTATACTTCTGCTACTGAAAAAGAAGCAGAATTAGCTCTTGAGTCATTTGATCAAAAATGGAGTAAGCAATATCCGCATATAGCTAAATCTTGGTATAATAATTGGGATAATTTGATAATTTTCTTGCAATATCCAAAGGAGATTCGTAAGATTATTTACACTACAAATGCGATAGAATCGCTGAATAGCCAATTGAGAAAAGTTACTAAGAATAAACGCATCTTTCCAAATGATGACGCAGTATTTAAGGTGTTATATCTGATAATTGATTATATTACCAAAAAATGGTCTATGCCTATCCCCAAATTGGAATGAAGCTATGGCTCATTTTATGATCAAATTTGATGGTAGAATTTTGACTAACGAATATTAGAATTACCCTCAACGAACATTAAAATTACCTATAAAAAAGAAGTAACTATGGACAGTAAAATCGAATAAAAATTTATTTTTAAATATTTAAATATTATTCGAGAATTACTGATGACATGTACAAATAACCAAGTAGGTATTTTAATGCAAAAGATCAAAAAATATAATCAGATAATTTCTGCTGCAAAAGCAGGTATGAGTGTAAAAACGGCACGTAAGTATTTACGTATTAATAAGTATCCAAGCGAATTACGCACAATACGTAAATATAGGACACGTAAGGATCCATTTGTGAAGCACTGGGATGAAATAGAATCAATGCTAGAATCAGCACCGGAGTTGCAAGCAACTACCATATTAGCATATTTGACAGAAAAGTATCATGGGAATTATAATGGGAAGCAATTACGCTGTTTGCAGAAAAGGTTGATAGTGGACTAATGGTATGGACCTCCTGATATAGAGAATGAAAAGCAGTTGCTAATCTTCTAGGGTTAATATTTAACATATTAAAACAACAATTAAGGAGGTCCATATGGAGGTTACTACAATTGGTATAGATATTGCAAAAAGAATTTTTCAAATTCATGGTGTAGATAAAAATGGCAAGACAGTATTAAAGAAAAAATTGATGAGAGATCAGGTTTTGACATTTATGGCTAATTTACCACAATGTTTAGTAGGGATGGAAGCTTGTGGTGGTTCTAGTTATTGGGCAAGAGAAATAACTAAATTAGGGCATGAAGTAAAACTAATGGCACCGCAATTTGTCAAACCATATGTTAAAACTAATAAAAATGATCAAGCAGATGCTGAAGCGATATGTGAAGCCGTGACAAGACCTAATATGAGATTTGTTGCAATTAAAACTATAGAGCAACAAGAAATTTTATCAATACATAGGGTAAGAGAGAGATTGGTAAAAAATCGTACAGCACTTGCTAATGAAATTAGGGGGCTACTACATGAGTTTGGTTTTATTGTTCCTCAAGGCATTAATAAGGTTATCACAAAATTAATTGAGATTTTAGATGCAGGGAAATTAAGCCAGTTAAGTTATCAAACATTTAGTGAACTAAAAGAAGAATTCTTAGATAATAACAGAAAAATAAAAGAGATAGAAAAACGATTAACAATGATAGCAAGTAACCTAACTCAATATCAACGATTAAGAGCTATACCTGGTCTTGGTTTAATTACTGCTACTGCTTTAATAGCATCAATAGGTAATGCTACAAGTTTTGAGAATGGCAGGCAATTATCGGCATGGCTAGGATTAGTGCCAAGACAACATTCAAGTGGTGGGAAGGATAAGCTGCTGGGAATTAGCAAGCGAGGTGATGTATACTTACGCACTTTATTAATTCAAGGGGCTAGAGCTGTACTAAATGCCAAGATAAGATTTACATCGGAAGAACAGAAATCTAAAAAAGATTTTAGCCAATTTACGAAATGGATGTTTAATTTATCTGAGCGAAGTGGCTTTGTTGCATAAATAAGCTTTTGAATATACTGCCCCTAACCCCGCAATGCTAGCCTAGCCAACAGGCACAGAGATAGGTTTACCAATTTCAAACATTTTGTTTAATAAGTGGCATTTAATAGACATTTCTTTTGTCATATTTTGATCATGTCTTGATAGAAACTTACTACCAAAAGAAGTTTTAAATCGAAAGAACGTGTTCTCTACACGCTCCCTTCTACCATAATTATTCTTTACCCTCCATGCTTGGTATCCTTTGTTTTGTTGATATATAACAGCTGCATCTCTCTCAGTTTTATCCCTAAGCGATTGAACTTTTACTGAAGAGTTTGGGGGTCTAATAACTGGTTTTATCTTCTTCTTTCTCAACAATTGATATGTAGATTCACCGTCATACCCTCGATCTCCCAGAAAATCCTTGGCTCTGACATTAGCTATTAGTAGTCCAATCTGTGATCTATCATCTATAGTATGCTCTGTGGTACTATCGGCAAGTATCATACCTTGATCTTCTATAACGATATGTAGCTTTTTCCATATGCGACGCTTATATTGCTTACCATGCTTATTTTCTAGCCATTCGTTCCCTGTGTAGGCTTGTATCCCTGTACTATCCATTGAAATACAACTAAATTCTTTATCTTGATTTCCATGTAAATACCTAAGATCTAATGACTTCATACGCTTACTTAATGTTGTATAGTCTGGACATCTAATAGATAAACCCGATATTTCAAAGAGCCAGTTTATAAAGCCTTGGGTTTGGCGTAACTTAAGACCGAATAAGCATCTGATCTTCAAACACTGTAATATAGCGTGATCACTATAGCGTCTAGGTCTTCCTCGTTTCATTTCCTCTCTGTAATCAGCATACCAGCCAATCGCCAAATCACTGGCAATCATAAAATCTATGCGACCCCTATTGCGTAAAAAATTATTATATTCTGACCAATTCGTTATTTTATATTTAGAATACTTGCGTGATTTACTAAAAGGGGCTTTCTTCCGAGATCTCATATAATCTGGATTATTTTTTAATTCAGGACATCTTACCAGATTATCACCACTCTTGCTCTACAAATTTTATTTATGCAACAAAGCCACTAATCCTAGCCATGCCGATAATTGCCTGCCATTCTCAAAACTTGTAGCATTACCTATTGATGCTATTAAAGCAGTAGCAGTAATTAAACCAAGACCAGGTATAGCTCTTAATCGTTGATATTGAGTTAGGTTACTTGCTATCATTGTTAATCGTTTTTCTATCTCTTTTATTTTTCTGTTATTATCTAAGAATTCTTCTTTTAGTTCACTAAATGTTTGATAACTTAACTGGCTTAATTTCCCTGCATCTAAAATCTCAATTAATTTTGTGATAACCTTATTAATGCCTTGAGGAACAATAAAACCAAACTCATGTAGTAGCCCCCTAATTTCATTAGCAAGTGCTGTACGATTTTTTACCAATCTCTCTCTTACCCTATGTATTGATAAAATTTCTTGTTGCTCTATAGTTTTAATTGCAACAAATCTCATATTAGGTCTTGTCACGGCTTCACATATCGCTTCAGCATCTGCTTGATCATTTTTATTAGTTTTAACATATGGTTTGACAAATTGCGGTGCCATTAGTTTTACTTCATGCCCTAATTTAGTTATTTCTCTTGCCCAATAACTAGAACCACCACAAGCTTCCATCCCTACTAAACATTGTGGTAAATTAGCCATAAATGTCAAAACCTGATCTCTCATCAATTTTTTCTTTAATACTGTCTTGCCATTTTTATCTACACCATGAATTTGAAAAATTCTTTTTGCAATATCTATACCAATTGTAGTAACCTCCATATGGACCTCCTTAATTGTTGTTTTAATATGTTAAATATTAACCCTAGAAGATTAGCAACTGCTTTTCATTCTCTATATCAGGAGGTCCATACCATTAGTCCATTATATCAGTAAATCTCTAGTCCTTTCCGATACTTTGCCTATCAATATTCTCTTCCTATATTTTGGTATCCATATAAGATGCACTTTTAAATCATACTGACTATGACTATTCTTTCTATAACTTCTCATATTTCTTGATATAAATTCATTGCTAAAGCAATTTTATTATATCTTCCCTTCGCCTAAAGGCGAGGGATTTTTGATCCCCGAAGGGGGACATTAAATTTTATAATTTTCAACTGTTACGTTATTTACCATGAAATTTTTTATTTATAATCCTTTATCAAACACAGCATTTTTAAATATAAAAGTAAGAATAATGCTATCAAAGAATTTATTATAATTAACGATATCCCTCATCTAAAATTATCTATAAAAGCACATGCACAACAAGGCAAAGCTAACGAAGAGATCATAAATTTTTTAGCAACAGAATGGCAGTTATTGCGGAGTAATTTAGAAATTACTAAAGGACATACTAACAGCTTAAAGACAATTTTAATAAAAAATATTGACGAAGAGTATTTAAATTTGATTATTAGTGCTTATATTAAGTAAGTAAAGTTTTGTTTTTAACGTCATTGCGAGGAGACGCCATTAGGCGTCGACGAAGCAATCTCAGGAGGTCTCATGAGATTGCCACGCTCCTTTCAGTCGCTCGCAATGACATTTTTAAATAACAAAACTAAAACAAGAATTTAAATTGGATTTAGTATGAAACAAGAAAAAAAGAAATTTGATGCCGAAGTTGGTAAGATTTTAAATTTAATGATTCACTCTCTTTATAGTAATAAAGAGATTTTTATGCGGGAGTTAATTTCTAATGCCTCTGATGCTTGTGATAAGCTGCGTTATTTATCTCAAAGCAACGCTGAATTAGTAGCCGGTGACTCTAACTTTAAGATTACTGTTAAAGTTGATAAAAATAACGGACAAGTTATCATACGTGATAACGGAATCGGTATGAATAAAGAGGATTTAATCGAGAATTTAGGCACTATTGCAAGATCGGGTACGGCAAATTTCCTTAAGAATCTCTCAGGTGATTCTAAAAAAGATAATATGCTAATTGGTCAGTTTGGCGTTGGCTTTTACTCAAGCTTTATGGTAGCTGATAAGGTCACTATAACTTCAAGAAAAGCTGGCGAAGACAAAGTATATGTTTGGGAATCGGAAGGCGAAGGCGAATATATTGTCTCAAGCTCAGATAGAGAGTTTAGCAGAGGAACGGAAATTACTTTGCACATTAAAAAAGAAGAGGATACATTTCTTGATCATTTCAGATTAAAGCATATAGTTAAAAGCTATTCCGATCATATAGCCGTACCGATATATTTCTTTGATGAGGGGGATAATAACGAAATACAACTAAATTCTGCCTCAGCTTTATGGACAAGATCAAAATCCGAAATCACTGAAGAGCAATATAAAGAATTCTATAAAAGCTTATCTTATGCGGTAGATGATCCTTGGATTACCATGCATAATAAAAATGAGGGAGCTATAGAGTTTACAAATCTGCTATTTATCCCATCAAGCAAAACTTATGATTTATTCCATCCTGATCGCAAAAGACGAGTGAAATTATATATTAAGAGAGTATTTATTTCTGATGAGAATATTGATTTAATCCCCTCATATTTAAGGTTCTTACGTGGTGTGGTTGATTCAGAAGATTTACCGCTGAATATTAGCCGTGAATCATTGCAACATAATAATGTGCTTGAGAAAATCAAGAACGCTATAACTAAAAGAGTATTAGGTGAGTTGAAGAAAAAGAAAGAAGATTCGCCTGATGAGTATAATAATTTTTGGACTAATTTTGGCGGAGCTTTAAAGGAAGGGTTATGTGAAGCTACAACCGATCACGAAAAATTATTAGAAGTATGTATATTTAGAAGTGCCTTGCATAATAAAATGATTAGCCTTGATGAATATATAAAAGGCTTTAAAGAGGGGCAGAATACTATATATTATTTAAGTGGTGATAATCCTGATAAGCTGCTTTCAAGCCCGCAAATAGAGGGGTTATTAAGTAAAAATATCGATGTGTTATTATTTACCGATACTGTTGATGATTTTTGGGTAAATGTTAATAGCGAATATAAAGGACATGCGATTAAATCGGCTACAAGAAGCGATATTGATGTAGATCAAGCTACTTCATCATCTGAGGAAAAAGATAAAGATGAGAAAAAATCTGATGATGAATATAAATCATTAACTGATTATTTTAAAGAGGTTTTAGGGAGTTTAGTTAAGGATGTTAAAATATCTAAAAAACTGACTTCAAGCCCTGCTTGTCTTGCCGTAGGTGAAGCCGCTATGGATATTCGTATGGAACGTTTCTTAATTGAACAAAAACAAATAGCAAATGCTTCTGCTAAAAATCTAGAGTTAAACCCTAAAAATAAAATCATAGAAAAAATCTTTAACGATTTAAAAGCAAATAATAAAAATAATGAAGAGCTAGTTAAGTTAATATTTGATCAAGCTTGTATTTTAGAGGGTGAACCGGTAGCAGATACAGGGGCTTTTTCAAAAAGACTTAATGATATTGTACAAAAAGCTATATTATAGCTTTAAAATTATTTAGTTTTAATATAGAATGGTTGCATATGTCATCCCCGCGTAGGCGGGGATCCAGCATAAAGCGAGATAGCCTAAGCTTTTAATTTTAGAAACTTATTGTATTCATATTTATTATTACTGGATCCCCGCCTACGCGGGGATGACATTTTAAATGTCAATTTTTCAAACAAGATAATAGGTTTAATGTCTTATTACGATACTATATTTAGCAATCATATAGATAAAATTAAAAGCGAGGGAAGATATCGCGAGTTTAAAGCTTTAAAAAGACAAGCCGATAATTTTCCTTTCGCTATGTGCGATGATAAACAAATAGTCATGTGGTGTATTAATGACTATTTAGATATGAGCAAGCATCCAAAAGTAGTACAGGCTTCCATAGATGCATTGCTAAAATATGGCGTTGGTTCAGGCGGAACAAGAAATATCGGCGGTAACAATGTAGCTATTCTTGAACTTGAGCAGGAGCTAGCAAGTTTGCATAACAAAGAAGCTTCTTTAGTTTTCACCTCCGGCTTTGTGGCGAATGATACAACACTTGCAACTCTTGCCAAAATCATGCCTAATCTTGTCTTTTTTTCTGATGAGCTAAATCATGCATCGATCATTGCCGGCATTACCGGTTCTAAAGCCGAAAAGCGTATATACAGACATTTAGACGTTAAGCATTTAGAAGAGCTGCTCCAATCAGTTGATGTTAATAGACCGAAAATAATTGTTTTTGAGTCTGCTTATTCTATGGACGGCTTCTTTTCTCCTGTTAAAGATATAATCAATTTAGCTAAAAAATATAATGCTTTAACCTTTATTGATGAAGTCCATACAGTAGGTTTATATGGCAAAACCGGTGCTGGTATTGCTGAGCTTCTTGATTGTAGCGATGAAATCGACATTATCCAAGGCACGCTTGCCAAAGCATATGGCACTATTGGCGGTTATATCACCGCAAACCATAGCCTAATTGATGCTATCAGATTATCAGCGTCCGGCTTTATTTTTACCACCTCATTGCCGCCGGTAATTTCTACTGCTGCAACGCATAGTATTAGGCATTTAAAAGAATCTAATCAAGAACGAAAAACGCATCAGCAGGTGGTTAGCAAGCTTAAAAGCTCTTTTGACCGCTTTAACATCCCTTATCTTAAAAATGAAAGCCATATAGTGCCGATAATTATTGGGGATCCTATTAAGGCTGCTAAAGCTTCTAATATGCTGCTTAATGAGTATAGCATTTACGTTCAACATATCAATTTTCCAACTGTTCCAAGAGGCACTGAACGCCTCCGAATTATCCCAACTCCTGCACATACCGACGAAATGATAAATGCTTTATCTATCGCTTTAGTGCAGATATTTGCTGCATTAAATATAGAATTATCTTCTACACAAGAGTTAAATGATGAGATATATTTAAACCTTATTGCTTGATCGGCGTGGCGTAATCAGTGATAACTTGGAAAATGCCTTGTATGTCATTCCTGCTTAAGGCTTGCTTGCGTAGATCGATTTTTCCGTCATTGCGAGGAAATTACGAAGTAATTGACGAAGCAATCCAGCTAAAAAATGCTAATTTATAGCATTTTTTATTATTTTTTCTAGATTGCTACGCTCCTTGCAGTCGCTCGCAATGACGACTCTCGATCCACGCAAGCAAGCCTTAAGCGGGAATGAGATAAGAATTATCCAACAATGCCTTTTACTCTTCATTTATTAGAATTATAATATGCATAAAGATGAGTTAATTTTGAGATATATAGCTAACACGGAAAGGTTTTTACCATAGTTTTTGTATTTACTCACATATTCACCAGATCTAAATCCTATTAAACATTGCTGGACTAACTTTAAAAACTGTTTACGTAAAATTATTGATCAATGCCTAAGTTTTTCCTAATCTGTGGTAGAAACATTTCCGTGTTAGCTATAGCGGGTTTGTTAGGTTTCATACAGTATGCAATTAGGGCGGATAAGATATGTACAAAGGCATTCTAAATTGATCTATGTCTTGTATGTTCGATCTCGAAAGCACCCTTCAGCACACTAAATACTGTTTCGATAATTGAGCGTTTGCGTAATAATATTTTTTCAAATAATGGCATAAGTTTATTCTTCATTTTCTTCTTTATGCCAGTTACTAACTTGATTCCTTTGCTGTATAGATCATCAAAGAGCTCCTGTTTGATATAACCCTTATCGCCAAACAATAATCCCGTGATATGTTTGGTGATTATCGAAACCGGCGCTCTATCATCTACATTACCAGGCGTTAGTTTTAGACCTTGAATCTCACCTTTTTCGTTAATAACCAAATGTAATTTTAGACCAAAAAACCAACTTTTTGTTGTTTTACCCAAAGCAGCAATACCGGCAAAGACTTTATTACGAGAGATTCTTTTTCGATGACAAACCTCTAAAGATGTGGCGTCAATATAAGAAACTCCCGTAGATTGAGCTGCCTGCATATACCATTCAAGTAATAAAACTAAATAACTCAGAACTCTTGGTTTTAGAGCTATAAAACGAGTATATGATGGAAGAGTTACAAAGTCTGATTTATATAATTGTAGGAGTCTTTTGCAATGATTGTGTAAATTTTTGTTGAGCCTATATTAGAAGTCATTAAAAATATAGGTAACAGAAATGCAAATAGAGAAGAATAAAAAAATAAATGAAGCAATAGATTTGCTGATAAAAGGCGGAGTAGATTTAAAAACAGTACTAAGTCAGAATGGAATGATGCTCCTCGCAGCAGAGCTACGAGGTATCTAAAAAAGTTTTAGTTGTTTCTTATGATATCACGAAGCAGAGCTTCGGGGAATTAAACCCTGAGAGATTAATTTATTTTACTAAATGTAAGATATAATCTTGTATCTTAGTATTGTCTTTAGTAAACAACTATAAGATACTTAAGGGCACTTAAGTAAGAAGACTAATATGCCGTATTAAATCTTAGGGCTATGTAACCCTGTAGTTGAGATCAAACAATTAGTCTTCACATACTCATTAAAGATCGGACGGTATTCTTAGGTCTTGAAATTAATCAATGAACCTGTATTTACAAGGTTGATCTTTGGGTATTCTACTTATTATTAACATAGAAGGTCAAATATGAGTAGCATTATTTTGGGTATAGATATTTCTAAAGCAACATTTGACGTAGCTTTATTAAATGATAATAAAATCAAAACCAAAAAGTTTAATAATACTGCAAAAGGCTTTGCTGCACTAAAACAATGGTTAGAAAAAAAGGGAATAGATACTGCTCACGCTTGTATGGAATCAACAGGTGGTTACGAAGTTAGGTTAGCTCAATATCTTTATGATAATACATTTAAAGTTAGTGTCGTAAATCCAGCTCGCATCAAGGGCTTTGCAATGAGCAAGCTTTCAAGAGTTAAAACTGACAAATCTGATTGTGAATTGATAGCTTCTTTTTGCAAGGCTATGCAACCTGATCTTTGGCAACCAACCCCTATACATATTAAAGAATTACAACAATGGGTAAGACGCTTGGATAGTTTGATTGCTAATAAAAATCAAGAAAATAATAGATTGAGCGGAGCAAGTAAAGCAGTTGCCATTAACATTATGATTCATATTGAATTTCTGGATAAGCAAATTAAGGAAGTAGAAGAACTTATCTCTAATCATATTAAAGGACACAAAGACTTACATGATAAAAGTAAACTTCTTGATTCAATCCCTGGTATAGGAGAAAAAACAATAGGAGTGATACTTGCTTTTCTTGTTGTAGAAAATTTTAATTCTGCAAAACAACTAGCTGCGTTTGTTGGTCTTAACCCAAAGCCAAAACAATCAGGCACTTCTGTCCATGGAATAGGAAAAATATCAAAAACAGGAGATGCTAATTTACGTAAAGCTTTTTATATGCCTGCCATAGTTGCTATAAAACATAATCCGATTATTAAGGATTTTAGTCAACGTTTGAGCAATGTTGGAAAATCTAAAATGGTTATAGTGATTGCTGCTATGCGTAAGTTGCTTCACATAATTTATGGTGTTCTTAATAACAAAACATCTTTTAGTGCAAATATAAAAACCCTGTAAAATAAAATTGAGGTAAAATAATGAAAAAGTTGTTGACACTCAAGACGGTATCTCAACTATTACACTTATAAAGCATTTCAACAAAAACAGTTAAAGCTTTTTGGATAGATACCTCGTAGCTCTGCTGCGAGGAGCATCATTTCTGTAACTGCTTTGATACTTTATGTGGGTCATCCTCTGAAATAGAAGATATTAATCCTTGCTCTATCTTATTATAATCCATAATTACCTTGATTATCTCTAATTTAACTAACTAAAATCCGTATGCAAATAATAAATCAAGACTTACGCTATGTTATTATAAATAAGCTTAAAACCCTTGATGTAAAGGTACGTTTTTATAGTGCATCACTTCATAAGATCCCTGAATGCATGGGAATTATGCGAAACATAGCGTAAGTCTTGAAATATTACTACACTCGCCATATAAAAGCTTAACATAATTATTTACAAAACACAATAATCAACTAGCAGATATTATCATCACCTATTAAATTCGCCGTATCATCATCACTGAAATATGCTTCATCTAAAGCACTATAATTGTTATGAAACCACTGATTTTGCAATACATCCATCTCTTTTGTGGGCATGTTATCCTTATGAGCTCCTATCTCCTTAAAATGATTATATATATCATCACTATTTAAGCTATTTGCTTCCTTACCGGCAATATAGGCTGTTTTAAAGATTTCCTTTGTTATCTGCTTTACTAAGTGCTGCTCTTCTAATCTCTCCTTAGTATAATGTATTCCCCCATTTACCCAAAAGTTTTGAATAGATGCAATAAATGGTACATTTTCGCATACATAGTTTTTAAACCTAGTAAATAAACTCTCCTCTTCTTGTATGATTAAAGCATTATCTTCTTTCCACTGCTCTAATATATTATGTGTTATCTCACATAACTCCTCTTCATTAGTACCATCAAGTCCTTGTAATATCTTCTTCGAGATACCTTGATCCATCTTCTTTAAAAGCATAAGGGGGATATTTATCATCTCCTTAACCGCTACTATTTCACATGATAATATTTTGATTGCATTTGATACAGCAACTAATGGTACTGATAATACCTTTAATACTGTACTTAAAGCACTATACCTATATTCATGCGAAGTTAAACTATATATATCGCTATATTTCTTATGATCACCTATACTACAACTATTTAACGTCCTTATATTTAAATCAATTTTATTCTCTATATACTGAGTTGTATAATTACTATAATCTGTCATGGTTTTTCTTATTCTCTCCTATAAATATTAAATATATAATTAATGCAAAAGTAGAGGTTTTAAGCCTCTACACCTATATCAATATGATGGGATAATTCTGATCCTCTACCATCACATACAACTTCAGTAGTATATTCTTTGGTAGCATTTAATGATACTTCAGATTTAAATTCATCTTGGTTAGTAAACATATTACTAAAAACTTGCAAAAACTTATTCTGAAATATATTAAATTCTCCTATGCTACTGTCCTTAAATTCACCATCAGCAATTACAGGAAGTGGCTTAGATAAAGCTATAACTTGATCATTGTTAAGGTTTTGTAAAAATGCTTCTACCATTTCACTTTCTTTGGGACTTAAGCTTGCAAGTGCCCTTTCGATAGTAGATACCTGCTGATCATTTAGATTGGCTCCTAATTTTTGTGCCAATTCTTCAGATATTATTACTTTGTCAATGTTATTATTTACAACGAACATATCGTCTCTAACATACTCAGCATCACCCTTGATATTTTGTTCTTGATTATAATTATGAAGCAAATTGTCACATAACTTCTGTAATTGCTGATCATGCTCCTTTATATACTGACGCCCCACTTCCTCTAAAGCAGCTATATTTTTTACTTTTGCATTATCTAAACTGGATGTTTCTTTAGTAATTGGTAGCTTTACCTCCATAAACTCATCTGTACCCGGTAAATCACTCCTGACCGCAGAACTAGCATTCTCTTCGCTTGCGTGCATTAATCTATCTATTAGCTTGCCCTTAGACATCCAACCTATTGCTCCATCATTATTTGGCGTCTCAAACAGTTTCAATACTCCATCACACACCATTACTACTGGATTAACATGCTTTAAAAACTTCCAAACTCCATTACTTGTTAAACCTTCATTTGACTTATCACTTACAGGTATTGCTTCATGAAAATTAAGTGCATCATTAAAGTTCACTGAACACACCATAGTTTTATCTAATATTTCTTTTTGCTGCTCACGGTTATTATTGCCTTTTAATATCTTTAATGCCTCATATGCCGGACGGTTAGCAGCTAACCCTCCATCTGCATAGGCATATAATGCTTCTTTTGATACAGATGTACCTGCAATAGCACTTGCATTCGTTACCGCCTTAAAATATGTAGGTGCTGCTGTAGTTGCAAGCAGCACATCCTTAAGACTTGGATCACTATGTCCGCTTGTCCCAAATAGATTATGGCTGTCAAATACTTCTACTTCCCGCTCATCTGTATTTAAATTTGTCACCGGTATCATTAAGCGTGATGTAGCTTCACTTAAACGCATGCCTCCTAAATGATCATCTAATATTTTCTCTAATGGCTTTTGACTGTATTTATGTGTAAATACTTGCTTCACTCCGCTTAATAACTCATCTGGAAATATTTGCGGGGCCGCTGCCTTAAATATCTCAAGTGCTTCTTTTGCACTATATTTTGACTCACTACTGCCTGGTTCTTTTGGAATAGTTAGCAATCCTGCAATAAGTCCGCCAACGCTAGTGCCTGTTATTATTGGAAATAACTCCGTTATAGATTTACCGGTACGCTCCTCTATCTCAGCGAGTACCACTAACTCCGCTATCCCTTTTACCCCTCCTCCTGATAATGATAATATCCGATTACTCTTCACAATCTCAGGATCTATATTTGATGTTATATTTTGTTCTTTATTGCTCATTGTTTCTCTCATTAATTTTATTGATTATTAAATAATTGTATATTTCTGTCCCTAACTTGCTCACTTAAAATGAGTACTCCATTGCAGCTTTCTTACCACAAAAGGCTACAGAGATTTTAAATATCTTATTTATATGAGGATAATTATCAATTGTAGTATCATATTTCTTATCATTTATTTGCTTTAATCCTTCTTGCGCCGCTTTGACTAATATTGTTTCTTCTTTTGCCACTTTATACTCAATAATAAATGCTTTATCTCCTTTATCGCTTCTTGCAATAAGTCGGTGATCAAACCTGCCATAACCTGATTCTATATTCGACTCTATAATATAATAAGACGATAAAGGAGCAAATATACCTCCCATTAAATTATGGTAATCACGCTCGCAATGCAAATCATGATAAGAGGTCGAACATATAAAATACTTCTTTAACTGATCAAAAAACTTACCTATCTCACCTTGGGTTAATAATTTCATGAAATGATCATACTCACTCTTTGTCCTTATATTTAATTTATTACTAATCCAACCTATGACACGATTAACATAGATACTTTTTATCTCTTTATTTGGGATAGATAAACTATATAAAGGATACTCATTATCACCATTATCAAGCTCTGCATTTAAATAACCTGCAAATACCAATAAACTAAAAAACACATCTTGATTATTATTGATATCCGTCAATGATATTTGCTTATATAAATATTTAGTTACTTTTTTATTCTCTATTAATCTCTGTAAATCATGCTGTACATCATCAGATTTCAATACTGTATCTATTAAAGCTGTACCACCACTATCTACCCAATAATGATCTAATTTTTTAGATGATATACATTGCATGATAGACCACGGATTATATAATAACTCTTCTCCTATCTTATAACCATTATACCAATCTCTAATTTTCGTCTGTTTAATTTCAACTGAAGCTTGACTCAGTAACTTTGATACTTCTGATTCTGTAAAACCATAAAACTTAGAAAAATTATTATCAAGTACTGTATATTCAGTAATATTATTTAAATCTGAAAATAAGTTAGCCTTAGCAATCCGAAGTATCCCCGTAATAACTCCTTTCTCTAAATACTCATTACCTTTTAAACATGAACCGAATATACCTCTAAATAATTCAAGTGCATTTTCAAACTCTCGTGTCTCTCCAAATTTATAATAAGCTTCATTTATTGGAGTATCATATTCATCAATTAGTATGTATACTTTCTGTTTAAAATGCTTAAAACCTGAATTCTGGATTAATCTAGGTTTGGCAGTAAGTATTTACAAAGGATAGAAGATACTCTATATAATTTTTAGCAAAAAAACAAGAGTATCCCCATGAAGAAAGATATTACTGCATTATTTTGTTTTGTCGATGATTTTTGTAAAATTAGCGAGCAGTGGATTAATAAATCATTTCTATAGCTAACGCGAAAAGGTTTTTACCATAGTTTTTGTATTTACTCACATATTCACCAGATCTAAATCCTAATGATGCTCCTCGCAGCAGAGCTACGAGGTATCTAAAAAAGTTTTAGTTGTTTCTTATGATATCACGAAGCAGAGCTTCGGGGAATTAAACCCTGAGAGATTAAACATTGCTGGACTAACTTTAAAAACTGTTTACATAAAATTATTGATCAATGCCTAAGTTTTTCCTAATCTGTGGTAGAAACATTTCCGTGTTAGCTATACCATTCATTAATAAAAATCCTACAAGAAAGCCTGAAATAAGCTATTCTGAGCTGTTAACAATAGTGCTTTTATACCATCAATCACCTTGTAAAAACTTTAAATATTTTTATATGTCCTATCTACAATTATATAAATCAGACTTTGTAACTCTTCCATCATATACTCGTTTTATAGCTCTAAAACCAAGAGTTCTGAATTATTTAGTTTTATTACTTGAATCTGAAGTTTTGACAAAATCCTTTCCATAAGGAGAAATGTATTCCAATTTTTTTATACTTTTTTAGTAATAACAAAATTTATTTATTCTATTTGGGTACATAATGTATCAAAAACTGTAGCAATTTTGTCTAATATTGCTGGTTTATACTCACTAATATTATTGGGTAATTCTAGCTTTTTAATTAATGGTAGAAATGATTTATTAATCCACTGCTCGCTAATTTTACAAAAATCATCGACAAAACAAAATAATGCAGTAATATCTTTCTTCATGGGGATACTCTTGTTTTTTTGCTAAAAATTATATAGAGTATCTTCTATCCCTTGTAAATACTTACTTCCAAACCTAGATTAATCCAGAATTCAGGTTTAAACAGTAACTTACTCAAAAATAATAATGCACTGTGTATTCTATCTATGTTATATTATTACTTAAATAATCCTCAAACTTGTTCTTATCCAGAGAACTAATGTAGGTACTGTTCAGTAAATACTCATGATCTTCAAAAACTGTGATTATTTTTTCCCTTACTTTAGCTTCTATAATTTGATAATTATTACCTTTTATATCCTTAAGGCTCAAGAAAATTACAGGAAATTCTCCTTGTCTTTTCATTGCATACGCTACACTTGCTATTTTTAAAGAATGTAATTTTTTTGGTTCATTATAACGTGCATTTAACTCAAGTGTACCACCCGAAAAGAATTTTTTATTTACTTTCTGCTCATCTGCTAAAACATTACCATCTACTTCTATCTCAAAAAATCTCTTTATCATACTCATATTAATACTTTTACCCCAACGCCTTGGTCTAGCTATGAGTATTACTTCACTCCCATTATCTAGTAATTCTTTTATCATCAGACTCTTATCAACAAACAAATCACCACCTACTACTAATGTAGAAAAATCATCCGTACCTGATATTATTTTAATGATAGGACTACTATTAGTAGCATATTGTTCCTCATACTTCTTAATGGCTTGTACTATTTCTATAGTCTGTTGTGGTAATATAGCTAAAAACTTTGCTTTAACATTATCCACAACATCTGTGAAAAACTGACTTATCTTTTCCTTGCTTATATTTTTACTACCACTAGCAATAGCGTCTTGCCATATTTTGTGACTGTGTGTCCATTGATATAAATACTTACTACTATGCTCACCATATTCAGAATAAATCTGATAAATGAATTCTCGGGTTTTTAAACTAAATCCATTAACATTAACCTTATAAGGCAAAGGAATAGGATCAGTACCATATACTTTAAACTCATGATATAGCTAACGCGAAAAGGTTTTTACCATAGTTTTTGTATTTACTCACATATTCACCAGATCTAAATCCTATTAAACATTGCTGGACTAACTTTAAAAACTGTTTACATAAAATTATTGATCAATGCCTAAGTTTTTCCTAATCTGTGGTAGAAACATTTCCGTGTTAGCTATATAACTCGCGTACTACCGGTCCATGTTGCCACGCCTCAATCTCCTCCTTAAATAGTGGTGCGTCATATAATGCAAGATGAATCCCTTGCGCTATATACATTAGCTTTTGTAATTTTAATTGCGTAATTACATCACCTGCCTCCCTATCCACTAATAATGATGCTCCTCGCAGCAGAGCTACGAGGAGCATCATTAGAATTTTTTAAAGATTTAGATGAAAGTGAGCAGAGCTCACTTTCCAAATGCTGTGAATGTAAAGTTTGTGAGAATGTTTGTGGTTTTATCTGATTGTTTTTATTTTCATCTATATTTTCATTACTTATTTTTATTATTATAGGCATTGTTTTTTGGCATGCCGCCTGAGAACCCCCATAATATGACTAACGAATATTAGAATTACCCTCAACGAACATTAAAATTACCTATACAGGAGTTTCGCACTTAGCAAAATTGTGTATTAGTTAGAAGCCATTTAATGTTGTTCTGAATTGATGTTTTTATAACTTCCCAAGTTTGTTGATATAAAGTAATGTTTTCATTTATCCTCCTTTTGTTCATATCAAGCCAGGCCAATACAGCAAGGCAAATATGATTTCTTTGAGCTCGACCCGTGCGTGCCTGACAGCATTCAATACCACAAGTTTGTTTCAATTCTCGATGATAAACTTCTATAGACCAACGCGCCTTAACAATTTTCTCTATTTGCTCACGTGTAGGATTCTCTAAATTAGTTGTTATCAGGAGTTTCGCACTTAGCAAATAATATGCTAATCTAGAGAAAAATAGTTTTAGATAAAAATGACAAGATCAAAATGTAGCAAAGATTTATATAAATCATTCTTACAAGCAAGTAGTGTAAGATATACTAGCAAAGCATTATCTGAAGTAAGTCCATTAGATCTATCGCACGATAGTGCAAGTCGATGGTTAAAGAGTAAGGATTTTCGCCCTAGCGAAATCTATAGCAAAGTGTCAAAATATATTGATCTGGAAGATCCTTGTTTATTAGTGGGAGATGACACCTTATTGTCAAAGCAATACAGTAAGAGGATCGAGCTTGTAAATTATCAATATTCTGGGGCTGTACATGATGTTATACCTGGTATAGGAATGGTAAACTTACTGCATTACAATACTCAAATTGATCAATCTACTCCTGTAGATTATAGAATATATGATAAAGAAACTGATGGTAAAACAAAGAACGAGCATTTTTGTGATATGCTTACTTTAGCTAAAGAAAGAGGTATCAAGCCTGATGCTATAGTTATGGATGCTTGGTATAGTGGTTTGGATAATTTAAAACATATACGTAATTTAGGTTGGATATGGGTTACCAACCTAAGAAAAAATAGAAAAGTTAATCGTAATGTTAGCTTGGAAACTTTAGAGATTCCCGATGAAGGGCTAAAAATTCACCTACGTGGATACGGTTGGGTTACGGTATTTAAGTTTGTGGCAAAAAATGGTCGCATTGATTACATAACAACTAATTTAGAGAATCCTACACGTGAGCAAATAGAGAAAATTGTTAAGGCGCGTTGGTCTATAGAAGTTTATCATCGAGAATTGAAGCAAACTTGTGGTATTGAATGCTGTCAGGCACGCACGGGTCGAGCTCAAAGAAATCATATTTGCCTTGCTGTATTGGCCTGGCTTGATATGAACAAAAGGAGGATAAATGAAAACATTACTTTATATCAACAAACTTGGGAAGTTATAAAAACATCAATTCAGAACAACATTAAATGGCTTCTAACTAATACACAATTTTGCTAAGTGCGAAACTCCTGGTTATGTAATCAATGCGACCATTTTTTGCCACAAACTTAAATACCGTAACCCAACCGTATCCACGTAGGTGAATTTTTAGCCCTTCATCGGGAATCTCTAAAGTTTCCAAGCTAACATTACGATTAACTTTTCTATTTTTTCTTAGGTTGGTAACCCATATCCAACCTAAATTACGTATATGTTTTAAATTATCCAAACCACTATACCAAGCATCCATAACTATAGCATCAGGCTTGATACCTCTAAAGTAAGCATATCACAAAAATGCTCGTTCTTTGTTTTACCATCAGTTTCTTTATCATATATTCTATAATCTACAGGAGTAGATTGATCAATTTGAGTATTGTAATGCAGTAAGTTTACCATTCCTATACCAGGTATAACATCATGTACAGCCCCAGAATATTGATAATTTACAAGCTCGATCCTCTTACTGTATTGCTTTGACAATAAGGTGTCATCTCCCACTAATAAACAAGGATCTTCCAGATCAATATATTTTGACACTTTGCTATAGATTTCGCTAGGGCGAAAATCCTTACTCTTTAACCATCGACTTGCACTATCGTGCGATAGATCTAATGGACTTACTTCAGATAATGCTTTGCTAGTATATCTTACACTACTTGCTTGTAAGAATGATTTATATAAATCTTTGCTACATTTTGATCTTGTCATTTTTATCTAAAACTATTTTTCTCTAGATTAGCATATTATTTGCTAAGTGCGAAACTCCTGCTATAAAAAAGAAGTAACTATGGACAGTAAAATCGAATAAAAATTTATTTTTAAATATTTAAATATTATTCGAGAATTACTGATGACATGTACAAATAACCAAGTAGGTATTTTAATGCAAAAGATCAAAAAATATAATCAGATAATTTCTGCTGCAAAAGCAGGTATGAGTGTAAAAACGGCACGTAAGTATTTACGTATTAATAAGTATCCAAGCGAATTACGCACAATACGTAAATATAGGACACGTAAGGATCCATTTGTGAAGCACTGGGATGAAATAGAATCAATGCTAGAATCAGCACCGGAGTTGCAAGCAACTACCATATTAGCATATTTGACAGAAAAGTATCATGGGAATTATAATGGGAAGCAATTACGCTGTTTGCAGAAAAGGTTGAAACAATGGAGAGCTGCACATGGTAAGGATAAGACAGTAATCTTTTTACAAAATATTCTTCCTGGCAAACAGAGTCAGTCTGATTGGACCAATATGAATCAATGAGTCTTTTGCAATGATTGTGTAAATTTTTGTTGAGCCTATATTAGAAGTAATTAAAAATATAGGTAACAGAAATGCAAATAGAGAAGAATAAAAAAATAAATGAAGCAATAGATTTGCTGATAGAAGGCGGAGTAGATTTAAAAACAGTACTAAGTCAGAATGGATTAATTAAGGAATTAACCAAGGGTATTTTAGAGCGAGCACTGCATGCTGAGATGTCAGAACATTTAGGTTATAGCAAGTATGATAGAGCTGAAACTGAGAATGCGAGGAATGGTAGTTTTAGTAAGAATCTGATTAGTGAGAATGGTACTATAGAGCTAAATGTTCCAAGAGACAGACAAGGTAAATTTGAACCTATAATAGTCTCAAAGAAACAAACAAGAATAGATGGCTTAGACCAAAAGATAATATCCTTATATGCGAAGGGTATGAGTGTGTCTGATATTAAAACACAATTGCAAGAATTATATGGAGCTGAGATCAGTGAGAGCCTAATCAGCAGGATTACAGATGAAGTAATAGATGAGGTCAAGATTTGGCAGAGTAGACCTCTTGAATCAGTATACCCTATAGTATATTTTGACTGTTTAGTAGTGAAAGTAAGACAAGATAAACTTATTATTAATAAATCAGTATATGTAGCTTTAGGAATAGATTTATCTGGCAGACAGGATATTTTAGGCTTATGGATAAGTGAGAATGAAGGAGCTAAATTTTGGCTTGGTAATTTTACTGAAATGAAGAATCGAGGAGTAAAAGATATCTTAATTGCTTGTAGTGATAATCTAACTGGTATGTCTGATGCTATTGCATCAGTATATCCGAAAACTGAACATCAAATTTGTATTGTCTATCAGATCAGGAATAGCCTCAAATATGTATCATATAAAGATAGAAAGCAATTAGCAGCGGATTTGAAACTAATCTATACTTCTGCTACTGAAAAAGAAGCAGAATTAGCTCTTGAGTCATTTGATCAAAAATGGAGTAAGCAATATCCGCATATAGCTAAATCTTGGTATAATAATTGGGATAATTTGATAATTTTCTTGCAATATCCAAAGGAGATTCGTAAGATTATTTACACTACAAATGCGATAGAATCGCTGAATAGCCAATTGAGAAAAGTTACTAAGAATAAACGCATCTTTCCAAATGATGACGCAGTATTTAAAGTTTTATATCTGACAATTGATTATATTACCAAAAAATGGTCTATGCCTATCCCCAATTGGAATGAAGCTATGGCTCATTTTATGATCAAATTTGATGGTAGAATTTAATGGTTCACGAAATTTACACAATTGATGAGACAGAGCCGCACGTTATAATGAACCAAAAAAATTACATTCTTTAAAAATAGCAAGTGTAGCGTATGCAATGAAAAGACAAGGAGCATTTCCTGTAATTTTCTTGAGCCTTAAGGATATAAAAGGTAATAATTATCAAATTATAGAAGCTAAAGTAAGGGAAAAAATAATCACAGTTTTTGAAGATCATGAGTATTTACTGAACAGTACTTACATTAGTTCTCTGGATAAGAACAAGTTTGAGGATTATTTAAGTAATAATATAACAATAGATAGAATACACAGTGCATTATTATTTTTGAGTAAGTTACTGTTTAAGCATTTTAAACAGAAAGTATACATACTAATTGATGAATATGATACTCCAATAAATGAAGCTTATTATAAATTTGGAGAGACACGAGAGTTTGAAAATGCACTTGAATTATTTAGAGGTATATTCGGTTCATGTTTAAAAGGTAATGAGTATTTAGAGAAAGGAGTTATTACGGGGATACTTCGGATTGCTAAGGCTAACTTATTTTCAGATTTAAATAATATTACTGAATATACAGTACTTGATAATAATTTTTCTAAGTTTTATGGTTTTACAGAATCAGAAGTATCAAAGTTACTGAGTCAAGCTTCAGTTGAAATTAAACAGACGAAAATTAGAGATTGGTATAATGGTTATAAGATAGGAGAAGAGTTATTATATAATCCGTGGTCTATCATGCAATGTATATCATCTAAGAAATTAGATCATTATTGGGTAGATAGTGGTGGTACATCTTTAATAGATACAGTATTGAAATCTGATGATGTACAGCATGATTTACAGAGATTAATAGAGAATAAAAAAGTAACTAAATATTTATATAAGCAAATATCATTGACGGATATCAATAATAATCAAGATGTGTTTTTTAGTTTATTGGTATTTGCAGGTTATTTAAATGCAGAACTTGATAATAGTGATGAGGAGTATCCTTTATATAGTTTATCTATCCCAAATAAAGAGATAAAAAGTATATATGTTAATCGTGTCATAGGTTGGATTAGTAATAAATTAAATATAAGGACAAAGAGTGAGTATGATCATTTCATGAAATTATTAACCCAAGGTGAGATAGGTAAGTTTTTTGATCAGTTAAAGAAGTATTTTATATGCTCGACCTCTTATCATGATTTGTATTGCGAGCGTGATTACCATAATTTAATGGGAGGTATATTCGCCCCATTATCTCATAATTACATTATAGAATCGAATATAGAATCAGGTTATGGTAGGTTTGATCACCGACTTATTGCAAGAAGCGATAAAGGAGATAAAGCATTTATTATTGAGTATAAAGTGGAAAAAGAAGAAACAACATTAGTCAAAGCGGCGCAAGAAGGATTAAAGCAAATAAATGATAAGAAATATTATACTACAATTGATAATTATCCTCATATAAATAAGATATTTAAAATCTCTGTAGCCTTTTGTGGTAAGAAAGCTGCCATGGAGTACTCATTTTAAGTGTAGAAGTTAAGATTTGATCTTACAGACACTATAAATTTTGCCCCTGATTGTCAGTTAAATTTTGACTGTCAGATACATATTCAAGATACAAGATTTCATTATTCTTTTCAACAGCTAATTTCTTACTATCCTTAAAAGTTTGCATAGGAGTTTTTCCATAACAATATTTACCAGAATGAGGTCTTTCATTATTGAAATACTCTAGCCAGATATCAAGATCTAATTGTAGGTCATCAAGAGCTGTATAAATCTTTTTCCGCATAGCTGTATCAAAGAATTCTTGTTTCATGGTTTTATTAAAACGCTCACACATACCGTTTGTTTGAGGAGAATATGCTTTAGTAGTAGTATGCTCTATACCTTCGATACTTAGAAATAATTCAAAAGCATGATGCTCTATATTCCCCTTATATTCTGACCCACGATCTGTCAGAATACGAAGTATTGGTATCCCTTGAGTCTCATACCATGGTAACACTCGGTCATTAAGCATATCAGCAGCAGTTAAAGCTGTTTTATCAGTATATAGTTTAACATCAGCTACTCTGCTGTAGCTATCAATAAATACCTGAGAATAAACCTTACCTATACCCTTAAAGTTGCCTACATAATATGTATCTTGGCATCCTAGATACCCTGGATGCTGTGTCTCAATTTCTCCATGAGCTTCTTTTTCATTACGACGCTTCTCTAGCACTTGTAATTGTGCCTCAGTAAGCACAATACCATCTTGAGCCATTTTTGCTTCTAATGCTTTAAGTCTTTTACTGATGTTGTTTAAATCATTACGTAACCAAATTGATCTTACTCCCCCAGGTGATACAAGTACACCTGTCTTTTTAAGCTCATTTGATACTCTTAGCTGACCATATGCTGGATATTCTATTGCCATATCTAGTACTGCTTTCTCTACAGCAGGATCAACTCTATTCGCTATTATTGGCTTTCTTCGACTAATTTCATACAACGCTTCTTCGCCACCAGTTTCATACAGTTCTTTAAATCTGTAATAACTATCTCTACTATATCCCATCGCTTTACATGCTGATGATATACTACCAAGGCTCTTAGCTAATTCAAGTAAACCTAATTTTGGTTTTATTATTTTTTGATTTAAGTTCATTCTTTATCTCCATTTAATAATTAATTTATTTTACTAAATGTAAGATATAATCTTGTATCTTAGTATTGTCTTTAGTAAACAACTATAAGATACTTAAGGGCACTTAAGTAAGAAGACTAATATGCCGTATTAAATCTTAGGGCTATGTAACCCTGTAGTTGAGATCAAACAATTAGTCTTCACATACTCATTAAAGATCGGACGGTATTCTTAGGTCTTGAAATTAATCAATGAACCTTGTATCTTGAATATGTATCTGACAGTCAAAATTTAACTGACAATCAGGGGCAAAATTTATAGTGTCTGTAAGATCAAATCTTAACTTCTACATCTAAAAAAGTTTTAGTTGTTTCTTATGATATCACGAAGCAGAGCTTCGGGGAATTAAACCCTGAGAGATTAAAAATTGATTATATCTGGCTTAATTAATTATAGAACTTTCCCTTAAGCCCATAGCCTCCTTGCCAGCAATATAGGCTGTTTTAAAGATTTCCTTGGTTATCTTCTTTACTAAGTGCTGCTCTTCTAGTTGTGCCACACTATAATGTATTCCCCCATTTACCCAAAAGTTTCTAATAGATTCAATAAATGGTACATTTTCACATACATAGTTTTTAAAACGAGTAAATAAACTCTCCTCCTCCTGTGGGATCAAAGCATTATCTTCCTTCCACTGCTCTAATATATTATTTGTTATATCTCGCAGCTCTGCTTCATTGGTATCATCAAGGCCTTGTAATATCTTTTTTGCAATATTTTGATCCATCTTTTTTAAAAGAATCAGTGGTATATTGACCATTTCCTTAACCGCTACTACTTCACATGATAATATTTTGATTGCATTTGATACAGCAACTAATGGTATTGCCATGATCTTTAATACCGTACTTAAAGCACTATACCTATATTCATGCGAAGTTAAATGTCAACACCGGTCGAAAAATGATACAGATTTTTAATATGCAGCAGTTGAAAATTGATACAGCATCATAAAAAATTATCTGATATTTAAGTCATAAAATTATCCTCCTGTTTATTAATAATTTCTATTGGCACAAGACCAGCTTTCTTTTTATCCTTAAGCCTGAAACTATCACCTTTAATATTGAGTATAGTGGAGTGGTGAAGCAGACGATCTAAGATAGCAGCTGTAAGAGCACTATCCTGAGCAAGACTATTATGCCATTGTCCAAACGGAAGATTACTTGTAAGAATTATGCTCCCTTTTTCGTAACGCTTTGCTATAACTTGAAATAACAGATTAGCTTGTTCCTGTTTTAACGGCAGATACCCAAACTCATCTATTATGAGTAATTTATATGGTAGTATTACTCTTTTGAATATGGAGTCCAGGTTTCCCTGATTTAGCCCAGCATTAAGTACAAGCATCAAATCTGCAGCTGTTGTAAATTTAGTCTTGATGCCACATTGTGTAGCTGCATAACCAAGAGCAATAGCTATATGGGTTTTTCCTACTCCAGAAGGACCAAGTAGAATAATATTTTCCTGTCTTTCTACAAAAGACAGAGACCTTAGACCTTCCAGAATCTTGCGTTTTATTCCTGTAGCAAAATCATAATCAAAATTATCCAGCGTTTTAATAATAGGAAAACCTGCCATTCTGGTGAGTATTGATTTACTCCTATTCTGTCGTTCCAACAGCTCTGTTTTTAATATTGACTCAAGGAAATCCGTATAACTTGAATCTTCTTTACTAGAGGATTGTGCAATATCAAAATAATTTTCAGCTATCTGAATAACTGAAGTTTTGACAAAAAGATAACCAAACTTATAAAGTATGATATAAATACGCTCAAATACAAAATGGTTTTTAGTGTGTATGATTATGCAAGAAATGTTGCAAGAAATAAAAAATTTTCCCCTATAATCAAGATGTGGTTTTAGAATTAATACTATCACTAGTAACTAATGATAGCGTTAAAGCAAGATCTGTTGTTGAATTAACAACTAATAAATATTTTCAGCGTAGTTGGTCAAGTGTATACAGAGCTATAGAGAATTTTTACTGTGCTCGTGATGAATCATTAAATATAAGAGATGAGCAACGTTTTAAGACTCGAGAAGATATAGAAAAATACTTAATAAGTAAACTGATTAATGAGGGTAAAAACTTACTGCAAATAGATACTACAGTGAGTAGCAAGAAAGATTCCAAGAAAGCAATTGATCGTACATATATTAGACAGAATGCTAATAACCGACCAGTTGCGGGTTATGAATATAGTGTAGTTTGCATCGGTGCTCAGCCTAAATGGTCTGTACCAATATCTATAAATAGAGTAAAATCAGATGAGAATAAGTATAGCAAAGGTAGCAAACAAATAATGAAAATTGTTAAGCAAATACCACAAAAGGCTCTAAATATAACAGTAGGTGATGCAGGTTATAGCGCTCTATCTTTCATTCACCCGCTGCACAATGAAGCAAATACGGTAACAATAACCCGCCAAAGAATTAATCGCAGTATTTACAAAATATATATAGAGGAGCAAAAAACAAGAGGTCGTAAAAGATCTTATGGAGCTAAGATTTCTTGTAGTAGTTCTGATAATTTACTGATTCCAGATACAGAAGAAACTGTAGTAAAGGCTACAAAAAATGGTGACATATCAATTAGTATTTCACTATTTAAGAATTATCTAATCAAGGGCAAGAAACAGCATATCATGTCTGATAAACCGCTGAATTTTATTCAGGTTAAGGTGTTAGATGCATCAGGAAATAGGAAATATAACAGAGATTTATGGTTATGTGTTTCTGGCCAACAAAAAGATAAAATCAGTGGTAAAGAAGTATATGAATACTATAGACAAAGGTTTGATATTGAGCATTTTTTTAAATTTGGTAAGTCAAAATTATTGATGGATAAATTTCAAACGAATGATCCAAATAAAGATGAGGATTATATGTTATTCGTAATGCTAGCGTACAACATATTGTATCATGCACAATCTTCAGTTAAGGCAAGAAAAGTAAGGGCATGGGATAAAAAAATCAATAGCAATATGTTGTCTCCAAGTGAAGTTTATAGATCTATGCCACAAATTGCCCTTGAAGAAATATTAGAAAAGTCTATATCCAGAGGGATACCAGATCATAGAAATATTAGAAATAATCATCAGGTCAAACCATTTGCACCAGTAATACGCAAAAGTAATAAACACGGTAAGTTGGAAATTACAATAAAATCAAGTTTTGATGGAAGTAACCAAATTACCAAAACCTCATTTAATAAAAAGCTAGAATTACCAAATAATATTAGTAAGTATAAACCAGCAATATTAGACAAAATTGCTACAGTTTTTGACACATTATGTACCCAAATAGAATAAATAAATTTTGTTATTACTAAAAAAGTATAAAAAAATTGGAATACATTTCTCCTTATGGAAAGGATTTTGTCAAAACTTCAGGAATAAGGTTTAAAGAGCGGCACAGCTCTTCTATACGTTGGTGCTGCAGGTTCATAATGCCTCCAGTATACTTTGGTATATGCAGAGGGAATGTTGTAAGGAAACTGTAGAAAATCGTTCCCTTTTATCTTCCATAATCTCTAGTGCTGCAGGATGACTACCGCTATAATCCAATGGTAGTGGTTGAAGAGTACTCCTTTCAAACTTTAATCTTTCTGCAGGTATTTCGCCTATTGTTCCATGCACACGCATATTTGCTATATCTCGCAGACACTTTAGCACCTCCGAATTTGCAGTATAATGGACTAATGGTATGGACCTCCTGATATAGAGAATGAAAAGCAGTTGCTAATCTTCTAGGGTTAATATTTAACATATTAAAACAACAATTAAGGAGGTCCATATGGAGGTTACTACAATTGGTATAGATATTGCAAAAAGAATTTTTCAAATTCATGGTGTAGATAAAAATGGCAAGACAGTATTAAAGAAAAAATTGATGAGAGATCAGGTTTTGACATTTATGGCTAATTTACCACAATGTTTAGTAGGGATGGAAGCTTGTGGTGGTTCTAGTTATTGGGCAAGAGAAATAACTAAATTAGGGCATGAAGTAAAACTAATGGCACCGCAATTTGTCAAACCATATGTTAAAACTAATAAAAATGATCAAGCAGATGCTGAAGCGATATGTGAAGCCGTGACAAGACCTAATATGAGATTTGTTGCAAATGATGCTCCTCGCAGCAGAGCTACGAGGTATCTAAAAAAGTTTTAGTTGTTTCTTATGATATCACGAAGCAGAGCTTCGGGGAATTAAACCCTGAGAGATTAAAACTATAGAGCAACAAGAAATTTTATCAATACATAGGGTAAGAGAGAGATTGGTAAAAAATCGTACAGCACTTGCTAATGAAATTAGGGGGCTACTACATGAGTTTGGTTTTATTGTTCCTCAAGGCATTAATAAGGTTATCACAAAATTAATTGAGATTTTAGATGCAGGGAAATTAAGCCAGTTAAGTTATCAAACATTTAGTGAACTAAAAGAAGAATTCTTAGATAATAACAGAAAAATAAAAGAGATAGAAAAACGATTAACAATGATAGCAAGTAACCTAACTCAATATCAACGATTAAGAGCTATACCTGGTCTTGGTTTAATTACTGCTACTGCTTTAATAGCATCAATAGGTAATGCTACAAGTTTTGAGAATGGCAGGCAATTATCGGCATGGCTAGGATTAGTGCCAAGACAACATTCAAGTGGTGGGAAGGATAAGCTGCTGGGAATTAGCAAGCGAGGTGATGTATACTTACGCACTTTATTAATTCAAGGGGCTAGAGCTGTACTAAATGCCAAGATAAGATTTACATCGGAAGAACAGAAATCTAAAAAAGATTTTAGCCAATTTACGAAATGGATGTTTAATTTATCTGAGCGAAGTAGCCATAATAAAACGACAGTTGCCATAGCTAATAAGTTGGCAAGAGTGGTGTTTGCTGTACTAAGATCAGGAGATGATTATGTAGAGAGTAAAGTTTGTAGCTAAAGAGTGTGTAGCATAGCACTTATAAGTAAAATAAATGGTGATTTATATAATGAATAGGTAAAAGCAAAACAATATGTAAGAGATTCCAACCCGAAATATGCTTGAGATAATTAATATTGATGGTAAATAAGACAAACCTTAGCTTACAAAAAAACTGCGTTTTTCAGTGGCTCTTTTAGAAGCCGATGGACTGATAAGTATATAGTTTGTAAGCCAGCGAATTCCATCAGGGCTGTAGAATAAATTAGGTTGATTTATCAGCTATAAGCCGGATACATGACTGCATTTGTTTGTTTTTATTATTGATGTTATTTTTTTCTTGCATTCTACAGGAGGTCCATACATGAAAAAATTGGACAAAAAAATGAAGGAGTGTGTTTCCGCAATAAGTTAGAATAAATAGCAATAAACTTAAGAGGAAAGATGAAGAAAAATAAAGTAAAAATTTTCAGTGCTTCAGAAAAAACGGGGATAGTATTAGAATTAATAAAAGAGGAGTCGACACTTGGTCAGTTAGCTTCAAAATATGCAATAAGTGTTAAAACAATTCAAAATTGGAAAAAACAGTTTTTAGGTAATGCGGCATTAGCTTTTGAACCAGCTAAAGTTTTGAGTGAATATCAAGCACAAATAAATCATTTACAAGAGCAAAATGATGAACTTGCTAAAGCTCTTGGTAGAATCACAGTTGAGAGGGACTGGGCCGTGGGAAAGCTCAAAAGCTTGGATTTATCAAATAAAAAGAGTCTTGTACACTCCAAGCTAAATCAACTCTCAAAATCAAGACAGTGTGAACTATTAAAGATTAGTCGATCTACAGCCTACTATAAATCCAAGGAGATGAGTATAAATAAATTAAGTATTTTAAATAGAATAGATGAAATATATACAGATAATCCTGAATTTGGTTATCGCTATATTCATCAACAGTTACTAGAAGATGGTTTTATTGTCGGTAAAGATCGAGTACTGAAATATATGAGGATGATGGGTATAGAAGCTATTTAGAGTCTTTTGCAATGATTGTGTAAATTTTTGTTGAGCCTATATTAGAAGTAATTAAAAATATAGGTAACAGAAATGCAAATAGAGAAGAATAAAAAAATAAATGAAGCAATAGATTTGCTGATAGAAGGTGGAGTAGATTTAAAAACAGTACTAAGTCAGAATGGATTAATTAAGGAATTAACCAAGGGTATTTTAGAGCGAGCACTGCATGCTGAGATGTCAGAACATTTAGGTTATAGCAAGTATGATAGAGCTGAAACTGAGAATGCGAGGAATGGTAGTTTTAGTAAGAATCTGATTAGTGAGAATGGTACTATAGAGCTAAATGTTCCAAGAGACAGACAAGGTAAATTTGAACCTATAATAGTCTCAAAGAAACAAACAAGAATAGATGGCTTAGACCAAAAGATAATATCCTTATATGCGAAGGGTATGAGTGTGTCTGATATTAAAACACAATTGCAAGAATTATATGGAGCTGAGATCAGTGAGAGCCTAATCAGCAGGATTACAGATGAAGTAATAGATGAGGTCAAGATTTGGCAGAGTAGACCTCTTGAATCAGTATACCCTATAGTATATTTTGACTGTTTAGTAGTGAAAGTAAGACAAGATAAACTTATTATTAATAAATCAGTATATGTAGCTTTAGGAATAGATTTATCTGGCAGAAAGGATATTTTAGGCTTATGGATAAGTGAGAATGAAGGAGCTAAATTTTGGCTTGGTAATTTTACGGCTCTGTCTCATCAATTGTGTAAATTTCGTGAACCATTAAATTCTACCATCAAATTTGATCATAAAATGAGCCATAGCTTCATTCCAATTGGGGATAGGCATAGACCATTTTTTGGTAATATAATCAATTGTCAGATATAAAACCTTAAATACTGCGTCATCATTTGGAAAGATGCGTTTATTCTTAGTAACTTTTCTCAATTGGCTATTCAGCGATTCTATCGCATTTGTAGTGTAAATAATCTTACGAATCTCCTTTGGATATTGCAAGAAAATTATCAAATTATCCCAATTATTATACCAAGATTTAGCTAGTCCGTCCGCCAAAACTCTACAAGCCTTATAGATAATATGGTTTTAAGACAAGAAGTAATATAACAATCCGTAAGAAAATGATAAAATATGGTCATAAACCTTATGGATTTCAGTCAATGCCAATAGACAACATTATCAAATCGCAAGAACAAGGGAAACTGTTTGGTTATAAATTAAAAGAAGAATTAAACCCAAATAATAAGCTATATAAATTAAGAGAATTAATAAATTGGTCTAGGCTCGAAGAGTGGTTATCAAAAAATGTTTGTATTAAGAAATTTGGTAGAAATAGAAAATGTCATAGAGTGATGCTTGGCATAACGATGCTACAAGCAATGTATAATTTTTCAGATTCATTATCAGAGGAAGAGCTAAAAGAGAATATGTATTGGCAGTATTTCTGCGGGTGGGAATATATAGAAAAAGACATAGCTATCTCGGAAACTAGTATACGACGGTTTCGTAGTGTATTAGGTGAAGCTGGATATAATGAGATATTATCGGAGTTGATCAGGGTTGGGATAAAAACTAACACAATTAAAAAAAAAGATTTGGAATTAATCATCGCTGATACGACTGTACAAATTAAGAATATCAAACACCCACACGATGTTTATTTAATGGATAAAGCTAGGCTTAGCATAGTAAAGCTTTGCAACAGTTTGGGTATACATTTGAATGAAACATACGCTAGAACCTATAAACGCGATATAGTAAAGCTATGGAAATATAAAGAACATAGTAAAGCCAAGAAGCGTTGGAAAATAATGAAGCATTTAAAAATATTACTGGGTCGTTTGATTAGAGTATGTGAGCGTGAGATCAAAAATAAGCAATTAAACTTGTCTCTCAAAAATCAAGAAGTATTGCAAAAAATAAAACAAATACATAACCAATCTGTTTTAAAAAGAGAAGCTAAAAAGCAATATAAAGAAAAGATAACAAAGTATTATATAGTTTTCATGCCCCTGAAGTAGAGTGTATAGGAAAGGGAAAACGCAACAAGCCATATGAGTTTGGCAATAAAGTAGCGGTAGTAGTAAGTGGTCGTAGAAATTTTGTTTTATCCGCAAAATCGTTTCATAATAATCCTTATGATGGTCATACATTGCATCAGAGCTTTGAAGCAGTAGAGAGTGTCACTGGAATCAAGATAAAGAAATCATTTGTTGATCTTGGGTATAGTGGTAGCAATGTAAAGGAGAAGAGTAAGGTATATACCCCAAAAACGCGGAAGAAGTTGTTACAAGAGGACAAGTCTATGATCAAGAGACGCAGTGCCATAGAACCAATAATAGGTCACTTAAAGCAATATGGTCGGATGGGTAGAAACTTCTTGAAAGGTATGATAGGAGATATTATCAATCCAATAATCTCTGCTATTGGTTTGAATTTACGATGCATTGCAAATCATTTACAAATCGTGTCTAACTCCACATAAATCAAAAATATCATCATGCAAAAACTAGATGAACGATAAAAAATCGTTAACAATAGCTCCATATCAAAATTAGACCAACACAGAAATGTATCAGTAAAAATTAACATAACTTATTAATTTTTATTGAAAATCTTAGCAATTTGTTGTCAAAACTCTATCCCATTACAAATGATCAGGATTTGAAGTGTTTTTGGCGGATAGACTAGCTATATGCGGATATTGCTTACTCCATTTTTGATCAAATGACTCAAGAGCTAATTCTGCTTCTTTTTCAGTAGCAGAAGTATAGATTAGTTTCAAATCCGCTGCTAATTGCTTTCTATCTTTGATAGTGGACTAATGGTATGGACCTCCTGATATAGAGAATGAAAAGCAGTTGCTAATCTTCTAGGGTTAATATTTAACATATTAAAACAACAATTAAGGAGGTCCATATGGAGGTTACTACAATTGGTATAGATATTGCAAAAAGAATTTTTCAAATTCATGGTGTAGATAAAAATGGCAAGACAGTATTAAAGAAAAAATTGATGAGAGATCAGGTTTTGACATTTATGGCTAATTTACCACAATGTTTAGTAGGGATGGAAGCTTGTGGTGGTTCTAGTTATTGGGCAAGAGAAATAACTAAATTAGGGCATGAAGTAAAACTAATGGCACCGCAATTTGTCAAACCATATGTTAAAACTAATAAAAATGATCAAGCAGATGCTGAAGCGATATGTGAAGCCGTGACAAGACCTAATATGAGATTTGTTGCAATTAAAACTATAGAGCAACAAGAAATTTTATCAATACATAGGGTAAGAGAGAGATTGGTAAAAAATCGTACAGCACTTGCTAATGAAATTAGGGGGCTACTACATGAGTTTGGTTTTATTGTTCCTCAAGGCATTAATAAGGTTATCACAAAATTAATTGAGATTTTAGATGCAGGGAAATTAAGCCAGTTAAGTTATCAAACATTTAGTGAACTAAAAGAAGAATTCTTAGATAATAACAGAAAAATAAAAGAGATAGAAAAACGATTAACAATGATAGCAAGTAACCTAACTCAATATCAACGATTAAGAGCTATACCTGGTCTTGGTTTAATTACTGCTACTGCTTTAATAGCATCAATAGGTAATGCTACAAGTTTTGAGAATGGCAGGCAATTATCGGCATGGCTAGGATTAGTGCCAAGACAACATTCAAGTGGTGGGAAGGATAAGCTGCTGGGAATTAGCAAGCGAGGTGATGTATACTTACGCACTTTATTAATTCAAGGGGCTAGAGCTGTACTAAATGCCAAGATAAGATTTACATCGGAAGAACAGAAATCTAAAAAAGATTTTAGCCAATTTACGAAATGGATGTTTAATTTATCTGAGCGAAGTAGCCATAATAAAACGACAGTTGCCATAGCTAATAAGTTGGCAAGAGTGGTGTTTGCTGTACTAAGATCAGGAGATGATTATGTAGAGAGTAAAGTTTGTAGCTAAAGAGTGTGTAGCATAGCACTTATAAGTAAAATAAATGGTGATTTATATAATGAATAGGTAAAAGCAAAACAATATGTAAGAGATTCCAACCCGAAATATGCTTGAGATAATTAATATTGATGGTAAATAAGACAAACCTTAGCTTACAAAAAAACTGCGTTTTTCAGTGGCTCTTTTAGAAGCCGATGGACTGATAAGTATATAGTTTGTAAGCCAGCGAATTCCATCAGGGCTGTAGAATAAATTAGGTTGATTTATCAGCTATAAGCCGGATACATGACTGCATTTGTTTGTTTTTATTATTGATGTTATTTTTTTCTTGCATTCTACAGGAGGTCCATACATGAAAAATCAAGACAAAAAAATGAGTAGTATGTTTTCCTAATTTTTCGATTATCAGGCAGCAATTTGCTGATAATTTTGCATATAATTCAGATATACATTCATAGGCTTTTTATAACCAATACTTGAATGAAATCTGTGATAATTATATTTATATAATGGACTAAAAAAATTGGACAAAAAAATGAAGGAGTGTGTTTCCGCAATAAGTTAGAATAAATAGCAATAAACTTAAGAGGAAAGATGAAGAAAAATAAAGTAAAAATTTTCAGTGCTTCAGAAAAAACGGGGATAGTATTAGAATTAATAAAAGAGGAGTCGACACTTGGTCAGTTAGCTTCAAAATATGCAATAAGTGTTAAAACAATTCAAAATTGGAAAAAACAGTTTTTAGGTAATGCGGCATTAGCTTTTGAACCAGCTAAAGTTTTGAGTGAATATCAAGAACAAATAAATCATTTACAAGAGCAAAATGATGAGCTTGCTAAAGCTCTTGGTAGAATCACAGTTGAGAGGGACTGGGCCGTGGGAAAGCTCAAAAGCTTGGATTTATCAAATAAAAAGAGTCTTGTACACTCCAAGCTAAATCAACTCTCAAAATCAAGACAGTGTGAACTATTAAAGATTAGTCGATCTACAGCCTACTATAAATCCAAGGAGATGAGTATAAATAAATTAAGTATTTTAAATAGAATAGATGAAATATATACAGATAATCCTGAATTTGGTTATCGCTATATTCATCAACAGTTACTAGAAGATGGTTTTATTGTCGGTAAAGATCGAGTACTGAAATATATGAGGATGATGGGTATAGAAGCTATTTACCCACATAAGAAAAAATCTACTTCTCGAAACGATAGTGAGCATAAGATCTATAGCTACTTACTTGATCAATATTGGACTAAATCTGGCTCAACAAAGCAAGTGTATGTGCCTAATGTGAATGAGGTTTGGAGTGGTGACATTACTTACATTAGAACTAATGGTGGCTTTATGTATATGGCAGCTATTATAGATTGGCATAGCAAGGCCATATTGAGCTATAAACTGTCAAATTCTATGGATGCATCTCTTGTAACTGATGTCTTGAAACAAGCTCTCAGTAAGTATAACGCTCCACAGATATTTAATAGTGATCAAGGTAGCCAATATACCAGTTATGACCACATAAATATTCTCAAGGAGCATGATATCCAAATTTCAATGAATGGCCAAGGTAGAAGTATTGATAATATAGTAATAGAAAGGTTTTTTAGAACTTTAAAATATAATTGTATCTTTATTAATGATTTTAACAATGTTAAAGAGTTAAAAGAGGGGATTGATCATTATCTGAATAAATATAATTATCACAGATTTCATTCAAGTATTGGTTATAAAAAGCCTATGAATGTATATCTGAATTATATGCAAAATTATCAGCAAATTGCTGCCTGATAATCGAAAAATTAGGAAAACATACTACTCATTTTTTTGTCTTGATTTTTCAGTCCACTATCTTATTCAGATAATGATCAATCCCATCTTTTAACTCTTTAACATTGTTAAAATCATTAATAAAGATACAATTATATTTTAAAGTTCTAAAAAACCTTTCTATTACTATATTATCAATACTTCTACCTTTGCCATTCATTGAAATTTGGATATCATGCTCCTTGAGAATATTTATGTGGTCATAACTGGTATATTGGCTACCTTGATCACTATTAAATATCTGTGGAGCGTTATACTTACTGAGAGCTTGTTTCAAGACATCAGTTACAAGAGATGCATCCATAGAATTTGACAGTTTATAGCTCAATATGGCCTTGCTATGCCAATCTATAATAGCTGCCATATACATAAAGCCACCATTAGTTCTAATGTAAGTAATGTCACCACTCCAAACCTCATTCACATTAGGCACATACACTTGCTTTGTTGAGCCAGATTTAGTCCAATATTGATCAAGTAAGTAGCTATAGATCTTATGCTCACTATCGTTTCGAGAAGTAGATTTTTTCTTATGTGGGTAAATAGCTTCTATACCCATCATCCTCATATATTTCAGTACTCGATCTTTACCGACAATAAAACCATCTTCTAGTAACTGTTGATGAATATAGCGATAACCAAATTCAGGATTATCTGTATATATTTCATCTATTCTATTTAAAATACTTAATTTATTTATACTCATCTCCTTGGATTTATAGTAGGCTGTAGATCGACTAATCTTTAATAGTTCACACTGTCTTGATTTTGAGAGTTGATTTAGCTTGGAGTGTACAAGACTCTTTTTATTTGATAAATCCAAGCTTTTGAGCTTTCCCACGGCCCAGTCCCTCTCAACTGTGATTCTACCAAGAGCTTTAGCAAGTTCATCATTTTGCTCTTGTAAATGATTTATTTGTTCTTGATATTCACTCAAAACTTTAGCTGGTTCAAAAGCTAATGCCGCATTACCTAAAAACTGTTTTTTCCAATTTTGAATTGTTTTAACACTTATTGCATATTTTGAAGCTAACTGACCAAGTGTCGACTCCTCTTTTATTAATTCTAATACTATCCCCGTTTTTTCTGAAGCACTGAAAATTTTTACTTTATTTTTCTTCATCTTTCCTCTTAAGTTTATTGCTATTTATTCTAACTTATTGCGGAAACACACTCCTTCATTTTTTTGTCCAATTTTTTCATGTATGGACCTCCTGTAGAATGCAAGAAAAAAATAACATCAATAATAAAAACAAACAAATGCAGTCATGTATCCGGCTTATAGCTGATAAATCAACCTAATTTATTCTACAGCCCTGATGGAATTCGCTGGCTTACAAACTATATACTTATCAGTCCATCGGCTTCTAAAAGAGCCACTGAAAAACGCAGTTTTTTTGTAAGCTAAGGTTTGTCTTATTTACCATCAATATTAATTATCTCAAGCATATTTCGGGTTGGAATCTCTTACATATTGTTTTGCTTTTACCTATTCATTATATAAATCACCATTTATTTTACTTATAAGTGCTATGCTACACACTCTTTAGCTACAAACTTTACTCTCTACATAATCATCTCCTGATCTTAGTACAGCAAACACCACTCTTGCCAACTTATTAGCTATGGCAACTGTCGTTTTATTATGGCTACTTCGCTCAGATAAATTAAACATCCATTTCGTAAATTGGCTAAAATCTTTTTTAGATTTCTGTTCTTCCGATGTAAATCTTATCTTGGCATTTAGTACAGCTCTAGCCCCTTGAATTAATAAAGTGCGTAAGTATACATCACCTCGCTTGCTAATTCCCAGCAGCTTATCCTTCCCACCACTTGAATGTTGTCTTGGCACTAATCCTAGCCATGCCGATAATTGCCTGCCATTCTCAAAACTTGTAGCATTACCTATTGATGCTATTAAAGCAGTAGCAGTAATTAAACCAAGACCAGGTATAGCTCTTAATCGTTGATATTGAGTTAGGTTACTTGCTATCATTGTTAATCGTTTTTCTATCTCTTTTATTTTTCTGTTATTATCTAAGAATTCTTCTTTTAGTTCACTAAATGTTTGATAACTTAACTGGCTTAATTTCCCTGCATCTAAAATCTCAATTAATTTTGTGATAACCTTATTAATGCCTTGAGGAACAATAAAACCAAACTCATGTAGTAGCCCCCTAATTTCATTAGCAAGTGCTGTACGATTTTTTACCAATCTCTCTCTTACCCTATGTATTGATAAAATTTCTTGTTGCTCTATAGTTTTAATTGCAACAAATCTCATATTAGGTCTTGTCACGGCTTCACATATCGCTTCAGCATCTGCTTGATCATTTTTATTAGTTTTAACATATGGTTTGACAAATTGCGGTGCCATTAGTTTTACTTCATGCCCTAATTTAGTTATTTCTCTTGCCCAATAACTAGAACCACCACAAGCTTCCATCCCTACTAAACATTGTGGTAAATTAGCCATAAATGTCAAAACCTGATCTCTCATCAATTTTTTCTTTAATACTGTCTTGCCATTTTTATCTACACCATGAATTTGAAAAATTCTTTTTGCAATATCTATACCAATTGTAGTAACCTCCATATGGACCTCCTTAATTGTTGTTTTAATATGTTAAATATTAACCCTAGAAGATTAGCAACTGCTTTTCATTCTCTATATCAGGAGGTCCATACCATTAGTCCATTATATTTATATGATACATATTTGAGGCTATTCCTGATCTGATGGACAATACAAATTTGATGTTCAGTTTTCGGATATACTGATGCAATAGCATCAGACATACCAGTTAGATTATCACTACAAGCAATTAAGATATCTTTTACTCCTCGATTCTTCATTTCAGTAAAATTACCAAGCCAAAATTTAGCTCCTTCATTCTCACTTATCCATAAGCCTAAAATATCCTTTCTGCCAGATAAATCTATTCCTAAAGCTACATATACTGATTTATTAATAATAAGTTTATCTTGTCTTACTTTCACTACTAAACAGTCAAAATATACTATAGGGTATACTGATTCAAGAGGTCTACTCTGCCAAATCTTGACCTCATCTATTACTTCATCTGTAATCCTGCTGATTAGGCTCTCACTGATCTCAGCTCCATATAATTCTTGCAATTGTGTTTTAATATCAGACACACTCATACCCTTCGCATATAAGGATATTATCTTTTGGTCTAAGCCATCTATTCTTGTTTGTTTCTTTGAGACTATTATAGGTTCAAATTTACCTTGTCTGTCTCTTGGAACATTTAGCTCTATAGTACCATTCTCACTAATCAGATTCTTACTAAAACTACCATTCCTCGCATTCTCAGTTTCAGCTCTATCATACTTGCTATAACCTAAATGTTCTGACATCTCAGCATGCAGTGCTCGCTCTAAAATACCCTTGGTTAATTCCTTAATTAATCCATTCTGACTTAGTACTGTTTTTAAATCTACTCAACCTTCTATCAGCAAATCTATTGCTTCATTTATTTTTTTATTCTTCTCTATTTGCATTTCTGTTACCTATATTTTTAATTACTTCTAATATAGGCTCAACAAAAATTTACACAATCATTGCAAAAGACTCAATTTTACTGAAATGAAGAATCGAGGAGTAAAAGATATCTTAATTGCTTGTAGTGATAATCTAACTGGTATGTCTGATGCTATTGCATCAGTATATCCGAAAACTGAACATCAAATTTGTATTGTCCATCAGATCAGGAATAGCCTCAAATATGTATCATATAAAGATAGAAAGCAATTAGCAGCGGATTTGAAACTAATCTATACTTCTGCTACTGAAAAAGAAGCAGAATTAGCTCTTGAGTCATTTGATCAAAAATGGAGTAAGCAATATCCGCATATAGCTAAATCTTGGTATAATAATTGGGATAATTTGATAATTTTCTTGCAATATCCAAAGGAGATTCGTAAGATTATTTACACTACAAATGCGATAGAATCGCTGAATAGCCAATTGAGAAAAGTTACTAAGAATAAACGCATCTTTCCAAATGATGACGCAGTATTTAAGGTTTTATATCTGACAATTGATTATATTACCAAAAAATGGTCTATGCCTATCCCCAATTGGAATGAAGCTATGGCTCATTTTATGATCAAATTTGATGGTAGAATTTAATGGTTCACGAAATTTACACAATTGATGAGACAGAGCCCCCTTCGCATATAAGGATATTATCTTTTGGTCTAAGCCATCTATTCTTGTTTGTTTCTTTGAGACTATTATAGGTTCAAATTTACCTTGTCTGTCTCTTGGAACATTTATCTCTATAGTACCATTCTCACTAATCAGATTCTTACTAAAACTACCATTCCTCGCATTCTCAGTTTCAGCTCTATCATACTTGCTATAACCTAAATGTTCTGACATCTCAGCATGCAGTGCTCGCTCTAAAATACCCTTGGTTAATTCCTTAATTAATCCATTCTGACTTAGTACTGTTTTTAAATCTACTCCGCCTTCTATCAGCAAATCTATTGCTTCATTTATTTTTTTATTCTTCTCTATTTGCATTTCTGTTACCTATATTTTTAATTACTTCTAATATAGGCTCAACAAAAATTTACACAATCATTGCAAAAGACTCAAAAAATGGTCTATGCCTATCCCCAATTGGAATGAAGCTATGGCTCATTTTATGATCAAATTTGATGGTAGAATTTAATGGTTCACGAAATTTACACAATTGATGAGACAGAGCCGATGACAAATTACAACTTACCCGGATTAAAGGTAAACTCACACTCTTTCCAATGATGAAATCTTGCAGGATCAAGATTGTCGATAGGGCTTGCTTTCCATACTGCCCTAACTGCACTATCTGATAATGCTTCGCAAATACTACTTGGAATACCAGGGCAAATTTTTTTTACAACTTTTGCCTGTTCTACATTACCTGCTTTATCTAAAACAATATGAACAAATATTATTAGATTCTTATTACCCCTAGCACCTGCCGGAATATTACTCCAATTTCTTTCAATCTGACGCCTTATTGATGAACTTTCATTATCTGAAAGAGGTAATCCTTCTGAATAAACTCCCTTAGCCTCTTTCTTATTATCAACTTTCTCTGACCTTTTATGCTTATTCGATTTTACATTATCACCTTCTGAAGACTGTTCCAAGTTCTTTAATAAAGAATCAAGCTCATCAGTTTTAGGTTCTTGCTTTTTTTCCTCTTTAGGTTTCTCTATCGGCTTTTTTTCTTCTTTCTTTTCTTCAGTTTTTTTTGCCTCTGCTACCTGTTTTTTTTCCTCTGCTTTAGGCTTTTCTTCTTTTATTTCCTCTTTTTTCTCAGGTAGTGCTTCCTCTACTTCTTCTGGTGTTTTCTCCTCTATCGGCTTTTTTGCTTCTATTTTTGGCTTTTCTTCTACTGGTTTGGTTTCAGGTTCTTGTGCTTTTTCCTCTTTAGGTAAATCTTTAGGCTTCTCTTCTTTAGGTTTAGTCTGCTCTGATTTTTTAGCATCTTCATTCTCTATCGGAGCTTCTTTTTGCTTCGTTTGCGTTATGATATTAGCTTTCTCACTAATAGGCAACATTTCAAAAGTTATGGTTTGCTCTTCTGGTAATTTTTCAAAAAGAGATGGCATACCAAATAGAAAAAAATATAAAAGAAGTAAGTGCAGTGCAATAGAGCAGCTAAGGAAAACTGTGAAATTATCCTTATTGTTTGTATCGTTACTTTTCATTATTTTTAATATTTGAAATAAGAGCTACACGAGAGAATCCGGCTGCATGAATTTCTGATACTATTTCTACCACTTCACCATAAGAAACGTTTTTATCACCTCTCACAAAAATCCTAGTATCTTTTTTCTCTTTAGTGATATTTACAAGCTTATCAGTTAAATGCTTTCTTTCAATAGGTGTTTCAAGAAGGAAAACTTCACCTTTATTATTGATAGTAACAACTAGAGGCTCATCTTGTCCTGAGATTGGACTCAAATTTGTTTCAGGTAAGTCGACATTTACGCCTGAAACTAACATCGGGGAAGTGATCATAAAAATAATTAGCAACACAAGCATTACGTCGACAAGCGGCGTAACGTTGATTTCACTAACTACGGCTCTTTTACTTTTGCTATTACTTCCGGCAAGCTTAATAGCCATTACATCTTCTCCTGATCAATTGCCTTAGAAAGTATGGAGTTTAACTCGCTAATAAAATCCTCAATTTTATTATTGATCAGAGTAATACGGGAAATAAGATAATTGTAAAAAATGACAGCAGGAATAGCTGCAAATAAGCCTATTGCGGTTGCAAGTAACGCTTCAGCAATACCAGGGGCTACTACTGCAAGTGAGGTATTTTTTGAAGTAGCAATTGACTGGAAACTGTGCATAATCCCCCAAACAGTACCAAATAACCCAATAAACGGGCTACTAGAGCCGACAGTTGCTAGAAAGCTTAAGTTTTTCTCTAATTTTTCGATTTCTCTGTTTTGAGCAAGATACATTGAATTTGTAATACGCTCTTTATGATTATTTTTTAATAACTCAGGAAGTCCCTTAGTATTTATACTTTTACATTCATCCATAGCTGAGACAAATATTAAAGCTAGCGGATTGTTAACTGACCTTTTTATGCTATCATATAGCTGCTCTAAAACACCACCTGACCAAAAAGTATTTTCAAATGCTCGCATTTTTCGTTGCACCTGCATTAGCTTAAATACTTTATCCAGAATGATAGCCCACGACCAAATAGAAGCGATAAGCAGCATTAGCATAACTGACTTACCGATAATATCAGATGAACTTATTAAAGAAAAAATCGATAAATGATCTTGCACAGCGACTTCTAAACCATCGCTAATATTAGTATCTGCACTCATTGAATATATATTATTTAATTATTCTAAAATTAAAATAATATATCGTTATTTTGATTTTGTCATTAGGTATATAGAAAATATTTGAGTTTCTAGAACCTGAATTCTGGATTAATCTAGGTTTGGAAGTAAGTATTTACAAGGGATAGAAGATACTCTATAGCTAACACGAAAAGGTTTTTACCATAGTTTTTGTATTTACTCACATATTCACCAGATCTAAATCCTATTAAATATTGCTGGACTAACTTTAAAAACTGTTTACATAAAATTATTGATCAATGCCTAAGTTTTTCCTAATCTGTGGTAGAAACATTTCCGTGTTAGCTATATATAATTTTTAGCAAAAAAACAAGAGTATCCCCATGAAGAAAGATATTACTGCATTATTTTGTTTTGTCGATGATTTTTGTAAAATTAGCGAGCAGTGGATTAATAAATCATTTCTACCATTAATTAATAAAAACTCTACAAGAAAGCCTGAAATAAGCTATTCTGAGCGGCTTTGTTGCATAAATAAAATTTGTAGAGCAAGAGTGGTGATAATCTGGTAAGATGTCCTGAATTAAAAAATAATCCAGATTATATGAGATCTCGGAAGAAAGCCCCTTTTAGTAAATCACGCAAGTATTCTAAATATAAAATAACGAATTGGTCAGAATATAATAATTTTTTACGCAATAGGGGTCGCATAGATTTTATGATTGCCAGTGATTTGGCGATTGGCTGGTATGCTGATTACAGAGAGGAAATGAAACGAGGAAGACCTAGACGCTATAGTGATCACGCTATATTACAGTGTTTGAAGATCAGATGCTTATTCGGTCTTAAGTTACGCCAAACCCAAGGCTTTATAAACTGGCTCTTTGAAATATCGGGTTTATCTATTAGATGTCCAGACTATACAACATTAAGTAAGCGTATGAAGTCATTAGATCTTAGGTATTTACATGGAAATCAAGATAAAGAATTTAGTTGTATTTCAATGGATAGTACAGGGATACAAGCCTACACAGGGAACGAATGGCTAGAAAATAAGCATGGTAAGCAATATAAGCGTCGCATATGGAAAAAGCTACATATCGTTATAGAAGATCAAGGTATGATACTTGCCGATAGTACCACAGAGCATACTATAGATGATAGATCACAGATTGGACTACTAATAGCTAATGTCAGAGCCAAGGATTTTCTGGGAGATCGAGGGTATGACGGTGAATCTACATATCAATTGTTGAGAAAGAAGAAGATAAAACCAGTTATTAGACCCCCAAACTCTTCAGTAAAAGTTCAATCGCTTAGGGATAAAACTGAGAGAGATGCAGCTGTTATATATCAACAAAACAAAGGATACCAAGCATGGAGGGTAAAGAATAATTATGGTAGAAGGGAGCGTGTAGAGAACACGTTCTTTCGATTTAAAACTTCTTTTGGTAGTAAGTTTCTATCAAGACATGATCAAAATATGACAAAAGAAATGTCTATTAAATGCCACTTATTAAACAAAATGTTTGAAATTGGTAAACCTATCTCTGTGCCTGTTGGCTAGGCTAGCATTGCGGGGTTAGGGGCAGTATATTCAAAAGCTTATTTATGCAACAAAGCCATGTTTATCGGGCTTACATATAATAAGACCACTGCCCCTTTAACGATATTATCTTATATAACTCTTGGAGTAGTAGGCATGCCTATATTTGGGGAATTTTCCAGTGGCTTACGAATATTATTCGGTCCTACAGCTGGATATCTAGCAGGCTTTATAATTGCTGTATACGTTATGGCAAGCTTAAAAGATAAAATTTTTATTAATAATAAGCTATTAAATCAAATTACCTTATGTTTAATCGGTAATATAATTATTATGAGCTTAGGCTGGATGTGGCTTGCTAAAATGATAGGAGCAAGCGGTGCATTTTATGGTGGTGTATTACCCTTTATAATACCAGGTATAATTAAATCAGCTTTATTAATTGGGCTTATTAACGTAGTAAAACCAAAAGCCAAATATACTAGTTGAACTTGAAAAATTAGCTGTTATATGTCCTTCCCGCTTAAGGCTTGCTTGCGTGGATCATTCTCCCCCTGTCATCCCGTGGCTTGTCTGGCGTTGCTGCATGGATACTGAAGTTTTGACAAAAATTCTAATTTTTCTGACTAAAGTAAAAATTTATATTTAAAGTTAAATATTTAGTGCTTTTATCAGCTTAAAAGCGATATTTCTACAATTTAAAGTAGATTATTTGATATATAATACAAATTATAGATTGATACACTCGCCACTTTTTTTAATCTCTCAGGGTTTAATTCCCCGAAGCTCTGCTTCGTGATATACTACTTGAATGGAAGAAAGCAGTTATATACATAAGAGTCATAATGTCACAGTACTAATATATCATTTAGTAATGCCGGCAAAGTATAGAAGAGTAATATTCAATCAAGAACTAGATGATTATTTGTGTAAAATTTGTGAGCACATAGAAGATCGTTATGAAATTAGATTTTTAGAAATAGGAGTAGATAAACTGAAGTTTTGACAAAAAATTTTTATTAAAAAAAGTGGCGAGTGTATCAATCTATAATTTGTATTATATATCAAATAATTTACTTTAAATTGTAGAAATATCGCTTTTAAGCTGATAAAAGCACTAAATATTTAACTTTAAATATAAATTTTTACTTTAGTCAGAAAAATTAGAATTTTTGTCAAAACTTCAGGATAAAGATCACGTACATTTTTTATTACAGTCAATACCAATGTATAGCCCAACAAAAATAACTCAAATCATAAATAAGTATTACTTCTAAGAAAATGTTTGAGAAATATCCAAATCTTAAACAGGAGTTTCGCACTTAGCAAAGTTGCGAATCAGTTAAAAGCCATCTGATATTGTTTTGAATTGATGTTTTTATAACTTCCCAAGTTTGTTGATATAAAGTAATGTTTTCATTTATCCTCCTTTTATTCATATCAAGCCAGGCAAATACTGCAAGGCAAATATGATTTCTTTGAGCTCGGCCCGTGCGTGCCTGACAGCGTTCAATACCACAAGTTTGTTTTAATTCTCGATGATAAACCTCTATAGACCAACGTGCCTTAACAATTTTCTCTATTTGCTCACGTGTGGGATTTTCCAAGTTCGTTGTTATGTAATCAATGCGACCATTCTTTGCCACAAACTTAAATACCGTAACCCAACCGTATCCACGTAGGTGAATTTTTAGCCCCTCATCGGGTATCTCTAAACTTTCCAAGCTAACATTATGATTAACTTTTCTATTTTTCCTTAGGGTGGTAACCCATAGCCAGCCTAAATTACGTATATGTTTTAAATTCTCCAACCCGCTATACCAAGCATCCATGACTATGGCATCAGGATTGAGACCTCTTTCTTTAGCTAAAGTAAGCATATCACAAAAATGCTCATTCTTTGTTTTACCATCAGTGTCTTTATCATATATTCTATAATCTACGGGAGTAGATTGAGCAATTTTAGTATTGTAATGTAGTAAGTTTACCATTCCTATACCAGGTATAACATCATGTACAGCTCCAGAATATTGATAACGTACAAGCTCAATCTTCTGACTGTATTGCTTTGATAATAAGGTGTCATCCCCCACTAATAAACACGGTGCTTCCCAATCTATATATTTTGACACTTCCTTATAGATTTCGCTAGGACGAAAATCCTTACTCTTTAACCATCGACTTGCACTATCGTGAGATAGATCTACTGGACTCACTTCAGATAATGCCTTGCTAGTATATCTGACACTACTTGCTTGTAAAAATGATTTATATAAGTCCTTGCTACATTTTGTTCTTGTCATTTTTATCTAAAACTATTTTTCTCTAGATTAACATACTTTTTGCTAAGTGCGAAACTCCTGTTAAAGAAAAATTATGGGGAAGTGAGTTTTGGAGTAAAGGATATTTTATGAGCACAGTAGGTAAACATGGTGATGAGCAGAAATTACGTAATTATGTACAGAATCAAGGTTCAGGCAAACCTTCTTATAAAGCATTTCAACAAAAACAGTTAAAGCTTTTTGGATAGATACCTCGTAGCTCTGCTGCGAGGAGCATCATTTTAAAAATTTTTTGTCAAAACTTCAGATGGATACCAAATCGTCATTGCGAGGAGCGTAGCGACGTGGCAATCCAGAAAAAATAACAAAAAATGCTAATTTATAGCATTTTTTAACTAGATTGCTTCGTCAATTACTTGGTAATTTTCTCGCAATGACGGAAAAACCAATCCATGCAACAATAAGATTTTTTAAATCTTTTTCTATCTTGAGCTTTTAAAGTCTTATATAACTCTATTATTCATAAAAAAACCAACAAAAATGTTCATGCCGCATTTTCTAGTACCACCACCAAACTGGAAAAACCAAATTAAATATGACCTTGAAAACATAAGTAGCCTTTTAAAAGCTTTAGGCGATCCTCACTTAATGCTTCCTCCTGTAATACATATAGCAGGTACAAACGGCAAAGGCTCAAGTAGTGCGATGCTTAAAAGCATTTTTACGCAAGCTGGTTATAAAGTACATTGCTATACTTCCCCACATTTATTAGAGTTTAACGAGCGGATTATAGTAGCAGGTGAAAGAATTTCAGATGATGAATTATGGCAAGTTTGTGAGCATGTTAGGGTAGCAAGTGAGAAATTTAACATTGAACCTAGCTTTTTTGAAGGAACAACAGCTGCAGCTTTTCTAGCATTTGCGAATAATAAAGCTGATATATTAATTTTAGAAACAGGACTCGGCGGTAGATTTGATGCAACAAATGTAATAGATCATCCGTTAATTACGTTAATTACCCCCATTTCATATGATCATATGCATGTGCTAGGGTCAACCTTGCAGCTAATAGCTTTTGAAAAAGCTGGCATTATGAAGCAGGGCACGCCTTGTGTTATAAGCGTACAAGTTCCCGAAGTTCATGAAATATTATTTGCAAAAGCAGAAAATTTAGCAGCCCCAACCTTTTGTTACGAATATGATTTCGGTATACAAAAAACGGATAACGGATTTATTTACTCCTCACAAAATTTTACCTATGAATTTCCTGCTCCTTTGCTCTTTGGTGATCATCAATTAATCAATGCAGCAAGCGTTATTGCTTTGATAAGCCTAATTAACAAACAATTTAATATTAATAATGAGGCTATTGCTAAAGGTCTGCAAAATACTATTTGGTCTGCCAGAATTGAGAAAATTAACCCGCAAAAATATTCTAGATCAATAGGTGATAACGTACAAATTTGGGTGGATGGAGCTCATAATAATAGCGGAGCCCAAGCCTTAACAGCATGGATTCGTGATAATTTAAAATCACCGATATATTTAATACTCGGTATGACTAAAAACCGCAATATAGAAGAGTTTTGTGCTTACTTCAAAGGTTTGATAACTAAAGGTTATGGGGTTAAAGTTTTATCTGAAACATTAAGCTATAATGCTGAGATAATAGCCTTAGAGGCAAGCAAAACCGGTATTGATTTTGCTGCTAGTGAAAGTCTTGAAGAAGCAATTATAGACATAAAAAAAATAAATGGCGATAATAAAGCAAATATCATAATAACCGGCTCGCTTTTCTTAGCGGCTGATTTTTACAAGCTACTGCAATCACTTATTTGACTTTCAAATTTTGAAGTATCAAAACTTCAGATTGATACACTCGCCACTTTTTTTAATCTCTCAGGGTTTAATCTCTCAGGGTTTAATTCCCCGAAGCTCTGCTTCGTGATATACTACTTGAATGGAAGAAAGCAGTTATATACATAAGAGTCATAATGTCACAGTACTAATATATCATTTAGTAATGCCGGCAAAGTATAGAAGAGTAATATTCAATCAAGAACTAGATGATTATTTGTGTAAAATTTGTGAGCACATAGAAGATCGTTATGAAATTAGATTTTTAGAAATAGGAGTAGATAAACTGAAGTTTTGACAAAAAATTTTTATTAAAAAAAGTGGCGAGTGTATCAATCTATAATTTGTATTATATATCAAATAATTTACTTTAAATTGTAGAAATATCGCTTTTAAGCTGATAAAAGCACTAAATATTTAACTTTAAATATAAATTTTTACTTTAGTCAGAAAAATTAGAATTTTTGTCAAAACTTCAGGATAAAGATCACGTACATTTTTTATTACAGTCAATACCAATGTATAGCCCAACAAAAATAACTCAAATCATAAAAAGTATTACTTCTGACTAACGAATATTAGAATTACCCTCAACGAACATTAAAATTACCTATAAAAAAGAAGTAACTATGGACAGTAAAATCGAATAAAAATTTATTTTTAAATATTATTCGAGAATTACTGATGACATGTACAAATAACCAAGTAGGTATTTTAATGCAAAAGATCAAAAAATATAATCAGATAATTTCTGCTGCAAAAGCAGGTATGAGTGTAAAAACGGCACGTAAGTATTTACGTATTAATAAGTATCCAAGCGAATTACGCACAATACGTAAATATAGGACACGTAAGGATCCATTTGTGAAGCACTGGGATGAAATAGAATCAATGCTAGAATCAGCACCGGAGTTGCAAGCAACTACCATATTAGCATATAGCTAGTCCGTCCGCCAAAACTCTACAAGCCTTATAGATAATATGGTTTTAAGACAAGAACAGGAGTTTCGCACTTAGCAAATAATATGCTAATCTAGAGAAAAATAGTTTTAGATAAAAATGACAAGATCAAAATGTAGCAAAGATTTATATAAATCATTCTTACAAGCAAGTAGTGTAAGATATACTAGCAAAGCATTATCTGAAGTAAGTCCATTAGATCTATCGCACGATAGTGCAAGTCGATGGTTAAAGAGTAAGGATTTTCGCCCTAGCGAAATCTATAGCAAAGTGTCAAAATATATTGATCTGGAAGATCCTTGTTTATTAGTGGGAGATGACACCTTATTGTCAAAGCAATACAGTAAGAGGATCGAGCTTGTAAATTATCAATATTCTGGGGCTGTACATGATGTTATACCTGGTATAGGAATGGTAAACTTACTGCATTACAATACTCAAATTGATCAATCTACTCCTGTAGATTATAGAATATATGATAAAGAAACTGATGGTAAAACAAAGAACGAGCATTTTTGTGATATGCTTACTTTAGCTAAAGAAAGAGGTATCAAGCCTGATGCTATAGTTATGGATGCTTGGTATAGTGGTTTGGATAATTTAAAACATATACGTAATTTAGGTTGGATATGGGTTACCAACCTAAGAAAAAATAGAAAAGTTAATCGTAATGTTAGCTTGGAAACTTTAGAGATTCCCGATGAAGGGCTAAAAATTCACCTACGTGGATACGGTTGGGTTACGGTATTTAAGTTTGTGGCAAAAAATGGTCGCATTGATTACATAACAACTAATTTAGAGAATCCTACACGTGAGCAAATAGAGAAAATTGTTAAGGCGCGTTGGTCTATAGAAGTTTATCATCGAGAATTGAAACAAACTTGTGGTATTGAATGCTGTCAGGCACGCACGGGTCGAGCTCAAAGAAATCATATTTGCCTTGCTGTATTGGCCTGGCTTGATATGAACAAAAGGAGGATAAATGAAAACATTACTTTATATCAACAAACTTGGGAAGTTATAAAAACATCAATTCAGAACAACATTAAATGGCTTCTAACTAATACACAATTTTGCTAAGTGCGAAACTCCTGAAGAAGTAATACAACAATCCGTAAGAAAATGATAAAATATGGTCATAAACCTTATGGATTTCAGTCAATGCCAATAGACAACATTATCAAATCGCAAGAACAAGGGAAACTGTTTGGTTATAAATTAAAAGAAGAATTAAACCCAAATAATAAGCTATATAAATTAAGAGAATTAATAAATTGGTCTAGGCTCGAAGAGTGGTTATCAAAAAATGTTTGTATTAAGAAATTTGGTAGAAATAGAAAATGTCATAGAGTGATGCTTGGCATAACGATGCTACAAGCAATGTATAATTTTTCAGATTCATTATCAGAGGAAGAGCTAAAAGAGAATATGTATTGGCAGTATTTCTGCGGGTGGGAATATATAGAAAAAGACATAGCTATCTCGGAAACTAGTATACGACGGTTTCGTAGTGTATTAGGTGAAGCTGGATATAATGAGATATTATCGGAGTTGATCAGGGTTGGGATAAAAACTAACACAATTAAAAAAAAAGATTTGGAATTAATCATCGCTGATACGACTGTACAAATTAAGAATATCAAACACCCACACGATGTTTATTTAATGGATAAAGCTAGGCTTAGCATAGTAAAGCTTTGCAACAGTTTGGGTATACATTTGAATGAAACATACGCTAGAACCTATAAACGCGATATAGTAAAGCTATGGAAATATAAAGAACATAGTAAAGCCAAGAAGCGTTGGAAAATAATGAAGCATTTAAAAATATTACTGGGTCGTTTGATTAGAGTATGTGAGCGTGAGATCAAAAATAAGCAATTAAACTTGTCTCTCAAAAATCAAGAAGTATTGCAAAAAATAAAACAAATACATAACCAATCTGTTTTAAAAAGAGAAGCTAAAAAGCAATATAAAGAAGATAACAAAGTATTATATAGTTTTCATGCCCCTGAAGTAGAGTGTATAGGAAAGGGAAAACGCAACAAGCCATATGAGTTTGGCAATAAAGTAGCGGTAGTAGTAAGTGGTCGTAGAAATTTTGTTTTATCCGCAAAATCGTTTCATAATAATCCTTATGATGGTCATACATTGCATCAGAGCTTTGAAGCAGTAGAGAGTGTCACTGGAATCAAGATAAAGAAATCATTTGTTGATCTTGGGTATAGTGGTAGCAATGTAAAGGAGAAGAGTAAGGTATATACCCCAAAAACGCGGAAGAAGTTGTTACAAGAGGACAAGTCTATGATCAAGAGACGCAGTGCCATAGAACCAATAATAGGTCACTTAAAGCAATATGGTCGGATGGGTAGAAACTTCTTGAAAGGTATGATAGGAGATATTATCAATCCAATAATCTCTGCTATTGGTTTGAATTTACGATGCATTGCAAATCATTTACAAATCGTGTCTAACTCCACATAAATCAAAAATATCATCATGCAAAAACTAGATGAACGATAAAAAATCGTTAACAATAGCTCCATATCAAAATTAGACCAACACAGAAATGTATCAGTAAAAATTAACATAACTTATTAATTTTTATTGAAAATCTTAGCAATTTGTTGTCAAAACTCTATCCCATTACAAATGATCAGGATTTGAAGTGTTTTTGGCGGATAGACTAGCTAACGCGAAAAGGTTTTTACCATAGTTTTTGTATTTACTCACATATTCACCAGATCTAAATCCTATTAAACATTGCTGGACTAACTTTAAAAACTGTTTACATAAAATTATTGATCAATGCCTAAGTTTGTCCTAATTTGTGGTAGAAACATTTCCGTGTTAGCTATATTTGACAGAAAAGTATCATGGGAATTATAATGGGAAGCAATTACGCTGTTTGCAGAAAAGGTTGAAACAATGGAGAGCTGCACATGGTAAGGATAAGACAGTAATCTTTTTACAAAATATTCTTCCTGGCAAACAGAGTCAGTCTGATTGGACCAATATGAATCAATTGGGTATTTGTATTGGTGGGCAACCATATCCTCACTTACTATTTCATTTTATGTTGCCTTATTCATGTTGGGAAACTTTTAGCATATGCCATAGTGAAAGTTTTGATACATTAGCATCAGGGTTTGAAAAAGCTGTATGGGAGTTAGGTGGAGTTTTACCAGAGCATCGTACAGATAATTTAAGTGCAGCTACCAAGCAATGTGGTAATAGTAGACAATTTACAGAAAGATGGCAAGAATTGCTTGGTTATTACAATGTTGCACCATCGCGAAATAATCCAGGCGTCAGTCATGAAAATGGTTCTGTTGAAAAAAGTCATGATACATTTAAGCAAGCAGTGAATCAACATCTGCTATTACGTGGATCACGTAATTTTGTTGATTTAAAAGCTTATGAATTATTCCTTACACAAATTAAAGAAAAGCGAAATGGCTTTGTTGCATAAATAAGATTTGTAGAGCAAGAGTGGTGATAATCTGGTAAGATGTCCTGAATTAAAAATAATCCAGATTATATGAGATCTCGGAAGAAAGCCCCTTTTAGTAAATCACGCAAGTATTCTAAATATAAAATAACGAATTGGTCAGAATATAATAATTTTTTACGCAATAGGGGTCGCATAGATTTTATGATTGCCAGTGATTTGGCGATTGGCTGGTATGCTGATTACAGAGAGGAAATGAAACGAGGAAGACCTAGACGCTATAGTGATCACGCTATATTACAGTGTTTGAAGATCAGATGCTTATTCGGTCTTAAGTTACGCCAAACCCAAGGCTTTATAAACTGGCTCTTTGAAATATCGGGTTTATCTATTAGATGTCCAGACTATACAACATTAAGTAAGCGTATGAAGTCATTAGATCTTAGGTATTTACATGGAAATCAAGATAAAGAATTTAGTTGTATTTCAATGGATAGTACAGGGATACAAGCCTACACAGGGAACGAATGGCTAGAAAATAAGCATGGTAAGCAATATAAGCGTCGCATATGGAAAAAGCTACATATCGTTATAGAAGATCAAGGTATGATACTTGCCGATAGTACCACAGAGCATACTATAGATGATAGATCACAGATTGGACTACTAATAGCTAATGTCAGAGCCAAGGATTTTCTGGGAGATCGAGGGTATGACGGTGAATCTACATATCAATTGTTGAGAAAGAAGAAGATAAAACCAGTTATTAGACCCCCAAACTCTTCAGTAAAAGTTCAATCGCTTAGGGATAAAACTGAGAGAGATGCAGCTGTTATATATCAACAAAACAAAGGATACCAAGCATGGAGGGTAAAGAATAATTATGGTAGAAGGGAGCGTGTAGAGAACACGTTCTTTCGATTTAAAACTTCTTTTGGTAGTAAGTTTCTATCAAGACATGATCAAAATATGACAAAAGAAATGTCTATTAAATGCCACTTATTAAACAAAATGTTTGAAATTGGTAAACCTATCTCTGTGCCTGTTGGCTAGGCTAGCATTGCGGGGTTAGGGGCAGTATATTCAAAAGCTTATTTATGTGTAGAAGTCAAGATTTGATCTTACAGACACTATAAATTTCGTACCTGATTGTCAGTTAAATTTTGACTGTCAGATACATATTCAAGATACAAGATTTCATTATTCTTTTCAACAGCTAATTTCTTACTATCCTTAAAAGTTTGCATAGGAGTTTTACCATAACAATATTTACCAGAATGAGGTCTTTCATTATTGAAATACTCTAGCCAGATATCAAGATCTAATTGTAGGTCATCAAGATTTGTATAAATCTTTTTCCGCATAGCTGTATCAAAGAATTCTTGTTTCATTGTTTTATTAAAACGCTCACACATACCGTTTGTTTGAGGAGAATATGCTTTAGTAGTAGTATGCTCTATACCTTCGATACTTAGAAATAATTCAAAAGCATGATGCTCTATATTCCCCTTATATTCTGACCCACGATCTGTAAGAATACGAAGTATTGGTATCCCTTGAGTCTCATACCATGGTAACACTCGGTCATTAAGCATATCAGCAGCAGTTAAAGCTGTTTTATCGGAAAGTTCTATAATTAATTAAGCCAGATATAATCAATTTTTAATCTCTCAGGGTTTAATTCCCCGAAGCTCTGCTTCGTGATATCATAAGAAACAACTAAAACTTTTTTAGATACCTCGTAGCTCTGCTGCGAGGAGCATCATTTAAATATAGATATATCATGGCTCATTTAACGATAGATGAAAGATTTAAAATATACGAAATGAATAAGAGTGGTTATAGCTCGCGATATATAGGGACAAAGATTGGCCGTGATAAAAGCACTATATGTTATGAACTCAAGAGAATGAGGCATAATTATAGACCAGATAGGGCTAACACACTTGCTTGCAGTTTAAGGCAAGGTAAGAGAAAAAGAAAATTAGATATTGATAATAATTTACGAGCAGAAATAATAAAGCAGTTAACACAGGGTATTTCACCAGATATAATTTCAGGTAGACGTAAACTATCACGAGATACTGTCAATATTTCTACAGAGAGTATATACCAGTTTATTTATACATCTCCTATAGCACAAAGGCAAAAATTATATTTATCTTTAGCAAGAAAAAGGAAAAATAGGTTGCATCATGGTACAAGAATCAGAAACAAAAGAATTACAATACCAAATCGAGTTTCCATTACTGAAAGACCAGAGATAAATAGAAAGATAGCAGCAATAGGTCATTTAGAAGGTGATTTAACTTTTAACAAAGGTAATCAAAGTCGTAATATAGGCGCTCTTGTGGATATCAGAACACAAAAAGTGTTTCTCACTTTAAACCGTTCAAAAAGAACACAAGATGTGATTGGTAACATGAATAAAAAACTTAAACAATTGTCGCATATAATCAAAAGCATAACGTTAGATAATGGCAAAGAATTTACCAATCATGAACAACTATTGCCAAAATCTGAACGAAAAGTATATTTTTGCAATCCTTATTCTCCATGGCAAAAACCATTGATAGAGAAGATTAACTCAATGGTGCACAGAGTATACTCTAAATCTTTAGATATAAAAAAATTAACAATAAAGCAATTACAAGAAATTGAGGATTTTTTAAATAATTTACCAAGAAAAGTGCTCGGTTATAAAACACCCAATGAGGTATGGGAAGAAAATATAAATCTGGCTTAATTAATACTGGAATTTACCATCAGTATATAGTTTAACATCAGCTACTCTGCTGTAGCTATCAATAAATACCTGAGAATAAACCTTACCTATACCCTTAAAGTTGCCTACATAATATGTATCTTGGCATCCTAGATACCCTGGATGCTGTGTCTCAATTTCTCCATGAGCTTCTTTTTCATTACGACGCTTCTCTAGCACTTGTAATTGTGCCTCAGTAAGCACAATACCATCTTGAGCCATTTTTGCTTCTAATGCTTTAAGTCTTTTACTGATGTTGTTTAAATCATTACGTAACCAAATTGATCTTACTCCCCCAGGTGATACAAGTACACCAGTTTTTTTAAGCTCATTTGATACTCTTAGCTGACCATATGCTGGATATTCTATTGCCATATCTAGTACTGCTTTCTCTACAGCAGGATCAACTCTATTCGCTATTATTGGCTTTCTTCGACTAATTTCATACAACGCTTCTTCGCCACCAGTTTCATACAGTTCTTTAAATCTGTAATAACTATCTCTACTATATCCCATCGCTTTACATGCTGATGATATACTACCAAGGCTCTTAGCTAATTCAAGTAAACCTAATTTTGGTTTTATTATTTTTTGATTTAAGTTCATTCTTTATCTCCATTTAATAATTAATTTATTTTACTAAATGTAAGATATAATCTCAACTATTACAATTTATGCAACAAAGCCGCTGCGAGGAGCATCATTAACTGTCCGGTACTATTGATTTATTCACGGGATCCAGTTAAAAATACTAATTTTATTAGTATTTTTTATTATTTTCTGGATCTAGTTCCCAAGCCATGGTATGACATAGTGACTCCTGAGATTGCTTAGTTGAAACTTTCAGTTTCTTTTCGCAATGACGGAAAAAATCGCTCCATATAACAAGACTCGTCTTGCAATGAAGTTAAATCTTTTTAATTATTAAACTAGTGTTAGTACCGCCAAACCCGAAAGAATTGGAAAGTACGTAGTTTATTTTAGCCTCTTTAGCTTTAAGTGCAACTAAGTCTAGCTTAACTTCGTCCATTGGATTTTCTAAATTTAGAGTAGGTGGTGCAATCTGATCTCTAATTGCAAGCGTACCAAAAATAAATTCAACACTTCCGGCAGCACCAAGCAAATGCCCTATTGAAGATTTAGTAGAAGACATTAAAACTTTAGGGTTAGCTTCTAAAAATAATCTCTGAACTGCATTTAATTCGATCGCATCGCCTATATCAGTAGAAGTACCGTGTGCGTTAATATAGTCAATCGCATCAGGGGTTATACCAGCATCTTGTAAAGCTTCATGCATTGCTCGATAAGCTCCTCTCCCTTCAGGATGCGGAGCTGTCATATGATACGCATCACCCGTAGAGCCGTATCCTACGACTTCACCATAAATTTTAGCACCACGACGCATAGCACGTTCGTATTCTTCTAAGACTACAACACCAGCTCCTTCGCCCATAACAAAACCACCTCGATCCTTATCCCAAGGTCTCGATGCTTTTTCAGGATCATCGTTATATTTAGTGCATAAAGCTCTTGCTGCTACAAAACCTGCAACTCCAACAGGTGTTACCGGTGCTTCCGCACCGCCTGCGATCATAACATCAGCATAGCCATGCTTTATCATACGCATAGCATCGCCTATAGCATGTGCTCCAGTAGAGCAAGCCGTTACTGCAGCTTGGTTTGGACCACTAAAGCCATATTTTATTGAAACAAGACCTGATAAAAGATTAATTAAGGAAGCTGGAATAAAGAAGGGGCTAACCTTACCATTATTTTCTTGATGAAGCTTTACAGAAGTATCTTCGATCATTTTAAGACCGCCAATTCCTGAACCTAATATTAAACCGGTTCTGTCACGTGATTCTTGATCCTCTGGTAACCATCCACTATCTTCAATTGCTTCAGTTGCAGCTGCAACGCCATAATGGATAAATTTATCCATTTTACTCAATCTATTTACATCTTCAGTTTTCGTAAAATTTTCAAGTTTGAAGCCATTCTCTTCAGAATGGTTTAATAGTCCTGCAATTTTGCAGGCAAGTTTGGAAGTGTCAAATGCTGTAATAGTTTTTATACCGCTTACCCCTTGGACTATATTATCCCAAGATGACTTAACGTTAAGCCCAACTGGGGTAATCAGCCCAAGACCAGTAATAACTACTCTTTTATTCATGGTTTGATTTAACATCCTTAATTATTTTTTATTAGGTCTTAATTTGACACAGATTAAGATTTATGTTCTTTTATATAGTTAACAACATCTGCTACTTTTTTTATCTTAGTTGCTTCTTCATCAGGAACATCAACACCAAATTCTTTCTCTATTTCCATCATTATTTCTACTGTAGATAGGCTATCTACTCCTAAATCTTCTGCAAATCGCGAGTCCACGCTGATTTCTTCAATTTTTTTCCCTTGATTATCAGCAATAATTTTGATAACTTTCTGCTCGATATTATCCACTTTACTCATAATTTTGAACTCCATAAATCATTTTTATTAGTTTGTATATTTATAAACATAAGTTTAATATTTTAAAATATTATGAATACTTATTATTCATAGCTATTTTAGCTTTAAAAGAACTTCTAGCACAAAAAATTGTTTTATACCAGCATAAAATTTTATACCATTAACATTCCACCATTTACATGTAGAGTTTGACCAGTAATATATGATGATTGATTGCTTGCTAAGAATGCAACTGCATTTGCTATATCTTCAGGCATACCATATGTTCCTTTCGGGATTTTTCGTGTTATAGCTTCTTTTTGTTCAGCATTTAACTTATTAGTCATATCAGATTTAATAAAACCTGGAGCTACTGCATTAACTGTAATTCCTCTGGTTGCAACTTCATAAGCAAGCGACTTTGTCATACCGATTAAACCTGCTTTAGAAGCACAGTAATTCGCTTGCCCAGGATTCCCTGAAACTCCTACTATTGAGGCTATGTTAATGATGCGTCCGTATCTATTAGTCATCATCTTTTTTATTGCTTCACGATTTAAGATGAAATTTGCTTTTAAATTAATGTCAATAACTTGGTCAAAATCTTCATTTTTCATTCTTATTGCTAGCGTATCTTTGGTAATACCGGCATTACAGACCAAAATATCTAATTTTTCTATTTGAGCTACTAAATTGCTGCATTCTTCAGTATTTGTAAGATTACAAACTTTAATAGTGTAATTATCTTTTAAATCATCGCCAAGAGCTTTTAATTTCTCCTCATTACTCCCGCTTATAATTACACGACTTCCGAGCTTATGAAGCTGCCTTGCGATAGCACCGCCTATACCCCCTGAAGCTCCAGTAATTAATGCTGTTTGACCGCTTAAATCAATCATTTACTTCCTCCTCTTGTTCAAAATTTATATTAGTGACTTTAGACGATTTTTCTCGTACGAGCTTTTCAATTTCATTAGAAATTTTTGGGTTATCTTTTAACTGAAGTTTTGACAAAAAATTTTTAAAATGATGCTCCTCGCAGCAGAGCTACGAGGTATCTAAAAAAGTTTTAGTTGTTTCTTATGATATCACGAAGCAGAGCTTCGGGGAATTAAACCCTGAGAGATTAAGCGACTAGGCACAGAATAAGCTACAGATAAAATACTAACTGTACTGCTTGGATTAACACGTACTGATAATATTGTAGGTGCATTCCATTTCCTGATTGGTAACTCTTTTAAATGAAGGCTCTGTCTCATCAATTGTGTAAATTTCGTGAACCATTAAATTCTACCATCAAATTTGATCATAAAATGAGCCATAGCTTCATTCCAATTGGGGATAGGCATAGACCATTTTTTGGTAATATAATCAATTGTCAGATATAAAACTTTAAATACTGCGTCATCATTTGGAAAGATGCGTTTATTCTTAGTAACTTTTCTCAATTGGCTATTCAGCGATTCTATCGCATTTGTAGTGTAAATAATCTTACGAATCTCCTTTGGATATTGCAAGAAAATTATCAAATTATCCCAATTATTATACCAAGATTTAGCTATATGCGGATATTGCTTACTCCATTTTTGATCAAATGACTCAAGAGCTAATTCTGCTTCTTTTTCAGTAGCAGAAGTATAGATTAGTTTCAAATCCGCTGCTAATTGCTTTCTATCTTTATATGATACATATTTGAGGCTATTCCTGATCTGATGGACAATACAAATTTGATGTTCAGTTTTCGGATATACTGATGCAATAGCATCAGACATACCAGTTAGATTATCACTACAAGCAATTAAGATATCTTTTACTCCTCGATTCTTCATTTCAGTAAAATTACCAAGCCAAAATTTAGCTCCTTCATTCTCACTTATCCATAAGCCTAAAATATCCTTTCTGCCAGATAAATCTATTCCTAAAGCTACATATACTGATTTATTAATAATAAGTTTATCTTGTCTTACTTTCACTACTAAACAGTCAAAATATACTATAGGGTATACTGATTCAAGAGGTCTACTCTGCCAAATCTTGACCTCATCTATTACTTCATCTGTAATCCTGCTGATTAGGCTCTCACTGATCTCAGCTCCATATAATTCTTGCAATTGTGTTTTAATATCAGACACACTCATACCCTTCGCATATAAGGATATTATCTTTTGGTCTAAGCCATCTATTCTTGTTTGTTTCTTTGAGACTATTATAGGTTCAAATTTACCTTGTCTGTCTCTTGGAACATTTATCTCTATAGTACCATTCTCACTAATCAGATTCTTACTAAAACTACCATTCCTCGCATTCTCAGTTTCAGCTCTATCATACTTGCTATAACCTAAATGTTCTGACATCTCAGCATGCAGTGCTCGCTCTAAAATACCCTTGGTTAATTCCTTAATTAATCCATTCTGACTTAGTACTGTTTTTAAATCTACTCCGCCTTCTATCAGCAAATCTATTGCTTCATTTATTTTTTTATTCTTCTCTATTTGCATTTCTGTTACCTATATTTTTAATTACTTCTAATATAGGCTCAACAAAAATTTACACAATCATTGCAAAAGACTCTAAATGAACTAATTCTTCAGCTAATTTTTCTTTTCTACAGCTATTTCGCTTTTCTTTAATTTGTGTAAGGAATAATTCATAAGCTTTTAAATCAACAAAATTACGTGATCCACGTAATAGCAGATGTTGATTCACTGCTTGCTTAAATGTATAGCTAACACGGAAATGTTTCTACCACATATTAGGAAAAACTTAGGCATTGATCAATAATTTTATGTAAACAGTTTTTAAAGTTAGTCCAGCAATGTTTAATAGTATTTAGATCTGGTGAATATGTGAGTAAATACAAAAACTATGGTAAAAACCTTTTCGCGTTAGCTATATCATGACTTTTTTCAACAGAACCATTTTCATGACTGACGCCTGGATTATTTCGCGATGGTGCAACATTGTAATAACCAAGCAATTCTTGCCATCTTTCTGTAAATTGTCTACTATTACCACATTGCTTGGTAGCTGCACTTAAATTATCTGTACGATGCTCTGGTAAAACTCCACCTAACTCCCATACAGCTTTTTCAAACCCTGATGCTAATGTATCAAAACTTTCACTATGGCATATGCTAAAAGTTTCCCAACATGAATAAGGCAACATAAAATGAAATAGTAAGTGAGGATATGGTTGCCCACCAATACAAATACCCAATTGATTCATATTGGTCCAATCAGACTGACTCTGTTTGCCAGGAAGAATATTTTGTAAAAAGATTACTGTCTTATCCTTACCATGTGCAGCTCTCCATTGTTTCAACCTTTTCTGCAAACAGCGTAATTGCTTCCCATTATAATTCCCATGATACTTTTCTGTCAAATATGCTAATATGGTAGTTGCTTGCAACTCCGGTGCTGATTCTAGCATTGATTCTATTTCATCCCAGTGCTTCACAAATGGATCCTTACGTGTCCTATATTTACGTATTGTGCGTAATTCGCTTGGATACTTATTAATACGTAAATACTTACGTATTAATCTCTCAGGGTTTAATTCCCCGAAGCTCTGCTTCGTGATATCATAAGAAACAACTAAAACTTTTTTAGATACCTCGTAGCTCTGCTGCGAGGAGCATCATTTAAGTATCCAAGCGAATTACGCACAATACGTAAATATAGGACACGTAAGGATCCATTTGTGAAGCACTGGGATGAAATAGAATCAATGCTAGAATCAGCACCGGAGTTGCAAGCAACTACCATATTAGCATATTTGACAGAAAAGTATCATGGGAATTATAATGGGAAGCAATTACGCTGTTTGCAGAAAAGGTTGAAACAATGGAGAGCTGCACATGGTAAGGATAAGACAGTAATCTTTTTACAAAATATTCTTCCTGGCAAACAGAGTCAGTCTGATTGGACCAATATGAATCAATTGGGTATTTGTATTGGTGGGCAACCATATCCTCACTTACTATTTCATTTTATGTTGCCTTATTCATGTTGGGAAACTTTTAGCATATGCCATAGTGAAAGTTTTGATACATTAGCATCAGGGTTTGAAAAAGCTGTATGGGAGTTAGGTGGAGTTTTACCAGAGCATCGTACAGATAATTTAAGTGCAGCTACCAAGCAATGTGGTAATAGTAGACAATGATAGTGGACTAATGGTATGGACCTCCTGATATAGAGAATGAAAAGCAGTTGCTAATCTTCTAGGGTTAATATTTAACATATTAAAACAACAATTAAGGAGGTCCATATGGAGGTTACTACAATTGGTATAGATATTGCAAAAAGAATTTTTCAAATTCATGGTGTAGATAAAAATGGCAAGACAGTATTAAAGAAAAAATTGATGAGAGATCAGGTTTTGACATTTATGGCTAATTTACCACAATGTTTAGTAGGGATGGAAGCTTGTGGTGGTTCTAGTTATTGGGCAAGAGAAATAACTAAATTAGGGCATGAAGTAAAACTAATGGCACCGCAATTTGTCAAACCATATGTTAAAACTAATAAAAATGATCAAGCAGATGCTGAAGCGATATGTGAAGCCGTGACAAGACCTAATATGAGATTTGTTGCAATTAAAACTATAGAGCAACAAGAAATTTTATCAATACATAGGGTAAGAGAGAGATTGGTAAAAAATCGTACAGCACTTGCTAATGAAATTAGGGGGCTACTACATGAGTTTGGTTTTATTGTTCCTCAAGGCATTAATAAGGTTATCACAAAATTAATTGAGATTTTAGATGCAGGGAAATTAAGCCAGTTAAGTTATCAAACATTTAGTGAACTAAAAGAAGAATTCTTAGATAATAACAGAAAAATAAAAGAGATAGAAAAACGATTAACAATGATAGCAAGTAACCTAACTCAATATCAACGATTAAGAGCTATACCTGGTCTTGGTTTAATTACTGCTACTGCTTTAATAGCATCAATAGGTAATGCTACAAGTTTTGAGAATGGCAGGCAATTATCGGCATGGCTAGGATTAGTGCCAAGACAACATTCAAGTGGTGGGAAGGATAAGCTGCTGGGAATTAGCAAGCGAGGTGATGTATACTTACGCACTTTATTAATTCAAGGGGCTAGAGCTGTACTAAATGCCAAGATAAGATTTAAATCGGAAGAACAGAAATCTAAAAAAGATTTTAGCCAATTTACGAAATGGATGTTTAATTTATCTGAGCGAAGTAGCCATAATAAAACGACAGTTGCCATAGCTAATAAGTTGGCAAGAGTGGTGTTTGCTGTACTAAGATCAGGAGATGATTATGTAGAGAGTAAAGTTTGTAGCTAAAGAGTGTGTAGCATAGCACTTATAAGTAAAATAAATGGTGATTTATATAATGAATAGGTAAAAGCAAAACAATATGTAAGAGATTCCAACCCGAAATATGCTTGAGATAATTAATATTGATGGTAAATAAGACAAACCTTAGCTTACAAAAAAACTGCGTTTTTCAGTGGCTCTTTTAGAAGCCGATGGACTGATAAGTATATAGTTTGTAAGCCAGCGAATTCCATCAGGGCTGTAGAATAAATTAGGTTGATTTATCAGCTATAAGCCGGATACATGACTGCATTTGTTTGTTTTTATTATTGATGTTATTTTTTTCTTGCATTCTACAGGAGGTCCATACATGAAAAATCAAGACAAAAAAATGAGTAGTATGTTTTCCTAATTTTTCGATTATCAGGCAGCAATTTGCTGATAATTTTGCATATAATTCAGATATACATTCATAGGCTTTTTATAACCAATACTTGAATGAAATCTGTGATAATTATATTTATTCAGATAATGATCAATCCCCTCTTTTAACTCTTTAACATTGTTAAAATCATTAATAAAGATACAATTATATTTTAAAGTTCTAAAAAACCTTTCTATTACTATATTATCAATACTTCTACCTTTGCCATTCATTGAAATTTGGATATCATGCTCCTTGAGAATATTTATGTGGTCATAACTGGTATATTGGCTACCTTGATCACTATTAAATATCTGTGGAGCGTTATACTTACTGAGAGCTTGTTTCAAGACATCAGTTACAAGAGATGCATCCATAGAATTTGACAGTTTATAGCTCAATATGGCCTTGCTATGCCAATCTATAATAGCTGCCATATACATAAAGCCACCATTAGTTCTAATGTAAGTAATGTCACCACTCCAAACCTCATTCACATTAGGCACATACACTTGCTTTGTTGAGCCAGATTTAGTCCAATATTGATCAAGTAAGTAGCTATAGATCTTATGCTCACTATCGTTTCGAGAAGTAGATTTTTTCTTATGTGGGTAAATAGCTTCTATACCCATCATCCTCATATATTTCAGTACTCGATCTTTACCGACAATAAAACCATCTTCTAGTAACTGTTGATGAATATAGCGATAACCAAATTCAGGATTATCTGTATATATTTCATCTATTCTATTTAAAATACTTAATTTATTTATACTCATCTCCTTGGATTTATAGTAGGCTGTAGATCGACTAATCTTTAATAGTTCACACTGTCTTGATTTTGAGAGTTGATTTAGCTTGGAGTGTACAAGACTCTTTTTATTTGATAAATCCAAGCTTTTGAGCTTTCCCACGGCCCAGTCCCTCTCAACTGTGATTCTACCAAGAGCTTTAGCAAGTTCATCATTTTGCTCTTGTAAATGATTTATTTGTGCTTGATATTCACTCAAAACTTTAGCTGGTTCAAAAGCTAATGCCGCATTACCTAAAAACTGTTTTTTCCAATTTTGAATTGTTTTAACACTTATTGCATATTTTGAAGCTAACTGACCAAGTGTCGACTCCTCTTTTATTAATTCTAATACTATCCCCGTTTTTTCTGAAGCACTGAAAATTTTTACTTTATTTTTCTTCATCTTTCCTCTTAAGTTTATTGCTATTTATTCTAACTTATTGCGGAAACACACTCCTTCATTTTTTTGTCCAATTTTTTCATGTATGGACCTCCTGTAGAATGCAAGAAAAAAATAACATCAATAATAAAAACAAACAAATGCAGTCATGTATCCGGCTTATAGCTGATAAATCAACCTAATTTATTCTACAGCCCTGATGGAATTCGCTGGCTTACAAACTATATACTTATCAGTCCATCGGCTTCTAAAAGAGCCACTGAAAAACGCAGTTTTTTTGTAAGCTAAGGTTTGTCTTATTTACCATCAATATTAATTATCTCAAGCATATTTCGGGTTGGAATCTCTTACATATTGTTTTGCTTTTACCTATTCATTATATAAATCACCATTTATTTTACTTATAAGTGCTATGCTACACACTCTTTAGCTACAAACTTTACTCTCTACATAATCATCTCCTGATCTTAGTACAGCAAACACCACTCTTGCCAACTTATTAGCTATGGCAACTGTCGTTTTATTATGGCTACTTCGCTCAGATAAATTAAACATCCATTTCGTAAATTGGCTAAAATCTTTTTTAGATTTCTGTTCTTCCGATGTAAATCTTATCTTGGCATTTAGTACAGCTCTAGCCCCTTGAATTAATAAAGTGCGTAAGTATACATCACCTCGCTTGCTAATTCCCAGCAGCTTATCCTTCCCACCACTTGAATGTTGTCTTGGCACTAATCCTAGCCATGCCGATAATTGCCTGCCATTCTCAAAACTTGTAGCATTACCTATTGATGCTATTAAAGCAGTAGCAGTAATTAAACCAAGACCAGGTATAGCTCTTAATCGTTGATATTGAGTTAGGTTACTTGCTATCATTGTTAATCGTTTTTCTATCTCTTTTATTTTTCTGTTATTATCTAAGAATTCTTCTTTTAGTTCACTAAATCAGGAGTTTCGCACTTAGCAAATAATATGCTAATCTAGAGAAAAATAGTTTTAGATAAAAATGACAAGATCAAAATGTAGCAAAGATTTATATAAATCATTCTTACAAGCAAGTAGTGTAAGATATACTAGCAAAGCATTATCTGAAGTAAGTCCATTAGATCTATCGCACGATAGTGCAAGTCGATGGTTAAAGAGTAAGGATTTTCGCCCTAGCGAAATCTATAGCAAAGTGTCAAAATATATTGATCTGGAAGATCCTTGTTTATTAGTGGGAGATGACACCTTATTGTCAAAGCAATACAGTAAGAGGATCGAGCTTGTAAATTATCAATATTCTGGGGCTGTACATGATGTTATACCTGGTATAGGAATGGTAAACTTACTGCATTACAATACTCAAATTGATCAATCTACTCCTGTAGATTATAGAATATATGATAAAGAAACTGATGGTAAAACAAAGAACGAGCATTTTTGTGATATGCTTACTTTAGCTAAAGAAAGAGGTATCAAGCCTGATGCTATAGTTATGGATGCTTGGTATAGTGGTTTGGATAATTTAAAACATATACGTAATTTAGGTTGGATATGGGTTACCAACCTAAGAAAAAATAGAAAAGTTAATCGTAATGTTAGCTTGGAAACTTTAGAGATTCCCGATGAAGGGCTAAAAATTCACCTACGTGGATACGGTTGGGTTACGGTATTTAAGTTTGTGGCAAAAAATGGTCGCATTGATTACATAACAACTAATTTAGAGAATCCTACACGTGAGCAAATAGAGAAAATTGTTAAGGCGCGTTGGTCTATAGAAGTTTATCATCGAGAATTGAAACAAACTTGTGGTATTGAATGCTGTCAGGCACGCACGGGTCGAGCTCAAAGAAATCATATTTGCCTTGCTGTATTGGCCTGGCTTGATATGAACAAAAGGAGGATAAATGAAAACATTACTTTATATCAACAAACTTGGGAAGTTATAAAAACATCAATTCAGAACAACATTAAATGGCTTCTAACTAATACACAATTTTGCTAAGTGCGAAACTCCTGTAAATGTTTGATAACTTAACTGGCTTAATTTCCCTGCATCTAAAATCTCAATTAATTTTGTGATAACCTTATTAATGCCTTGAGGAACAATAAAACCAAACTCATGTAGTAGCCCCCTAATTTCATTAGCAAGTGCTGTACGATTTTTTACCAATCTCTCTCTTTGTAGAAGTTAAGATTTGATCTTACAGACACTATAAATTTTGCCCCTGATTGTCAGTTAAATTTTGACTGTCAGATACATATTCAAGATACAAGATTTCATTATTCTTTTCAACAGCTAATTTCTTACTATCCTTAAAAGTTTGCATAGGAGTTTTTCCATAACAATATTTACCAGAATGAGGTCTTTCATTATTGAAATACTCTAGCCAGATATCAAGATCTAATTGTAGGTCATCAAGAGCTGTATAAATCTTTTTCCGCATAGCTGTATCAAAGAATTCTTGTTTCATGGTTTTATTAAAACGCTCACACATACCGTTTGTTTGAGGAGAATATGCTTTAGTAGTAGTATGCTCTATACCTTCGATACTTAGAAAGTCCGTCCGCCAAAACTCTACAAGCCTTATAGATAATATGGTTTTAAGACAAGAAGTAATACAACAATCCGTAAGAAAATGATAAAATATGGTCATAAACCTTATGGATTTCAGTCAATGCCAATAGACAACATTATCAAATCGCAAGAACAAGGGAAACTGTTTGGTTATAAATTAAAAGAAGAATTAAACCCAAATAATAAGCTATATAAATTAAGAGAATTAATAAATTGGTCTAGGCTCGAAGAGTGGTTATCAAAAAATGTTTGTATTAAGAAATTTGGTAGAAATAGAAAATGTCATAGAGTGATGCTTGGCATAACGATGCTACAAGCAATGTATAATTTTTCAGATTCATTATCAGAGGAAGAGCTAAAAGAGAATATGTATTGGCAGTATTTCTGCGGGTGGGAATATATAGAAAAAGACATAGCTATCTCGGAAACTAGTATACGACGGTTTCGTAGTGTATTAGGTGAAGCTGGATATAATGAGATATTATCGGAGTTGATCAGGGTTGGGATAAAAACTAACACAATTAAAAAAAAAGATTTGGAATTAATCATCGCTGATACGACTGTACAAATTAAGAATATCAAACACCCACACGATGTTTATTTAATGGATAAAGCTAGGCTTAGCATAGTAAAGCTTTGCAACAGTTTGGGTATACATTTGAATGAAACATACGCTAGAACCTATAAACGCGATATAGTAAAGCTATGGAAATATAAAGAACATAGTAAAGCCAAGAAGCGTTGGAAAATAATGAAGCATTTAAAAATATTACTGGGTCGTTTGATTAGAGTATGTGAGCGTGAGATCAAAAATAAGCAATTAAACTTGTCTCTCAAAAATCAAGAAGTATTGCAAAAAATAAAACAAATACATAACCAATCTGTTTTAAAAAGAGAAGCTAAAAAGCAATATAAAGAAGATAACAAAGTATTATATAGTCTATCCGCCAAAAACACTTCAAATCCTGATCATTTGTAATGGGATAGAGTTTTGACAACAAATTGCTAAGATTTTCAATAAAAATTAATAAGTTATGTTAATTTTTACTGATACATTTCTGTGTTGGTCTAATTTTGATATGGAGCTATTGTTAACGATTTTTTATCGTTCATCTAGTTTTTGCATGATGATATTTTTGATTTATGTGGAGTTAGACACGATTTGTAAATGATTTGCAATGCATCGTAAATTCAAACCAATAGCAGAGATTATTGGATTGATAATATCTCCTATCATACCTTTCAAGAAGTTTCTACCCATCCGACCATATTGCTTTAAGTGACCTATTATTGGTTCTATGGCACTGCGTCTCTTGATCATAGACTTGTCCTCTTGTAACAACTTCTTCCGCGTTTTTGGGGTATATACCTTACTCTTCTCCTTTACATTGCTACCACTATACCCAAGATCAACAAATGATTTCTTTATCTTGATTCCAGTGACACTCTCTACTGCTTCAAAGCTCTGATGCAATGTATGACCATCATAAGGATTATTATGAAACGATTTTGCGGATAAAACAAAATTTCTACGACCACTTACTACTACCGCTACTTTATTGCCAAACTCATATGGCTTGTTGCGTTTTCCCTTTCCTATACACTCTACTTCAGGGGCATGAAAACTATATAATACTTTGTTATCTTCTTTATATTGCTTTTTAGCTTCTCTTTTTAAAACAGATTGGTTATGTATTTGTTTTATTTTTTGCAATACTTCTTGATTTTTGAGAGACAAGTTTAATTGCTTATTTTTGATCTCACGCTCACATACTCTAATCAAACGACCCAGTAATATTTTTAAATGCTTCATTATTTTCCAACGCTTCTTGGCTTTACTATGTTCTTTATATTTCCATAGCTTTACTATATCGCGTTTATAGGTTCTAGCGTATGTTTCATTCAAATGTATACCCAAACTGTTGCAAAGCTTTACTATGCTAAGCCTAGCTTTATCCATTAAATAAACATCGTGTGGGTGTTTGATATTCTTAATTTGTACAGTCGTATCAGCGATGATTAATTCCAAATCTTTTTTTTTAATTGTGTTAGTTTTTATCCCAACCCTGATCAACTCCGATAATATCTCATTATATCCAGCTTCACCTAATACACTACGAAACCGTCGTATACTAGTTTCCGAGATAGCTATGTCTTTTTCTATATATTCCCACCCGCAGAAATACTGCCAATACATATTCTCTTTTAGCTCTTCCTCTGATAATGAATCTGAAAAATTATACATTGCTTGTAGCATCGTTATGCCAAGCATCACTCTATGACATTTTCTATTTCTACCAAATTTCTTAATACAAACATTTTTTGATAACCACTCTTCGAGCCTAGACCAATTTATTAATTCTCTTAATTTATATAGCTTATTATTTGGGTTTAATTCTTCTTTTAATTTATAACCAAACAGTTTCCCTTGTTCTTGCGATTTGATAATGTTGTCTATTGGCATTGACTGAAATCCATAAGGTTTATGACCATATTTTATCATTTTCTTACGGATTGTTGTATTACTTCTTGTCTTAAAACCATATTATCTATAAGGCTTGTAGAGTTTTGGCGGACGGACTATATAGTTTTCATGCCCCTGAAGTAGAGTGTATAGGAAAGGGAAAACGCAACAAGCCATATGAGTTTGGCAATAAAGTAGCGGTAGTAGTAAGTGGTCGTAGAAATTTTGTTTTATCCGCAAAATCGTTTCATAATAATCCTTATGATGGTCATACATTGCATCAGAGCTTTGAAGCAGTAGAGAGTGTCACTGGAATCAAGATAAAGAAATCATTTGTTGATCTTGGGTATAGTGGTAGCAATGTAAAGGAGAAGAGTAAGGTATATACCCCAAAAACGCGGAAGAAGTTGTTACAAGAGGACAAGTCTATGATCAAGAGACGCAGTGCCATAGAACCAATAATAGGTCACTTAAAGCAATATGGTCGGATGGGTAGAAACTTCTTGAAAGGTATGATAGGAGATATTATCAATCCAATAATCTCTGCTATTGGTTTGAATTTACGATGCATTGCAAATCATTTACAAATCGTGTCTAACTCCACATAAATCAAAAATATCATCATGCAAAAACTAGATGAACGATAAAAAATCGTTAACAATAGCTCCATATCAAAATTAGACCAACACAGAAATGTATCAGTAAAAATTAACTGTAGAAGTTAAGATTTGATCTTACAGACACTATAAATTTTGCCCCTGATTGTCAGTTAAATTTTGACTGTCAGATACATATTCAAGATACAAGATTTCATTATTCTTTTCAACAGCTAATTTCTTACTATCCTTAAAAGTTTGCATAGGAGTTTTTCCATAACAATATTTACCAGAATGAGGTCTTTCATTATTGAAATACTCTAGCCAGATATCAAGATCTAATTGTAGGTCATCAAGATCTGTATAAATCTTTTTCCGCATAGCTGTATCAAAGAATTCTTGTTTCATGGTTTTATTAAAACGCTCACACATACCGTTTGTTTGAGGAGAATATGCTTTAGTAGTAGTATGCTCTATACCTTCGATACTTAGAAATAATTCAAAAGCATGATGCTCTATATTCCCCTTATATTCTGACCCACGATCTGTCAGAATACGAAGTATTGGTATCCCTTGAGTCTCATACCATGGTAACACTCGGTCATTAAGCATATCAGCAGCAGTTAAAGCTGTTTTATCAGTATATAGTTTAACATCAGCTACTCTGCTGTAGCTATCAATAAATACCTGAGAATAAACCTTACCTATACCCTTAAAGTTGCCTACATAATATGTATCTTGGCATCCTAGATACCCTGGATGCTGTGTCTCAATTTCTCCATGAGCTTCTTTTTCATTACGACGCTTCTCTAGCACTTGTAATTGTGCCTCAGTAAGCACAATACCATCTTGAGCCATTTTTGCTTCTAATGCTTTAAGTCTTTTACTGATGTTGTTTAAATCATTACGTAACCAAATTGATCTTACTCCCCCAGGTGATACAAGTACACCTGTCTTTTTAAGCTCATTTGATACTCTTAGCTGACCATATGCTGGATATTCTATTGCCATATCTAGTACTGCTTTCTCTACAGCAGGATCAACTCTATTCGCTATTATTGGCTTTCTTCGACTAATTTCATACAACGCTTCTTCGCCACCAGTTTCATACAGTTCTTTAAATCTGTAATAACTATCTCTACTATATCCCATCGCTTTACATGCTGATGATATACTACCAAGGCTCTTAGCTAATTCAAGTAAACCTAATTTTGGTTTTATTATTTTTTGATTTAAGTTCATTCTTTATCTCCATTTAATAATTAATTTATTTTACTAAATGTAAGATATAATCTCAACTATTACAAATGATGCTCCTCGCAGCAGAGCTACGAGGTATCTATCCAAAAAGCTTTAACTGTTTTTGTTGAAATGCTTTATAAGAAGGTTTGCCTGAACCTTGATTCTGTACATAATTACGTAATTTCTGCTCATCACCATGTTTACCTACTGTGCTCATAAAATATCCCTTACTCCAAAACTCACTTCCCCATAATTTTTCTTTAAGATTTGGATATTTCTCAAACATTTTCTTAGAAGTAATACTTTTTATGATTTGAGTTATTTTTGTTGGGCTATACATTGGTATTGACTGTAATAAAAAATGTACGTGATCTTTATCTACTCCTATTTCTAAAAATCTAATTTCATAACGATCTTCTATGTGCTCACAAATTTTACACAAATAATCATCTAGTTCTTGATTGAATATTACTCTTCTATACTTTGCCGGCGTTACTAAATGATATATTAGTACTGTGACATTATGACTCTTATGTATATAACTGCTTTCTTCCATTCAAGTAGTATATCACGAAGCAGAGCTTCGGGGAATTAAACCCTGAGAGATTAACTTTAAATATAAATTTTTACTTTAGTCAGAAAAATTAGAATTTTTGTCAAAACTTCAGTTGTATAATCATACACACTAAAACCCCTTTTGTATTTGAGCGTATTTATATCATAACTTATAAGTGTGGCTATCTTTTTGTCAAAACTTCAGGTTTATATTTTCTTCGGCAAAAACAGTATTAGTAATAAAAATGGATAAAGCAACAGTAAATAATTGTAGTAATTTGATCATTATATAGCTAACACGGAAATGTTTCTACCACAGATTAGGAAAAACTTAGGCATTGATCAATAATTTTACGTAAACAGTTTTTAAAGTTAGTCCAGCAATGTTTAATAGGATTTAGATCTGGTGAATATGTGAGTAAATACAAAAACTATGGTAAAAACCTTTCCGCGTTAGCTATATTTATCTTGGAAAAATTTTTAAGGATATTATATCTTTAGCCTATTGGCGGTCAACTATATTTTTTCTAATTACAGCAGCAAATATGCCCAATAGCAATAAAGTAATAGTAACAGTTAAAGAAATATAAGCTGGAATGGCTATATAATGATGAATAAATATTTTAATTCCGATAAATATTAAAATTAATGCTAAGGAGTATTTGATATAGCTGAATCGTTCAACAATTTCTGCAAGACAGAAGAATAAAGCTCTAAGCCCTAAAATAGCAAAAATATTTGAGGTATAAATAATATAGGCATCATTAGTAATGGCAAATATAGCGGGTATACTGTCTATGGCAAAGACTAAATCTATTGCCTCTATTAATACCAAAGAGATAAAAAGAGGAGTAATATATAGTTTTTTATTACGTGTAACAAAGAATTTATCCCCCTCCAGGTTAGACGTAACATTTAGATATTTTATTATTGACTTATAAAGATAAGAATTCTGTATATCAAAGGTTTTATGAGATACATAAAAAGTTTTTACGCCCGTAGCAATAAGTATTACAGCAAAAATATATAATAACCAAGAGAACTTATTTATCAGTATAATCCCGCCATAAATCATTACAGCCCTGAAAGCTATTACTCCGATTATGCCAAAGAATAAAACACGATGTTGATATTTTTGCGGAATCTTAAAAAATGGGAAGATAATTGAGACAACAAAGATATTATCAAGCGACATAGCCTTTTCAATTAGAAAACAAGTATAATATTCACGTGTGCTATCTGCTCCCATATTATAATAAATATAAATGCCAAATAAGCAGGATATTGTAAAATAGAAAAGGCTAAAGAGTAAGCTTTGCTTAAAGCTCATTACTTCATTTTTTTTATGTATAATCCCTAAATCAAGTACTAATAAAGCAAAAATTATGGTGTAAAAAATAACCCAACTCATAACTTATCTCAACATTCTATATTGCATATGGAAATATAATCCACCACCACCCATAACTCTTAACTGGAATTTTATAGTATTTTCTCCTTGTTTTAAATAAGACTTGATATCAATAGGTAAATTACTAGCCTGTAGTGCTTTCCCCTGATCATTACCATTGTTACATTGGTTTTTATTATCTAAGGAATCAACAGATGATATAGGTGCACTAAGAACTTTTGTATCATTAACATATACAAGCGTGCAATCATCATACCATAAGTTTTCTATTCTAAAATAGTCAATATCTGACATAATTACATCTAAAGTTACTTTAAAAGTTATAGTAAATAATTTAGTCTGACCTGGCTCATTAGTTGCATCTATTTTTGACCCATCATTCGGATTGAAAGCCATATCATTCGGATTCCATGAACTTTGTATAGGCGGTACATTTAAGTAAAAATCACCCGTCTTAGTATTAGGATCATAAGGGGTATTAGGTCTTATTGTTGAAGGCGGAAAATTATTATCACCGATTACTACTGGTAAACCTTTTGATTCTCTACAACCAATATTTTGTCCTAAAGGCTCAAATTCAATAGTTTTTTTATCAAAATTTGATAAACAATAACGCTTAAGGCTTGTTCCTTTTGGTTCCAGATTTGGATATGGATCTAAAGATGGATCTATTTCTACCCAATTAGGTGGACATCTACCCACCCTTAACTCTCCTATATCTGTTTCATCCCATAACGCATTGCCATCAGCAGCTTGAGGAGAAGTAATTGCGGAACAAACAGGAGCTAAAATAGGCGAACATAGATTCAATTCTCGCCAAGTTTTATCTCTTACATCTGAAACCTTAACATCATATGTTGGTTGATTAGGTTTTGCAGGATCATCACTAGGATAAAATGTAACTTTATAATATTGAGTAGCATCTAATATAGAGCCTAAACTAGATTTAGGTTCTAACCTATTTACATAGTCTGTAGTTAAGACGCACACAGGAGTATTAGGATTATCATTATTAGTATAACAATTAGTATTATTAGCACATTTATAAACGGTAATACCTTTTCCTTTACCTGATAAAGTTTCTACTTGAGAACAACCGCTTGTACTTTCACATAAACTAAGATTTGCATAATTAGCATCTTCAGCAAATTTACTTTTAAGTACGGTACAATCTACAGTATTTGACTGATCTAATTTAGCAAGCACACAGTTTATTTGTTGATTATTATTAGGATTACCAGGTGTTGTTGATGGTGGTGGTGGTACAGGACTACAATGCTGGAAATTCTTAGGCATTAAGCAGGTATGCGTTCCACCTTGTACATATTTACCATTTATATATTTCAAATATTTTAAATAGACTGCATTTGGGTTCGGATTACCATTATTGTCATAAGGCGGTATATTATCTTTATATACGCCGCGAATTGTTATTTGGTTTAACGCATTAGGACCTGAAAATGGCATAGCAATATATTTATCATCCGGATATTTTGGTGGATCTTTAGGGATAAATGCAACAGAGGAACTATAATTATAACCAGCAAGCGTTACTATACTTTCTGTAGCATTAGGGTTATTAGGGTCAGGTGCTGCATATGATAATGGGGTTACAAGTGTGCTAGTTTGATCTATAATATTACTCTTATCATCTATTACTTGCATAGAAGCAACAAATTGTGGAGTATAATAAGTATTACTTGGGCAGATAATTCCCGAATATGGTTTTTCACATTCATAAGTAGCTAAACTATATGAATCACTTACTCTAGGCACACATCCTGCTAAACTACTCGCTTCAAATACACAGATATCTGCTGGATCCTGTGTATCTGTTTTAGTATTACTAATAGAAGCATAAAGGCTTCGAGATTTATTGTTACTATCATTTAAAGTAAAGCTTTTCTGTATTGGCATTAAATTATCTTTATCTTGAACTTGCACTTCAGGAAATTGTACGCTTACATCAACAAACTGACCTATATTAGCTCCCCATATTTTTTGACAAGAAGTTGATTTATTTGCTTCTGCAGTACCACAATCAGGTATATTACTTATAAAATAATCACTAGGAGTTTCAAGTTTATCCATAACCTGCGAATATACTATTCTAAAACCTTGATTACAACCATTAGCAGTAACATCGCAAGTTAATTTTATATTTGTATTAATGCAAGGAGCACCATTCGAAGAACTACTACAAGGTTTAATAAAATCTGTATAAGCAGTAGCTACGTGAGCACTACTTGCTGAAGTAAATACCCCTTTTATTTCTACACAAGTATTAAGATCAGGATTGGTACCGGTACAAATAGGTATAAGATTATTAAAACTAACACGTACTGTATTATTAATAATATTATTTCTAACATTTGATACTACGCAAGGCAAGACAACGGAAGATTGCTTAAAAGTTCCATCAGGGTTTTTAACACTACATACATTATTAATGACCGCAGGAACGCTAAGCTCGTTTAAACTTTTACAAAATGGCGGCGGGTAAGGACCTAAAGGTAATTGTACACAACCGAAAGAAAAATCATCTACAGAACCGTTTAAAGACCCAAAAGTTTCAATGATTGGTATTATTACATTATTAGGGAAGAAATTAAATAGGTCACCTATAGAGTTAAATACAGTTTGTAGTACTTTTATTATTTCCGAATCTTGACTTATCATACCAAGCAGTTTAGAAAGTAAACTTGGTATATTTGCCCCGTTTAATGTAGTAACTAGAAATTTCAATACTTGGGCAATTGGACTCAACTTAGTAGTTTTATGTAGTGGTTGACTATTAGGATTCCAGTCCGCAAGGTCAGTATGTGCTCCTGAATCTGAAACAAGATTTACACTACCTGGATCACTATATGCACAAAGCTTAGGGGAAGAAATAGTAAGTATTTGTCCGTCTACCCCAACTATAGTATCGTCACTATCGGTAAAACCAACTTTATTAAGATGAAATCCTGCAGTATATCCAGGATCAGCAGGGGAAGGATCAGAATTTATTCCAGGAGGAGGTGCCATTGCAGGCACTGCAATTCTGGCACAAACTCTAGTTAGCGGTAAACCATAACCGGTTGGCCATAATACGCATTGTCCATCCCAATTTAAATTAGTGTTCTGAGACCAACAAGCAGCAGCATTACAGCTTTGAATTCTAATAGTTATTTTGGGAGTAAAATAGGTACTGTCTGGTGACGCTTGAGCACATCTATTTAATACAAAAGGTACAAACCTACCAGGATAATCAAATTGTAATAAACAATTATCAGTATCACGACCATCACTTTTATTCCAAGGAGGACAATTTGCACCTGTTTTAAATGTCTTTGTTATTTCATTTGGACCTTTATTCCAAGTTTCTGTTCTTTCACTTTGCCCACAATTACAAGGATCAGTAATACACCCACCTATAGTATCCCAAATACTGGCATGTGTATTAATTGAGCAAAATAGAAATAAAAAAAATAATAAATATTTTTTCAACACTTTGAGTAATTGTTATAAAATAGTTGTTATATAGTAGTCATATACCGCAGATATTTTAAGATTTGGAAGTCAAATAAGCGGTGAGCCTGCGGAGCGTAGATAACTACGTGAGCACAGGCGAATCCCGAAATTTGGCTTGCCAAATCTTGAAATATCAAAGGTAGACTAGTCTACGTTTAATGCATCGTATAAATAATTAATCCAATTATCTGGCGGTCCTTGGTATTTTTCTAGCACTTCTTTATAGATAGCCATTTCTTCCTTTTTACTTGATAAAATACGCACGACCCCGACTAATGCTGCTATACTTAATTCTAAAGCTATAGATTCATTATCTTTATTAATTAAAAACATTCTACTGGTAAGTATTAATTGCGATAACTTACGTATTTCTGAATCTGTTAAACCTAAAATCTCATCTAAATCTTCGATTTTTACATCAGACGGTAAAATAATTTTAGTATTAATTATTTCAAGCCATGTTTTTAAAGTATATTTCGGATATGCCTTAAGGTAAATAAAATTAAAATTACCTACAAAGATACCATTATTTTCAGATAAATTATTAAAAATTAAGCTTATATTATCACTATAAATTTCAGGTTTATAGAGTTTATCAAAACTATCTGCAGCAAATATTTTAGGTTTAGTACCTACTAAGCTTAAATGGTAAGTAAGTGCATAAACTACACTAGCACAAACACTTTGATGTTTTTTTAAGTTATTATTAAATTGTTCTAAATATTTTCTTTCACTTGGATAAAATTGCTTAGCAAAAGGTTCATCTGAAAGCTTGTATAAATTAAGACCGACAATACTACTTTCATTAATATTAAAAACTGACTGGTCAAATAAACCGCTATATAATTGTCCCTCAGTGAAGCCTTTTAATTTATCTAATATTGTACTGCCACCCTCTTCTTTAAAATCTTCCAATTTTAAGATGTCAGAAAAAATTCGCTTTTCCTTATCAATTGATAAAATTTTACTTCTGAGTTTTTCTAAAAAAGTTAGTTCTACTTCATTAAGCGGTGAAATATAATGACCACTTAACATCTTTAAAAATTCTAAAATAAAAGCTTGCGATTTTTCTGTATCATCTACTAAAAATGGGTTGATAATTTGCTTATCAATTTCTAACCACGTCCCCTCTAATGCTTCGATAAAAATCTTAGAATCATTGCTATTAGAGATATAAATTATTGTTGGATCATACTTAGTTGATTCTGACACCAGAAAATTTAATAATACTGTTTTACCAGTTTTTTCTGTACCAAAAATACAAGTATTACCCCTACCAGTTTTATCATGAAAATTCATGAAATAAGGAGTACCTCTTTCCATTCTAAGTAGTGTTAATGCTCGTCCCCAAGAAGTATATTGGCTACCTAAAGGTGAGTTGTGCAGAACAGCAAGAGATGCTATATGATCTGACAATAAAGGCGACATTCTTCGTATGAAAGCAAAATTAGCCGGTAATTGTGCCCAAAATGTTTGTTCTATATTAAGGTCTTCTTTTACATGAACAATACCAAGTTTAAAAAGCTCTCTTGCAGCTTTTGCAACAGAAGCAGTAAGTTTATCTTCATCTTCTTCTATAACAGCAATTGAAATCTGTTGATTACAAAACTCAAAAGAAGATTTATTATCATTAAGTTTATTAATCCCTTTATGCTCAATCAAGTTATTATCATTAGTAATTTTTAAAATATAATCCTGCCCCTTTAAAGCAGCAGTCACTACTTTTTTATCAACAAAGTAAAATATCTCGGTTATTATTAATTCAAGCGGCAGCTGCAAAAACTTATCAAGAACTTCAGAAGGAGATTCTTGATATTCTTTGATAGATAACAAGGAAATAAATTTTTTATTTTGTTCCTGATTCGTAACTATCATTTTATCGCCACTAATCGTATAAGTACTTCTACCTATTGCACTTGATAAATCTATTATAGGTACTAAACAATCACTATCGTTAATATTAGCTATTCGGTTATATAAAAATAAAGGTGCAGAAAATGTGTTTTCATTTTCAAATGTTATACCAAGCTTTTCTGCATCAAATTCATTTAAGTCATTCAAAATATTATTAGCAAGACTTTCTAGCTTCTGAACAGCAGACTCTAAATATTTATTTTCAAAGTCTACGATTAATTTAGTTGATAAAGAATTTATCAAGGAGCCAAAATTTTTAATTTTAATCTTGGCAGAATCATGTACTATGGAAATATATAAAGTATTAACAAATTTATCATTCCAGTGATTTTTTCTCTGCCATAATGCATGGATGTGAGCAGGTAATAATTTTTTATACGGAGTAGGATCGTCTAAATTTTGTTTTTCTCTTATTGTATGCATCCAAAAAGCAAAATCATAACTATTTGTATGCTTTTTTACGGAAGCTCTAATTATTTCACGTAAATTTTGTATTTTATCACTAATTTTTTCCGAACTGATACCATAGACTTTAATAATTTGTAGTAACTGACCATCCTTGGTAAGCAAAGTATGCTCATTATAGTGACATGCTATAGGTATAAAATTCGGAGCATTATAATTATATATATCCTTATCAAACTTTCGTAAACCACTAAACACAAATAACCTTAATTTAAATTAATTTGTTGTCATCCCTTGAAGGCTTTGTTGCATGGGTTGAGAGCCATCATTGCGAGAAGAAACTGAAAGTTCCGACGAAGCAATCTCAGAAATCATATGCTGTTTCATGAGATCGCCACGCTCCTTTTAGTCGCGTAGCTTATGACGGGAAAAACGAGCCATGTAACGATCCAGTCACAGTATAACACCAAGCTATAATCGCAAACACTTACTGCAAAACTTTATCATGTAATAAACATTATTACAAAACTTTACCTAATTATTTACGTTTAATCTCTCAGGGTTTAATTCCCCGAAGCTCTGCTTCGTGATATCATAAGAAACAACTAAAACTTTTTTAGATACCTCGTAGCTCTGCTGCGAGGAGCATCATTATTCTTTATATGCAGTGATTTTTTGTAACCCTCCCATGTAATTTACCAGAACATCCGGTATGGTTATTGAACCGTCTTCATTTTGATAATTTTCTAAAATTGCAACCATAGTTCTACCAATTGGTAAGCCAGAAGCGTTTAAGGTATGAACTAAAGTAGTATCATGACTACCAAATTCCTTATGTCGTGCTTTCATTCTACGTGCTTGAAAATCACCACAATTAGAACAGCTAGCAATTTCACGATACTGCTTTTGTCCAGGAAGCCAAACTTCTATATCATAAGTTTTTTGTGATGCAAACCCCATATCAGCTGTACAAAGTAGCATAGTGCGATAAGGTAATCCTAGTTTCTGTAGGATAGTTTCTGAAGCGTTAGTCATGTATTCATGCTCGTTTTTTGACTCTTCAGGTGTTGTAATAGATACAAGCTCTACTTTACTAAATTGATGCAATCTAATCATACCTCTAGTATCTCTACCGCTGCTACCTGCTTCTGATCTAAAGCATGGTGTATAAGCAACAAGTCTCATAGGTAATTTTTCACGAGGAATAATAGTATCGGCAACCATGTTGACCAATGACACTTCTGCGGTTGGAATTAGCCTATAGCCGTTTGTAGTTGCAAAAGATTCATCGGCAAATTTAGGTAACTGACCCGCATTATACATAGCATTATCTCGAACTAGCACTGGAGGCGACACTTCAAGGAAACCGAACTCTCCAGTATGAACATCAAGCATGAAATTGGCTAAAGCACGCTCTAATTTTGCTAAATCACCTTTTAATGTTACGAATCTAGCACCTGAAATTTTTGCCGTTTGCTCAAAATCCATTAGATCTAGCTTTACACCAAGCTCAAAATGTTGTTTTTTATTTTGAGCATTAAGATCTACTTCTCCATGAGTACGAATTAATTTATTCATACTTTCATCAATACCATATGGCACTTCTTCATCAGGAATATTAGGAAGAGTATTTAATAGCTCATTTAGCTCATTATTATTATTTAAATCTTGTTCGAGTTCTTCTAGCTTTTCATTGATGTCCTTGACATCTCTTTGTAATCCTTCAAATTCCTCGCCGCTTTTAGGATTTATGTTACCTAAAATTTTTGACTTTACTTTACGTGCGTGCTGAAATTCTTGAATTAGATTAGTGATTTTTCTTTTTTTACCATCAAGCTCTTCGATTCTTTTTGCCATAGGTTCAATAAATCTCTGCCTAAGCTTATCATCGAATAATTCTTGATTTTCTCTAATCCATTTAATATTTAGCATTTATGACCTCGGTTTTTTCTATATAATTACATATTATTATTGAAATTTCATATAATAAAAGCAGCGGTATTGCAAGAGCAAACTGGCTTAATATATCGGGAGGAGTTAATATTCCTGCAATAATAAAGTTAATAACTATCGCAAAGCGTCTTTTTTGCTTAAGCGTTTCTATTGTAATTATTTTTAATGTATTTAATATTATTAAAACAACTGGAAGTTGAAAGGCAACACCAAAAGCTATAATTAGATGAATAACTAGATTTAAATATTCACTAATCCTAGCTTCTAAAACTATCGGTACTATTAAATCACGCTTTTCAAAACTAAGGAAAAAATTCCAAGCTTTTGGCATTACGAAATAAAAAACGAAAATACTACCACACCAGAATAAAATAGGCGATATAAAAAGAATAAACGCAATAATTTTTTTTTCATGGCGATATAATCCCGGACTAACGAATAAGTAACATTCTAAAGCAATTACCGGTATAATAATAGCGAAAGCTGCAAAAGCTGCAAGCTTAATATAAGTAAAAAATGCCTCAGTAAGTCCAGTATAGATTATATTTCGTAAATTATCCTTACTTAGTTTAGCAAGCGGTTCTAATAAGAAACTATAAATAGTATCACTAAAATAATAGCAAATAGCAAATGCAACTATAAAAATAATAAATATTCTAGATAATCTTACTTTAAGCTCTGATAAATGTTCTTGAAAAGAATATAATTTCATAACTAATATAATATACTTCTTTTTTTCTTTTTCAAGAATTGCTATTTTTCTTAACACACCCTAGCGTAAAATGATGCTCCTCGCAGCAGAGCTACGAGGTATCTATCCAAAAAGCTTTAACTGTTTTTGTTGAAATGCTTTATAAGAAGGTTTGCCCGAACCTTGATTCTGTACATAATTACGTAATTTCTGCTCATCACCATGTTTACCTACTGTGCTCATAAAATATCCTTTACTCCAAAACTCACTTCCCCATAATTTTTCTTTAAGATTTGGATATTTCTCAAACATTTTCTTAGAAGTAATACTTTTTATGATTTGAGTTATTTTTGTTGGGCTATACATTGGTATTGACTGTAATAAAAAATGTACGTGATCTTTATCTACTCCTATTTCTAAAAATCTAATTTCATAACGATCTTCTATGTGCTCACAAATTTTACACAAATAATCATCTAGTTCTTGATTGAATATTACTCTTCTATACTTTGCCGGCGTTACTAAATGATATATTAGTACTGTGACATTATGACTCTTATGTATATAACTGCTTTCTTCCATTCAAGTAGTATATCACGAAGCAGAGCTTCGGGGAATTAAACCCTGAGAGATTAATGGTAGAAATGATTTATTAATCCACTGCTCGCTAATTTTACAAAAATCATCGACAAAACAAAATAATGCAGCAATATCTTTCTTCATGGCTTTGTTGCATAAATAAGCTTTTGAATATACTATACTGCCCCTAACCCCGCAATGCTAGCCTAGCCAACAGGCACAGAGATAGGTTTACCAATTTCAAACATTTTGTTTAATAAGTGGCATTTAATAGACATTTCTTTTGTCATATTTTGATCATGTCTTGATAGAAACTTACTACTAAAAGAAGTTTTAAATCGAAAGAACGTGTTCTCTACACGCTCCCTTCTACCATAATTATTCTTTACCCTCCATGCTTGGTATCCTTTGTTTTGTTGATATATAACAGCTGCATCTCTCTCAGTTTTATCCCTAAGCGATTGAACTTTTACTGAAGAGTTTGGGGGTCTAATAACTGGTTTTATCTTCTTCTTTCTCAACAATTGATATGTAGATTCACCGTCATACCCTCGATCTCCCAGAAAATCCTTGGCTCTGACATTAGCTATTAGTAGTCCAATCTGTGATCTATCATCTATAGTATGCTCTGTGGTACTATCGGCAAGTATCATACCTTGATCTTCTATAACGATATGTAGCTTTTTCCATATGCGACGCTTATATTGCTTACCATGCTTATTTTCTAGCCATTCGTTCCGGCTTTGTTGCATAAATAAGCTTTTGAATATACTGCCCCTAACCCCGCAATGCTAGCCTAGCCAACAGGCACAGAGATAGGTTTACCAATTTCAAACATTTTGTTTAATAAGTGGCATTTAATAGACATTTCTTTTGTCATATTTTGATCATGTCTTGATAGAAACTTACTAGTCTATCCGCCAAAAACACTTCAAATCCTGATCATTTGTAATGGGATAGAGTTTTGACAACAAATTGCTAAGATTTTCAATAAAAATTAATAAGTTATGTTAATTTTTACTGATACATTTCTGTGTGGCTTTGTTGCATAAATAAAATTTGTAGAGCAAGAGTGGTGATAATCTGGTAAGATGTCCTGAATTAAAAAATAATCCAGATTATATGAGATCTCGGAAGAAAGCCCCTTTTAGTAAATCACGCAAGTATTCTAAATATAAAATAACGAATTGGTCAGAATATAATAATTTTTTACGCAATAGGGGTCGCATAGATTTTATGATTGCCAGTGATTTGGCGATTGGCTGGTATGCTGATTACAGAGAGGAAATGAAACGAGGAAGACCTAGACGCTATAGTGATCACGCTATATTACAGTGTTTGAAGATCAGATGCTTATTCGGTCTTAAGTTACGCCAAACCCAAGGCTTTATAAACTGGCTCTTTGAAATATCGGGTTTATCTATTAGATGTCCAGACTATACAACATTAAGTAAGCGTATGAAGTCATTAGATCTTAGGTATTTACATGGAAATCAAGATAAAGAATTTAGTTGTATTTCAATGGATAGTACAGGGATACAAGCCTACACAGGGAACGAATGGCTAGAAAATAAGCATGGTAAGCACAATATAAGCGTCGCATATGGAAAAAGCTACATATCGTTATAGAAGATCAAGGTATGATACTTGCCGATAGTACCACAGAGCATACTATAGATGATAGATCACAGATTGGACTACTAATAGCTAATGTCAGAGCCAAGGATTTTCTGGGAGATCGAGGGTATGACGGTGAATCTACATATCAATTGTTGAGAAAGAAGAAGATAAAACCAGTTATTAGACCCCCAAACTCTTCAGTAAAAGTTCAATCGCTTAGGGATAAAACTGAGAGAGATGCAGCTGTTATATATCAACAAAACAAAGGATACCAAGCATGGAGGGTAAAGAATAATTATGGTAGAAGGGAGCGTGTAGAGAACACGTTCTTTCGATTTAAAACTTCTTTTGGTAGTAAGTTTCTATCAAGACATGATCAAAATATGACAAAAGAAATGTCTATTAAATGCCACTTATTAAACAAAATGTTTGAAATTGGTAAACCTATCTCTGTGCCTGTTGGCTAGGCTAGCATTGCGGGGTTAGGGGCAGTATATTCAAAAGCTTATTTATGCAACAAAGCCATGCGGCATTAGCTTTTGAACCAGCTAAAGTTTTGAGTGAATATCAAGAACAAATAAATCATTTACAAGAGCAAAATGATGAACTTGCTAAAGCTCTTGGTAGAATCACAGTTGAGAGGGACTGGGCCGTGGGAAAGCTCAAAAGCTTGGATTTATCAAATAAAAAGAGTCTTGTACACTCCAAGCTAAATCAACTCTCAAAATCAAGACAGTGTGAACTATTAAAGATTAGTCGATCTACAGCCTACTATAAATCCAAGGAGATGAGTATAAATAAATTAAGTATTTTAAATAGAATAGATGAAATATATACAGATAATCCTGAATTTGGTTATCGCTATATTCATCAACAGTTACTAGAAGATGGTTTTATTGTCGGTAAAGATCGAGTACTGAAATATATGAGGATGATGGGTATAGAAGCTATTTACCCACATAAGAAAAAATCTACTTCTCGAAACGATAGTGAGCATAAGATCTATAGCTACTTACTTGATCAATATTGGACTAAATCTGGCTCAACAAAGCAAGTGTATGTGCCTAATGTGAATGAGGTTTGGAGTGGTGACATTACTTACATTAGAACTAATGGTGGCTTTATGTATATGGCAGCTATTATAGATTGGCATAGCAAGGCCATATTGAGCTATAAACTGTCAAATTCTATGGATGCATCTCTTGTAACTGATGTCTTGAAACAAGCTCTCAGTAAGTATAACGCTCCACAGATATTTAATAGTGATCAAGGTAGCCAATATACCAGTTATGACCACATAAATATTCTCAAGGAGCATGATATCCAAATTTCAATGAATGGCAAAGGTAGAAGTATTGATAATATAGTAATAGAAAGGTTTTTTAGAACTTTAAAATATAATTGTATCTTTATTAATGATTTTAACAATGTTAAAGAGTTAAAAGAGGGGATTGATCATTATCTGAATAAATATAATTATCACAGATTTCATTCAAGTATTGGTTATAAAAAGCCTATGAATGTATATCTGAATTATATGCAAAATTATCAGCAAATTGCTGCCTGATAATCGAAAAATTAGGAAAACATACTACTCATTTTTTTGTCTTGATTTTTCAGTCCACTATCCCATGACGAATATTAAAGAGTCTTTTGCAATGATTGTGTAAATTTTTGTTGAGCCTATATTAGAAGTAATTAAAAATATAGGTAACAGAAATGCAAATAGAGAAGAATAAAAAAATAAATGAAGCAATAGATTTGCTGATAGAAGGCGGAGTAGATTTAAAAACAGTACTAAGTCAGAATGGATTAATTAAGGAATTAACCAAGGGTATTTTAGAGCGAGCACTGCATGCTGAGATGTCAGAACATTTAGGTTATAGCAAGTATGATAGAGCTGAAACTGAGAATGCGAGGAATGGTAGTTTTAGTAAGAATCTGATTAGTGAGAATGGTACTATAGAGCTAAATGTTCCAAGAGACAGACAAGGTAAATTTGAACCTATAATAGTCTCAAAGAAACAAACAAGAATAGATGGCTTAGACCAAAAGATAATATCCTTATATGCGAAGGGTATGAGTGTGTCTGATATTAAAACACAATTGCAAGAATTATATGGAGCTGAGATCAGTGAGAGCCTAATCAGCAGGATTACAGATGAAGTAATAGATGAGGTCAAGATTTGGCAGAGTAGACCTCTTGAATCAGTATACCCTATAGTATATTTTGACTGTTTAGTAGTGAAAGTAAGACAAGATAGTCTATCCGCCAAAAACACTTCAAATCCTGATCATTTGTAATGGGATAGAGTTTTGACAACAAATTGCTAAGATTTTCAATAAAAATTAATAAGTTATGTTAATTTTTACTGATACATTTCTGTGTTGGTCTAATTTTGATATGGAGCTATTGTTAACGATTTTTTATCGTTCATCTAGTTTTTGCATGATGATATTTTTGATTTATGTGGAGTTAGACACGATTTGTAAATGATTTGCAATGCATCGTAAATTCAAACCAATAGCAGAGATTATTGGATTGATAATATCTCCTATCATACCTTTCAAGAAGTTTCTACCCATCCGACCATATTGCTTTAAGTGACCTATTATTGGTTCTATGGCACTGCGTCTCTTGATCATAGACTTGTCCTCTTGTAACAACTTCTTCCGCGTTTTTGGGGTATATACCTTACTCTTCTCCTTTACATTGCTACCACTATACCCAAGATCAACAAATGATTTCTTTATCTTGATTCCAGTCCACTATCCCATGACGAATATTAAAGAGTCTTTTGCAATGATTGTGTAAATTTTTGTTGAGCCTATATTAGAAGTAATTAAAAATATAGGTAACAGAAATGCAAATAGAGAAGAATAAAAAAATAAATGAAGCAATAGATTTGCTGATAGAAGGCGGAGTAGATTTAAAAACAGTACTAAGTCAGAATGGATTAATTAAGGAATTAACCAAGGGTATTTTAGAGCGAGCACTGCATGCTGAGATGTCAGAACATTTAGGTTATAGCAAGTATGATAGAGCTGAAACTGAGAATGCGAGGAATGGTAGTTTTAGTAAGAATCTGATTAGTGAGAATGGTACTATAGAGCTAAATGTTCCAAGAGACAGACAAGGTAAATTTGAACCTATAATAGTCTCAAAGAAACAAACAAGAATAGATGGCTTAGACCAAAAGATAATATCCTTATATGCGAAGGGTATGAGTGTGTCTGATATTAAAACACAATTGCAAGAATTATATGGAGCTGAGATCAGTGAGAGCCTAATCAGCAGGATTACAGATGAAGTAATAGATGAGGTCAAGATTTGGCAGAGTAGACCTCTTGAATCAGTATACCCTATAGTATATTTTGACTGTTTAGTAGTGAAAGTAAGACAAGATAAACTTATTATTAATAAATCAGTATATGTAGCTTTAGGAATAGATTTATCTGGCAGAAAGGATATTTTAGGCTTATGGATAAGTGAGAATGAAGGAGCTAAATTTTGGCTTGGTAATTTTACTGAAATGAAGAATCGAGGAGTAAAAGATATCTTAATTGCTTGTAGTGATAATCTAACTGGTATGTCTGATGCTATTGCATCAGTATATCCGAAAACTGAACATCAAATTTGTATTGTCCATCAGATCAGGAATAGCCTCAAATATGTATCATATAAAGATAGAAAGCAATTAGCAGCGGATTTGAAACTAATCTATACTTCTGCTACTGAAAAAGAAGCAGAATTAGCTCTTGAGTCATTTGATCAAAAATGGAGTAAGCAATATCCGCATATAGCTAAATCTTGGTATAATAATTGGGATAATTTGATAATTTTCTTGCAATATCCAAAGGAGATTCGTAAGATTATTTACACTACAAATGCGATAGAATCGCTGAATAGCCAATTGAGAAAAGTTACTAAGAATAAACGCATCTTTCCAAATGATGACGCAGTATTTAAAGTTTTATATCTGACAATTGATTATATTACCAAAAAATGGTCTATGCCTATCCCCAATTGGAATGAAGCTATGGCTCATTTTATGATCAAATTTGATGGTAGAATTTAATGGTTCACGAAATTTACACAATTGATGAGACAGAGCCACTTCAAATCCTGATCATTTGTAATGGGATAGAGTTTTGACAACAAATTGCTAAGATTTTCAATAAAAATTAATAGTCCGTCCGCCAAAACTCTAAAAGCCTTATAGGCAATAGGGTTTTAAGGCAAAAATGCATAGTAAAATCCATAAGAAAATGAAAGGTTTTATATCAAAAGCTTATGGAAATACAAAAAAATGACAATAAAAAAATGAATGCATTTTGGGAAATAGTGTGGTTTTTAATACAAAAATTTAAAATCAGCCCTCAAAATTAGAGTAATTTGCTCTAAAATCGCACTATTTTTGGAAATTAGTGACACAAGTGATATTTTTTAGAGTTTTGGCGGAGGGACTTAATAAGTTATGTTAATTTTTACTGATACATTTCTGTGTTGGTCTAATTTTGATATGGAGCTATTGTTAACGATTTTTTATCGTTCATCTAGTCCGTCCGCCAAAACTCTACAAGCCTTATAGATAATATGGTTTTAAGACAAGAAGTAATACAACAATCCGTAAGAAAATGATAAAATATGGTCATAAACCTTATGGATTTCAGTCAATGCCAATAGACAACATTATCAAATCGCAAGAACAAGGGAAACTGTTTGGTTATAAATTAAAAGAAGAATTAAACCCAAATAATAAGCTATATAAATTAAGAGAATTAATAAATTGGTCTAGGCTCGAAGAGTGGTTATCAAAAAATGTTTGTATTAAGAAATTTGGTAGAAATAGAAAATGTCATAGAGTGATGCTTGGCATAACGATGCTACAAGCAATGTATAATTTTTCAGATTCATTATCAGAGGAAGAGCTAAAAGAGAATATGTATTGGCAGTATTTCTGCGGGTGGGAATATATAGAAAAAGACATAGCTATCTCGGAAACTAGTATACGACGGTTTCGTAGTGTATTAGGTGAAGCTGGATATAATGAGATATTATCGGAGTTGATCAGGGTTGGGATAAAAACTAACACAATTAAAAAAAAAGATTTGGAATTAATCATCGCTGATACGACTGTACAAATTAAGAATATCAAACACCCACACGATGTTTATTTAATGGATAAAGCTAGGCTTAGCATAGTAAAGCTTTGCAACAGTTTGGGTATACATTTGAATGAAACATACGCTAGAACCTATAAACGCGATATAGTAAAGCTATGGAAATATAAAGAACATAGTAAAGCCAAGAAGCGTTGGAAAATAATGAAGCATTTAAAAATATTACTGGGTCGTTTGATTAGAGTATGTGAGCGTGAGATCAAAAATAAGCAATTAAACTTGTCTCTCAAAAATCAAGAAGTATTGCAAAAAATAAAACAAATACATAACCAATCTGTTTTAAAAAGAGAAGCTAAAAAGCAATATAAAGAAGATAACAAAGTATTATATAGTTTTCATGCCCCTGAAGTAGAGTGTATAGGAAAGGGAAAACGCAACAAGCCATATGAGTTTGGCAATAAAGTAGCGGTAGTAGTAAGTGGTCGTAGAAATTTTGTTTTATCCGCAAAATCGTTTCATAATAATCCTTATGATGGTCATACATTGCATCAGAGCTTTGAAGCAGTAGAGAGTGTCACTGGAATCAAGATAAAGAAATCATTTGTTGATCTTGGGTATAGTGGTAGCAATGTAAAGGAGAAGAGTAAGGTATATACCCCAAAAACGCGGAAGAAGTTGTTACAAGAGGACAAGTCTATGATCAAGAGACGCAGTGCCATAGAACCAATAATAGGTCACTTAAAGCAATATGGTCGGATGGGTAGAAAGTCCGTCCGCCAAAACTCTAAAAGCCTTATAGGCAATAGGGTTTTAAGGCAAAAATGCATAGTAAAATCCATAAGAAAATGAAAGGTTTTATATCAAAAGCTTATGGAAATACAAAAAAATGACAATAAAAAAATGAATGCATTTTGGGAAATAGTGTGGTTTTTAATACAAAAATTTAAAATCAGCCCTCAAAATTAGAGTAATTTGCTCTAAAATCGCACTATTTTTGGAAATTAGTGACACAAGTGATATTTTTTAGAGTTTTGGCGGAGGGACTAGAAACTTCTTGAAAGGTATGATAGGAGATATTATCAATCCAATAATCTCTGCTATTGGTTTGAATTTACGATGCATTGCAAATCATTTACAAATCGTGTCTAACTCCACATAAATCAAAAATATCATCATGCAAAAACTAGATGGTCCGTCCGCCAAAACTCTAAAAGCCTTATAGGCAATAGGGTTTTAAGGCAAAAATGCATAGTAAAATCCATAAGAAAATGAAAGGTTTTATATCAAAAGCTTATGGAAATACAAAAAAATGACAATAAAAAAATGAATGCATTTTGGGAAATAGTGTGGTTTTTAATACAAAAATTTAAAATCAGCCCTCAAAATTAGAGTAATTTGCTCTAAAATCGCACTATTTTTGGAAATTAGTGACACAAGTGATATTTTTTAGAGTTTTGGCGGAGGGACTAGATGAACGATAAAAAATCGTTAACAATAGCTCCATATCAAAATTAGACCAACACAGAAATGTATCAGTAAAAATTAACATAACTTATTAATTTTTATTGAAAATCTTAGCAATTTGTTGTCAAAACTCTATCCCATTACAAATGATCAGGATTTGAAGTGTTTTTGGCGGATAGACCATCTAGTTTTTGCATGATGATATTTTTGATTTATGTGGAGTTAGACACGATTTGTAAATGATTTGCAATGCATCGTAAATTCAAACCAATAGCAGAGATTATTGGATTGATAATATCTCCTATCATACCTTTCAAGAAGTTTCTACCCATCCGACCATATTGCTTTAAGTGACCTATTATTGGTTCTATGGCACTGCGTCTCTTGATCATAGACTTGTCCTCTTGTAACAACTTCTTCCGCGTTTTTGGGGTATATACCTTACTCTTCTCCTTTACATTGCTACCACTATACCCAAGATCAACAAATGATTTCTTTATCTTGATTCCAGTGACACTCTCTACTGCTTCAAAGCTCTGATGCAATGTATGACCATCATAAGGATTATTATGAAACGATTTTACGGATAAAACAAAATTTCTACGACCACTTACTACTACCGCTACTTTATTGCCAAACTCATATGGCTTGTTGCGTTTTCCCTTTCCTATACACTCTACTTCAGGGGCATGAAAACTATATAATACTTTGTTATCTTCTTTATATTGCTTTTTAGCTTCTCTTTTTAAAACAGATTGGTTATGTATTTGTTTTATTTTTTGCAATACTTCTTGATTTTTGAGAGACAAGTTTAATTGCTTATTTTTGATCTCACGCTCACATACTCTAATCAAACGACCCAGTAATATTTTTAAATGCTTCATTATTTTCCAACGCTTCTTGGCTTTACTATGTTCTTTATATTTCCATAGCTTTACTATATCGCGTTTATAGGTTCTAGCGTATGTTTCATTCAAATGTATACCCAAACTGTTGCAAAGCTTTACTATGCTAAGCCTAGCTTTATCCATTAAATAAACATCGTGTGGGTGTTTGATATTCTTAATTTGTACAGTCGTATCAGCGATGATTAATTCCAAATCTTTTTTTTTAATTGTGTTAGTTTTTATCCCAACCCTGATCAACTCCGATAATATCTCATTATATCCAGCTTCACCTAATACACTACGAAACCGTCGTATACTAGTTTCCGAGATAGCTATGTCTTTTTCTATATATTCCCACCCGCAGAAATACTGCCAATACATATTCTCTTTTAGCTCTTCCTCTGATAATGAATCTGAAAAATTATACATTGCTTGTAGCATCGTTATGCCAAGCATCACTCTATGACATTTTCTATTTCTACCAAATTTCTTAATACAAACATTTTTTGATAACCACTCTTCGAGCCTAGACCAATTTATTAATTCTCTTAATTTATATAGCTTATTATTTGGGTTTAATTCTTCTTTTAATTTATAACCAAACAGTTTCCCTTGTTCTTGCGATTTGATAATGTTGTCTATTGGCATTGACTGAAATCCATAAGGTTTATGACCATATTTTATCATTTTCTTACGGATTGTTGTATTACTTCTTGTCTTAAAACCATATTATCTATAAGGCTTGTAGAGTTTTGGCGGACGGACAAGATAAACTTATTAATGATGCTCCTCGCAGCAGAGCTACGAGGTATCTAAAAAAGTTTTAGTTGTTTCTTATGATATCACGAAGCAGAGCTTCGGGGAATTAAACCCTGAGAGATTAAAAATTGATTATATCTGGCTTAATTAATTATAGAACTTTCCAATTCCAAATCTTTTTTTTTAATTGTGTTAGTTTTTATCCCAACCCTGATCAACTCCGATAATATCTCATTATATCCAGCTTCACCTAATACACTACGAAACCGTCGTATACTAGTTTCCGAGATAGCTATGTCTTTTTCTATATATTCCCACCCGCAGAAATACTGCCAATACATATTCTCTTTTAGCTCTTCCTCTGATAATGAATCTGAAAAATTATACATTGCTTGTAGCATCGTTATGCCAAGCATCACTCTATGACATTTTCTATTTCTACCAAATTTCTTAATACAAACATTTTTTGATAACCACTCTTCGAGCCTAGACCAATTTATTAATTCTCTTAATTTATATAGCTTATTATTTGGGTTTAATTCTTCTTTTAATTTATAACCAAACAGTTTCCCTTGTTCTTGCGATTTGATAATGTTGTCTATTGGCATTGACTGAAATCCATAAGGTTTATGACCATATTTTATCATTTTCTTACGGATTGTTGTATTACTTCTTGTCTTAAAACCATATTATCTATAAGGCTTGTAGAGTTTTGGCGGACGGACTAAATACTGCGTCATCATTTGGAAAGATGCGTTTATTCTTAGTAACTTTTCTCAATTGGCTATTCAGCGATTCTATCGCATTTGTAGTGTAAATAATCTTACGAATCTCCTTTGGATATTGCAAGAAAATTATCAAATTATCCCAATTATTATACCAAGATTTAGCTATATGCGGATATTGCTTACTCCATTTTTGATCAAATGACTCAAGAGCTAATTCTGCTTCTTTTTCAGTAGCAGAAGTATAGATTAGTTTCAAATCCGCTGCTAATTGCTTTCTATCTTTATATGATACATATTTGAGGCTATTCCTGATCTGATGGACAATACAAATTTGATGTTCAGTTTTCGGATATACTGATGCAATAGCATCAGACATACCAGTTAGATTATCACTACAAGCAATTAAGATATCTTTTACTCCTCGATTCTTCATTTCAGTAAAATTACCAAGCCAAAATTTAGCTCCTTCATTCTCACTTATCCATAAGCCTAAAATATCCTTTCTGCCAGATAAATCTATTCCTAAAGCTACATATACTGATTTATTAATAATAAGTTTATCTTGTCTTACTTTCACTACTAAACAGTCAAAATATACTATAGGGTATACTGATTCAAGAGGTCTACTCTGCCAAATCTTGACCTCATCTATTACTTCATCTGTAATCCTGCTGATTAGGCTCTCACTGATCTCAGCTCCATATAATTCTTGCAATTGTGTTTTAATATCAGACACACTCATACCCTTCGCATATAAGGATATTATCTTTTGGTCTAAGCCATCTATTCTTGTTTGTTTCTTTGAGACTATTATAGGTTCAAATTTACCTTGTCTGTCTCTTGGAACATTTAGCTCTATAGTACCATTCTCACTAATCAGATTCTTACTAAAACTACCATTCCTCGCATTCTCAGTTTCAGCTCTATCATACTTGCTATAACCTAAATGTTCTGACATCTCAGCATGCAGTGCTCGCTCTAAAATACCCTTGGTTAATTCCTTAATTAATCCATTCTGACTTAGTACTGTTTTTAAATCTACTCCACCTTCTATCAGCAAATCTATTGCTTCATTTATTTTTTTATTCTTCTCTATTTGCATTTCTGTTACCTATATTTTTAATTACTTCTAATATAGGCTCAACAAAAATTTACACAATCATTGCAAAAGACTCTATACTTTTCGTTCAGATTTTGGCAATAGTTGTTCATGATTGGTAAATTCTTTGCCATTATCTAACGTTATGCTTTTGATTATATGCGACAATTGTTTAAGTTTTTTATTCATGTTACCAATCACATCTTGTGTTCTTTTTGAACGGTTTAAAGTGAGAAACACTTTTTGTGTTCTGATATCCACAAGAGCGCCTATATTACGACTTTGATTACCTTTGTTAAAAGTTAAATCACCTTCTAAATGACCTATTGCTGCTATCTTTCTATTTATCTCTGGTCTTTCAGTAATGGAAACTCGATTTGGTATTGTAATTCTTTTGTTTCTGATTCTTGTACCATGATGCAACCTATTTTTCCTTTTTCTTGCTAAAGATAAATATAATTTTTGCCTTTGTGCTATAGGAGATGTATAAATAAACTGGTATATACTCTCTGTAGAAATATTGACAGTATCTCGTGATAGTTTACGTCTACCTGAAATTATATCTGGTGAAATACCCTGTGTTAACTGCTTTATTATTTCTGCTCGTAAATTATTATCAATATCTAATTTTCTTTTTCTCTTACCTTGCCTTAAACTGCAAGCAAGTGTGTTAGCCCTATCTGGTCTATAATTATGCCTCATTCTCTTGAGTTCATAACATATAGTGCTTTTATCACGGCCAATCTTTGTCCCTATATATCGCGAGCTATAACCACTCTTATTCATTTCGTATATTTTAAATCTTTCATCTATCGTTAAATGAGCCATGATATATCTATATTTAAATGATGCTCCTCGCAGCAGAGCTACGAGGTATCTAAAAAAGTTTTAGTTGTTTCTTATGATATCACGAAGCAGAGCTTCGGGGAATTAAACCCTGAGAGATTAAAAAAATCTATCATAACTCAACATTAATCTCCTTTAAACCCTTTATCTATAAGCTTTCTATCTATCCCTTATCCTAAATTAGCGTTCTCAGGGTTTAATTCCCCGAAGCTCTGCTTCGTGATATACTACTTGAATGGAAGAAAGCAGTTATATACATAAGAGTCATAATGTCACAGTACTAATATATCATTTAGTAACGCTAATATTCAATCAAGAACTAGATGATTATTTGTGTAAAATTTGTGAGCACATAGAAGATCGTTATGAAATTAGATTTTTAGAAATAGGAGTAGATAAAGATCACGTACATTTTTTATTACAGTCAATACCAATGTATAGCCCAACAAAAATAACTCAAATCATAAAAAGTATTACTTCTAAGAAAATGTTTGAGAAATATCCAAATCTTAAAGAAAAATTATGGGGAAGTGAGTTTTGGAGTAAAGGATATTGTATGAGCACAGTAGGTAAACATGGTGATGAGCAGAAATTACGTAATTATGGGAAAGTTCTATAATTAATTAAGCCAGATATAATCAATTTTTAATCTCTCAGGGTTTAATTCCCCGAAGCTCTGCTTCGTGATATCATAAGAAACAACTAAAACTTTTTTAGATACCTCGTAGCTCTGCTGCGAGGAGCATCATTGCCTATTTTAGAATTTACACACTGATATATCCAGAGCCGGACATGAAAGTATAGTTGTGTAAGGTGCTATCTAGTTGTTTGGGAACTAGATCCATATATCATTTCTGCATGAGCTACGCGACTGTAAGGAGCGTGGCAATCTCATTAAACATCCTGAGATTGCTTCGTCAATTACTCCGTAATTTCCTCGCAATGACGACTCTCAATCTATGCGAGAATGACCTTTTTCTAAACCTTAACTAATATATGTCTTTTTTTACCGGCAGAGAGTTTAATAACCTTATTATCAAGTAAGAAAGTAGTATTAATTACCATATTCTCATCTTCTATAAGCTGATCATTTACTTTAGCTCCTTTTCCTCTTATAAGTTTGCGGGCGCCAGATTTTGAGGTAGCAAGCCCAGCTTCATGAAATAGCTCAAACGCAGTAATGCCTGCTTGTAACATTTCCGGCTCTAGAACTATGGTAGTTAAATTTTCGTCAATTTGTCCTTGTTCAAATATTTTTACTGAAATCTCTAAAGCGGTCTTGGCTTCTTGCTCTCCATGACAAAGTTTAGTCAATTCATAAGCGAGTTGCTTTTTAGCGGCATTAATATCTTCAGCTGCTAAATTTTCAAACACTACAAGCTCTTCATTTGTTAGCTCGCTATATAATTTAGCAAATCTAACTATGTCAGCATCTTCGCAATTACGCCAATATTGGTAATAATCATATGGGCTTAGCAGAGCTTCGTTAAGCCATACAGCACCTGCAGCCGTCTTACCCATCTTAGCCCCTGAAGCGGTTGTAAGTAACGGCGTTGTCATGCCAAACACTTCTTTGCTACTTATTTTGCGAGTTAAATCAGCTCCCATTACTATATTACCCCACTGATCACTACCGCCAAGTTGCAGGCTGCAATTATAATGCTTGCTTAAATAGTAAAAATCATAGGCTTGCAGCAACATATAGTTAAACTCCAAAAAGCTTAAATGTTGCTCCCGCTCTAGTCTTAACTTTACTGAATCCATAGTTAGCATGCGGTTGACAGAAAAATGGCTGCTGAAATCTCGTAGGAAATCTAAATAATAAAGTGAATCTAACCACTCTGCATTATCTAGCATGATAGCATCGCTTTCACCATCGCCAAATTTAATAAATTTTGACAAAGATTTTTTGATACCTTCAGCATTTTTGGCAATATCTTCTTTGCTTAAAATTTTTCTAGCTTCATCTTTCCAAGTAGGATCACCGATTTTACTCGTACCACCGCCGATAATCACTATTGGCTTATGCCCATGCTTTTGAAGTAGTCGTAATATCATTATCTGCATTAAACTACCGATATGTAGCGATGTTGCAGTGCAGTCAAAGCCAATATAAGCAGCGATCTTACTTTCTTTTGTTATACTAGTTAACCGCTCTAAGTCGGTACATTGGTGGAAATATCCTTTATTTGTAAATTCTTCTATAAAAGTCATATTATGTATTAATTTTTAAAATTATAGTTTGTTATGTAATGTATCAATCCTAGCACTTTTTTGTCATTCCCGTGTGGATCGAAAAGTATCCTAAGGTAGTCGAACTAGATCCAGAAAATAATAAAAAATACTAATGTTATTAGTATTTTTAACTGGATCCCGTGAATAAATCACGGGATGACAGAGGAAAATGATCCACGCAACAAAGTCTACGTAGGAATAGCATAGAAGTCTTTCACAAAAATAACATCCTACAATATAAGCTATTTTTGCTATATTGTTAACTGAAGTTTTGACAAAAATTCTAATTTTTCTGACTAAAGTAAAAATTTATATTTAAAGTTAAATATTTAGTGCTTTTATCAGCTTAAAAGCGATATTTCTACAATTTAAAGTAAATTATTTGATATATAATACAAATTATAGATTGATACACTCGCCACTTTTTTTAATCTCTCAGGGTTTAATTCCCCGAAGCTCTGCTTCGTGATATACTACTTGAATGGAAGAAAGCAGTTATATACATAAGAGTCATAATGTCACAGTACTAATATATCATTTAGAACGCCGGCAAAGTATAGAAGAGTAATATTCAATCAAGCACTAGATGATTATTTGTGTAAAATTTGTGAGCACATAGAAGATCGTTATGAAATTAGATTTTTAGAAATAGGAGTAGATAAAGATCACGTACATTTTTTATTACAGTCAATACCAATGTATAGCCCAACAAAAATAACTCAAATCATAAAAAGTATTACTTCTAAGAAAATGTTTGAGAAATATCCAAATCTTAAAACCTGAATTCTGGATTAGCTAATTTTGAGATATAGCAGGTTTGTGAGGTTTCATACAGTATGCAATTAGGGCGGATAAGATATGTACAAAGGCATTCCAAATTGATCTATGTCTTGTATGTTCGATCTCGAAAGCACCCTTCAGCACACTAAATACTGTTTCGATAATTGAGCGTTTGCGTAATAATATTTTTTCAAATAATGGCATAAGTTTATTCTTCATTTTCTTCTTTATGCCAGTTACTAACTTGATTCCTTTGCTGTATAGATCATCAAAGAGCTCCTGTTTTATATAACCCTTATCGCCAAACAATAATCCCGTGATATGTTTGGTGATTATCGAAACCGGCGCTCTATCATCTACATTACCAGGCGTTAGTTTTAGACCTTGAATCTCACCTTTTTCGTTAATAACCAAATGTAATTTTAGACCAAAAAACCAACTTTTTGTTGTTTTACCCAAAGCAGCAATACCGGCAAAGACTTTATTACGAGAGATTCTTTTTCGATGACAAACCTCTAAAGATGTGGCGTCAATATAAGAAACTCCCGTAGATTGAGCTGCCTGCATATACCATTCAAGTAATAAAACTAAATAACTCAGAACTCTTGGTTTTAGAGCTATAAAACGAGTATATGATGGAAGAGTTACAAAGTCTGATTTATATAATTGTAGATAGGACATATAAAAATATTTAAAGTTTTTACAAGGTGATTGATGGTATAAAAGCACTATTGTTAACAGCTCAGAATAGCTTATTTCAGGCTTTCTTGTAGGGTTTTTATTAATTAATGGTAGAAATGATTTATTAATCCACTGCTCGCTAATTTTACAAAAATCATCGACAAAACAAAATAATGCAGTAATATCTTTCTTCATGGGGATACTCTTGTTTTTTTGCTAAAAATTATATAGAGTATCTTCTATCCCTTGTAAATACTTACTTCCAAACCTAGATTAATCCAGAATTCAGGTTTAAAGAAAAATTATGGGGAAGTGAGTTTTGGAGTAAAGGATATTTTATGAGCACAGTAGGTAAACATGGTGATGAGCAGAAATTACGTAATTATGTACAGAATCAAGGTTCAGGCAAACCTTCTTATAAAGCATTTCAACAAAAACAGTTAAAGCTTTTTGGATAGATACCTCGTAGCTCTGCTGCGAGGAGCATCATTTTTGCTATATCTCGCTTTATGCTGGATTCCCGCCTACGCGGGAATGACATATAAGGTTACCTAGTCCGTCCGCCAAAACTCTACAAGCCTTATAGATAATATGGTTTTAAGACAAGAAGTAATACAACAATCCGTAAGAAAATGATAAAATATGGTCATAAACCTTATGGATTTCAGTCAATGCCAATAGACAACATTATCAAATCGCAAGAACAAGGGAAACTGTTTGGTTATAAATTAAAATAAGAATTAAACCCAAATAATAAGCTATATAAATTAAGAGAATTAATAAATTGGTCTAGGCTCGAAGAGTGGTTATCAAAAAATGTTTGTATTAAGAAATTTGGTAGAAATAGAAAATGTCATAGAGTGATGCTTGGCATAACGATGCTACAAGCAATGTATAATTTTTCAGATTCATTATCAGAGGAAGAGCTAAAAGAGAATATGTATTGGCAGTATTTCTGCGGGTGGGAATATATAGAAAAAGACATAGCTATCTCGGAAACTAGTATACGACGGTTTCGTAGTGTATTAGGTGAAGCTGGATATAATGAGATATTATCGGAGTTGATCAGGGTTGGGATAAAAACTAACACAATTAAAAAAAAAGATTTGGAATTAATCATCGCTGATACGACTGTACAAATTAAGAATATCAAACACCCACACGATGTTTATTTAATGGATAAAGCTAGGCTTAGCATAGTAAAGCTTTGCAACAGTTTGGGTATACTTGGGTATACATTTGAATGAAACATACGCTAGAACCTATAAACGCGATATAGTAAAGCTATGGAAATATAAAGAACATAGTAAAGCCAAGAAGCGTTGGAAAATAATGAAGCATTTAAAAATATTACTGGGTCGTTTGATTAGAGTATGTGAGCGTGAGATCAAAAATAAGCAATTAAACTTGTCTCTCAAAAATCAAGAAGTATTGCAAAAAATAAAACAAATACATAACCAATCTGTTTTAAAAAGAGAAGCTAAAAAGCAATATAAAGAAGATAACAAAGTATTATATAGTTTTCATGCCCCTGAAGTAGAGTGTATAGGAAAGGGAAAACGCAACAAGCCATATGAGTTTGGCAATAAAGTAGCGGTAGTAGTAAGTGGTCGTAGAAATTTTGTTTTATCCGCAAAATCGTTTCATAATAATCCTTATGATGGTCATACATTGCATCAGAGCTTTGAAGCAGTAGAGAGTGTCACTGGAATCAAGATAAAGAAATCATTTGTTGATCTTGGGTATAGTGGTAGCAATGTAAAGGAGAAGAGTAAGGTATATACCCCAAAAACGCGGAAGAAGTTGTTACAAGAGGACAAGTCTATGATCAAGAGACGCAGTGCCATAGAACCAATAATAGGTCACTTAAAGCAATATGGTCGGATGGGTAGAAACTTCTTGAAAGGTATGATAGGAGATATTATCAATCCAATAATCTCTGCTATTGGTTTGAATTTACGATGCATTGCAAATCATTTACAAATCGTGTCTAACTCCACATAAATCAAAAATATCATCATGCAAAAACTAGATGAACGATAAAAAATCGTTAACAATAGCTCCATATCAAAATTAGACCAACACAGAAATGTATCAGTAAAAATTAACATAACTTATTAATTTTTATTGAAAATCTTAGCAATTTGTTGTCAAAACTCTATCCCATTACAAATGATCAGGATTTGAAGTGTTTTTGGCGGATAGACTATATAGTCCGTCCGCCAAAACTCTACAAGCCTTATAGATAATATGGTTTTAAGACAAGAAGTAATACAACAATCCGTAAGAAAATGATAAAATATGGTCATAAACCTTATGGATTTCAGTCAATGCCAATAGACAACATTATCAAATCGCAAGAACAAGGGAAACTGTTTGGTTATAAATTAAAAGAAGAATTAAACCCAAATAATAAGCTATATAAATTAAGAGAATTAATAAATTGGTCTAGGCTCGAAGAGTGGTTATCAAAAAATGTTTGTATTAAGAAATTTGGTAGAAATAGAAAATGTCATAGAGTGATGCTTGGCATAACGATGCTACAAGCAATGTATAATTTTTCAGATTCATTATCAGAGGAAGAGCTAAAAGAGAATATGTATTGGCAGTATTTCTGCGGGTGGGAATATATAGAAAAAGACATAGCTATCTCGGAAACTAGTATACGACGGTTTCGTAGTGTATTAGGTGAAGCTGGATATAATGAGATATTATCGGAGTTGATCAGGGTTGGGATAAAAACTAACACAATTAAAAAAAAAGATTTGGAATTAATCATCGCTGATACGACTGTACAAATTAAGAATATCAAACACCCACACGATGTTTATTTAATGGATAAAGCTAGGCTTAGCATAGTAAAGCTTTGCAACAGTTTGGGTATACATTTGAATGAAACATACGCTAGAACCTATAAACGCGATATAGTAAAGCTATGGAAATATAAAGAACATAGTAAAGCCAAGAAGCGTTGGAAAATAATGAAGCATTTAAAAATATTACTGGGTCGTTTGATTAGAGTATGTGAGCGTGAGATCAAAAATAAGCAATTAAACTTGTCTCTCAAAAATCAAGAAGTATTGCAAAAAATAAAACAAATACATAACCAATCTGTTTTAAAAAGAGAAGCTAAAAAGCAATATAAAGAAGATAACAAAGTATTATATAGTTTTCATGCCCCTGAAGTAGAGTGTATAGGAAAGGGAAAACGCAACAAGCCATATGAGTTTGGCAATAAAGTAGCGGTAGTAGTAAGTGGTCGTAGAAATTTTGTTTTATCCGCAAAATCGTTTCATAATAATCCTTATGATGGTCATACATTGCATCAGAGCTTTGAAGCAGTAGAGAGTGTCACTGGAATCAAGATAAAGAAATCATTTGTTGATCTTGGGTATAGTGGTAGCAATGTAAAGGAGAAGAGTAAGGTATATACCCCAAAAACGCGGAAGAAGTTGTTACAAGAGGACAAGTCTATGATCAAGAGACGCAGTGCCATAGAACCAATAATAGGTCACTTAAAGCAATATGGTCGGATGGGTAGAAACTTCTTGAAAGGTATGATAGGAGATATTATCAATCCAATAATCTCTGCTATTGGTTTGAATTTACGATGCATTGCAAATCATTTACAAATCGTGTCTAACTCCACATAAATCAAAAATATCATCATGCAAAAACTAGATGAACGATAAAAAATCGTTAACAATAGCTCCATATCAAAATTAGACCAACACAGAAATGTATCAGTAAAAATTAACATAACTTATTAATTTTTATTGAAAATCTTAGCAATTTGTTGTCAAAACTCTATCCCATTACAAATGATCAGGATTTGAAGTGTTTTTGGCGGATAGACTACCTACACCTGAATAAAATATAACATTTTTTTAAAACTGTCCGGTACTATAGAATAAATCACGGGATGACAGGGGAAAATGATCCACGCAGGCAATGCCTCTTCGCAATGATGATTTCTTTATTTTAAATTAGACCAGATGCGGTTTTTGGCAATATAGAAGAATATAGTAAACGCTACTAAAAACATCATAACTTTAAGCCCCATAGATTTACGATGTTCCATTTCCGGCTCGGCTGCCCATTGTAGAAATACTGCAACATCGTGGCTCATTTGCTCAACACTTGCATTAGTGCCGTCCATATAAGTCACCTGCCCATCTATTAGAGGAGGGGGCATTGCTATCTGACCGCCTGGGAAATACGGATTATAGTGAGCACCATTCATTAGCTTGAATCCTGTAGGCGGTTCAGCATAACCGGTAAGTAGTGAATATACATAATTCGCTCCATCATGGCGGGCTTTTATTATCAATGATAAATCAGGCGGATGAGCACCATTATTAGCCGCTCTTGCTGCCTGCTCATTTGGATAAGGCGATACAAAATGATCAGATGGAAGAGCAGGGCGATCAAACATCTCACCATCATCATTCGGACCATCCTTTACTGTATAATTTTTAGCAATTTCTTTGATCTCTTCTTCAGAAAAGCCAATATCCTTAAGATTACGATAATATAGATTGCTTAAGCTGTGGCAAACGCTACATACTTCTTTATAGACCTGAAAACCTCTTTGTGCGGCTTCACGATCAACACTGCCACGCAATCCTTCAAAATGCCATTTCATTTTTTTGGGATGTAACGCTTCCTCATTGGCTAAGCTTAAAGCAGAGGTTAATATTATGATGATAGAAGTAAGTAGTTTAGTTTTCATATAATTTTTTTGACCGTCATTGCGAGGAAAAATTGAAAATTTTGACGAAGCAATCTCAGGAGTTTATTATTGTTTTATGAGATTGTTGTATCAAGATTTTATCTTTTATTGCAACAATATTTTTATTTATAGAATAATTTCATTATATAAATCATCCCAGTTTGTATTTATTTGTTCTAATGATGCTCCTCGCAGCAGAGCTACGAGGTATCTATCCAAAAAGCTTTAACTGTTTTTGTTGAAATGCTTTATAAGAAGGTTTGCCTGAACCTTGATTCTGTACATAATTACGTAATTTCTGCTCATCACCATGTTTACCTACTGTGCTCATAAAATATCCTTTACTCCAAAACTCACTTCCCCATAATTTTTCTTTAAGATTTGGATATTTCTCAAACATTTTCTTAGAAGTAATACTTTTTATGATTTGAGTTATTTTTGTTGGGCTATACATTGGTATTGACTGTAATAAAAAATGTACGTGATCTTTATCTACTCCTATTTCTAAAAATCTAATTTCATAACGATCTTCTATGTGCTCACAAATTTTACACAAATAATCATCTAGTTCTTGATTGAATATTACTCTTCTATACTTTGCCGGCGTTACTAAATGATATATTAGTACTGTGACATTATGACTCTTATGTATATAACTGCTTTCTTCCATTCAAGTAGTATATCACGAAGCAGAGCTTCGGGGAATTAAACCCTGAGAGATTAATTTAATCTTTTTATTTCTTGAATCAGCCTTAATTTGTTTTTCTTTATTTATTGCCGAATCCATAGTTCTGAAGTTTTGACAAAAATTCTAATTTTTCTGACTAAAGTAAAAATTTATATTTAAAGTTAAATATTTAGTGCTTTTATCAGCTTAAAAGCGATATTTCTACAATTTAAAGTAAATTATTTGATATATAATACAAATTATAGATTGATACACTCGCCACTTTTTTTAATCTCTCAGGGTTTAATTCCCCGAAGCTCTGCTTCGTGATATCATAAGAAACAACTAAAACTTTTTTAGATACCTCGTAGCTCTGCTGCGAGGAGCATCATTAAAAATTTTTTGTCAAAACTTCAGGTTTGATGAAGCTCATAAAATACTAATATTTTACAATTATATTTTTTACTAAAACCTTTAATGTTTTCGTTTTTATGTTGGTATATTCTTTTTATAAGATTAGAGGTTACACCGGTATAAATTATACCATTTTTTTTATTAGTAGTTATATATACAGCTGGTTGTTTCATAAATTTGTATAATACAAAAACGTCATGACCTATACTTCCTGAGATTGCCACGCCACTTTCAGTGGCTCGCAATGACTTTTATATTTCAATAACGGTTCTACAACTCCTCCGGTAGTGGTAGTGGTTTCTCATATTTACCTATCAATGGCAAAGCTACTAGAAAATGGAAGAAGTAATAACAAGCAGCAAAACGGCTAATGGTAATATACGGCTCTTCTGCAGGTTGCCCGCCTAGATAACCGAGCAATAAGCAATCTGCTATAAATATCCAAAAAGCAATACGATATATTGGTCTATAGTTGGCACTTCTTACCTTTGAAGTATCTAGCCAAGGTAATAAGAATAACACAAATATACTGCCAAACATTAGTAGTACACCGCCAAGCTTAGACGGCACAGCACGCAATATCGCATAAAATGGCAGAAAATACCATTCAGGAACAATATGAGCAGGTGTAACTAGCGGGTTTGCAGGAATGTAATTGTCCGGATGACCTAAATAATTCGGCTCATAAAAAATAAAATAGGCAAATATTATGAAATAAACCCCAAAACCAACGAAATCCTTAATCGTATAATAAGGATGGAAAGAAATCGTATCTTTAGAGCTTTTAACATCAATACCTTTCGGATTATTTGAACCATGTTGATGCAATGCTACTAGATGTAGCATTACAAGAGCAACGATAACAAAAGGCAATAAATAATGCAGTGAAAAGAATCTGTTTAACGTTGGGTTATCCACCGAAAAACCACCCCACAACCATGTCACAATCGATTTACCGATTAATGGAATAGCTGAGAATAGATTAGTAATAACTGTTGCACCCCAATAGCTCATTTGCCCCCAAGGTAGCACATAGCCCATAAAAGCAGTAGCCATCATGGTTAGGAAAATGATTATACCGATATGCCACAGTAATTCCCTCGGTGCTTTGTACGAGCCATAATATAGTCCTCTTGCTATATGTAAATATACGGCTGCAAAAAACATTGAGGCACCAACAGCATGAGTATAACGCAGTAACCAGCCATAATTAACGTTACGCATGATTTTCTCAACGCTATCAAAAGCATGATCAACATGCGGCGTATAATGCATTGCAAGTATAATACCGGTAATTATCTGAATTACTAACGCAATGCCGGCAATAGAGCCTAGATTCCACAAATAACTAAGGTTTTTTGGGGTTTGATAATGGCTAAAATGCTTTAGAAAAGAGAAGACTGGAAGACGGTAATCTATCCACTCTATAATAGCATTAGTCTTTCCAGTTTTTGGGGTAATGTTGTCGCTCATAGGTAATTACCCGATTCTAATTTTTTTGTCGCTAATAAAAGTGTAGGGCGGTACTGCTAAATTTAAAGGTGCAGGACCTCTTCTTACTCTACCTGATGAATCATATTGTGAACCATGGCACGGGCAGAACCATCCGTCATAATCACCTTGATTTGCAAGTGGTACGCAACCTAAATGTGTACAGATACCAATTGTTACTAACCAATTATCATGCCCAGCTTTTACACGATCTTGATCTTCTTCAGGATCAATAAGCTCTGACATTTTTACAGCCCGTGCTTCAGCAATTTTATCTGGAGTGCGGTTAGTAATGAATACCGGTTTTCCTTGCCATTTAACTGTAACTGTTTGACCTACAGCGATATTTGATAAATCAACTTCAATTGATGATAAGGCAAGAACATCGGCTGAAGGGTTTAAAGAATCAATAAGAGGCCAAAGCGTACATGCAGCTCCAACTGCTGCAACGCTACTAGCCGTTAAGACCATGAAATCACGACGTGAGGTTTTAGAGCGATCCTCAAACTCTACTTTGTTATCGTTATTAGTATCTTCAGTATCTGACATATTTAGTTTGTATTCGTATTATTACCATTATCATAAGGATTTACTATTGGGGCACGCGGTTCGGGAACAAGTGCCATCACCCTCGCCACCATCTTCAGGCTTGTTAATAAGCCTTTCTACACCTTGCTGTAATTTTTGCTCTCCTGTACCTTCTTTAACTTCATATTTTCCTGGATCACCTAAACAATTCCAAAAGTTAACTAAATTATCCCAATTAGGACCAAGTTTTACAGTACAATTTTGAGCAATAGCTTTACTAGTATCTAATATCTCAACTGTTGTTCTGTCAAAATAGTCTATAAAGCCGATTTTCTCAAGCCCTTTTACTACATAAAACAATACAATTAATGATGCAACGGCTATCATTATATACCATTTGCTAATAATACCCCATAAGAAAACACCCATAGGATTAGCCGCAATTAACCTTCGTAGAGCCTGCCACATATTATTTTCTCAAAAAAAATTTATTATCTTATCTTATACTATTATGCTAGTAAAAATAAAGAAAATAATCATGTTATGCTGTAAATATTTCTGATTAAATATGAACTTAAGACAAATGAAATAGGTAAAATTACTAAATTAATACCTATCATAATGAAAATTAATTGTAAATTACTATCTTGTAGCACTAACCCCGTCATTATAATACTGGGAATTAGTAAAGGCATAATAAATATGCCGATAAAATTAGCATTAACCTTAAAATAGCTTTGCATACTACCCGATAACACTACTAAGCTACTTGATAAAATTAATACAAGCCAGACGCTAATAAAGAAAAATGTTATTTCTAGTAAGGTTTGGCTGAAAAAAATATAAATAATAGGTAACGTTAAAATTATCCCTATCGTACTACTTATAAATATCGCAAAAAATTTGGCTAGTACTATTTTAGTTGAATTAACTATAGATAACATTAATTCTAAGCTTCCATCTTCTAAGTCAGACTTAAATATAATAGAAGAAAAACCAATCAATGAAATTAATAAACAAATTACCGAAAAGATTAAGCCGAATTTCTTGATATCTTCATGGCTGTTGATTAAAGTAGTGCTAATAATACAAAATAGAAAAAATATAATTAGATATTTAATCATATTATTGATACGATTCTGCACTATAAATTCACGTTTAATTAGTAAAAACAAGCTATTCACAATTGTTAAATGAGTTGTAAATTGAATACATAATAGCGGCAACTGTTAAGCCTATGCCTATCTCTACAGCAAATATTCCTATATGTTGAGCAGTTAGACTATCGTTAACAAAATTTGTTAGAGAATAATAGTTTAAGTAATTATCATTAAAAAATAGCGATATCACACCGGTAAATCCGTATATCATAACACCTAAAGCAGCAATAATTATTAGCGTATTTACTGAAAAATATCGATGTAATTTTTGGCTACCATATACTAGATCATAAGCAATAAGAGAGGAGGCAAATATAACACCCGCTTGAAATCCGCCTCCAGGTGATGCTTCCCCATTAAGCTGAATATATAAGCTATATAGAATTATATAAGGTACTATAAAAATAGAGATGTTTTTTGTTATTTTTGTCATCCCATGACCTGACCAGGGGATATTGTATTGCATACTGTGTTCTACATCATTTTTTCTTGAAAATACTAGCAGCACAGAAATTCCAGCAATTAAAATTACGCTAGTTTCGCCTAAGGTATCATATCCTCTATAGCTAGCTAAAATGGCTGCTACAAAAGATGGTACTCCAATATCCTTACTGGTATTTTCTACATAATATTTAGTTAGATGTGTGTGGAGCAAGGCTTGTTCATCTCCATAATCTGGTAATTCAAGCCCCATATAAATAAGAGTTGCTACAAACAATAAACATATTAAGCTTGCCGGAATGATTCTAGTCCTTTGGATTATTTTTAAATTAGAGGGTAATTTTCGTAATAAATTTAAATATACGCAGGTTGATAGGCACGCTCCAAGGGCTGCTTCAGTCATCGCAACATCTGGTGCATCCATAAGTAAATAAGATACACCAATTAATAAGCTAAATGCCGAGGTATATATTATTGCTTCCAATAAATCTTTAGCTAAAATGATTTTAATTGAAATGATAACGAGTAAAAAAACAATAAGATTAAGTAGGTAATTACTGAGATCAAAATTTAAAAGCATAAACATTGTCTTACTTTTTCCTAGATTCCTGCTTTCGCAAGAACGACATTGAACATAGTGACCCTTTACCAAGAGCGTGAGTTGCTACCGGATTTAATAAGAAAATTAATAGAGCAGCTAAAAGTAGCTTAAAGCAATTAAAAAGGTTTCCTGCAAGGCATGCAAAACCTATTAAGCAAATCGGTACCCCAAAGCTTTCAATAACACTTGCGGCGTGCAATTTTGTATAAAAATCAGGGAAACGAAAAAAACCGATAATACCTGAAAATATAGCGAACAGCCCAATAATTACCAATAATATTCCAATGTAAGATAATATCATATTTTTATTTTAAGTAGGAGAAAGCAACATTGTTATGTGGATTGAAAAGCATATTATATCGTTCTCGCTTAAGGCTTGCCTGCGTGGATACCAAATCGTCATTGCGAATGAGCGAAGCGAGTGTGGCAATCCAGGGAAAATAATAAAAAATACTAATTTTATTAGTATTTTTAACTGGCTCTAGTTCATAAATCACGGGATGACAGAGGAAAATGATCCATGCAACAAAGCTTTTTTCGCAATGACGATTCCTGATCTATGCGGGGCAAATCCTAAATGTGGATGACATTATCCATGAAAATCGGCTCTGTCTCATCAATTGTGTAAATTTCGTGAACCATTAAATTCTACCATCAAATTTGATCATAAAATGAGCCATAGCTTCATTCCAATTGGGGATAGGCATAGACCATTTTTTGGTAATATAATCAATTGTCAGATATAAAACTTTAAATACTGCGTCATCATTTGGAAAGATGCGTTTATTCTTAGTAACTTTTCTCAATTGGCTATTCAGCGATTCTATCGCATTTGTAGTGTAAATAATCTTACGAATCTCCTTTGGATATTGCAAGAAAATTATCAAATTATCCCAATTATTATACCAAGATTTAGCTATATGCGGATATTGCTTACTCCATTTTTGATCAAATGACTCAAGAGCTAATTCTGCTTCTTTTTCAGTAGCAGAAGGGTAAATTCCAGTATTAATTAAGCCAGATTTATATTTTCTTCCCATACCTCATTGGGTGTTTTATAACCGAGCACTTTTCTTGGTAAATTATTTAAAAAATCCTCAATTTCTTGTAATTGCTTTATTGTTAATTTTTTTATATCTAAAGATTTAGAGTATACTCTGTGCACCATTGAGTTAATCTTCTCTATCAATGGTTTTTGCCATGGAGAATAAGGATTGCAAAAATATACTTTTCGTTCAGATTTTGGCAATAGTTGTTCATGATTGGTAAATTCTTTGCCATTATCTAACGTTATGCTTTTGATTATATGCGACAATTGTTTAAGTTTTTTATTCATGTTACCAATCACATCTTGTGTTCTTTTTGAACGGTTTAAAGTGAGAAACACTTTTTGTGTTCTGATATCCACAAGAGCGCCTATATTACGACTTTGATTACCTTTGTTAAAAGTTAAATCACCTTCTAAATGACCTATTGCTGCTATCTTTCTATTTATCTCTGGTCTTTCAGTAATGGAAACTCGATTTGGTATTGTAATTCTTTTGTTTCTGATTCTTGTACCATGATGCAACCTATTTTTCCTTTTTCTTGCTAAAGATAAATATAATTTTTGCCTTTGTGCTATAGGAGATGTATAAATAAACTGGTATATACTCTCTGTAGAAATATTGACAGTATCTCGTGATAGTTTACGTCTACCTGAAATTATATCTGGTGAAATACCCTGTGTTAACTGCTTTATTATTTCTGCTCGTAAATTATTATCAATATCTAATTTTCTTTTTCTCTTACCTTGCCTTAAACTGCAAGCAAGTGTGTGAGCCCTATCTGGTCTATAATTATGCCTCATTCTCTTGAGTTCATAACATATAGTGCTTTTATCACGGCCAATCTTTGTCCCTATATATCGCGAGCTATAACCACTCTTATTCATTTCGTATATTTTAAATCTTTCATCTATCGTTAAATGAGCCATGATATATCTATATTTAATGATGCTCCTCGCAGCAGAGCTACGAGGTATCTAAAAAAGTTTTAGTTGTTTCTTATGATATCACGAAGCAGAGCTTCGGGGAATTAAACCCTGAGAGATTAAAAATGGATTATATCTGGCTTAATTAATTATAGAACTTTCCCTATTATAGGTTCAAATTTACCTTGTCTGTCTCTTGGAACATTTATCTCTATAGTACCATTCTCACTAATCAGATTCTTACTAAAACTACCATTCCTCGCATTCTCAGTTTCAGCTCTATCATACTTGCTATAACCTAAATGTTCTGACATCTCAGCATGCAGTGCTCGCTCTAAAATACCCTTGGTTAATTCCTTAATTAATCCATTCTGACTTAGTACTGTTCAGGAGTTTCGCACTTAGCAAAAAGTATGTTAATCTAGAGAAAAATAGTTTTAGATAAAAATGACAAGAACAAAATGTAGCAAGGACTTATATAAATCATTTTTACAAGCAAGTAGTGTCAGATATACTAGCAAGGCATTATCTTGTAGAAGTTAAGATTTGATCTTACAGACGCTATAAATTTTGCCCCTGATTGTCAGTTAAATTTTGACTGTCAGATACATATTCAAGATACAAGATTTCATTATTCTTTTCAACAGCTAATTTCTTACTATCCTTAAAAGTTTGCATAGGAGTTTTTCCATAACAATATTTACCAGAATGAGGTCTTTCATTATTGAAATACTCTAGCCAGATATCAAGATCTAATTGTAGGTCATCAAGAGCTGTATAAATCTTTTTCCGCATAGCTGTATCAAAGAATTCTTGTTTCATGGTTTTATTAAAACGCTCACACATACCGTTTGTTTGAGGAGAATATGCTTTAGTAGTAGTATGCTCTATACCTTCGATACTTGGAAAGTTCTATAAATGATGCTCCTCGCAGCAGAGCTACGAGGAGCATCATTTAAATATAGATATATCATGGCTCATTTAACGATAGATGAAAGATTTAAAATATACGAAATGAATAAGAGTGGTTATAGCTCGCGATATATAGGGACAAAGATTGGCCGTGATAAAAGCACTATATGTTATGAACTCAAGAGAATGAGGCATAATTATAGACCAGATAGGGCTCACACACTTGCTTGCAGTTTAAGGCAAGGTAAGAGAAAAAGAAAATTAGATATTGATAATAATTTACGAGCAGAAATAATAAAGCAGTTAACACAGGGTATTTCACCAGATATAATTTCAGGTAGACGTAAACTATCACGAGATACTGTCAATATTTCTACAGAGAGTATATACCAGTTTATTTATACATCTCCTATAGCACAAAGGCAAAAATTATATTTATCTTTAGCAAGAAAAAGGAAAAATAGGTTGCATCATGGTACAAGAATCAGAAACAAAAGAATTACAATACCAAATCGAGTTTCCATTACTGAAAGACCAGAGATAAATAGAAAGATAGCAGCAATAGGTCATTTAGAAGGTGATTTAACTTTTAACAAAGGTAATCAAAGTCGTAATATAGGCGCTCTTGTGGATATCAGAACACAAAAAGTGTTTCTCACTTTAAACCGTTCAAAAAGAACACAAGATGTGATTGGTAACATGAATAAAAAACTTAAACAATTGTCGCATATAATCAAAAGCATAACGTTAGATAATGGCAAAGAATTTACCAATCATGAACAACTATTGCCAAAATCTGAACGAAAAGTATATTTTTGCAATCCTTATTCTCCATGGCAAAAACCATTGATAGAGAAGATTAACTCAATGGTGCACAGAGTATACTCTAAATCTTTAGATATAAAAAAATTAACAATAAAGCAATTACAAGAAATTGAGGATTTTTTAAATAATTTACCAAGAAAAGTGCTCGGTTATAAAACACCCAATGAGGTATGGGAAGAAAATATAAATCTGGCTTAATTAATACTGGAATTTACCATTAGAGGTATATGTTATCGTATTCATAGTCACAATTCTGGAAGTAATAATAGTGTGGTCCCTTTTTGATTGACAATGACAACTATAAAGTAAGTGCATATTTAAATAACAGACCAGCCATTGGAATTACTAAGAATCAGTTAACTATATTGGTATAGAATGCATTGAATGGCATGACCCAATATGGTTTAATAGACTGCTGTATACTAGATAAATATTCATTTCCAATAATTACCATTAAAATCAGTAATTAATAAGTGAGAATGAGTGGTTAAAAACTAATTGATATTATTAAAAGCTAGATATTATGGCAAATCATCCAAAAAAATTGGTTATGTATTCAATTTGTTGATTAGTCTTAAACAACTTCTCGTACACCTTATTATTGGGTACTGAGATTATATCTAGAACTATTATATTTAACCTCAACCTAGGGGATTTTATCCGTGATACTCAGACTTCTAACTCATTTTGTATCTTAAGTATTATGGGTAAAAAAGTATAAACAACAAATTGAATACATGACCAAAAAATTAATAAAATAACTTATAAAGATAATGAGCAAAAAATCAATTATGCCAGAAATTTCTGTTAAAAGTACTAAGGAGCAAATTTTAACTGCCTATAATGAGGTGTTAGCTAAGTTGAATGATAAACAACTAGCTACCCCTCAAGAACAGAAAAAACAACAAGAGAAACAAGAGTTGGTAAGTAAGGTCAGCTCTGATTCATCTGATAGTATATTAACTGAATTAAGTAGCTTAAAATCTAAAACTATCAAACAGATTGATAATTTATCAGAACAATTATTGAGCGAATTTGAAAAATTGGCTAATTTGCGAGAAGCTATTATTTTGGAGCAACAACATTTGCAGGAATTATACCAAATTAATGAAACAGCAAATAGTTTGTCAGCTTTATTACAAGCACAAGCTGAGCAAAAAGAGCGTTTTGAGCAGGAGATGAGTCAAAGAAAACAAGATTTTGAACAAGATATAAATAGTCAGAAATTGCATTGGCAACAACAACGAGCAGCACTTGAACAAGACTATAAGGAACAGAAAGAATTGCTTAGCAAAACTAGAAAACGTGAGGAAGAAGAATATAATTATACTTTAGAGTTAAAACGTCGTAAGGAACTTGATGAGTATAATAATAAACATATTTTAATTGAAAAAGAGTTGTCAGAGTTAAAAGATAATTTACTAAAACGAGAAACTGATTTGGCAACCAAAGAACAGGAATATGTTTCATTAAAAATGCAAATAGATGGCATGGCAGATAAGATAAAAGAAGCAGTTTATACTGCCGAAGAATTATTACGTAACCAATTATTACAACAATATGATTTTGAAAAACAACTAACACAAAAAGAATATAATGGCATATTACAGCTAAAGGAGCAAAGCATTATCTATCTTGAAGATAAAATCAAAAAACAAGAAAACACTATCCAAGAACTAACTGCTAAAGCCGATCATGCAACGCAACAAGTACAATCTATAGCGTGCCGAGCCCTAGACACTTCAGGTCAACGCTTCGTAAGCTTAGCTACCAATAAACAGGAAGAAAAAGGCTAATCTACAACTAAGGCTATGCCATGGGTTTACTATTAGTTTGAGTGTGCCAAAGCTTAGCATATATACCTTGCTGCTGTAATAGTTCCGCGTGACTGCCTTGTTGGACAATCATGCCTTGATCTAGCACCAGAATGCGATTAGCATACTTAATAGTATTCAATCTATGAGCAATACTAATTACTGTACGATTACGGCAGATTTGATCCATATTAGCCATAATAGCTGCCTCAGATTCATAATCAAGTGCTGAAGTTGCTTCATCTAAAATTAAAATCCTTGGATTTACTAACAAAGCTCTAGCAATAGCTATTCGCTGACGCTGACCACCAGATAGACCACTGCCTTTTTCGCCGATCATGGTTTGATAAGCTTGCGGTAATCGTCTAATAAAATCATCTGCACCAGCTAGCCTCGCTGCTTGTACAATTTCTTCTTCACCAGCTTCTGGGCAACAGAGCTTAATATTTTCTAATATTGATCCGGCAAATAACATGTTATCTTGTAATACCACACTCATATTGCAACGTAATGAAGTAGGATCAGCTATGGCTATATCCATACCATCTACTAAAATCTGACCATGCTGAGGAATATAGAGGCGTTGTAATAATCTAGTTAGCGTACTTTTACCTGAACCAGATGGACCGGTAATGCCGATAAATTCTCCTGATTGGAGTCTTTTGCAATGATTGTGTAAATTTTTGTTGAGCCTATATTAGAAGTAATTAAAAATATAGGTAACAGAAATGCAAATAGAGAAGAATAAAAAAATAAATGAAGCAATAGATTTGCTGATAGAAGGCGGAGTAGATTTAAAAACAGTACTAAGTCAGAATGGATTAATTAAGGAATTAACCAAGGGTATTTTAGAGCGAGCACTGCATGCTGAGATGTCAGAACATTTAGGTTATAGCAAGTATGATAGAGCTGAAACTGAGAATGCGAGGAATGGTAGTTTTAGTAAGAATCTGATTAGTGAGAATGGTACTATAGAGCTAAATGTTCCAAGAGACAGACAAGGTAAATTTGAACCTATAATAGTCTCAAAGAAACAAACAAGAATAGATGGCTTAGACCAAAAGATAATATCCTTATATGCGAAGGGTATGAGTGTGTCTGATATTAAAACACAATTGCAAGAATTATATGGAGCTGAGATCAGTGAGAGCCTAATCAGCAGGATTACAGATGAAGTAATAGATGAGGTCAAGATTTGGCAGAGTAGACCTCTTGAATCAGTATACCCTATAGTATATTTTGACTGTTTAGTAGTGAAAGTAAGACAAGATAAACTTATTATTAATAAATCAGTATATGTAGCTTTAGGAATAGATTTATCTGGCAGAAAGGATATTTTAGGCTTATGGATAAGTGAGAATGAAGGAGCTAAATTTTGGCTTGGTAATTTTACTGAAATGAAGAATCGAGGAGTAAAAGATATCTTAATTGCTTGTAGTGATAATCTAACTGGTATGTCTGATGCTATTGCATCAGTATATCCGAAAACTGAACATCAAATTTGTATTGTCCATCAGATCAGGAATAGCCTCAAATATGTATCATATAAAGATAGAAAGCAATTAGCAGCGGATTTGAAACTAATCTATACTTCTGCTACTGAAAAAGAAGCAGAATTAGCTCTTGAGTCATTTGATCAAAAATGGAGTAAGCAATATCCGCATATAGCTAAATCTTGGTATAATAATTGGGATAATTTGATAATTTTCTTGCAATATCCAAAGGAGATTCGTAAGATTATTTACACTACAAATGCGATAGAATCGCTGAATAGCCAATTGAGAAAAGTTACTAAGAATAAACGCATCTTTCCAAATGATGACGCAGTATTTAAAGTTTTATATCTGACAATTGATTATATTACCAAAAAATGGTCTATGCCTATCCCCAATTGGAATGAAGCTATGGCTCATTTTATGATCAAATTTGATGGTAGAATTTAATGGTTCACGAAATTTACACAATTGATGAGACAGAGCCCCTGATTGTATTATAAAGGATAAATCTCTTAATATTTCCGGTGTATCAGCTTGATAGCGAAAACACACATATTGGAACTCTACTTTTCCGGTTAATTTTGGCATAGTAGCAACTCCCTTACCAACTGCTTCTGTTCTGATTTAGTATCTAAAATATCTCCAATACGACGTAATGCTATTAAACTATGCTGAAACTCTTGCCATATTTGTGCTAATCTTAGAATTGGTTGAGTTATATGATTAGCCAGCATATTAAAAGCTACTAACCCACCAACTGTTAATTCATGTTGTAGTACAATCTTAACGCCACACCATAATAGCAATGCTGAAGTTAATTTTTGTATTAAGCTAACTCCTTGGCTAGCAATAATTGCTACCTTCTTAGCTAAAAATATCGCTCTTAACTGACAAGATAGAACTTGTTGCCAACGTTTTAAAAAAGCTGATTCTGTAGCAGTAGTTTTTAATATTTCAATACCAGTAATAGTTTCAGTTAAATAAGCTGTAGCAATACTACTTGCGTCATATTCTTTAGTAACTCGCTGTCTTAATATTGGACCAATACTTAACCAAAACACGACATATAACACTAGGGATCCAAGTACTATCCAAGTTAATATTTTAGCATAACTAAACATTACTACTAAAAACATCAGAATAAAAATAATATCTAATACCAACATTAAAGCCGAACCAGTTAAAAACTGGCGAATCTGGTTCATTTCACGCACACGAGCAACAATCTGACCAGTTTGTCGATTACTAAAATAGCTTAGTGGTAAAGTTAACAAGTGACGATATAATTTACCGGAAAGTTCAGAGTTAATCTTACTAGCTAAATTGCTAAAGATTTTACCGCGTAAATAACTAAATAAAGGCTCAGCTAGAGCAAGTGCTAATATAGCAATAGCTAGTACCTTTAAACTTGAAACACCACGACTAACTAATACTCGATCTATAACATTTTGGAATAATTTAGGACCTACTAAAGCAATCAACTGCAACATTAATGATAAAGCTAATATAGCTAACACGGAAATGTTTCTACCACAGATTAGGAAAAACTTAGGCATTGATCAATAATTTTATGTAAACAGTTTTTAAAGTTAGTCCAGCAATGTTTAATAGGATTTAGATCTGGTGAATATGTGAGTAAATACAAAAACTATGGTAAAAACCTTTTCGCGTTAGCTATACATCACGTAACTGATTTATATGCCGCAATATCGAAGGCAAAAACCAATTAAAGCCAAATTTAACATCTGTAATTTGCAGTTCTTGGACTGCTAATAATATTATTGGTAGGTTATATTTACTATTATTAGCTGTAGGAAGTAGCTCCTTATTAAACTTTTCAGTAGCTACATCATAACGCCACCAATATTCTGTTTCAACTTTTTCAATCACACTCCATTGATTAGCTAAACAAACCAATATAGGCACAGGTAATGTTTGCAGATCACCACTAATTTCTTCATAATATTTTGCCCGCAATCCTACTGCTCGAGCTGCTCGGCAAACATCTATCCATGTTAATTCTTGGCAATCTATACCAAGTTTATGACGTAACGATCCTTCAGTTACTAATATTTGAAACTGTTTAGCAGCTCTAATAATTGCTGGTATACCATGTGTACCAGTAATCATCTTTTGACCCATCATGGTTCTCTCCAAGCTTCTGATTTATATTCTCGAATTGGACTCAATAAATAGTCAATCACTCGGCGTTTACCAATTTTAATCTCAGCAACAACAGACATACCAGGGGTTAAAGTAACTAAACTATTATCTATCATGATATGATTTTGAGCTAATTCAATCTGAGCTGGAAATACTAACTCAGCACTTGACTCATTAAGTTTAACTGAATCAAGAGAGATACTTTGTACTTGACCGCTAATAGTACCATAACGGCTATATGGGAATGCTTCAATTTTAACTGTTACAGGTTGCCTAGGGCTAATAAAACCTACATCTTTATTAGCAATATTGACTTCTGCTTGTTGCGGTGCATCATGAGGCGTAATCATCATTAATGTCTGAGCACCTTGCACAATCCCACCAACAGTATGAACAGCTAGTTGTTGTACTATACCATCCATTGGTGCTCGTAAGATTTGTAAGCGATCTCGCTCCTTGGCTTTAGCTAGCTCTTGTTCTGTTATTAACAAAACAGATTGGGCTTTATTTAAATTATCATGCCACTCACGATATTTTTGAGCAATATAGCTAGCTTTATTCTCCCGTATGGTGTTAGCACGAGCCTGTAATACTTGCAATTCCTGCTGCTTAACTGTAATTGATAATTCAGTCTCTAATGCTTCTTTCTCTTTCGCTAATAACTCAGTTTTAGATACAAATTTAGACTTTAACAACTCACGACTTGGAGCAAGGCGTTGTTGAATATTATGTAGCAATTTTTGTAGCCCAACTATACTAGCGTGATTAGCAACTTGTTCAGATTGATTAGCTGCTAATTCAGCATCAAATTTCGCCAAGATTGCTTGATGTTCCTGCCAAATACTAATAAGATGAGCTCTAGACCTTATCGCAGCTGACTCCTCAATATTATCCGGCATTGTTAGTAGATTTAATGGCTCATGGCTTTGTTGCATAAATAAGATTTGTAGAGAAAGAGTGGTGATAATCTGGTAAGATGTCCTGAATTAAAAATATAATGGACTAATGGTATGGACCTCCTGATATAGAGAATGAAAAGCAGTTGCTAATCTTCTAGGGTTAATATTTAACATATTAAAACAACAATTAAGGAGGTCCATATGGAGGTTACTACAATTGGTATAGATATTGCAAAAAGAATTTTTCAAATTCATGGTGTAGATAAAAATGGCAAGACAGTATTAAAGAAAAAATTGATGAGAGATCAGGTTTTGACATTTATGGCTAATTTACCACAATGTTTAGTAGGGATGGAAGCTTGTGGTGGTTCTAGTTATTGGGCAAGAGAAATAACTAAATTAGGGCATGAAGTAAAACTAATGGCACCGCAATTTGTCAAACCATATGTTAAAACTAATAAAAATGATCAAGCAGATGCTGAAGCGATATGTGAAGCCGTGACAAGACCTAATATGAGATTTGTTGCAATTAAAACTATAGAGCAACAAGAAATTTTATCAATACATAGGGTAAGAGAGAGATTGGTAAAAAATCGTACAGCACTTGCTAATGAAATTAGGGGGCTACTACATGAGTTTGGTTTTATTGTTCCTCAAGGCATTAATAAGGTTATCACAAAATTAATTGAGATTTTAGATGCAGGGAAATTAAGCCAGTTAAGTTATCAAACATTTAGTGAACTAAAAGAAGAATTCTTAGATAATAACAGAAAAATAAAAGAGATAGAAAAACGATTAACAATGATAGCAAGTAACCTAACTCAATATCAACGATTAAGAGCTATACCTGGTCTTGGTTTAATTACTGCTACTGCTTTAATAGCATCAATAGGTAATGCTACAAGTTTTGAGAATGGCAGGCAATTATCGGCATGGCTAGGATTAGTGCCAAGACAACATTCAAGTGGTGGGAAGGATAAGCTGCTGGGAATTAGCAAGCGAGGTGATGTATACTTACGCACTTTATTAATTCAAGGGGCTAGAGCTGTACTAAATGCCAAGATAAGATTTACATCGGAAGAACAGAAATCTAAAAAAGATTTTAGCCAATTTACGAAATGGATGTTTAATTTATCTGAGCGAAGTAGCCATAATAAAACGACAGTTGCCATAGCTAATAAGTTGGCAAGAGTGGTGTTTGCTGTACTAAGATCAGGAGATGATTATGTAGAGAGTAAAGTTTGTAGCTAAAGAGTGTGTAGCATAGCACTTATAAGTAAAATAAATGGTGATTTATATAATGAATAGGTAAAAGCAAAACAATATGTAAGAGATTCCAACCCGAAATATGCTTGAGATAATTAATATTGATGGTAAATAAGACAAACCTTAGCTTACAAAAAAACTGCGTTTTTCAGTGGCTCTTTTAGAAGCCGATGGACTGATAAGTATATAGTTTGTAAGCCAGCGAATTCCATCAGGGCTGTAGAATAAATTAGGTTGATTTATCAGCTATAAGCCGGATACATGACTGCATTTGTTTGTTTTTATTATTGATGTTATTTTTTTCTTGCATTCTACAGGAGGTCCATACATGAAAAAATTGGACAAAAAAATGAAGGAGTGTGTTTCCGCAATAAGTTAGAATAAATAGCAATAAACTTAAGAGGAAAGATGAAGAAAAATAAAGTAAAAATTTTCAGTGCTTCAGAAAAAACGGGGATAGTATTAGAATTAATAAAAGAGGAGTCGACACTTGGTCAGTTAGCTTCAAAATATGCAATAAGTGTTAAAACAATTCAAAATTGGAAAAAACAGTTTTTAGGTAATGCGGCATGGCTTTGTTGCATAAATAAAATTTGTAGAGCAAGAGTGGTGATAATCTGGTAAGATGTCCTGAATTAAAAAATAATCCAGATTATATGAGATCTCGGAAGAAAGCCCCTTTTAGTAAATCACGCAAGTATTCTAAATATAAAATAACGAATTGGTCAGAATATAATAATTTTTTACGCAATAGGGGTCGCATAGATTTTATCAGGAGTTTCGCACTTAGCAAAATTGTGTATTAGTTAGAAGCCATTTAATGTTGTTCTGAATTGATGTTTTTATAACTTCCCAAGTTTGTTGATATAAAGTAATGTTTTCATTTATCCTCCTTTTGTTCATATCAAGCCAGGCCAATACAGCAAGGCAAATATGATTTCTTTGAGCTCGACCCGTGCGTGCCTGACAGCATTCAATACCACAAGTTTGTTTCAATTCTCGATGATAAACTTCTATAGACCAACGCGCCTTAACAATTTTCTCTATTTGCTCACGTGTAGGATTCTCTAAATTAGTTGTTATGTAATCAATGCGACCATTTTTTGCCACAAACTTAAATACCGTAACCCAACCGTATCCACGTAGGTGAATTTTTAGCCCTTCATCGGGAATCTCTAAAGTTTCCAAGCTAACATTACGATTAACTTTTCTATTTTTTCTTAGGTTGGTAACCCATATCCAACCTAAATTACGTATATGTTTTAAATTATCCAAACCACTATACCAAGCATCCATAACTATAGCATCAGGCTTGATACCTCTTTCTTTAGCTAAAGTAAGCATATCACAAAAATGCTCGTTCTTTGTTTTACCATCAGTTTCTTTATCATATATTCTATAATCTACAGGAGTAGATTGATCAATTTGAGTATTGTAATGCAGTAAGTTTACCATTCCTATACCAGGTATAACATCATGTACAGCCCCAGAATATTGATAATTTACAAGCTCGATCCTCTTACTGTATTGCTTTGACAATAAGGTGTCATCTCCCACTAATAAACAAGGATCTTCCAGATCAATATATTTTGACACTTTGCTATAGATTTCGCTAGGGCGAAAATCCTTACTCTTTAACCATCGACTTGCACTATCGTGCGATAGATCTAATGGACTTACTTTAGATAATGCTTTGCTAGTATATCTTACACTACTTGCTTGTAAGAATGATTTATATAAATCTTTGCTACATTTTGATCTTGTCATTTTTATCTAAAACTATTTTTCTCTAGATTAGCATATTATTTGCTAAGTGCGAAACTCCTGTAAATGAAAACATTACTTTATATCAACAAACTTGGGAAGTTATAAAAACATCAATTCAAAACAATATCAGATGGCTTTTAACTGATTCGCAACTTTGCTAAGTGCGAAACTCCTGTTATTGATAGTTTAGTACGTAAACCTGGAGCATTTGTTCAATATCAATATTATGAAGCTTTATTCCCACGTGCTATATTTCGTCAGGTATATGACCAGCTTATCTCTATATATCCATATAAAGGGCATAAAATATATCTTAAAATATTACAATTAGCAAAAATGTATGGAGAATTGAATGTAGTTACTGCATTAGAAGTGCTATTAGAAAAGAAAATTGAGCCAATAATTGATCATATTACAGATTTACTAAAGGCTCTGTCTCATCAATTGTGTAAATTTCGTGAACCATTAAATTCTACCATCAAATTTGATCATAAAATGAGCCATAGCTTCATTCCAATTGGGGATAGGCATAGACCATTTTTTGGTAATATAATCAATTGTCAGATATAAAACCTTAAATACTGCGTCATCATTTGGAAAGATGCGTTTATTCTTAGTAACTTTTCTCAATTGGCTATTCAGCGATTCTATCGCATTTGTAGTGTAAATAATCTTACGAATCTCCTTTGGATATTGCAAGAAAATTATCAAATTATCCCAATTATTATACCAAGATTTAGCTATATGCGGATATTGCTTACTCCATTTTTGATCAAATGACTCAAGAGCTAATTCTGCTTCTTTTTCAGTAGCAGAAGTATAGATTAGTTTCAAATCCGCTGCTAATTGCTTTCTATCTTTATATGATACATATTTGAGGCTATTCCTGATCTGATGGACAATACAAATTTGATGTTCAGTTTTCGGATATACTGATGCAATAGCATCAGACATACCAGTTAGATTATCACTACAAGCAATTAAGATATCTTTTACTCCTCGATTCTTCATTTCAGTAAAATTACCGAGCCAAAATTTAGCTCCTTCATTCTCACTTATCCATAAGCCTAAAATATCCTTTCTGCCAGATAAATCTATTCCTAAAGCTACATATACTGATTTATTAATAATAAGTTTATCTTGTCTTACTTTCACTACTAAACAGTCAAAATATACTATAGGGTATACTGATTCAAGAGGTCTACTCTGCCAAATCTTGACCTCATCTATTACTTCATCTGTAATCCTGCTGATTAGGCTCTCACTGATCTCAGCTCCATATAATTCTTGCAATTGTGTTTTAATATCAGACACACTCATACCCTTCGCATATAAGGATATTATCTTTTGGTCTAAGCCATCTATTCTTGTTTGTTTCTTTGAGACTATTATAGGTTCAAATTTACCTTGTCTGTCTCTTGGAACATTTAGCTCTATAGTACCATTCTCACTAATCAGATTCTTACTAAAACTACCATTCCTCGCATTCTCAGTTTCAGCTCTATCATACTTGCTATAACCTAAATGTTCTGACATCTCAGCATGCAGTGCTCGCTCTAAAATACCCTTGGTTAATTCCTTAATTAATCCATTCTGACTTAGTACTGTTTTTAAATCTACTCCACCTTCTATCAGCAAATCTATTGCTTCATTTATTTTTTTATTCTTCTCTATTTGCATTTCTGTTACCTATATTTTTAATTACTTCTAATATAGGCTCAACAAAAATTTACACAATCATTGCAAAAGACTCTTACTAAATAGCCAGACTCAAACTGTTTGTTCAGTAAAAATTAATCAACCAATACTGTCTGAATATGATCAATTACATTGCTTTAAAACAATGGAGGTTGCATGAGTAAACAGATAATAACTCCGCAACCGCTAAATAATTTACTCAAGAACCTTTGCTTACCTAGTCTATCCGCCAAAAACACTTCAAATCCTGATCATTTGTAATGGGATAGAGTTTTGACCAGGAGTTTCGCACTTAGCAAATAATATGCTAATCTAGAGAAAAATAGTTTTAGATAAAAATGACAAGATCAAAATGTAGCAAAGATTTATATAAATCATTCTTACAAGCAAGTAGTGTAAGATATACTAGCAAAGCATTATCTGAAGTAAGTCCATTAGATCTATCGCACGATAGTGCAAGTCGATGGTTAAAGAGTAAGGATTTTCGCCCTAGCGAAATCTATAGCAAAGTGTCAAAATATATTGATCTGGAAGATCCTTGTTTATTAGTGGGAGATGACACCTTATTGTCAAAGCAATACAGTAAGAGGATCGAGCTTGTAAATTATCAATATTCTGGGGCTGTACATGATGTTATACCTGGTATAGGAATGGTAAACTTACTGCATTACAATACTCAAATTGATCAATCTACTCCTGTAGATTATAGAATATATGATAAAGAAACTGATGGTAAAACAAAGAACGAGCATTTTTGTGATATGCTTACTTTAGCTAAAGAAAGAGGTATCAAGCCTGATGCTATAGTTATGGATGCTTGGTATAGTGGTTTGGATAATTTAAAACATATACGTAATTTAGGTTGGATATGGGTTACCAACCTAAGAAAAAATAGAAAAGTTAATCGTAATGTTAGCTTGGAAACTTTAGAGATTCCCGATGAAGGGCTAAAAATTCACCTACGTGGATACGGTTGGGTTACGGTATTTAAGTTTGTGGCAAAAAATGGTCGCATTGATTACATAACAACTAATTTAGAGAATCCTACACGTGAGCAAATAGAGAAAATTGTTAAGGCGCGTTGGTCTATAGAAGTTTATCATCGAGAATTGAAACAAACTTGTGGTATTGAATGCTGTCAGGCACGCACGGGTCGAGCTCAAAGAAATCATATTTGCCTTGCTGTATTGGCCTGGCTTGATATGAACAAAAGGAGGATAAATGAAAACATTACTTTATATCAACAAACTTGGGAAGTTATAAAAACATCAATTCAGAACAACATTAAATGGCTTCTAACTAATACACAATTTTGCTAAGTGCGAAACTCCTGTTGACAACAAATTGCTAAGATTTTCAATAAAAATTAATAAGTTATGTTAATTTTTACTGATACATTTCTGTGTTGGTCTAATTTTGATATGGAGCTATTGTTAACGATTTTTTATCGTTCATCTAGTTTTTGCATGATGATATTTTTGATTTATGTGGAGTTAGACACGATTTGTAAATGATTTGCAATGCATCGTAAATTCAAACCAATAGCAGAGATTATTGGATTGATAATATCTCCTATCATACCTTTCAAGAAGTTTCTACCCATCCGACCATATTGCTTTAAGTGACCTATTATTGGTTCTATGGCACTGCGTCTCTTGATCATAGACTTGTCCTCTTGTAACAACTTCTTCCGCGTTTTTGGGGTATATACCTTACTCTTCTCCTTTACATTGCTACCACTATACCCAAGATCAACAAATGATTTCTTTATCTTGATTCCAGTGACACTCTCTACTGCTTCAAAGCTCTGATGCAATGTATGACCATCATAAGGATTATTATGAAACGATTTTGCGGATAAAACAAAATTTCTACGACCACTTACTACTACCGCTACTTTATTGCCAAACTCATATGGCTTGTTGCGTTTTCCCTTTCCTATACACTCTACTTCAGGGGCATGAAAACTATATAATACTTTGTTATCTTCTTTATATTGCTTTTTAGCTTCTCTTTTTAAAACAGATTGGTTATGTATTTGTTTTATTTTTTGCAATACTTCTTGATTTTTGAGCGACAAGTTTAATTGCTTATTTTTGATCTCACGCTCACATACTCTAATCAAACGACCCAGTAATATTTTTAAATGCTTCATTATTTTCCAACGCTTCTTGGCTTTACTATGTTCTTTATATTTCCATAGCTTTACTATATCGCGTTTATAGGTTCTAGCGTATGTTTCATTCAAATGTATACCCAAACTGTTGCAAAGCTTTACTATGCTAAGCCTAGCTTTATCCATTAAATAAACATCGTGTGGGTGTTTGATATTCTTAATTTGTACAGTCGTATCAGCGATGATTAATTCCAAATCTTTTTTTTTAATTGTGTTAGTTTTTATCCCAACCCTGATCAACTCCGATAATATCTCATTATATCCAGCTTCACCTAATACACTACGAAACCGTCGTATACTAGTTTCCGAGATAGCTATGTCTTTTTCTATATATTCCCACCCGCAGAAATACTGCCAATACATATTCTCTTTTAGCTCTTCCTCTGATAATGAATCTGAAAAATTATACATTGCTTGTAGCATCGTTATGCCAAGCATCACTCTATGACATTTTCTATTTCTACCAAATTTCTTAATACAAACATTTTTTGATAACCACTCTTCGAGCCTAGACCAATTTATTAATTCTCTTAATTTATATAGCTTATTATTTGGGTTTAATTCTTCTTTTAATTTATAACCAAACAGTTTCCCTTGTTCTTGCGATTTGATAATGTTGTCTATTGGCATTGACTGAAATCCATAAGGTTTATGACCATATTTTATCATTTTCTTACGGATTGTTGTATTACTTCTTGTCTTAAAACCATATTATCTATAAGGCTTGTAGAGTTTTGGCGGACGGACTACCTACTTTTGCATCGTGCTATAAATCAGTTGCAGAAAGCTTTGAGCAAGAAAAGAAAACATATATAGATTATCTACAGGAGTTAGCCATACGTGAGTTAGAACATAGACAACAACAACGTATTGCCAGATTGCTGAAGCAAGCAAAACTCTCTCGAGATAAGTTATTAAGCAACTTTGATATTAAGCGTATCCCAGGATTATCGCCAACTAAGATCCAATATCTTGCACAAGGAGAATTTATGGATCGCTATGAAAATATACTTATTTTTGGTAATCCTGGCACTGGCAAAAGTCATCTTAGTATAGGTTTAGCACGTGAGTGGTGTCTTGCTGGTAGACGTGTATTATATACAACAGCAGCTAATTTGGTTCAACAATTACTAGAAGCAAAGCTTAGTTTAAAACTTAAGCAAATTATTAAAAAATTCGATTATTTTGAAATATTGATAATTGATGATATATCATATGTACCATATAATCGTGAAGAAACTGATGTTTTATTTACCTTATTAGCTGAACGTTATGAAATGCGTAGTGTATTAATTACTAGCAATTTAGTTTTTGCAAAATGGAATACTATTTTTAAAGATGAAATGACTACGTCAGCAGTTATTGACAGATTGGTTCACCATTCTTCAATTCTTGAACTCAATACTGAAAGTTATAGAATCGCTACAGCTAAAGGCAAAAAATTAACTATAAAATCGGAGGATAATAATGTAACACTTTAGACAATATTTTTTACTCAAAAATGGGTAATTTTAATATTCGTCATGGGTAATTCTAATGTTCGTTCATCAATCAGCTACTCTGCTGTAGCTATCAATAAATACCTGAGAATAAACCTTACCTATACCCTTAAAGTTGCCTACATAATATGTATCTTGGCATCCTAGATACCCTGGATGCTGTGTCTCAATTTCTCCATGAGCTTCTTTTTCATTATGACGCTTCTCTAGCACTTGTAATTGTGCCTCAGTAAGCACAATACCATCTTGAGCCATTTTTGCTTCTAATGCTTTAAGTCTTTTACTGATGTTGTTTAAATCATTACGTAACCAAATTGATCTTACTCCCCCAGGTGATACAAGTACACCTGTCTTTTTAAGCTCATTTGATACTCTTAGCTGACCATATGCTGGATATTCTATTGCCATATCTAGTACTGCTTTCTCTACAGCAGGATCAACTCTATTCGCTATTATTGGCTTTCTTCGACTAATTTCATACAACGCTTCTTCGCCACCAGTTTCATACAGTTCTTTAAATCTGTAATAACTATCTCTACTATATCCCATCGCTTTACATGCTGATGATATACTACCAAGGCTCTTAGCTAATTCAAGTAAACCTAATTTTGGTTTTATTATTTTTTGATTTAAGTTCATTCTTTATCTCCATTTAATAATTAATTTATTTTACTAAATGTAAGATATAATCTTGTATCTTGAATATGTATCTGACAGTCAAAATTTAACTGACAATCAGGTGCAAAATTTATAGTGTCTGTAAGATCAAATCTTGACTTCTACACTTTATCAGATAAGTCTGTATGTTTCTTTATATGGTTAGATATAAGCTTTTCTATTTCTTTTATCTGTTCATCCAAAAATTTTAGATGAGATCAAATCCAGGAGTTTCGCACTTAGCAAAATTGTGTATTAGTTAGAAGCCATTTAATGTTGTTCTGAATTGATGTTTTTATAACTTCCCAAGTTTGTTGATATAAAGTAATGTTTTCATTTATCCTCCTTTTGTTCATATCAAGCCAGGCCAATACAGCAAGGCAAATATGATTTCTTTGAGCTCGACCCGTGCGTGCCTGACAGCATTCAATACCACAAGTTTGTTTCAATTCTCGATGATAAACTTCTATAGACCAACGCGCCTTAACAATTTTCTCTATTTGCTCACGTGTAGGATTCTCTAAATTAGTTGTTATGTAATCAATGCGACCATTTTTTGCCACAAACTTAAATACCGTAACCCAACCGTATCCACGTAGGTGAATTTTTAGCCCTTCATCGGGAATCTCTAAAGTTTCCAAGCTAACATTACGATTAACTTTTCTATTTTTTCTTAGGTTGGTAACCCATATCCAACCTAAATTACGTATATGTTTTAAATTATCCAAACCACTATACCAAGCATCCATAACTATAGCATCAGGCTTGATACCTCTTTCTTTAGCTAAAGTAAGCATATCACAAAAATGCTCGTTCTTTGTTTTACCATCAGTTTCTTTATCATATAGCTAACACGGAAATGTTTCTACCATAGATTAGGAAAAACTTAGGCATTGATCAATAATTTTATGTAAACAGTTTTTAAAGTTAGTCCAGCAATGTTTAATAGGATTTAGATCTGGTGAATATGTGAGTAAATACAAAAACTATGGTAAAAACCTTTTCGCGTTAGCTATATATTCTATAATCTACAGGAGTAGATTGATCAATTTGAGTATTGTAATGCAGTAAGTTTACCATTCCTATACCAGGTATAACATCATGTACAGCCCCAGAATATTGATAATTTACAAGCTCGATCCTCTTACTGTATTGCTTTGACAATAAGGTGTCATCTCCCACTAATAAACAAGGATCTTCCAGATCAATATATTTTGACACTTTGCTATAGATTTCGCTAGGGCGAAAATCCTTACTCTTTAACCATCGACTTGCACTATCGTGCGATAGATCTAATGGACTTACTTCAGATAATGCTTTGCTAGTATATCTTACACTACTTGCTTGTAAGAATGATTTATATAAATCTTTGCTACATTTTGATCTTGTCATTTTTATCTAAAACTATTTTTCTCTAGATTAGCATATTATTTGCTAAGTGCGAAACTCCTGCTGTTTTTAAATCTACTCCGCCTTCTATCAGCAAATCTATTGCTTCATTTATTTTTTTATTCTTCTCTATTTGCATTTCTGTTACCTAGTCTATCCGCCAAAAACACTTCAAATCCTGATCATTTGTAATGGGATAGAGTTTTGACAACAAATTGCTAAGATTTTCAATAAAAATTAATAAGTTATGTTAATTTTTACTGATACATTTCTGTGTTGGTCTAATTTTGATATGGAGCTATTGTTAACGATTTTTTATCGTTCATCTAGTTTTTGCATGATGATATTTTTGATTTATGTGGAGTTAGACACGATTTGTAAATGATTTGCAATGCATCGTAAATTCAAACCAATAGCAGAGATTATTGGATTGATAATATCTCCTATCATACCTTTCAAGAAGTTTCTACCCATCCGACCATATTGCTTTAAGTGACCTATTATTGGTTCTATGGCACTGCGTCTCTTGATCATAGACTTGTCCTCTTGTAACAACTTCTTCCGCGTTTTTGGGGTATATACCTTACTCTTCTCCTTTACATTGCTACCACTATACCCAAGATCAACAAATGATTTCTTTATCTTGATTCCAGTGACACTCTCTACTGCTTCAAAGCTCTGATGCAATGTATGACCATCATAAGGATTATTATGAAACGATTTTGCGGATAAAACAAAATTTCTACGACCACTTACTACTACCGCTACTTTATTGCCAAACTCATATGGCTTGTTGCGTTTTCCCTTTCCTATACACTCTACTTCAGGGGCATGAAAACTATATAATACTTTGTTATCTTCTTTATATTGCTTTTTAGCTTCTCTTTTTAAAACAGATTGGTTATGTATTTGTTTTATTTTTTGCAATACTTCTTGATTTTTGAGAGACAAGTTTAATTGCTTATTTTTGATCTCACGCTCACATATAGCTAACGCGGAAAGGTTTTTACCATAGTTTTTGTATTTACTCACATATTCACCAGATCTAAATCCTATTAAACATTGCTGGACTAACTTTAAAAACTGTTTACGTAAAATTATTGATCAATGCCTAAGTTTTTCCTAATCTGTGGTAGAAACATTTCCGTGTTAGCTATACTCTAATCAAACGACCCAGTAATATTTTTAAATGCTTCATTATTTTCCAACGCTTCTTGGCTTTACTATGTTCTTTATATTTCCATAGCTTTACTATATCGCGTTTATAGGTTCTAGCGTATGTTTCATTCAAATGTATACCCAAACTGTTGCAAAGCTTTACTATGCTAAGCCTAGCTTTATCCATTAAATAAACATCGTGTGGGTGTTTGATATTCTTAATTTGTACAGTCGTATCAGCGATGATTAATTCCAAATCTTTTTTTTTAATTGTGTTAGTTTTTATCCCAACCCTGATCAACTCCGATAATATCTCATTATATCCAGCTTCACCTAATACACTACGAAACCGTCGTATACTAGTTTCCGAGATAGCTATGTCTTTTTCTATATATTCCCACCCGCAGAAATACTGCCAATACATATTCTCTTTTAGCTCTTCCTCTGATAATGAATCTGAAAAATTATACATTGCTTGTAGCATCGTTATGCCAAGCATCACTCTATGACATTTTCTATTTCTACCAAATTTCTTAATACAAACATTTTTTGATAACCACTCTTCGAGCCTAGACCAATTTATTAATTCTCTTAATTTATATAGCTTATTATTTGGGTTTAATTCTTCTTTTAATTTATAACCAAACAGTTTCCCTTGTTCTTGCGATTTGATAATGTTGTCTATTGGCATTGACTGAAATCCATAAGGTTTATGACCATATTTTATCATTTTCTTACGGATTGTTGTATTACTTCTTGTCTTAAAACCATATTATCTATAAGGCTTGTAGAGTTTTGGCGGACGGACTACCTATATTTTTAATTACTTCTAATATAGGCTCAACAAAAATTTACACAATCATTGCAAAAGACTCCAATTATTATACCAAGATTTAGCTATATGCGGATATTGCTTACTCCATTTTTGATCAAATGACTCAAGAGCTAATTCTGCTTCTTTTTCAGTAGCAGAAGTATAGATTAGTTTCAAATCCGCTGCTAATTGCTTTCTATCTTTATATGATACATATTTGAGGCTATTCCTGATCTGATGGACAATACAAATTTGATGTTCAGTTTTCGGATATACTGATGCAATAGCATCAGACATACCAGTTAGATTATCACTACAAGCAATTAAGATATCTTTTACTCCTCGATTCTTCATTTCAGTAAAATTACCAAGCCAAAATTTAGCTCCTTCATTCTCACTTATCCATAAGCCTAAAATATCCTTTCTGCCAGATAAATCTATTCCTAAAGCTACATATACTGATTTATTAATAATAAGTTTATCTTGTCTTACTTTCACTACTAAACAGTCAAAATATACTATAGGGTATACTGATTCAAGAGGTCTACTCTGCCAAATCTTGACCTCATCTATTACTTCATCTGTAATCCTGCTGATTAGGCTCTCACTGATCTCAGCTCCATATAATTCTTGCAATTGTGTTTTAATATCAGACACACTCATACCCTTCGCATATAAGGATATTATCTTTTGGTCTAAGCCATCTATTCTTGTTTGTTTCTTTGAGACTATTATAGGTTCAAATTTACCTTGTCTGTCTCTTGGAACATTTATCTCTATAGTACCATTCTCACTAATCAGATTCTTACTAAAACTACCATTCCTCGCATTCTCAGTTTCAGCTCTATCATACTTGCTATAACCTAAATGTTCTGACATCTCAGCATGCAGTGCTTGCTCTAAAATACCCTTGGTTAATTCCTTAATGTCCCCCTTCGGGGATCAAAAATCCCTCGCCTTTAGGCGAAGGGAAGATATAATGAAATTGCTTTAGCAATGAATTTATATCAAGAAATGAGTCTTTTGCAATGATTGTGTAAATTTTTGTTGAGCCTATATTAGAAGTAATTAAAAATATAGGTAACAGAAATGCAAATAGAGAAGAATAAAAAAATAAATGAAGCAATAGATTTGCTGATAGAAGGCGGAGTAGATTTAAAAACAGTACTAAGTCAGAATGGATTAATTAAGGAATTAACCAAGGGTATTTTAGAGCGAGCACTGCATGCTGAGATGTCAGAACATTTAGGTTATAGCAAGTATGATAGAGCTGAAACTGAGAATGCGAGGAATGGTAGTTTTAGTAAGAATCTGATTAGTGAGAATGGTACTATAGAGATAAATGTTCCAAGAGACAGACAAGGTAAATTTGAACCTATAATAGTCTCAAAGAAACAAACAAGAATAGATGGCTTAGACCAAAAGATAATATCCTTATATGCGAAGGGTATGAGTGTGTCTGATATTAAAACACAATTGCAAGAATTATATGGAGCTGAGATCAGTGAGAGCCTAATCAGCAGGATTACAGATGAAGTAATAGATGAGGTCAAGATTTGGCAGAGTAGACCTCTTGAATCAGTATACCCTATAGTATATTTTGACTGTTTAGTAGTGAAAGTAAGACAAGATAAACTTATTATTAATAAATCAGTATATGTAGCTTTAGGAATAGATTTATCTGGCAGAAAGGATATTTTAGGCTTATGGATAAGTGAGAATGAAGGAGCTAAATTTTGGCTTGGTAATTTTACTGAAATGAAGAATCGAGGAGTAAAAGATATCTTAATTGCTTGTAGTGATAATCTAACTGGTATGTCTGATGCTATTGCATCAGTATATCCGAAAACTGAACATCAAATTTGTATTGTCCATCAGATCAGGAATAGCCTCAAATATGTATCATATAAAGATAGAAAGCAATTAGCAGCGGATTTGAAACTAATCTATACTTCTGCTACTGAAAAAGAAGCAGAATTAGCTCTTGAGTCATTTGATCAAAAATGGAGTAAGCAATATCCGCATATAGCTAAATCTTGGTATAATAATTGGGATAATTTGATAATTTTCTTGCAATATCCAAAGGAGATTCGTAAGATTATTTACACTACAAATGCGATAGAATCGCTGAATAGCCAATTGAGAAAAGTTACTAAGAATAAACGCATCTTTCCAAATGATGACGCAGTATTTAAAGTTTTATATCTGACAATTGATTATATTACCAAAAAATGGTTTATGCCTATCCCCAATTGGAATGAAGCTATGGCTCATTTTATGATCAAATTTGATGGTAGAATTTAATGGTTCACGAAATTTACACAATTGATGAGACAGAGCCGATTTTTTATTATTTTCTGGATGCTGTGATCAAGCCATGGTATGACACCAAGAGTGTTTTTTGAATCTACACAACAAAGCCTATGCGGGAATGACATGTAATATATGACTATGGAACTTACCGGAAATGAGTTAATTAAGTCCAAGCTTATAGATATCCCTGAGCGTTCAGGAGTCTATCGGATGTTTGACGCTAATAAACAAGTCATTTATGTCGGTAAAGCTAAAAACCTAAAAAAGCGTCTTACTAATTACATTAAAACAGATTTAGATACTAAAACGCTTCGGATGGTTGCAAATACTTGCTCGTTAGAGTATAGCATTACTAATTCTGAAGTTGAAGCACTGCTTTTAGAAGCTCAGCTAATCAAAAAATTTCAACCGAAATTCAATATTCTTCTTAAAGATGATAAATCTTTTCCTTTTATCAAATTACGTTTAGATCATGATTTCCCGCAATTGCTAAAATACCGAGGCAGAGCCTTAAATGATGGGAAGTTTTTTGGTCCGTTTGCTTCAGCAACCGAAGTTAACACTACTTTATCAGAACTACAAAAAATCTTTAAACTACGTTCCTGCACAGATAATTACTTCAATTCACGTACTCGTCCTTGCCTGCAATATGAAATCAAGCGTTGTTATGCTCCATGTGTTGGTAAGATTAATAAAAAGGATTATGCAGAACTAGTAGGGCAGGTCAAAGATTTCTTGCAAGGACGCAGTAAAGAACTCCAAGAAAATCTATCGAAGAAAATAGAAGAGTTAAGCGAGCAGATGCGTTTTGAAGAAGCGGCAGACATCAGAGATCGTATTAAGGCATTGAGTTATGTACAGCTTAAAGCGGGTATTACGGATATCATTAAAGACGCAGATATAATTGCTATTGTAGAAAAAAATGGGCATTATTGCGTAGAGGTATTTTTATATAGAATAGGTCAAGCTTGTGGTAATATTCCGTATTTCCCTACTGCTACTGAAAATAGTACTAAAGAAGAAGTGTTAAGGCATTTTTTATTACAATTTTACCAAAAACAACAAGTACCTCAGGAAATTATTATTAATCACGAAATTGATGATAAAGATAATATTATAGAAGCGATTAGGAATATTAATGATTTTGCTAAGCTTAGCATTACAATTCCTGCTAGCGGTGGTAAGCTTAAACTAGTTCAAAATGCTGAGGAAAATGCCTTATTTTCGCTTGAGCAATATCTAAAGAAATTTGCTAAAAATCAAGAGCTTATGTTTGAGGTTAAAGAGTTATTTAATCTTCCTGAAATTCCTGAGAGAATTGAGGTTTACGATAATAGCCATATTCAAGGTAAGTTTGCCGTTGGGGTTATGATAGTTGCCGGAAAATCTGGCTTTGATAAAAAAGAATATCGGGTTTTTTCCTTGTCATCCCGTGACTCGATCACGGGATCCAGTAAATCAACAAACAATGATGGTGTTAGTTGTTTTTTGGATACCGTGGACAAGCCACGGTATGACGCTGTAGGCGATGACTATGAAATGCTTCGTCAAGTTTTAACTAGACGATTAACGAGATTAAAACAAGAGCCACATAGATTACCGAGTTTGATGATTATTGATGGGGGAAAGGGGCATTTAGGTATTGTTAAAGAAGTGATGAATAAGCTTCAAATGGATATTTCGTTTGTTTGTATGTCAAAAGGTCCTGATAGAAATGCTGGTCTTGAGCAGTTTCATATGGTAGGTAGAGAAGTATTTACCTTAAACAAGAATTTACCGCTTATGAAATATTTACAAATCTTGCGTGATGAAGCTCATAATTTTGCAATAAAGAATCATAGACTTAGTAGGTCACGTGCTATAAAAGTCTCAAGCCTTGATGAAATAGAGGGAATAGGGGATACTCGTAAAAAAGCATTACTGCATTATTTTGGTTCATATAAAGCAGTATCAGATGCGACGCTAGATGAGCTTTCTAAAATAAAAGGCATTAGTAAATCACTTGCGAAAATGATCTTTAATGCCTTGCATAAAAATTAAGCTATTAAGCTTTGTCTGTAGAACTGAATTTTGAGTCTTTTGCAATGATTGTGTAAATTTTTGTTGAGCCTATATTAGAAGTAATTAAAAATATAGGTAACAGAAATGCAAATAGAGAAGAATAAAAAAATAAATGAAGCAATAGATTTGCTGATAGAAGGTGGAGTAGATTTAAAAACAGTACTAAGTCAGAATGGATTAATTAAGGAATTAACCAAGGGTATTTTAGAGCGAGCACTGCATGCTGAGATGTCAGAACATTTAGGTTATAGCAAGTATGATAGAGCTGAAACTGAGAATGCGAGGAATGGTAGTTTTAGTAAGAATCTGATTAGTGAGAATGGTACTATAGAGCTAAATGTTCCAAGAGACAGACAAGGTAAATTTGAACCTATAATAGTCTCAAAGAAACAAACAAGAATAGATGGCTTAGACCAAAAGATAATATCCTTATATGTGAAGGGTATGAGTGTGTCTGATATTAAAACACAATTGCAAGAATTATATGGAGCTGAGATCAGTGAGAGCCTAATCAGCAGGATTACAGATGAAGTAATAGATGAGGTCAAGATTTGGCAGAGTAGACCTCTTGAATCAGTATACCCTATAGTATATTTTGACTGTTTAGTAGTGAAAGTAAGACAAGATAAACTTATTATTAATAAATCAGTATATGTAGCTTTAGGAATAGATTTATCTGGCAGAAAGGATATTTTAGGCTTATGGATAAGTGAGAATGAAGGAGCTAAATTTTGGCTTGGTAATTTTACTGAAATGAAGAATCGAGGAGTAAAAGATATCTTAATTGCTTGTAGTGATAATCTAACTGGTATGTCTGATGCTATTGCATCAGTATATCCGAAAACTGAACATCAAATTTGTATTGTCCATCAGATCAGGAATAGCCTCAAATATGTATCATATAAAGATAGAAAGCAATTAGCAGCGGATTTGAAACTAATCTATACTTCTGCTACTGAAAAAGAAGCAGAATTAGCTCTTGAGTCATTTGATCAAAAATGGAGTAAGCAATATCCGCATATAGCTAAATCTTGGTATAATAATTGGGATAATTTGATAATTTTCTTGCAATATCCAAAGGAGATTCGTAAGATTATTTACACTACAAATGCGATAGAATCGCTGAATAGCCAATTGAGAAAAGTTACTAAGAATAAACGCATCTTTCCAAATGATGACGCAGTATTTAAGGTTTTATATCTGACAATTGATTATATTACCAAAAAATGGTCTATGCCTATCCCCCTGAAGTTTTGACAAAAAATTTTTATTAAAAAAAGTGGCGAGTGTATCAATCTATAATTTGTATTATATATCAAATAATTTACTTTAAATTGTAGAAATATCGCTTTTAAGCTGATAAAAGCACTAAATATTTAACTTTAAATATAAATTTTCACTTTAGTCAGAAAAATTAGAATTTTTGTCAAAACTTCAGTATCCCCAATTGGAATGAAGCTATGGCTCATTTTATGATCAAATTTGATGGTAGAATTTAATGGTTCACGAAATTTACACAATTGATGAGACAGAGCCTGATGAGACAGAGCCATTGATTCATATTGGTCCAATCAGACTGACTCTGTTTGCCAGGAAGAATATTTTGTAAAAAGATTACTGTCTTATCCTTACCATGTGCAGCTCTCCATTGTTTCAACCTTTTCTGCAAACAGCGTAATTGCTTCCCATTATAATTCCCATGATACTTTTCTGTCAAATATGCTAATATGGTAGTTGCTTGCAACTCCGGTGCTGATTCTAGCATTGATTCTATTTCATCCCAGTGCTTCACAAATGGATCCTTACGTGTCCTATATTTACGTATTGTGCGTAATTCGCTTGGATACTTATTAATACGTAAATACTTACGTGCCGTTTTTACACTCATACCTGCTTTTGCAGCAGAAATTATCTGATTATATTTTTTGATCTTTTGCAATGATGCTCCTCGCAGCAGAGCTACGAGGTATCTAAAAAAGTTTTAGTTGTTTCTTATGATATCACGAAGCAGAGCTTCGGGGAATTAAACCCTGAGAGATTAATATTTTTTAATACATTAGCGGCACAAATATTAACGTAATTTAAGAGATGATAATCCAATAAGGACAAATATGAGAGAGATAATCCAGAATCTTATTACGACTTTTGATTCTGCCCAGCCACTTTTTTCAAAGTGATGATGCAATGGTGCCATTTTAAATATTCGCTTTCCTTTAGTAGCTTTAAAGTAATATACCTGCATAATCACCGATATTGTTTCAATAACAAATAATCCGCCAACAATGCCTAAAACTATTTCATGCTTAGTAATAACGCTGATAATGCCAAGTACACCGCCAAGGCTTAAGCTGCCAGTATCTCCCATAAACACTTCAGCCGGTTGTGCGTTAAACCATAAAAATCCAAGACAGCTACCTACTATACTTGCACAAAAAATCGTTAATTCTCCGGTATTTGGTAGGTAAGTTAGTTGTAGATAATTTGAGTAAATTAAATTTCCGACTAGGTAGCTTATTAAAGCAAAAGAACCGGCAGTTAAGGCAATAGGGACTGTTGCGAGGCCATCAAGTCCATCAGTAAGGTTAACAGCATTAGAAGCACCGACTATAACGAATATGGCAAAGAATATATATAAATAACCAAGGTCCATACTTAAACTTTTAAAAAATGGTACGTTAAGCATGTGACTAGGGCTATCAATTGTATATTCTAGTAAAATACATACTATTAAGCTAATGATACCTTGAAGTAAGAGTTTACTTTTTCCCTTTACGCCATAATGGTTATTTTTAGTTACTTTTGCATAATCATCAAGAAAACCGATAATACCGAAGCTAATAAAACCAAATAATGTAATCCAGATATATTTATTAGTTAAATCAGCAAGCAATAAGGTAGAAAAACAGCTGAATAATATAATCATAATACCACCCATAGTAGGAGTGCCTGCTTTTGCTTGATGTGATTCAGGGCCATCTAAACGTATCGGTTGACCATATTTTTGAAGAGCTTGTAAAAACTTTATTAGCCTTGGACCGATAAGAAAACTAAGACTAAGAGTAACTAGAACGGCAAGTCCACTACGAAAAGTAATATAATGAAATAAATTAGCTATATGTGAATTATGAATGTAAGGTAGTAAGAGGTTGTATAACATATTTTAGTTTAAATTTAAAAGTATAAGTTAGTTTAATTTACTTTAGTGTAATAATCAATAATCTTGTCAAGTTTTATTCCTCTAGAACCTTTTATCAAAATAAGCTCATCATTTTTGAATAAATCATTTGTAGATGCAATTAATTCATCAATATTTTTAAAATATGCTTTAGTTATTTTTTTAGGTAATGAATCATAAATATATTTAGTATTTGCACCTACTAAGAAAACCTTAGAACAGCCTGAACCTAATATATAAGGCGTTAGTTCTTTATGTAGCCTTTCTGAATTCTGCCCAAGCTCCAGCATCTCGCCTATTATAGCGGTTTTATTTGTGGCAGGCATTTGCTTTAAATATTCTAAGGCAGCTTTCATTGACGCAGGGCTTGCGTTATAATAATCACAAATAATGCGGCTATTTCCTATGTTAATAATTTCGCCTCTGCCTTTTGTCATAGGAATATTTTTCAAATAACCAGCAGCTTTATTTAAATCTTGATTAAGCAACAAGATGATTAATAATATACCAGTATAATTTTCGGCAAAGTGCTTAGGTATAAATGGTATAGTAGTCTCTATAATCGCATCATATATCTTATATTTTAAATGAACTTGCTCACCAGAAACCTCATATAAAATTAATTCAGCTGAAGATGATTTACCAAAATTGTGTATATTTTCTATAGATAATTTTTTTAATATAGATAAGATTTTATCATAACAATTAGTATCTGAATTAATAACGGCAATTCCATCTTTGTCAAAGCTCTCAAAAATTTCGCATTTAGCTTCAGCGATATCTTCAAGTGAGTTAAAAAACTCCAAATGTGCTTCTGAAATATTAGTGATCATAGCAATATTTGGTTTTAATATTTGAACAAGCTCCCGTATCTCACCTTTATGGTTCATACCGAGTTCAAAAATAGCAAATTCTGTATCATCCGGCATCGAAGCAAGATTAATAAGTAACCCTAAATGATTATTGAAATTACCTCGACTAGCCAAAGTTAGTGCGTTGTGTTCTAATAAAGTCTTTAATGCTTCTTTAGTTGAAGTCTTACCAACACTACCGGTTATAGCAATAAATTTGGCGTTTGAATTTTTTCTTTTATACAAAGTCAGCTGCTCTAGGGCTTTTAGGCAATTGTCTACTAGGATAATCTTACTTGGGTCAGATATATCTACTTGCTTACTAACTATTACTGCTGATGCTCCTTGATTAATGGCATCTTGAATATAATCGTGACCATCTTTATTGCCTTGAAGTGCTATAAATAAATCACCTTTTTTAACATCTTTAGAGTTAAATTGTATTTCGTTAGCGATAATAGAGTGCGGTACTGATACCCTTAAGGCATCACTTAAAGTTTTAGAATTCCAAATCATGTGTTTTTGTTGTTGTGCGTTTTAATTGTATTACTATGTCATTCCCGCGTAGGCGGGCATCCAGATTTTTAGCTGTCATCCCGTGACTTGATCACGGGATCTTGTATCACAGATTGTGTTCTGAGATACCGCAGTCAAACCGCGGTATGACAGACTTTTTACTGGATTCCCGCCTACGCGGGAATGACATAGATGCCACCTCGGCGTCATCAAACTCTATCTTCTCATCACCTATAATTTGATAATTTTCATGACCTTTGCCGGCGATTAGTAAAATATCATCTTCCTTTAAATTACTTATCCCATATTTAATAGCTTCTTTTCTGTCAGCTATTTCTATGTAGTTTTTTGTTTCTATCCCACTAGTAATTTCTTGTCTGATAGCTTTTGGGTTTTCATGGCGTGGGTTGTCATCGGTTACAATAACATTATCTGCTATTGAGGCTGCTATTTTGCCCATAAGCTTTCTTTTTGTAGTATCACGATTACCGCCACAGCCAAAAATTACGCTTAATTTACCACCCTTAGCTTTAATATTTTTTAGCTCAGTCACAGCTTTTTCAAGAGCATCAGGAGTGTGAGCATAATCAATGAATATATTAGCATTTTCTATTCGCTCCATTCGTCCTTTTACGGCTTTAACTTTAGTCAAAGCACTTATAACTTTACTAAAATCAAAACTGGTATAATAAACACTAAGTCCAGCTATTAATAAATTACTAGCCTGAAAGCTGCCTATTATTGGGGTATCAAAATCATAATTTTTATTATCAAAGATAAAATTAATATTTTGTCCTTTTAAAGAACTGTTAGTTTTAGTTATTTTACAATAATCGTTTGCTCCAACGCATAAATATTTTATCTTATGCTTATCCAAATAATCTTTAATAAACTTTATTTCTTCTATATCAGAATTTAATATCGCAATACCGTCTTCTGATAAATGATCGGTAAATAACTTTAATTTAGCAAGCAAATAATTTTCTTTTGTATGATGATAGTCAAGGTGGTCTTGGCTAAAGCTAGTGAAACATGCAACATTTACTTTTAAATCGCCAAGTCTTTGTTGATCTAAGCCATGGCTTGAAGCTTCAAATGCTAAATAATCTATCCTATGTTCAGCGAGTTTATGAGCAATTTTTCTAAAGCTTAAGTAGTCAACTGTAGTTAATCCGCCTATAGACTCATTAAAATTATCGATGCCAAAAACTTCTACGCCCATTGTGCCTATTGATGCTGCTTTTTGTCCAAGTAACGAATATGTTTGAGCTATATATGATACTACTGAGCTTTTGCCATTAGTACCGGTTACTGCTATCATAGTTTTAGTTTTTTTGGGATAGAAGAGTTCTATAGCTTCATATAAAGTTTCTTTGATGTCTTCCACAAAGATTACTTTATTTGTAGTGTTTTTTTTATCATCAGTAATAACTAATGCTGCCCCTTTATCTAAAGCATCTGCAATAAAATCATTCCCACCTTTAATGGCAAAAAAGGCGTCATTTGCCTTAATAGTTTTAGAATTATTCGATAAACCTTTTACGTTATGTTTTTCAAATAATTGTTTTAGGTTAGGTGTCATATTATATATATTTTTTTAAGTTTTATGTCATTCCCGCGTAGGCAGGAATCCAGAAAAAAGTCTGTCATACCGCGGCTTGACCGCGGCATCTCAGGACACATTCTATGGCACAAGATCCCGTGGTCAAGCCACGGGATGACATACAGAATCTAAATTCCACAACAACTGATTCGCCTCAGCAATTATATTCTTACCTACTAACTTCTTGATAAATACTAATTTGTTATCAGGTTTAATTTTTGCGTTAGCAGTATAGGTACTGACAAATTTTAGAATCTTATCAGCCATATCAGCGTTTTTATAAAATTTAATTACAAAACCGTTATCGCCTGAATCTAGATTTTCAATGTTCAACTTAAAGCATAATAATTTTATTTTAACAATATCAAGTAAATTATTAAATTCAGTTGGCAAGCTACCAAATCTATCTATCATTTCGTCTTTAAATTTTTCTACTTCCAGATCATCGTTTAGATTACCTATTCTTCTATATAAACCAAGCTTTAGAACTGAATCCGATACATAATTATCAGGAATAAAGACCGATAAACCTAAATTAATAGTCGGGATGAAAGGCTGCTCGCCGCTTATCGGCTCATCTTTAAAAATAGCTATCTGTTCTTCCAGCATTTCTTGATAAAGCTCTGTTCCGACTTCTCTAATTTGCCCTGATTGCTCTTCACCTATTAAATTACCGAAGCCCCTTAAATCCATATCATGGCTTGCGATAGTAAAGCCTGAACCAAGGGCACAGCTATTCTGGATTATCTCTAAACGTCTTAAGCTATGTGGCGTCATTTTCTTATGACTTGGCAAGGTTAGGTAGGCATAACCTCGCATCTTACCTCGCCCGATTCTTCCACGTAATTGATATAGCTGACTCAAGCCCAGCATATCGGCTTTATGGATAATCATAGTATTAGCGTCTTGTATATCAATTCCTGACTCTATTATAGTTGTGGAGATTAATATATCGAATTTGCCGGCATAAAATTCACTCATAATCTCGTCAATTTTATTCGGCGACATTTTACCATGTGCGACTTTATAGCTTAATTCAGGGACGATTTGCTTTAACTGCTTTTCGATATCCTCTATATCGTTAATTCTTGGAACGACAAAAAAGCTTTTACCGCCCCTAAAATGCTCACGCAGTAATGCATCCCTGATAATAACAGGATCAAACGGCATAACAGAGGTGCGGACTTCCAGCCTATTTAGCGGAGGTGTTGCGATAATGCTTAGCTCTTTTAAGCCGGTCATCGACATTTGTAAGGTGCGAGGTATTGGAGTCGCAGACATTGCAAGCACATGGGTAGAAGATTTTAGCGATTTAAGGAATTCCTTTTGACCAACGCCGAAATGCTGTTCTTCATCTATAATTAATAGTTTAAGGTTACAAAATTTAGTAACTTTATGTAGTAACTGAAGTTTTGACAAAAAGATAACCAAACTTATAAAGTATGATATAAATACGCTCAAATACAAAATGGTTTTTAGTGTGTATGATTATGCAAGAAATGTTGCAAGAAATAAAAAATTTTCCCCTATAATCAAGATGTGGTTTTAGAATTAATACTATCACTAGTAACTAATGATAGCGTTAAAGCAAGATCTGTTGTTGAATTAACAACTAATAAATATTTTCAGCGTAGTTGGTCAAGTGTATACAGAGCTATAGAGAATTTTTACTGTGCTCGTGATGAATCATTAAATATAAGAGATGAGCAACGTTTTAAGACTCGAGAAGATATAGAAAAATACTTAATAAGTAAACTGATTAATGAGGGTAAAAACTTACTGCAAATAGATACTACAGTGAGTAGCAAGAAAGATTCCAAGAAAGCAATTGATCGTACATATATTACAGGAGTTTCGCACTTAGCAAAATTGTGTATTAGTTAGAAGCCATTTAATGTTGTTCTGAATTGATGTTTTTATAACTTCCCAAGTTTGTTGATATAAAGTAATGTTTTCATTTATCCTCCTTTTGTTCATATCAAGCCAGGCCAATACAGCAAGGCAAATATGATTTCTTTGAGCTCGACCCGTGCGTGCCTGACAGCATTCAATACCACAAGTTTGTTTCAATTCTCGATGATAAACTTCTATAGACCAACGCGCCTTAACAATTTTCTCTATTTGCTCACGTGTAGGATTCTCTAAATTAGTTGTTATGTAATCAATGCGACCATTTTTTGCCACAAACTTAAATACCGTAACCCAACCGTATCCACGTAGGTGAATTTTTAGCCCTTCATCGGGAATCTCTAAAGTTTCCAAGCTAACATTACGATTAACTTTTCTATTTTTTCTTAGGTTGGTAACCCATATCCAACCTAAATTACGTATATGTTTTAAATTATCCAAACCACTATACCAAGCATCCATAACTATAGCATCAGGCTTGATACCTCTTTCTTTAGCTAAAGTAAGCATATCACAAAAATGCTCGTTCTTTGTTTTACCATCAGTTTCTTTATCATATATTCTATAATCTACAGGAGTAGATTGATCAATTTGAGTATTGTAATGCAGTAAGTTTACCATTCCTATACCAGGTATAACATCATGTACAGCCCCAGAATATTGATAATTTACAAGCTCGATCCTCTTACTGTATTGCTTTGACAATAAGGTGTCATCTCCCACTAATAAACAAGGATCTTCCAGATCAATATATTTTGACACTTTGCTATAGATTTCGCTAGGGCGAAAATCCTTACTCTTTAACCATCGACTTGCACTATCGTGCGATAGATCTAATGGACTTACTTCAGATAATGCTTTGCTAGTATATCTTACACTACTTGCTTGTAAGAATGATTTATATAAATCTTTGCTACATTTTGATCTTGTCATTTTTATCTAAAACTATTTTTCTCTAGATTAGCATATTATTTGCTAAGTGCGAAACTCCTGTATTAGACAGAATGCTAATAACCGACCAGTTGCGGGTTATGAATATAGTGTAGTTTGCATCGGTGCTCAGCCTAAATGGTCTGTACCAATATCTATAAATAGAGTAAAATCAGATGAGAATAAGTATAGCAAAGGTAGCAAACAAATAATGAAAATTGTTAAGCAAATACCACAAAAGGCTCTAAATATAACAGTAGGTGATGCAGGTTATAGCGCTCTATCTTTCATTCACCCGCTGCACAATGAAGCAAATACGGTAACAATAACCCGCCAAAGAATTAATCGCAGTATTTACAAAATATATATAGAGGAGCAAAAAACAAGAGGTCGTAAAAGATCTTATGGAGCTAAGATTTCTTGTAGTAGTTCTGATAATTTACTGATTCCAGATACAGAAGAAACTGTAGTAAAGGCTACAAAAAATGGTGACATATCAATTAGTATTTCACTATTTAAGAATTATCTAATCAAGGGCAAGAAACAGCATATCATGTCTGATAAACCGCTGAATTTTATTCAGGTTAAGGTGTTAGATGCATCAGGAAATAGGAAATATAACAGAGATTTATGGTTATGTGTTTCTGGCCAACAAAAAGATAAAATCAGTGGTAAAGAAGTATATGAATACTATAGACAAAGGTTTGATATTGAGCATTTTTTTAAATTTGGTAAGTCAAAATTATTGATGGATAAATTTCAAACGAATGATCCAAATAAAGATGAGGATTATATGTTATTCGTAATGCTAGCGTACAACATATTGTATCATGCACAATCTTCAGTTAAGGCAAGAAAAGTAAGGGCATGGGATAAAAAAATCAATAGCAATATGTTGTCTCCAAGTGAAGTTTATAGATCTATGCCACAAATTGCCCTTGAAGAAATATTAGAAAAGTCTATATCCAGAGGGATACCAGATCATAGAAATATTAGAAATAATCATCAGGTCAAACCATTTGCACCAGTAATACGCAAAAGTAATAAACACGGTAAGTTGGAAATTACAATAAAATCAAGTTTTGATGGAAGTAACCAAATTACCAAAACCTCATTTAATAAAAAGCTAGAATTACCAAATAATATTAGTAAGTATAAACCAGCAATATTAGACAAAATTGCTACAGTTTTTGACACATTATGTACCCAAATAGAATAAATAAATTTTGTTATTACTAAAAAAGTATAAAAAAATTGGAATACATTTCTCCTTATGGAAAGGATTTGGTCAAAACTTCAGTAGTAAAGAATGCGTACCTATTATTATATTTATCTTACCGCTTTCAAGTTCCGATCTTACAATCTTTGCTTCTTTGGAGCTAACAACACTAGATAATTGCTTGATATTTAAGCCAAAATCTTTAAATCTTTCCGTAAATCTTGCAAAATGTTGACTGCACAGGATAGTAGTTGGTACGACAATCGCCACTTGCGGTAAATTCTCGTTTAAGGATTTAGCAACCATAAAGGCAGCACGCATTGCTACTTCAGTCTTACCAAAGCCGACATCCCCACATATTAGCCTATCCATTAACATGCCAGTGCTTAAATCTTCCCTAATCTCATTTATTGCGTTTAATTGATCTTCAGTCTCGGTAAAAGGAAATTTAGCACAAAATTTATCATATTCTTCAAGGTCGAATTCAATAGCAGCAGTGGTATTAAGCTTTCTTTTGGCAGCTATTTGCATTAAATGCAAGGCAATTTCCTTAATACGGTTTTTAAGCTTAGCTTTATTTTTTTGCCATGAGACGCTCCCGAGCTTATCAAGCTGAGCAACATCACTGCCATATTTCTTTATTACCTCAATATTTTCAACTGGTATATATAGCTTATCATTACCAGCATATAGAATCTTTAAGAAATCATGAAGTTTGCCTTTAATTTCTAAAGCTTCAAGCTTTAAAAACTGCCCTATACCATGATCCTTATGGACTATCAGCTCTCCCTCGGCTAAATGATCAAGCTCAAGTAAAATATTCTTAAGTTTCTTGTTAGTATTTGTAGGGATAACTTTTTCTTCTAACAGTTCGCTAGCTGAAATAAATAAATATTCAGGAGTAGAAAAGCTTTGATTTAAAGGTAATATAGCAATATTGATAGTATTTGTTTTAGCCTCTTCTAAATATTCTATTTCATTATAACTACATTCATAGTTTTCGATTATACTTTTAACTCTTTCAAAGCTACTTAAAACGCTTGAGCCTATAATAATTTTCTTACGAGAATTAGCTTTTATAACTTCAAACAATTTATCAAAAACAGTTTTCTTTTCTACAAAGCTGGCAGCTGCTATATTTTCAACTATGCTAGCCTGCTCAGAATTTTCATAGCTAATTAGGATATTATTTTCCTGCTCAAGTAATTCTATAGCTTCAATAGAAGTAAAATATAGTGCAGAAGGTGAAAGAGTAGGATAAAAGCTGTTAAATTTAAGCTTATTGGCATCCAGCCTTGCTTTGTAAAAATCGTTATAGCTATGCTCAAATTCTAAAATAGCTTGCTTTGTTAGATTATCAAAGATAATGACCGGATTATTAAGGTAATCTGTTAAACCGGAATAGTCATCATAAAATAAAGGTAGTAACTGCTCATATCCTGAGAATTTCCTTCCGCCGGTTATTGCTTCATATAGAGGATTATCGGTATGGTTAACTCCAAAATTACGCAAGTAATTATCTTTAAAATTACTGATTGTTTCAGGATTTAAAACTATCTCATTTGCCGGACTGATAATTAATTCATTACAAGATCTGGTTGAGATTTGCGTATCAATATCAAATTGTTTGATAGACTCGACATAATCCCAGCTAAAATTAATTCTATAGCCTTTAGATTCAAGTAATATTAAGTCAACAATCTCGCCTCTTACTGCAAATTCTCCAACATCAACAGTGCTTGCATTCCTCGTAAAGCTATTTTCTACCAAAAACTTACTTAGCTCATTTGCACTCAGCTTCAATTTAGGAAATAGTTTTAGATAATATTTAGCAAAGAAATCCTTAGGCGGTAATTTGTTCAATAAGTTCGTTACGTGAGTAATAACTAATTTATTTCCTTGATTGGTCGTAAGTTTACTTAATGTTTCGGCTCGCTTAGATAAAATATTACAATTTGGTGACGTATGGTCATAAGGAATTGTATCATAGCTCGGAAAATAATATATATTTTCGCTCGGTAAAAAAAATAAAGCCTGCTTGTATAATTGCAACGCCTCTTCTTCATTGCTTGTAACTAAGACAAAATCTTGCTTAGAATTCTTTATAAAGCTATCAATTGTGAAGAAAGATTTAGCAGCTTGTGGAAATTTTTGTTGTAACATGTATGATGGGAAATTATATTTTTATTATTTTGCGTAATTGCTCAATTATTTCGGCATCTAAATTAGAAGGAACGGAAGATTTATTAGTAATCCAATTATAAAGGTCATTGTCATTTTGATCAAGTATTAAAGCATAGCTTAAAAGTTTTTCTTCCGCCATGAAAGGTAGATAAAGACTAGCAAAATTGCCTAATATATAATCCATTTCTTTGCAGCCACGATTTTTACTACGATAAAAAAGTTTCTTTTGTAAAGAGTTTTTATTTAATTTATTCATGTTATAAAATCTTGCAAAATTTTTTTATGATAATATTATTAAAACTATCAGAGACCAAGAATATTTAAAAAATATTTAAGGTTTTGCGAAAGCTATACTATCTTAATAAATTCATCTTCGCATGAATAAAATCCAATAGTTTAAACATTTTATTATATATAACAGCAATATAAGTAATAGGCAAAATATGTTAGTTCAAAATATCTGTTCTAAAGAAGCTTATAATATGCTGGTTTCAAATAATAATACTTTTCTTGTTGATGTTAGAACAGAAGAAGAATGGAAAAATGTGGGTGTTCCGAGTTTAAGTAATAAAAATAATGTAATCTTTTTAAGCTGGCAGCTATCGCCTTTTATGGAACTGAATAAAGATTTTGAAGATAGATTTTTATCTATTATTGATGATAAAATGTCTAACATTATATTTTTTTTATGCAGATCAGGGCATAGATCATTAATGGCAGCAAATTTTATGGCTAATGTAGGCTATAAAAATTGTTATAATATTATTGATGGTTTCGAAGGAAATCTTCAAAATAAAGGCTGGAAACAAAATAACTTACCGTGGCAGTTTTAAGTGAATACTAATCAAATAATTTTAACAAATCAAAATGATAATAGTATAAATGTCTGGAGTAACGTAACCCAAGACCTTTATAACTATTACGGTGAGGCTTTATATAATAGCTGGTTTAGTAAGGTCAATTTTATAGAATCTTCATTAAATACTGTTATTCTTTGTGCCCCTACTAATTTTATTAGAGATTGGATAAAATCTAAATATTCTGTCATTATATTGCAATTATTTCAGCATTATAATAATGCTATTAAAACAGTAGAGATAATTACTAAAGAATTGCCGGTATCTAATCAAGCAACTCTTGAGTTGCCTACTAAAACTTTTGCCGATATTGGTAGTAGTGAGCTTAATTCAGAAAATATTTTCTCAACGCTTGATATACGTTTTACTTTCGATAATTTTGTTGTTGGTGCTCCAAATGAGCTTGCTTATGCTGCTGCAAGAGCAGTAGCTGAGTCCTCAAGTGCAGTTTCCGAATCTAACCCTCTTTTTCTATATGGCGGGGTAGGGCTTGGTAAAACGCATTTAATGCATGCAATTGGTTGGTACATAAAACAGAATAATCCAAGCCGTAAGGTTATATATATGTCGGCAGAGAAATTTATGTACCAATTTGTTAAAGCTTTGCGTAACAAAGAAGTAATGTCTTTTAAAGAGAAATTTCGCTCAGTCGATGTATTAATGATTGATGATATTCAGTTTATTTGTGGTAAAGATAGTACGCAGGAAGAGTTCTTCCATACGTTCAATACGCTGATTGATAATAACCGTCAGATGGTTATTTCTTGCGATAGGTCGCCTTCCGATTTAGATGATATTGAAGACCGGATTAAATCCCGTTTAGGGTGGGGTTTAGTGGCAGACGTTCATAGCACTACTTATGAGTTACGTCTTGGTATTTTAGAGTCTAAAATTGAGCAGATGAACGTTAAAGTTCCAAAAGATGTAATTGATTTTTTAGCTTCTAAGATTGTTTCGAATGTAAGAGAGCTTGAGGGAGCGTTGAATAAGGTTATTGCCCACTCTAACTTTACTGCAAAAGAAATAACACTCGAAAATACACAAAATATTTTAAGAGATTTGCTGCGTTCTAATGAAAGGATAATTACAGTTGAAGATATTCAGAAAAAAGTAGCTAATCGTTACAATATTAAATTATCTGATATGTCCTCACCTCGTAGAATGCGTACCATTGCAAGACCGCGTCAGATAGCTATGTATTTAAGTAAAATCCTCACCCCTAAAAGTCTAGTCGATATAGGTAAAAAATTCGGTAAAAAAGATCATACAACAGTCATGCACGCCATCAAGAAAGTGGAAGAGCTATTAGAAAGCGATTTAGAATTACGCGAAGAGATTAACCTAATGATGAAAATCTTGCAGAATTAGCTTATGTGTCATCATTGCGAGGAGAGACAAAGTCTCGACGTGGCAATCTCATGAAGTAATATCAAGACTTCTGAGATTGCTTCGTTGAAACTTGCAGTTTCTTCTCGCAATGACGATTAACAGAATATCTATACAAAAATCCTTTTAAAATTATCTATTATTGCTATTACATAAATAGTGTGGTACAAGAGCGTACAACTAATTTTAGGTATAAAATTGTGACTATTTACACTAGTAGCCAAGTACAAGCCAAATTCATTAGTCTTATTGATGAAATAAATGAAACTCATAAGCCTATTTATATTAACTGAAGTTTTGACAAAAAGATAGCCAAACTTATAAGTTATAGCTAACGCGGAAAGGTTTTTACCATAGTTTGTGTATTTACTCACATATTCACCAGATCTAAATCCTATTAAACATTGCTGGACTAACTTTAAAAACTGTTTACGTAAAATTATTGATCAATGCCTAAGTTTTTCCTAATCTGTGGTAGAAACATTTCCGTGTTAGCTATATGATATAAATACGCTCAAATACAAAAGGGGTTTTAGTGTGTACTGAAGTTTTGACAAAAATTCTAATTTTTCTGACTAAAGTGAAAATTTATATTTAAAGTTAAATATTTAGTGCTTTTATCAGCTTAAAAGCGATATTTCTACAATTTAAAGTAAATTATTTGATATATAATACAAATTATAGATTGATACACTCGCCACTTTTTTTAATAAAAATTTTTTGTCAAAACTTCAGTGTGTATGATTATACACGAAATGTTGCAAGAAATAAAAAATTTTTCCCTATAATCAAGATGTGGTTTTAGAATTAATACTATCACTAGTAACTAGTCCGTCCGCCAAAACTCTACAAGCCTTATAGATAATATGGTTTTAAGACAAGAAGTAATACAACAATCCGTAAGAAAATGATAAAATATGGTCATAAACCTTATGGATTTCAGTCAATGCCAATAGACAACATTATCAAATCGCAAGAACAAGGGAAACTGTTTGGTTATAAATTAAAAGAAGAATTAAACCCAAATAATAAGCTATATAAATTAAGAGAATTAATAAATTGGTCTAGGCTCGAAGAGTGGTTATCAAAAAATGTTTGTATTAAGAAATTTGGTAGAAATAGAAAATGTCATAGAGTGATGCTTGGCATAACGATGCTACAAGCAATGTATAATTTTTCAGATTCATTATCAGAGGAAGAGCTAAAAGAGAATATGTATTGGCAGTATTTCTGCGGGTGGGAATATATAGAAAAAGACATAGCTATCTCGGAAACTAGTATACGACGGTTTCGTAGTGTATTAGGTGAAGCTGGATATAATGAGATATTATCGGAGTTGATCAGGGTTGGGATAAAAACTAACACAATTAAAAAAAAAGATTTGGAATTAATCATCGCTGATACGACTGTACAAATTAAGAATATCAAACACCCACACGATGTTTATTTAATGGATAAAGCTAGGCTTAGCATAGTAAAGCTTTGCAACAGTTTGGGTATACATTTGAATGAAACATACGCTAGAACCTATAAACGCGATATAGTAAAGCTATGGAAATATAAAGAACATAGTAAAGCCAAGAAGCGTTGGAAAATAATGAAGCATTTAAAAATATTACTGGGTCGTTTGATTAGAGTATGTGAGCGTGAGATCAAAAATAAGCAATTAAACTTGTCTCTCAAAAATCAAGAAGTATTGCAAAAAATAAAACAAATACATAACCAATCTGTTTTAAAAAGAGAAGCTAAAAAGCAATATAAAGAAGATAACAAAGTATTATATAGTTTTCATGCCCCTGAAGTAGAGTGTATAGGAAAGGGAAAACGCAACAAGCCATATGAGTTTGGCAATAAAGTAGCGGTAGTAGTAAGTGGTCGTAGAAATTTTGTTTTATCCGCAAAATCGTTTCATAATAATCCTTATGATGGTCATACATTGCATCAGAGCTTTGAAGCAGTAGAGAGTGTCACTGGAATCAAGATAAAGAAATCATTTGTTGATCTTGGGTATAGTGGTAGCAATGTAAAGGAGAAGAGTAAGGTATATACCCCAAAAACGCGGAAGAAGTTGTTACAAGAGGACAAGTCTATGATCAAGAGACGCAGTGCCATAGAACCAATAATAGGTCACTTAAAGCAATATGGTCGGATGGGTAGAAACTTCTTGAAAGGTATGATAGGAGATATTATCAATCCAATAATCTCTGCTATTGGTTTGAATTTACGATGCATTGCAAATCATTTACAAATCGTGTCTAACTCCACATAAATCAAAAATATCATCATGCAAAAACTAGATGAACGATAAAAAATCGTTAACAATAGCTCCATATCAAAATTAGACCAACACAGAAATGTATCAGTAAAAATTAACATAACTTATTAATTTTTATTGAAAATCTTAGCAATTTGTTGTCAAAACTCTATCCCATTACAAATGATCAGGATTTGAAGTGTTTTTGGCGGATAGACTAACTAATGATAGCGTTAAAGCAAGATCTGTTGTTGGTAAATTCCGAGTCTTTTGCAATGATTGTGTAAATTTTTGTTGAGCCTATATTAGAAGTAATTAAAAATATAGGTAACAGAAATGCAAATAGAGAAGAATAAAAAAATAAATGAAGCAATAGATTTGCTGATAGAAGGTGGAGTAGATTTAAAAACAGTACTAAGTCAGAATGGATTAATTAAGGAATTAACCAAGGGTATTTTAGAGCGAGCACTGCATGCTGAGATGTCAGAACATTTAGGTTATAGCAAGTATGATAGAGCTGAAACTGAGAATGCGAGGAATGGTAGTTTTAGTAAGAATCTGATTAGTGAGAATGGTACTATAGAGCTAAATGTTCCAAGAGACAGACAAGGTAAATTTGAACCTATAATAGTCTCAAAGAAACAAACAAGAATAGATGGCTTAGACCAAAAGATAATATCCTTATATGCGAAGGGTATGAGTGTGTCTGATATTAAAACACAATTGCAAGAATTATATGGAGCTGAGATCAGTGAGAGCCTAATCAGCAGGATTACAGATGAAGTAATAGATGAGGTCAAGATTTGGCAGAGTAGACCTCTTGAATCAGTATACCCTATAGTATATTTTGACTGTTTAGTAGTGAAAGTAAGACAAGATAAACTTATTATTAATAAATCAGTATATGTAGCTTTAGGAATAGATTTATCTGGCAGAAAGGATATTTTAGGCTTATGGATAAGTGAGAATGAAGGAGCTAAATTTTGGCTTGGTAATTTTACTGAAATGAAGAATCGAGGAGTAAAAGATATCTTAATTGCTTGTAGTGATAATCTAACTGGTATGTCTGATGCTATTGCATCAGTATATCCGAAAACTGAACATCAAATTTGTATTGTCCATCAGATCAGGAATAGCCTCAAATATGTATCATATAAAGATAGAAAGCAATTAGCAGCGGATTTGAAACTAATCTATACTTCTGCTACTGAAAAAGAAGCAGAATTAGCTCTTGAGTCATTTGATCAAAAATGGAGTAAGCAATATCCGCATATAGCTAAATCTTGGTATAATAATTGGGATAATTTGATAATTTTCTTGCAATATCCAAAGGAGATTCGTAAGATTATTTACACTACAAATGCGATAGAATCGCTGAATAGCCAATTGAGAAAAGTTACTAAGAATAAACGCATCTTTCCAAATGATGACGCAGTATTTAAGGTTTTATATCTGACAATTGATTATATTACCAAAAAATGGTCTATGCCTATCCCCAATTGGAATGAAGCTATGGCTCATTTTATGATCAAATTTGATGGTAGAATTTAATGGTTCACGAAATTTACACAATTGATGAGACAGAGCCTAAATTCCAGTATTAATCTCTCAGGGTTTAATTCCCCGAAGCTCTGCTTCGTGATATCATAAGAAACAACTAAAACTTTTTTAGATACCTCGTAGCTCTGCTGCGAGGAGCATCATTTAAGCCAGATTTATATTTTCTTCCCATACCTCATTGGGTGTTTTATAACCGAGCACTTTTCTTGGTAAATTATTTAAAAAATCCTCAATTTCTTGTAATTGCTTTATTGTTAATTTTTTTATATCTAAAGATTTAGTCTATCCGCCAAAAACACTTCAAATCCTGATCATTTGTAATGGGATAGAGTTTTGACAACAAATTGCTAAGATTTTCAATAAAAATTAATAAGTTATGTTAATTTTTACTGATACATTTCTGTGTTGGTCTAATTTTGATATGGAGCTATTGTTAACGATTTTTTATCGTTCATCTAGTTTTTGCATGATGATATTTTTGATTTATGTGGAGTTAGACACGATTTGTAAATGATTTGCAATGCATCGTAAATTCAAACCAATAGCAGAGATTATTGGATTGATAATATCTCCTATCATACCTTTCAAGAAGTTTCTACCCATCCGACCATATTGCTTTAAGTGACCTATTATTGGTTCTATGGCACTGCGTCTCTTGATCATAGACTTGTCCTCTTGTAACAACTTCTTCCGCGTTTTTGGGGTATATACCTTACTCTTCTCCTTTACATTGCTACCACTATACCCAAGATCAACAAATGATTTCTTTATCTTGATTCCAGTGACACTCTCTACTGCTTCAAAGCTCTGATGCAATGTATGACCATCATAAGGATTATTATGAAACGATTTTGCGGATAAAACAAAATTTCTACGACCACTTACTACTACCGCTACTTTATTGCCAAACTCATATGGCTTGTTGCGTTTTCCCTTTCCTATACACTCTACTTCAGGGGCATGAAAACTATATAATACTTTGTTATCTTCTTTATATTGCTTTTTAGCTTCTCTTTTTAAAACAGATTGGTTATGTATTTGTTTTATTTTTTGCAATACTTCTTGATTTTTGAGAGACAAGTTTAATTGCTTATTTTTGATCTCACGCTCACATACTCTAATCAAACGACCCAGTAATATTTTTAAATGCTTCATTATTTTCCAACGCTTCTTGGCTTTACTATGTTCTTTATATTTCCATAGCTTTACTATATCGCGTTTATAGGTTCTAGCGTATGTTTCATTCAAATGTATACCCAAACTGTTGCAAAGCTTTACTATGCTAAGCCTAGCTTTATCCATTAAATAAACATCGTGTGGGTGTTTGATATTCTTAATTTGTACAGTCGTATCAGCGATGATTAATTCCAAATCTTTTTTTTTAATTGTGTTAGTTTTTATCCCAACCCTGATCAACTCCGATAATATCTCATTATATCCAGCTTCACCTAATACACTACGAAACCGTCGTATACTAGTTTCCGAGATAGCTATGTCTTTTTCTATATATTCCCACCCGCAGAAATACTGCCAATACATATTCTCTTTTAGCTCTTCCTCTGATAATGAATCTGAAAAATTATACATTGCTTGTAGCATCGTTATGCCAAGCATCACTCTATGACATTTTCTATTTCTACCAAATTTCTTAATACAAACATTTTTTGATAACCACTCTTCGAGCCTAGACCAATTTATTAATTCTCTTAATTTATATAGCTTATTATTTGGGTTTAATTCTTCTTTTAATTTATAACCAAACAGTTTCCCTTGTTCTTGCGATTTGATAATGTTGTCTATTGGCATTGACTGAAATCCATAAGGTTTATGACCATATTTTATCATTTTCTTACGGATTGTTGTATTACTTCTTGTCTTAAAACCATATTATCTATAAGGCTTGTAGAGTTTTGGCGGACGGACGATTTAGAGTATACTCTGTGCACCATTGAGTTAATCTTCTCTATCAATGGTTTTTGCCATGGAGAATAAGGATTGCAAAAATATACTTTTCGTTCAGATTTTGGCAATAGTTGTTCATGATTGGTAAATTCTTTGCCATTATCTAACGTTATGCTTTTGATTATATGCGACAATTGTTTAAGTTTTTTATTCATGTTACCAATCACATCTTGTGTTCTTTTTGAACGGTTTAAAGTGAGAAACACTTTTTGTGTTCTGATATCCACAAGAGCGCCTATATTACGACTTTGATTACCTTTGTTAAAAGTTAAATCACCTTCTAAATGACCTATTGCTGCTATCTTTCTATTTATCTCTGGTCTTTCAGTAATGGAAACTCGATTTGGTATTGTAATTCTTTTGTTTCTGATTCTTGTACCATGATGCAACCTATTTTTCCTTTTTCTTGCTAAAGATAAATATAATTTTTGCCTTTGTGCTATAGGAGATGTATAAATAAACTGGTATATACTCTCTGTAGAAATATTGACAGTATCTCGTGATAGTTTACGTCTACCTGAAATTATATCTGGTGAAATACCCTGTGTTAACTGCTTTATTATTTCTGCTCGTAAATTATTATCAATATCTAATTTTCTTTTTCTCTTACCTTGCCTTAAACTGCAAGCAAGTGTGTTAGCCCTATCTGGTCTATAATTATGCCTCATTCTCTTGAGTTCATAACATATAGTGCTTTTATCACGGCCAATCTTTGTCCCTATATATCGCGAGCTATAACCACTCTTATTCATTTCGTATATTTTAAATCTTTCATCTATCGTTAAATGAGCCATGATATATCTATATTTAAATGATGCTCCTCGTAGCTCTGCTGCGAGGAGCATCATTAAAAATTTTTTGTCAAAACTTCAGTGAAATATCAAAGGTATAGCAAAAAGCAATGAAGCTCAGACATTCAATTTACGAGCGAGATTGCAGAGCGTATACTAAACGTGAGCAAAATCGAGACTCACTAAATTTGATGTATCAACTTTATTGCTTGAAGCTATATATATACTGATCTTAATAATAGGCATTATATAATATGACACAAGATCAAGACAACGATCCAAAAAATAACGAAAGCGATAAGCTAAAATCTTTGCATAATAAATTAGGAAGCATTTCAGGCTTCTTAATGACAATGCGTTCTAACACTATTGAAGAACAAAAGAAAATTTTGCATGATTTAAAAGCTTTAATGAAACAGATTAATACTATGCAAAAAAGTATAGAAATATATTTTATTGTTATATTAGTATTAATGTTTTTCATGACGCAAAAAATGCTTTGGAGCGGTTCAAGCAAAAACCTTTCTCTTTTAACTGAAGTTTTGACACAATCCTTTCCATAAGGAGAAATGTATTCCAATTTTTTTATACTTTTTTAGTAATAACAAAATTTATTTATTCTATTTGGGTACATAATGTATCAAAAACTGTAGCAATTTTGTCTAATATTGCTGGTTTATACTCACTAACCTGAATTCTGGATTAATCTAGGTTTGGAAGTAAGTATTTACAAGGGATAGAAGATACTCTATATAATTTTTAGCAAAAAAACAAGAGTATCCCCATGAAGAAAGATATTACTGCATTATTTTGTTTTGTCGATGATTTTTGTAAAATTAGCGAGCAGTGGATTAATAAATCATTTCTACCATTAATTAATAAAAACCCTACAAACCTGAATTCTGGATTAGCTAATTTTGAGATATAGCAGGTTTGTTAGGTTTCATACAGTATGCAATTAGGGCGGATAAGATATGTACAAAGGCATTCCAAATTGATCTATGTCTTGTATGTTCGATCTCGAAAGCACCCTTCAGCACACTAAATACTGTTTCGATAATTGAGCGTTTGCGTAATAATATTTTTTCAAATAATGGCATAAGTTTATTCTTCATTTTCTTCTTTATGCCAGTTACTAACTTGATTCCTTTGCTGTATAGATCATCAAAGAGCTCCTGTTTGATATAACCCTTATCGCCAAACAATAATCCCGTGATATGTTTGGTGATTATCGAAACCGGCGCTCTATCATCTACATTACCAGGCGTTAGTTTTAGACCTTGAATCTCACCTTTTTCGTTAATAACCAAATGTAATTTTAGACCAAAAAACCAACTTTTTGTTGTTTTACCCAAAGCAGCAATACCGGCAAAGACTTTATTACGAGAGATTCTTTTTCGATGACAAAGGAAAGTTCTATAATTAATTAAGCCAGATATAATCAATTTTTAATCTCTCAGGGTTTAATTCCCCGAAGCTCTGCTTCGTGATATCATAAGAAACAACTAAAACTTTTTTAGATACCTCGTAGCTCTGCTGCGAGGAGCATCATTTAAATATAGATATATCATGGCTCATTTAACGATAGATGAAAGATTTAAAATATACGAAATGAATAAGAGTGGTTATAGCTCGCGATATATAGGGACAAAGATTGGCCGTGATAAAAGCACTATATGTTATGAACTCAAGAGAATGAGGCATAATTATAGACCAGATAGGGCTAACACACTTGCTTGCAGTTTAAGGCAAGGTAAGAGAAAAAGAAAATTAGATATTGATAATAATTTACGAGCAGAAATAATAAAGCAGTTAACACAGGGTATTTCACCAGATATAATTTCAGGTAGACGTAAACTATCACGAGATACTGTCAATATTTCTACAGAGAGTATATACCAGTTTATTTATACATCTCCTATAGCACAAAGGCAAAAATTATATTTATCTTTAGCAAGAAAAAGGAAAAATAGGTTGCATCATGGTACAAGAATCAGAAACAAAAGAATTACAATACCAAATCGAGTTTCCATTACTGAAAGACCAGAGATAAATAGAAAGATAGCAGCAATAGGTCATTTAGAAGGTGATTTAACTTTTAACAAAGGTAATCAAAGTCGTAATATAGGCGCTCTTGTGGATATCAGAACACAAAAAGTGTTTCTCACTTTAAACCGTTCAAAAAGAACACAAGATGTGATTGGTAACATGAATAAAAAACTTAAACAATTGTCGCATATAATCAAAAGCATAACGTTAGATAATGGCAAAGAATTTACCAATCATGAACAACTATTGCCAAAATCTGAACGAAAAGTATATTTTTGCAATCCTTATTCTCCATGGCAAAAACCATTGATAGAGAAGATTAACTCAATGGTGCACAGAGTATACTCTAAATCTTTAGATATAAAAAAATTAACAATAAAGCAATTACAAGAAATTGAGGATTTTTTAAATAATTTACCAAGAAAAGTGCTCGGTTATAAAACACCCAATGAGGTATGGGAAGAAAATATAAATCTGGCTTAATTAATACTGGAATTTACCTTATTAACGAAAAAGGTGAGATTCAAGGTCTAAAACTAACGCCTGGTAATGTAGATGATAGAGCGCCGGTTTCGATAATCACCAAACATATCACGGGATTATTGTTTGGCGATAAGGGTTATATCAAACAGGAGCTCTTTGATGATCTATACAGCAAAGGAATCAAGTTAGTAACTGGCATAAAGAAGAAAATGAAGAATAAACTTATGCCATTATTTGAAAAAATATTATTACGCAAACGCTCAATTATCGAAACAGTATTTAGTGTGCTGAAGGGTGCTTTCGAGATCGAACATACAAGACATAGATCAATTTGGAATGCCTTTGTACATATCTTATCCGCCCTAATTGCATACTGTATGAAACCTAACAAACCTGCTATATCTCAAAATTAGCTAATCCAGAATTCAGGTTTACTAATACTTTGATAAGGTGGCACAGATACATAGATATAGCTAACGCGAAAAGGTTTTTACCATAGTTTTTGTATTTACTCACATATTCACCAGATCTAAATCCTATTAAACATTGCTGGACTAACTTTAAAAACTGTTTACATAAAATTATTGATCAATGCCTAAGTTTTTCCTAATCTGTGGTAGAAACATTTCCGTGTTAGCTATATGTACGTGATTTGAAGCTATCTTCCCTCTTAATATCTCTACACCATTATTCTTACATATCTCTTGGATTAGGTCCTTGACTCTCCTACCAATATCACCAACCAATATATTATAGCGATATTTAGTCACCCATACTATATGATAAGTGCAATCGTAAACTGTGTGGCTTAGCTTCTTGTAATACTGCATCTCTTCATTCTATATGTTAAAACGACGCACTGCAAGTGCGGGGTTTTTCTCCCAAATTTGGGACAATAAAAATTTTTTGTCAAAACTTCAGTTAGTAACTTTTCTCAATTGGCTATTCAGCGATTCTATCGCATTTGCAGTGTAAATGGTAAATTCCAGTATTAATTAAGCCAGATTTATATTTTCTTCCCATACCTCATTGGGTGTTTTATAACCGAGCACTTTTCTTGGTAAATTATTTAAAAAATCCTCAATTTCTTGTAATTGCTTTATTGTTAATTTTTTTATATCTAAAGATTTAGAGTATACTCTGTGCACCATTGAGTTAATCTTCTCTATCAATGGTTTTTGCCATGGAGAATAAGGATTGCAAAAATATACTTTTCGTTCAGATTTTGGCAATAGTTGTTCATGATTGGTAAATTCTTTGCCATTATCTAACGTTATGCTTTTGATTATATGCGACAATTGTTTAAGTTTTTTATTCATGTTACCAATCACATCTTGTGTTCTTTTTGAACGGTTTAAAGTGAGAAACACTTTTTGTGTTCTGATATCCACAAGAGCGCCTATATTACGACTTTGATTACCTTTGTTAAAAGTTAAATCACCTTCTAAATGACCTATTGCTGCTATCTTTCTATTTATCTCTGGTCTTTCAGTAATGGAAACTCGATTTGGTATTGTAATTCTTTTGTTTCTGATTCTTGTACCATGATGCAACCTATTTTTCCTTTTTCTTGCTAAAGATAAATATAATTTTTGCCTTTGTGCTATAGGAGATGTATAAATAAACTGGTATATACTCTCTGTAGAAATATTGACAGTATCTCGTGATAGTTTACGTCTACCTGAAATTATATCTGGTGAAATACCCTGTGTTAACTGCTTTATTATTTCTGCTCGTAAATTATTATCAATATCTAATTTTCTTTTTCTCTTACCTTGCCTTAAACTGCAAGCAAGTGTGTTAGCCCTATCTGGTCTATAATTATGCCTCATTCTCTTGAGTTCATAACATATAGTGCTTTTATCACGGCCAATCTTTGTCCCTATATATCGCGAGCTATAACCACTCTTATTCATTTCGTATATTTTAAATCTTTCATCTATCGTTAAATGAGCCATGATATATCTATATTTAAATGATGCTCCTCGCAGCAGAGCTACGAGGTATCTAAAAAACTTAATTAATTATAGAACTTTCCAATAATCTTACGAATCTCCTTTGGATATTGCAAGAAAATTATCAAATTATCCCAATTATTATACCAAGATTTAGCTATATGCGGATATTGCTTACTCCATTTTTGATCAAATGACTCAAGAGCTAATTCTGCTTCTTTTTCAGTAGCAGAAGTATAGATTAGTTTCAAATCCGCTGCTAATTGCTTTCTATCTTTATATGATACATATTTGAGGCTATTCCTGATCTGATGGACAATACAAATTTGATGTTCAGTTTTCGGATATACTGATGCAATAGCATCAGACATACCAGTTAGATTATCACTACAAGCAATTAAGATATCTTTTACTCCTCGATTCTTCATTTCAGTAAAATTACCAAGCCAAAATTTAGCTCCTTCATTCTCACTGATCCATAGCCTAAAATATCCTTTCTGCCAGATAAATCTATTCCTAAAGCTACATATACTGATTTATTAATCTCTCAGGGTTTAATTCCCCGAAGCTCTGCTTCGTGATATCATAAGAAACAACTAAAACTTTTTTAGATACCTCGTAGCTCTGCTGCGAGGCGCATCATTTAAATATAGATATATCATGGCTCATTTAACGATAGATGAAAGATTTAAAATATACGAAATGAATAAGAGTGGTTATAGCTCGCGATATATAGGGACAAAGATTGGCCGTGATAAAAGCACTATATGTTATGAACTCAAGAGAATGAGGCATAATTATAGACCAGATAGGGCTAACACACTTGCTTGCAGTTTAAGGCAAGGTAAGAGAAAAAGAAAATTAGATATTGATAATAATTTACGAGCAGAAATAATAAAGCAGTTAACACAGGGTATTTCACCAGATATAATTTCAGGTAGACGTAAACTATCACGAGATACTGTCAATATTTCTGCAGAGAGTATATACCAGTTTATTTATACATCTCCTATAGCACAAAGGCAAAAATTATATTTATCTTTAGCAAGAAAAAGGAAAAATAGGTTGCATCATGGTACAAGAATCAGAAACAAAAGAATTACAATACCAAATCGAGTTTCCATTACTGAAAGACCAGAGATAAATAGAAAGATAGCAGCAATAGGTCATTTAGAAGGTGATTTAACTTTTAACAAAGGTAATCAAAGTCGTAATATAGGCGCTCTTGTGGATATCAGAACACAAAAAGTGTTTCTCACTTTAAACCGTTCAAAAAGAACACAAGATGTGATTGGTAACATGAATAAAAAACTTAAACAATTGTCGCATATAATCAAAAGCATAACGTTAGATAATGGCAAAGAATTTACCAATCATGAACAACTATTGCCAAAATCTGAACGAAAAGTATATTTTTGCAATCCTTATTCTCCATGGCAAAAACCATTGATAGAGAAGATTAACTCAATGGTGCACAGAGTATACTCTAAATCTTTAGATATAAAAAAATTAACAATAAAGCAATTACAAGAAATTGAGGATTTTTTAAATAATTTACCAAGAAAAGTGCTCGGTTATAAAACACCCAATGAGGTATGGGAAGAAAATATAAATCTGGCTTAATTAATACTGGAATTTACCAATTAAACCCTGAGAGATTAAAAAAAGTGGCGAGTGTATCAATCTATAATTTGTATTATATATTCAAATAATTTACTTTAAATTGTAGAAATATCGCTTTTAAGCTGATAAAAGCACTAAATATTTAACTTTAAATATAAATTTTTACTTTAGTCAGAAAAATTAGAATTTTTGTCAAAACTTCAGTTCAAAGGTTGGTAAGCTAAATTTGGGGGTTCATAATTTCTAAAATGGAGTGATATTTACTATATTCTTTTAATCCCTGTTGGGTTAAATTCCCCGTGGCTTGCCACGATTATTAGCAAATATATGATCTTAACCAAACTTTAAGTGATTTCTACTACATGTTATTTTAAATGTCAAGAAAAACCATATCTCATGGTAATATTATTATTTTCTAAGTTTTATAAAAAATGTTTAAAAATATACTAAAAATCAAGTTTTTTTTAGCCACATTATCTTTAATTATATTTGTTACCATATTAAATTTCGGCGTATTTTATATTTTTGTACCGGGTAATTTAGCTCAAACTAAGACAATAATTATCGAGCCTAAATTATCTATAAACCAAATAGTTACAAAACTTTACTCTAATAAAGTAATAAAATATCCAGAAGTTTTTAAGATAATTGCTAAAATTTACTCTATAAAAAATCCTCTTAAAAGTGGTGAATATATTTTTACGCATAATATTTCGCCTCTGCAAACTTTAAGAGTTTTAGCAAGCGGCAAGTCTGTAATACATAAAATAATAGTGCCTGAGGGTACTGTAGTTCAGGAAGTTGTAAAAAAAATTAATGAAGAAACACGCTTAGTAGGTGAGATAAAAGGAATAATCCCTGAAGGATTTCTAATGCCATCAACTTATTTTTTCTCATATGGTGATCAAAAAGAGCGAATAATCAATCAGATGAGAAATCTAATGTCTAATAACTTAGATAAAGTGATGATAAATCTCTCGCCTGATTCTCCATTAAAAACTAGACTTGATATATTAACGCTTGCTTCTATAGTAGAAAAAGAAGCGGGTTCTGATGCAGAGAAGCCTATTATTGCCGCAGTATTTCTTAATCGTTTAAAAAAGAATATGAAGCTGCAAGCTGATCCTACTACTATATATGCTTTAACGGAAGGGAAAATTAAGCTAGCAAGAGCTTTAACTAAAAAAGATTTATTACAAGAATTGCCGTATAATACTTATTATATTAAAGGATTGCCGCCAGGACCAATTGCTTGTCCCTCGTTAAAATCTCTAGAAGCAGTTGTAAAACCTGCTAAAACAGATGCATTATTTTTTGTAGTTGATGGAAAAGGTGGGCATAATTTTTCTAATAACCTTAATGATCATAATAGATTTGTTGAGATGTATAGAAAAAGCACGATTAAAACACCCGTAATAGATCCAGAGAAAACCAAAGAAAATTATGAATGATAGTGAATTTAGTAAAATAGCTAAAACAGTAATTGCACATATAGCAGACAGGATTGAAGAACAAAATCAAGATATAGATATAGACCTACAAAGCGATATATTAAGTATTGATACAACTGACGGTATATATGTAATAAATAAACAAAGTGCCGCTAAGGAAATTTGGTTATCATCTCCTGTTAGTGGACCTTACCATTTTTTCTATGAGCAAGGGAAATGGAAAAATAGAGCAGGGCTAGAGCTAATGAGTATTTTAACTGACGAGCTTGGAATTGATTTTTAAAAGGTTAGCTAGATTTACATAAACTTAAACCCTTGTCAATAACATCAGAATCTATATTTAGACAGTCAAGAATTGAATGAAAAACATAATCATGGCTAATTTCATTATTGGCATAATTTTTAATTGATGCTACTGATTCAGGATGCTTTTGCTTGAATTCATCTGACATCCAGACTAGAAAGGGTACAGTTGTTTGTTCTGCAATTAGCGGTCCGCCATGACCATAATAGCCATTTTCCCCTAATGATTCGCCATGATCAGAGACATATAATAGAAACGCTAATTTAGGATAAGGGATAGATAGAAAGCTTATAGATAAAGGGTTTAACCGCATAGCGAAAATCTAGGGAGCTTGCTCCCTAGATGGATAGCGTTATAATATAAGCGTTGGCATATTATAATTTAGTAGAATGGAATTGAGGCGTAATAGTCATCATGTTTTTAGAATAATGTATCACTTTGTGTGGATACCAAAATCAACTAAACGCAATGGATAAAATTGAAAAAGAAACAAAGCAGTTTAACCTGTTTTGAAACTCGGTCGCTTGCGGCCGAGTTCTTCATACTCTATTCTAGAAATTTAAGAATGATAACTAATATTCGCAAGGATATGAAGAATTATTTACTAGAATTAGAAGATAAAGCTATGTTACGTAAACGATCATTAATTGAATCAGTATTTAATATACCAAAAAATAGAATGAACCTAGAGCATACAAGGTATAGATCTCCTGTTAATTTCTTGGTGCATATTCTAGCTTGTGTTACTTCTTATGCTATCACTAAATCTCGTATAAAACTTGATGCTTTAGCTCCAGAACAACTGCTCTTATCCTAAATTGGCGTTAGAAATGCATTTTTGTCTTTTACTGAAGTTTTGACAAAATCCTTTCCATAAGGAGAAATGTATTCCAATTTTTTTATACTTTTTTAGTAATACTGAAGTTTTGACAAAAAATTTTTATTAAAAAAAGTGGCGAGTGTATCAATCTATAATTTGTATTATATATCAAATAATTTACTTTAAATTGTAGAAATATCGCTTTTAAGCTGATAAAAGCACTAAATATTTAACTTTAAATATAAATTTTTACTTTAGTCAGAAAAATTAGAATTTTTGTCAAAACTTCAGTAGTAATAACAAAATTTATTTATTCTATTTGGGTACATAATGTATCAAAAACTGTAGCAATTTTGTCTAATATTGCTGGTTTATACTCACTAATATTATTGGGTAATGCTAGCTTTTTATTAAATGACTGAAGTTTTGACAAAAATTCTAATTTTTCTGACTAAAGTAAAAGATAGTGGACTAATGGTATGGACCTCCTGATATAGAGAATGAAAAGCAGTTGCTAATCTTCTAGGGTTAATATTTAACATATTAAAACAACAATTAAGGAGGTCCATATGGAGGTTACTACAATTGGTATAGATATTGCAAAAAGAATTTTTCAAATTCATGGTGTAGATAAAAATGGCAAGACAGTATTAAAGAAAAAATTGATGAGAGATCAGGTTTTGACATTTATGGCTAATTTACCACAATGTTTAGTAGGGATGGAAGCTTGTGGTGGTTCTAGTTATTGGGCAAGAGAAATAACTAAATTAGGGCATGAAGTAAAACTAATGGCACCGCAATTTGTCAAACCATATGTTAAAACTAATAAAAATGATCAAGCAGATGCTGAAGCGATATGTGAAGCCGTGACAAGACCTAATATGAGATTTGTTGCAATTAAAACTATAGAGCAACAAGAAATTTTATCAATACATAGGGTAAGAGAGAGATTGGTAAAAAATCGTACAGCACTTGCTAATGAAATTAGGGGGCTACTACATGAGTTTGGTTTTATTGTTCCTCAAGGCATTAATAAGGTTATCACAAAATTAATTGAGATTTTAGATGCAGGGAAATTAAGCCAGTTAAGTTATCAAACATTTAGTGAACTAAAAGAAGAATTCTTAGATAATAACAGAAAAATAAAAGAGATAGAAAAACGATTAACAATGATAGCAAGTAACCTAACTCAATATCAACGATTAAGAGCTATACCTGGTCTTGGTTTAATTACTGCTACTGCTTTAATAGCATCAATAGGTAATGCTACAAGTTTTGAGAATGGCAGGCAATTATCGGCATGGCTAGGATTAGTGCCAAGACAACATTCAAGTGGTGGGAAGGATAAGCTGCTGGGAATTAGCAAGCGAGGTGATGTATACTTACGCACTTTATTAATTCAAGGGGCTAGAGCTGTACTAAATGCCAAGATAAGATTTACATCGGAAGAACAGAAATCTAAAAAAGATTTTAGCCAATTTACGAAATGGATGTTTAATTTATCTGAGCGAAGTAGCCATAATAAAACGACAGTTGCCATAGCTAATAAGTTGGCAAGAGTGGTGTTTGCTGTACTAAGATCAGGAGATGATTATGTAGAGAGTAAAGTTTGTAGCTAAAGAGTGTGTAGCATAGCACTTATAAGTAAAATAAATGGTGATTTATATAATGAATAGGTAAAAGCAAAACAATATGTAAGAGATTCCAACCCGAAATATGCTTGAGATAATTAATATTGATGGTAAATAAGACAAACCTTAGCTTACAAAAAAACTGCGTTTTTCAGTGGCTCTTTTAGAAGCCGATGCAGGAGTTTCGCACTTAGCAAAGTTGCGAATCAGTTAAAAGCCATCTGATATTGTTTTGAATTGATGTTTTTATAACTTCCCAAGTTTGTTGATATAAAGTAATGTTTTCATTTATCCTCCTTTTATTCATATCAAGCCAGGCAAATACTGCAAGGCAAATATGATTTCTTTGAGCTCGGCCCGTGCGTGCCTGACAGCGTTCAATACCACAAGTTTGTTTTAATTCTCGATGATAAACCTCTATAGACCAACGTGCCTTAACAATTTTCTCTATTTGCTCACGTGTGGGATTTTCCAAGTTCGTTGTTATGTAATCAATGCGACCATTCTTTGCCACAAACTTAAATACCGTAACCCAACCGTATCCACGTAGGTGAATTTTTAGCCCCTCATCGGGTATCTCTAAACTTTCCAAGCTAACATTATGATTAACTTTTCTATTTTTCCTTAGGGTGGTAACCCATAGCCAGCCTAAATTACGTATATGTTTTAAATTCTCCAACCCGCTATACCAAGCATCCATGACTATGGCATCAGGATTGAGACCTCTTTCTTTAGCTAAAGTAAGCATATCACAAAAATGCTCATTCTTTGTTTTACCATCAGTGTCTTTATCATATATTCTATAATCTATAGCTAACACGGAAATGTTTCTACCACAGATTAGGAAAAACTTAGGCATTGATCAATAATTTTACGTAAACAGTTTTTAAAGTTAGTCCAGCAATGTTTAATAGGATTTAGATCTGGTGAATATGTGAGTAAATACAAAAACTATGGTAAAAACCTTTCCGCGTTAGCTATACGGGAGTAGATTGAGCAATTTTAGTATTGTAATGTAGTAAGTTTACCATTCCTATACCAGGTATAACATCATGTACAGCTCCAGAATATTGATAACGTACAAGCTCAATCTTCTGACTGTATTGCTTTGATAATAAGGTGTCATCCCCCACTAATAAACACGGTGCTTCCCAATCTATATATTTTGACACTTCCTTATAGATTTCGCTAGGACGAAAATCCTTACTCTTTAACCATCGACTTGCACTATCGTGAGATAGATCTACTGGACTCACTTCAGATAATGCCTTGCTAGTATATCTGACACTACTTGCTTGTAAAAATGATTTATATAAGTCCTTGCTACATTTTGTTCTTGTCATTTTTATCTAAAACTATTTTTCTCTAGATTAACATACTTTTTGCTAAGTGCGAAACTCCTGCGATGGACTGATAAGTATATAGTTTGTAAGCCAGCGAATTCCATCAGGGCTGTAGAATAAATTAGGTTGATTTATCAGCTATAAGCCGGATACATGACTGCATTTGTTTGTTTTTATTATTGATGTTATTTTTTTCTTGCATTCTACAGGAGGTCCATACATGAAAAATCAAGACAAAAAAATGAGTAGTATGTTTTCCTAATTTTTCGATTATCAGGCAGCAATTTGCTGATAATTTTGCATATGGAAAGTTCTATAATTAATTAAGCCAGATATAATCAATTTTTAATCTCTCAGGGTTTAATTCCCCGAAGCTCTGCTTCGTGATATCATAAGAAACAACTAAAACTTTTTTAGATACCTCGTAGCTCTGCTGCGAGGAGCATCATTTAAATATAGATATATCATGGCTCATTTAACGATAGATGAAAGATTTAAAATATACGAAATGAATAAGAGTGGTTATAGCTCGCGATATATAGGGACAAAGATTGGCCGTGATAAAAGCACTATATGTTATGAACTCAAGAGAATGAGGCATAATTATAGACCAGATAGGGCTAACACACTTGCTTGCAGTTTAAGGCAAGGTAAGAGAAAAAGAAAATTAGATATTGATAATAATTTACGAGCAGAAATAATAAAGCAGTTAACACAGGGTATTTCACCAGATATAATTTCAGGTAGACGTAAACTATCACGAGATACTGTCAATATTTCTACAGAGAGTATATACCAGTTTATTTATACATCTCCTATAGCACAAAGGCAAAAATTATATTTATCTTTAGCAAGAAAAAGGAAAAATAGGTTGCATCATGGTACAAGAATCAGAAACAAAAGAATTACAATACCAACTCGAGTTTCCATTACTGAAAGACCAGAGATAAATAGAAAGATAGCAGCAATAGGTCATTTAGAAGGTGATTTAGTCCGTCCGCCAAAACTCTACAAGCCTTATAGATAATATGGTTTTAAGACAAGAAGTAATACAACAATCCGTAAGAAAATGATAAAATATGGTCATAAACCTTATGGATTTCAGTCAATGCCAATAGACAACATTATCAAATCGCAAGAACAAGGGAAACTGTTTGGTTATAAATTAAAAGAAGAATTAAACCCAAATAATAAGCTATATAAATTAAGAGAATTAATAAATTGGTCTAGGCTCGAAGAGTGGTTATCAAAAAATGTTTGTATTAAGAAATTTGGTAGAAATAGAAAATGTCATAGAGTGATGCTTGGCATAACGATGCTACAAGCAATGTATAATTTTTCAGATTCATTATCAGAGGAAGAGCTAAAAGAGAATATGTATTGGCAGTATTTCTGCGGGTGGGAATATATAGAAAAAGACATAGCTATCTCGGAAACTAGTATACGACGGTTTCGTAGTGTATTAGGTGAAGCTGGATATAATGAGATATTATCGGAGTTGATCAGGGTTGGGATAAAAACTAACACAATTAAAAAAAAAGATTTGGAATTAATCATCGCTGATACGACTGTACAAATTAAGAATATCAAACACCCACACGATGTTTATTTAATGGATAAAGCTAGGCTTAGCATAGTAAAGCTTTGCAACAGTTTGGGTATACATTTGAATGAAACATACGCTAGAACCTATAAACGCGATATAGTAAAGCTATGGAAATATAAAGAACATAGTAAAGCCAAGAAGCGTTGGAAAATAATGAAGCATTTAAAAATATTACTGGGTCGTTTGATTAGAGTATGTGAGCGTGAGATCAAAAATAAGCAATTAAACTTGTCTCTCAAAAATCAAGAAGTATTGCAAAAAATAAAACAAATACATAACCAATCTGTTTTAAAAAGAGAAGCTAAAAAGCAATATAAAGAAGATAACAAAGTATTATATAGTTTTCATGCCCCTGAAGTAGAGTGTATAGGAAAGGGAAAACGCAACAAGCCATATGAGTTTGGCAATAAAGTAGCGGTAGTAGTAAGTGGTCGTAGAAATTTTGTTTTATCCGCAAAATCGTTTCATAATAATCCTTATGATGGTCATACATTGCATCAGAGCTTTGAAGCAGTAGAGAGTGTCACTGGAATCAAGATAAAGAAATCATTTGTTGATCTTGGGTATAGTGGTAGCAATGTAAAGGAGAAGAGTAAGGTATATACCCCAAAAACGCGGAAGAAGTTGTTACAAGAGGACAAGTCTATGATCAAGAGACGCAGTGCCATAGAACCAATAATAGGTCACTTAAAGCAATATGGTCGGATGGGTAGAAACTTCTTGAAAGGTATGATAGGAGATATTATCAATCCAATAATCTCTGCTATTGGTTTGAATTTACGATGCATTGCAAATCATTTACAAATCGTGTCTAACTCCACATAAATCAAAAATATCATCATGCAAAAACTAGATGAACGATAAAAAATCGTTAACAATAGCTCCATATCAAAATTAGACCAACACAGAAATGTATCAGTAAAAATTAACATAACTTATTAATTTTTATTGAAAATCTTAGCAATTTGTTGTCAAAACTCTATCCCATTACAAATGATCAGGATTTGAAGTGTTTTTGGCGGATAGACGATTTAACTTTTAACAAAGGTAATCAAAGTCGTAATATAGGCGCTCTTGTGGATATCAGAACACAAAAAGTGTTTCTCACTTTAAACCGTTCAAAAAGAACACAAGATGTGATTGGTAACATGAATAAAAAACTTAAACAATTGTCGCATATAATCAAAAGCATAACGTTAGATAGTCTATCCGCCAAAAACACTTCAAATCCTGATCATTTGTAATGGGATAGAGTTTTGACAACAAATTGCTAAGATTTTCAATAAAAATTAATAAGTTATGTTAATTTTTACTGATACATTTCTGTGTTGGTCTAATTTTGATATGGAGCTATTGTTAACGATTTTTTATCGTTCATCTAGTTTTTGCATGATGATATTTTTGATTTATGTGGAGTTAGACACGATTTGTAAATGATTTGCAATGCATCGTAAATTCAAACCAATAGCAGAGATTATTGGATTGATAATATCTCCTATCATACCTTTCAAGAAGTTTCTACCCATCCGACCATATTGCTTTAAGTGACCTATTATTGGTTCTATGGCACTGCGTCTCTTGATCATAGACTTGTCCTCTTGTAACAACTTCTTCCGCGTTTTTGGGGTATATACCTTACTCTTCTCCTTTACATTGCTACCACTATACCCAAGATCAACAAATGATTTCTTTATCTTGATTCCAGTGACACTCTCTACTGCTTCAAAGCTCTGATGCAATGTATGACCATCATAAGGATTATTATGAAACGATTTTGCGGATAAAACAAAATTTCTACGACCACTTACTACTACCGCTACTTTATTGCCAAACTCATATGGCTTGTTGCGTTTTCCCTTTCCTATACACTCTACTTCAGGGGCATGAAAACTATATAATACTTTGTTATCTTCTTTATATTGCTTTTTAGCTTCTCTTTTTAAAACAGATTGGTTATGTATTTGTTTTATTTTTTGCAATACTTCTTGATTTTTGAGAGACAAGTTTAATTGCTTATTTTTGATCTCACGCTCACATACTCTAATCAAACGACCCAGTAATATTTTTAAATGCTTCATTATTTTCCAACGCTTCTTGGCTTTACTATGTTCTTTATATTTCCATAGCTTTACTATATCGCGTTTATAGGTTCTAGCGTATGTTTCATTCAAATGTATACCCAAACTGTTGCAAAGCTTTACTATGCTAAGCCTAGCTTTATCCATTAAATAAACATCGTGTGGGTGTTTGATATTCTTAATTTGTACAGTCGTATCAGCGATGATTAATTCCAAATCTTTTTTTTTAATTGTGTTAGTTTTTATCCCAACCCTGATCAACTCCGATAATATCTCATTATATCCAGCTTCACCTAATACACTACGAAACCGTCGTATACTAGTTTCCGAGATAGCTATGTCTTTTTCTATATATTCCCACCCGCAGAAATACTGCCAATACATATTCTCTTTTAGCTCTTCCTCTGATAATGAATCTGAAAAATTATACATTGCTTGTAGCATCGTTATGCCAAGCATCACTCTATGACATTTTCTATTTCTACCAAATTTCTTAATACAAACATTTTTTGATAACCACTCTTCGAGCCTAGACCAATTTATTAATTCTCTTAATTTATATAGCTTATTATTTGGGTTTAATTCTTCTTTTAATTTATAACCAAACAGTTTCCCTTGTTCTTGCGATTTGATAATGTTGTCTATTGGCATTGACTGAAATCCATAAGGTTTATGACCATATTTTATCATTTTCTTACGGATTGTTGTATTACTTCTTGTCTTAAAACCATATTATCTATAAGGCTTGTAGAGTTTTGGCGGACGGACTAGATAATGGCAAAGAATTTACCAATCATGAACAACTATTGCCAAAATCTGAACGAAAAGTATATTTTTGCAATCCTTATTCTCCATGGCAAAAACCATTGATAGAGAAGATTAACTCAATGGTGCACAGAGTATACTCTAAATCTTTAGATATAAAAAAATTAACAATAAAGCAATTACAAGAAATTGAGGATTTTTTAAATAATTTACCAAGAAAAGTGCTCGGTTATAAAACACCCAATGAGGTATGGGAAGAAAATATAAATCTGGCTTAATTAATACTGGAATTTACCTATAATTCAGATATACATTCATAGGCTTTTTATAACCAATACTTGAATGAAATCTGTGATAATTATATTTATTCAGATAATGATCAATCCCATCTTTTAACTCTTTAACATTGTTAAAATCATTAATAAAGATACAATTATATTTTAAAGTTCTAAAAAACCTTTCTATTACTATATTATCAATACTTCTACCTTTGCCATTCATTGAAATTTGGATATCATGCTCCTTGAGAATCTTTATGTGGTCATAACTGGTATATTGGCTACCTTGATCACTATTAAATATCTGTGGAGCGTTATACTTACTGAGAGCTTGTTTCAAGACATCAGTTACAAGAGATGCATCCATAGAATTTGACAGTTTATAGCTCAATATGGCCTTGCTATGCCAATCTATAATAGCTGCCATATACATAAAGCCACCATTAGTTCTAATGTAAGTAATGTCACCACTCCAAACCTCATTCACATTAGGCACATACACTTGCTTTGTTGAGCCAGATTTAGTCCAATATTGATCAAGTAAGTAGCTATAGATCTTATGCTCACTATCGTTTCGAGAAGTAGATTTTTTCTTATGTGGGTAAATAGCTTCTATACCCATCATCCTCATATATTTCAGTACTCGATCTTTACCGACAATAAAACCATCTTCTAGTAACTGTTGATGAATATAGCGATAACCAAATTCAGGATTATCTGTATATATTTCATCTATTCTATTTAAAATACTTAATTTATTTATACTCATCTCCTTGGATTTATAGTAGGCTGTAGATCGACTAATCTTTAATAGTTCACACTGTCTTGATTTTGAGAGTTGATTTAGCTTGGAGTGTACAAGACTCTTTTTATTTGATAAATCCAAGCTTTTGAGCTTTCCCACGGCCCAGTCCCTCTCAACTGTGATTCTACCAAGAGCTTTAGCAAGTTCATCATTTTGCTCTTGTAAATGATTTATTTGTTCTTGATATTCACTCAAAACTTTAGCTGGTTCAAAAGCTAATGCCGCATTACCTAAAAACTGTTTTTTCCAATTTTGAATTGTTTTAACACTTATTGCATATTTTGAAGCTAACTGACCAAGTGTCGACTCCTCTTTTATTAATTCTGGTAAATTCCAGTATTAATTAAGCCAGATTTATATTTTCTTCCCATACCTCATTGGGTGTTTTATAACCGAGCACTTTTCTTGGTAAATTATTTAAAAAATCCTCAATTTCTTGTAATTGCTTTATTGTTAATCTCTCAGGGTTTAATTCCCCGAAGCTCTGCTTCGTGATATACTACTTGAATGGAAGAAAGCAGTTATATACATAAGAGTCATAATGTCACAGTACTAATATATCATTTAGTAACGCCGGCAAAGTATAGAAGAGTAATATTCAATCAAGAACTAGATGATTATTTGTGTAAAATTTGTGAGCACATAGAAGATCGTTATGAAATTAGATTTTTAGAAATAGGAGTAGATAAAGATCACGTACATTTTTTATTACAGTCAATACCAATGTATAGCCCAACAAAAATAACTCAAATCATAAAAAGTATTACTTCTAAGAAAATGTTTGAGAAATATCCAAATCTTAAAGAAAAATTATGGGGAAGTGAGTTTTGGAGTAAGGGATATTTTATGAGCACAGTAGGTAAACATGGTGATGAGCAGAAATTACGTAATTATGTACAGAATCAAGGTTCAGGCAAACCTTCTTATAAAGCATTTCAACAAAAACAGTTAAAGCTTTTTGGATAGATACCTCGTAGCTCTGCTGCGAGGAGCATCATTTTTTTTATATCTAAAGATTTAGAGTATACTCTGTGCACCATTGAGTTAATCTTCTCTATCAATGGTTTTTGCCATGGAGAATAAGGATTGCAAAAATATACTTTTCGTTCAGATTTTGGCAATAGTTGTTCATGATTGGTAAATTCTTTGCCATTATCTAACGTTATGCTTTTGATTATATGCGACAATTGTTTAAGTTTTTTATTCATGTTACCAATCACATCTTGTGTTCTTTTTGAACGGTTTAAAGTGAGAAACACTTTTTGTGTTCTGATATCCACAAGAGCGCCTATATTACGACTTTGATTACCTTTGTTAAAAGTTAAATCACCTTCTAAATGACCTATTGCTGCTATCTTTCTATTTATCTCTGGTCTTTCAGTAATGGAAACTCGATTTGGTATTGTAATTCTTTTGTTTCTGATTCTTGTACCATGATGCAACCTATTTTTCCTTTTTCTTGCTAAAGATAAATATAATTTTTGCCTTTGTGCTATAGGAGATGTATAAATAAACTGGTATATACTCTCTGTAGAAATATTGACAGTATCTCGTGATAGTTTACGTCTACCTGAAATTATATCTGGTGAAATACCCTGTGTTAACTGCTTTATTATTTCTGCTCGTAAATTATTATCAATATCTAATTTTCTTTTTCTCTTACCTTGCCTTAAACTGCAAGCAAGTGTGTTAGCCCTATCTGGTCTATAATTATGCCTCATTCTCTTGAGTTCATAACATATAGTGCTTTTATCACGGCCAATCTTTGTCCCTATATATCGCGAGCTATAACCACTCTTATTCATTTCGTATATTTTAAATCTTTCATCTATCGTTAAATGAGCCATGATATATCTATATTTAAATGATGCTCCTCGCAGCAGAGCTACGAGGTATCTAAAAAAGTTTTAGTTGTTTCTTATGATATCACGAAGCAGAGCTTCGGGGAATTAAACCCTGAGAGATTAAAAATTGATTATATCTGGCTTAATTAATTATAGAACTTTCCCCCGTTTTTTCTGAAGCACTGAAAATTTTTACTTTATTTTTCTTCATCTTTCCTCTTAAGTTTATTGCTATTTATTCTAACTTATTGCGGAAACACACTCCTTCATTTTTTTGTCCAATTTTTTCATGTATGGACCTCCTGTAGAATGCAAGAAAAAAATAACATCAATAATAAAAACAAACAAATGCAGTCATGTATCCGGCTTATAGCTGATAAATCAACCTAATTTATTCTACAGCCCTGATGGAATTCGCTGGCTTACAAACTATATACTTATCAGTCCATCGGCTTCTAAAAGAGCCACTGAAAAACGCAGTTTTTTTGTAAGCTAAGGTTTGTCTTATTTACCATCAATATTAATTATCTCAAGCATATTTCGGGTTGGAATCTCTTACATATTGTTTTGCTTTTACCTATTCATTATATAAATCACCATTTATTTTACTTATAAGTGCTATGCTACACACTCTTTAGCTACAAACTTTACTCTCTACATAATCATCTCCTGATCTTAGTACAGCAAACACCACTCTTGCCAACTTATTAGCTATGGCAACTGTCGTTTTATTATGGCTACTTCGCTCAGATAAATTAAACATCCATTTCGTAAATTGGCTAAAATCTTTTTTAGATTTCTGTTCTTCCGATGTAAATCTTATCTTGGCATTTAGTACAGCTCTAGCCCCTTGAATTAATAAAGTGCGTAAGTATACATCACCTCGCTTGCTAATTCCCAGCAGCTTATCCTTCCCACCACTTGAATGTTGTCTTGGCACTAATCCTAGCCATGCCGATAATTGCCTGCCATTCTCAAAACTTGTAGCATTACCTATTGATGCTATTAAAGCAGTAGCAGTAATTAAACCAAGACCAGGTATAGCTCTTAATCGTTGATATTGAGTTAGGTTACTTGCTATCATTGTTAATCGTTTTTCTATCTCTTTTATTTTTCTGTTATTATCTAAGAATTCTTCTTTTAGTTCACTAAATGTTTGATAACTTAACTGGCTTAATTTCCCTGCATCTAAAATCTCAATTAATTTTGTGATAACCTTATTAATGCCTTGAGGAACAATAAAACCAAACTCATGTAGTAGCCCCCTAATTTCATTAGCAAGTGCTGTACGATTTTTTACCAATCTCTCTCTTACCCTATGTATTGATAAAATTTCTTGTTGCTCTATAGTTTTAATTGCAACAAATCTCATATTAGGTCTTGTCACGGCTTCACATATCGCTTCAGCATCTGCTTGATCATTTTTATTAGTTTTAACATATGGTTTGACAAATTGCGGTGCCATTAGTTTTACTTCATGCCCTAATTTAGTTATTTCTCTTGCCCAATAACTAGAACCACCACAAGCTTCCATCCCTACTAAACATTGTGGTAAATTAGCCATAAATGTCAAAACCTGATCTCTCATCAATTTTTTCTTTAATACTGTCTTGCCATTTTTATCTACACCATGAATTTGAAAAATTCTTTTTGCAATATCTATACCAATTGTAGTAACCTCCATATGGACCTCCTTAATTGTTGTTTTAATATGTTAAATATTAACCCTAGAAGATTAGCAACTGCTTTTCATTCTCTATATCAGGAGGTCCATACCATTAGTCCATTATACGTGTCCTATATTTACGTATTGTGCGTAATTCGCTTGGATACTTATTAATACGTAAATACTTACGTGCCGTTTTTACACTCATACCTGCTTTTGCAGCAGAAATTATCTGATTATATTTTTTGATCTTTTGCATTAAAATACCTACTTGGTTATTTGTACATGTCATCAGTAATTCTCGAATAATATTTAAATATTTAAAAATAAATTTTTATTCGATTTTACTGTCCATAGTTACTTCTTTTTTATAGGTAATTTTAATGTTCGTTGAGGGTAATTCTAATATTCGTTAGTCAATCTTCTATCCCTTGTAAATACTTACTTCCAAACCTAGATTAATCCAGAATTCAGGTATTTAGTGTGCTGAAGGGTGCTTTCGAGATCGAACATACAAGACATAGATCAATTTGGAATGCCTTTGTACATATCTTATCCGCCCTAATTGCATACTGTATGAAACCTAACAAACCTGCTATATCTCAAAATTAGCTAATCCAGAATTCAGGTTAGTAATAGAGTTTTTGGTAAAATTGCCAAAGTTGGGATGAGTAGTTATGGTTGGTTTATGGGATTTAAATTACATTTAATCATTAATCATAAAGCAGAGATTATAGCTGTTAAAATAACAAAAGCAAATAGAGCTGATTTATCTGTTCTTGAATCTATAACTCAGAAGATAACAGGTAAGGTATTTGGTGATAAAGCATATATTTGTAAAGAGTTATGGTTTAAACTCTAGGCTCTGTTTCATCAATTGTGTAAATTTCGTGAGCCATTAAATCCTACCATCAAATTTGATCATAAAATGAGCCATAGCTTCATTCCAATTGGGGATAGGCATAGACCATTTTTTGGTAATATAATCAATTGTCAGATATAAAACCTTAAATACTGCGTCATCATTTGGAAAGATGCGTTTATTCTTAGTAACTTTTCTCAATTGGCTATTCAGCGATTCTATCGCATTTGTAGTGTAAATAATCTTACGAATCTCCTTTGGATATTGCAAGAAAATTATCAAATTATCCCAATTATTATACCAAGATTTAGCTATATGCGGATATTGCTTACTCCATTTTTGATCAAATGACTCAAGAGCTAATTCTGCTTCTTTTTCAGTAGCAGAAGTATAGATTAGTTTCAAATCCGCTGCTAATTGCTTTCTATCTTTATATGATACATATTTGAGGCTATTCCTGATCTGATGGACAATACAAATTTGATGTTCAGTTTTCGGATATACTGATGCAATAGCATCAGACATACCAGTTAGATTATCACTACAAGCAATTAAGATATCTTTTACTCCTCGATTCTTCATTTCAGTAAAATTACCAAGCCAAAATTTAGCTCCTTCATTCTCACTTATCCATAAGCCTAAAATATCCTTTCTGCCAGATAAATCTATTCCTAAAGCTACATATACTGATTTATTAATAATAAGTTTATCTTGTCTTACTTGCACTACTAAACAGTCAAAATATACTATAGGGTATACTGATTCAAGAGGTCTACTCTGCCAAATCTTGACCTCATCTATTACTTCATCTGTAATCCTGCTGATTAGGCTCTCACTGATCTCAGCTCCATATAATTCTTGCAATTGTGTTTTAATATCAGACACACTCATACCCTTCGCATATAAGGATATTATCTTTTGGTCTAAGCCATCTATTCTTGTTTGTTTCTTTGAGACTATTATAGGTTCAAATTTACCTTGTCTGTCTCTTGGAACATTTAGCTCTATAGTACCATTCTCACTAATCAGATTCTTACTAAAACTACCATTCCTCGCATTCTCAGTTTCAGCTCTATCATACTTGCTATAACCTAAATGTTCTGACATCTCAGCATGCAGTGCTCGCTCTAAAATACCCTTGGTTAATCCCTGTTGGGTTAAATTCCCCGTGGCTTGCCACGATTATTTAATGGTAGAAATGATTTATTAATCCACTGCTCGCTAATTTTACAAAAATCATCGACAAAACAAAATAATGCAGTAATATCTTTCTTCATGGGGATACTCTTGTTTTTTTGCTAAAAATTATATAGAGTATCTTCTATCCCTTGTAAATACTTACTTCCAAACCTAGATTAATCCAGAATTCAGGTTATTACAGTCAATACCAATGTATAGCCCAACAAAAATAACTCAAATCATAAAAAGTATTACTTCTAAGAAAATGTTTAAGAAATATCCAAATCTTAAAGAAAAATTATGGGGCAGTGAGTTTTGGAGTAAAGGATATTTTATGAGCACAGTAGGTCAACATGGTGATGAGCAGAAATTACGTAATTATGTACAGAATCAAGGTTCAGGCAAACCTTCTTATAAAGCATTTCAACAAAAACAGTTAAAGCTTTTTGGATAGATACCTCGTAGCGCTGCTGCGAGGAGCATCATTTAGTCCATTCTGACTTAGTACTGTTTTTAAATCTACTCCGCCTTCTATCAGCAAATCTATTGCTTCATTTATTTTTTTATTCTTCTCTATTTGCATTTCTGTTACCTATATTTTTCATTACCAGGAGTTTCGCACTTAGCAAAATTGTGTATTAGTTAGAAGCCATTTAATGTTGTTCTGAATTGATGTTTTTATAACTTCCCAAGTTTGTTGATATAAAGTAATGTTTTCATTTATCCTCCTTTTGTTCATATCAAGCCAGGCCAATACAGCAAGGCAAATATGATTTCTTTGAGCTCGACCCGTGCGTGCCTGACAGCATTCAATACCACAAGTTTGTTTCAATTCTCGATGATAAACTTCTATAGACCAACGCGCCTTAACAATTTTCTCTATTTGCTCACGTGTAGGATTCTCTAAATTAGTTGTTATGTAATCAATGCGACCATTTTTTGCCACAAACTTAAATACCGTAACCCAACCGTATCCACGTAGGTGAATTTTTAGCCCTTCATCGGGAATCTCTAAAGTTTCCAAGCTAACATTACGATTAACTTTTCTATTTTTTCTTAGGTTGGTAACCCATATCCAACCTAAATTACGTATATGTTTTAAATTATCCAAACCACTATACCAAGCATCCATAACTATAGCATCAGGCTTGATACCTCTTTCTTTAGCTAAAGTAAGCATATCACAAAAATGCTCGTTCTTTGTTTTACCATCAGTTTCTTTATCATATATTCTATAATCTACAGGAGTAGATTGATCAATTTGAGTATTGTAATGCAGTAAGTTTACCATTCCTATACCAGGTATAACATCATGTACAGCCCCAGAATATTGATAATTTACAAGCTCGATCCTCTTACTGTATTGCTTTGACAATAAGGTGTCATCTCCCACTAATAAACAAGGATCTTCCAGATCAATATATTTTGACACTTTGCTATAGATTTCGCTAGGGCGAAAATCCTTACTCTTTAACCATCGACTTGCACTATCGTGCGATAGATCTAATGGACTTACTTCAGATAATGCTTTGCTAGTATATCTTACACTACTTGCTTGTAAGAATGATTTATATAAATCTTTGCTACATTTTGATCTTGTCATTTTTATCTAAAACTATTTTTCTCTAGATTAGCATATTATTTGCTAAGTGCGAAACTCCTGATTACTTCTAATATAGGCTCAACAAAAATTTACACAATCATTGCAAAAGACTCATATGTTATTCTGTTGCGTAAATAAGCTCCACCATTGTCACCCCGTGACTCGTTCACGAGGTCAGTTAAAAATACTAAATAAAATTAGTATTTTTTATTATTTTCTGGATCCCGTGGCGGGGCCACGGGATGACACTATATTACAATAATCCACTATAATATTACAAACTGCAATTAATAAGATTTTTGCAGTAATAGTTGTCCCTATTTCAAACTTTATAAAATTCACAAGCAGCATAAAAATTTAAAGTATGGGAACAAATTTTGTAATAGAACTTTTAGAGGTTCGACAATGGACGAAAAAAGAGAGTTTTTAAATTTCACCTTCTCGAACCTAAGCTTGAAGGACGGAAAAGTGCTTTACTCTATGACTTTTTCGTTCGATAAACTGCAAGAAATTTCTAGTTGTCGCATGTGGCGAGAGTGACGGGACTCGAACCCGCGACCTTCTGCGTGACAGGCAGACGCTCTAACCAACTGAGCTACACCCCCCTTTAAGGGATAACAAATTATATATAACAATTCTTTCGATCGTGCAAGAATAAAATAGTTTATTTTCATTTTTTTGGAGTATATATACAGCATATGAAATATTTAACCGCATAGCGAAAATCTAGGGAGCTTGCTCCCTAGATGGATAGCGTTATAATATAAGCGTTGGCATATTATAATTTAGTAGAATGGAATTGAGGCGTAATAGTCATCATGTTTTTAGAATAATGTATCACTTTGTGTGGATACCAAAATCAACTAAACGCAATGGATAAAATTGAAAAAGAAACAAAGCAGTTTAACCTGTTTTGAAACTCGGTCGCTTGCGGCCGAGTTCTTCATATTACATTTAATCATTAATCATAAATAGATCTATCGCACGATAGTGCAAGTCGATGGTTAAAGAGTAAGGATTTTCGCCCTAGCGAAATCTATAGCAAAGTGTCAAAATATATTGATCTGGAAGATCCTTGTTTATTAGTGGGAGATGACACCTTATTGTCAAAGCAATACAGTAAGAGGATCGAGCTTGTAAATTATCAATATTCTGGGGCTGTACATGATGTTATACCTGGTATAGGAATGGTAAACTTACTGCATTACAATACTCAAATTGATCAATCTACTCCTGTAGATTATAGAATATATGATAAAGAAACTGATGGTAAAACAAAGAACGAGCATTTTTGTGATATGCTTACTTTAGCTAAAGAAAGAGGTATCAAGCCTGATGCTATAGTTATGGATGCTTGGTATAGTGGTTTGGATAATTTAAAACATATACGTAATTTAGGTTGGATATGGGTTACCAACCTAAGAAAAAATAGAAAAGTTAATCGTAATGTTAGCTTGGAAACTTTAGAGATTCCCGATGAAGGGCTAAAAATTCACCTACGTGGATACGGTTGGGTTACGGTATTTAAGTTTGTGGCAAAAAATGGTCGCATTGATTACATAACAACTAATTTAGAGAATCCTACACGTGAGCAAATAGAGAAAATTGTTAAGGCGCGTTGGTCTATAGAAGTTTATCATCGAGAATTGAAACAAACTTGTGGTATTGAATGCTGTCAGGCACGCACGGGTCGAGCTCAAAGAAATCATATTTGCCTTGCTGTATTGGCCTGGCTTGATATGAACAAAAGGAGGATAAATGAAAACATTACTTTATATCAACAAACTTGGGAAGTTATAAAAACATCAATTCAGAACAACATTAAATGGCTTCTAACTAATACACAATTTTGCTAAGTGCGAAACTCCTGATAAAGCAGAGATTATAGCTGTTAAAATAACAAAAGCAAATAGAGCTGATTTCTCTGTTCTTGAATCTATAACTCAGAAGATAACAGGTAAGGTATTTGGTGATAAAGCATATATTTGTAAAGAGTTATGGTTTAAACTCTATTCTAGAAATTTAAGAATGATAACTAATATTCGCAAGGATATGAAGAATTATTTACTAGAATTAGAAGATAAAGCTATGTTACGTAAACGATCAGGTAAATTCCAGTATTAATTAAGCCAGATTTATATTTTCTTCCCATACCTCATTGGGTGTTTTATAACCGAGCACTTTTCTTGGTAAATTATTTAAAAAATCCTCAATTTCTTGTAATTGCTTTATTGTTAATTTTTTTATATCTAAAGATTTAGAGTATACTCTGTGCACCATTGAGTTAATCTTCTCTATCAATGGTTTTTGCCATGGAGAATAAGGATTGCAAAAATATACTTTTCGTTCAGATTTTGGCAATAGTTGTTCATGATTGGTAAATTCTTTGCCATTATCTAACGTTATGCTTTTGATTATATGCGACAATTGTTTAAGTTTTTTATTCATGTTACCAATCACATCTTGTGTTCTTTTTGAACGGTTTAAAGTGAGAAACACTTTTTGTGTTCTGATATCCACAAGAGCGCCTATATTACGACTTTGATTACCTTTGTTAAAAGTTAAATCACCTTCTAAATGACCTATTGCTGCTATCTTTCTATTTATCTCTGGTCTTTCAGTAATGGAAACTCGATTTGGTATTGTAATTCTTTTGTTTCTGATTCTTGTACCATGATGCAACCTATTTTTCCTTTTTCTTGCTAAAGATAAATATAATTTTTGCCTTTGTGCTATAGGAGATGTATAAATAAACTGGTATATACTCTCTGTAGAAATATTGACAGTATCTCGTGATAGTTTACGTCTACCTGAAATTATATCTGGTGAAATACCCTGTGTTAACTGCTTTATTATTTCTGCTCGTAAATTATTATCAATATCTAATTTTCTTTTTCTCTTACCTTGCCTTAAACTGCAAGCAAGTGTGTTAGCCCTATCTGGTCTATAATTATGCCTCATTCTCTTGAGTTCATAACATATAGTGCTTTTATCACGGCCAATCTTTGTCCCTATATATCGCGAGCTATAACCACTCTTATTCATTTCGTATATTTTAAATCTTTCATCTATCGTTAAATGAGCCATGATATATCTATATTTAAATGATGCTCCTCGTAGCTCTGCTGCGAGGAGCATCATTATACTAAAAAATAGAATGAACCTAGAGCATACAAGGCATAGATCTCCTGTTAATTTCTTGGTGCATATTCTAGCTTGTGTTACTTCTTATGCTATAGCTAACACGGAAAGGTTTTTACCATAGTTTTTGTATTTACTCACATATTCACCAGATCTAAATCCTATTAAACATTGCTGGACTAACTTTAAAAACTGTTTACGTAAAATTATTGATCAATGCCTAAGTTTTTCCTAATCTGTGGTAGAAACATTTCCGTGTTAGCTATATCACTAAATCTCGTATAAAACTTGATGCTTTAGCTCCAGAACAACTTCTCTTATCCTAAATTGGCGTTAGTACTGTGACATTATGATTCTTATGTATATAACTGCTTTCTTCCATTCAAGTAGTATATCACGAAGCAGAGCTTCGGGGAATTAAACCCTGAGAGATTAAAAAATTTACTTGTTAATTTTAGAAATATTATATATAATGCCGTTCTGATCAATTAACAAATATTAATAATTATGAAAATAAGTAAATTAAGTTTAGCCTTTGCTACATGCATTTTGTCAGTAGCAGCAAATGCGTTAAGCATAGATAATACCTCATCCAAAAAAGGATATAGTTATGTAGTAACTTATGATAAAGATATGTCTTCTATAGCAAGTAGTAATGCTGCTATGTCATTGCTCGAAGGATATCGTGCGTTAGACGATGCTATATTTGCGAATTCCGATAATATAGCTATGAATATTTTAAGCTATGTCACAAGATATACTGCTGCTTCATGGATTATGGTTGCTAATCATGAAATCGGTGGGCATGGTGCTAGGGTGAGAGAGTTTGATTTAAAAGTAACAAAGTATAAAGTTAATCCTTTCGACGGATGGACTCAATATAAGGCAAAAGATTGTGACTCTTTACAGGTTCATAAAAAAGCAGCTATAAATGTTGGAGGAATGCAAGCAAGTTATCTATTATCTGAAAATATTAAAGATAGATATATGAGCAATAATAAAATTAACCCTACTTACGGTATAGGTTATTTTATAGCAAGATTAGATCAAGCAACTTATATTTTTGACACTAATTTTAATGCAACTGATAAAAGCAATGATATTAATGCTTATACAAAATTGATGAATAGCATATATGGTAATAGTTATATTACCAAAAGCAAAATGCGTTCTTATGCTTATTTAGATTTAATTGATCCGTTTTTATTCTATTCTGCTTATTCATTTGTCATGAATACTAATCTTGATAATATTCCAATGATTAATTTAGGAAGAGTAAAATATTTACCAGCTACCAGAGCTATACTTGCTCCATATGGTTTAGAGCGTGGTTTAGTTAATCATTTTGTTATTGACGATAAATATATCCAACTTAATATTAACTACGGAAAAAATCAAAAATTTAAGTCTTATGGCGTTGGATTTAAGGCAAATAACTTAGCAAAATTTGATTTTGTTTCTTTAGGTTTAGAAGCTGCTTATTGGAATCAGCCTAAAATGTTAACTGCTACTCCTTTAAAAGAAAAATGTAAAAAAGGTGGCTTTGGAGCTGTTAATTTTGAACTTAGTTTAAATGGTACATTTAAAATAGTTGCTTCAGGTGGTTATAAAACAGCAGGATTTATAGAGGGTATGCCTTTAAAATCTTCAGCTATAGTTAGAGCGGGTCTAAAACTAGATTTATAAGCCTTAAAATAATGAGTACCAGAGATGAAAAGCGGTTTTCATCTCTGGTACAAAATGTGTAATAGTTGAGATTATATCTTACATTTAGTAAAATAAATTAAGGAAAGTTCTATAATTAATTAAGCCAGATATAATCAATTTTTAATCTCTCAGGGTTTAATTCCCCGAAGCTCTGCTTCGTGATATCATAAGAAACAACTAAAACTTTTTTAGATACCTCGTAGCTCTGCTGCGAGGAGCATCATTAAATATAGATATATCATGGCTCATTTAACGATAGATGAAAGATTTAAAATATACGAAATGAATAAGAGTGGTTATAGCTCGCGATATATAGGGACAAAGATTGGCCGTGATAAAAGCACTATATGTTATGAACTCAAGAGAGAATGAGGCATAATTATAGACCAGATAGGGCTAACACACTTGCTTGCAGTTTAAGGCAAGGTAAGAGAAAAAGAAAATTAGATATTGATAATAATTTACGAGCAGAAATAATAAAGCAGTTAACACAGGGTATTTCACCAGATATAATTTCAGGTAGACGTAAACTATCACGAGATACTGTCAATATTTCTACAGAGAGTATATACCAGTTTATTTATACATCTCCTATAGCACAAAGGCAAAAATTATATTTATCTTTAGCAAGAAAAAGGAAAAATAGGTTGCATCATGGTACAAGAATCAGAAACAAAAGAATTACAATACCAAATCGAGTTTCCATTACTGAAAGACCAGAGATAAATAGAAAGATAGCAGCAATAGGTCATTTAGAAGGTGATTTAACTTTTAACAAAGGTAATCAAAGTCGTAATATAGGCGCTCTTGTGGATATCAGAACACAAAAAGTGTTTCTCACTTTAAACCGTTCAAAAAGAACACAAGATGTGATTGGTAACATGAATAAAAAACTTAAACAATTGTCGCATATAATCAAAAGCATAACGTTAGATAATGGCAAAGAATTTACCAATCATGAACAACTATTGCCAAAATCTGAACGAAAAGTATATTTTTGCAATCCTTATTCTCCATGGCAAAAACCATTGATAGAGAAGATTAACTCAATGGTGCACAGAGTATACTCTAAATCTTTAGATATAAAAAAATTAACAATAAAGCAATTACAAGAAATTGAGGATTTTTTAAATAATTTACCAAGAAAAGTGCTCGGTTATAAAACACCCAATGAGGTATGGGAAGAAAATATAAATCTGGCTTAATTAATACTGGAATTTACCTATAATCTACGGGAGTAGATTGAGCAATTTTAGTATTGTAATGTAGTAAGTTTACCATTCCTATACCAGGTATAACATCATGTACAGCTCCAGAATATTGATAACGTACAAGCTCAATCTTCTGACTGTATTGCTTTGATAATAAGGTGTCATCCCCCACTAATAAACACGGTGCTTCCCAATCTATATATTTTGACACTTCCTTATAGATTTCGCTAGGACGAAAATCCTTACTCTTTAACCATCGACTTGCACTATCGTGAGATAGATCTACTGGACTCACTTCAGATAATGCCTTGCTAGTATATCTGACACTACTTGCTTGTAAAAATGATTTATATAAGTCCTTGCTACATTTTGTTCTTGTCATTTTTATCTAAAACTATTTTTCTCTAGATTAACATACTTTTTGCTAAGTGCGAAACTCCTGATTGAGACACAGCATCCAGGGTATCTAGGATGCCAAGATACATATTATGTAGGCAACTTTAAGGGTATAGGTAAGGTTTATTCTCAGGTATTTATTGATAGCTACAGCAGAGTAGCTGATGTTAAACTATATACTGATAAAACAGCTTTAACTGCTGCTGATATGCTTAATGACCGAGTGTTACCATGGTATGAGACTCAAGGGATACCAATACTTCGTATTCTTACAGATCGTGGGTCAGAATATAAGGGGAATATAGAGCATCATGCTTTTGAATTATTTCTAAGTATCGAAGGTATAGAGCATACTACACTAAAGCATATTCTCCTCAAACAAACGGTATGTGTGAGCGTTTTAATAAAACAATGAAACAAGAATTCTTTGATACAGCTATGCGGAAAAAGATTTATACAAATCTTGATGACCTACAATTAGATCTTGATATCTGGCTAGAGTATTTCAATAATGAAAGACCTCATTCTGGTAAATATTGTTATGGTAAAACTCCTATGCAAACTTTTAAGGATAGTAAGAAATTAGCTGTTGAAAAGAATAATGAAATCTTGTACCTTGAATATGTATCTGACAGTCAAAATTTAACTGACAATCAGGTACGAAATTTATAGTGTCTGTAAGATCAAATCTTGACTTCTACATTAGTACTGTGACATTATGACTCTTATGTATATAACTGCTTTCTTCCATTCAAGTAGTATATCACGAAGCAGAGCTTCGGGGAACTAAACAACCCTCAGCTATAAGCTGAGGGGTTATAAAGTGGCATCGATTAGAAATCGATCATCATTTACTGGCTCACCTTCTTGTTCATCAATATACTGCTGTATCATTTCGTCAGTAATATTACCTGAACTCACCGCCATATATCCTCTAGCCCAAAAATGATTACCCCAAAATTGTTTCCTTAAATGAGCAAATTCTTGCAATAATATTCTTGAGCTACTCCCTTTTAGATATTGTACAAGCTTACTTAAAGCCACTTGAGGACGGTATGAAATAAATATATGAATGATCACAAGATACTTTACCTGAAATTATATATGCTTCATGTTCCATGCAAATTTGCCTTAATAAATCCCTGACTCTCTCAGCTACTTTTCCTACCAATGCTCTTTTTCTATACTTTGGTATCCATATAATATGTACTTTTAAATCATACTGGCTATGACTATTTTTTCTATAACTTCTCATATCTTTTTATCAATTCGTTGCTAAAGCAACTTCATTATATCTTCCCTTCGCCTGAAGGCGAGGGATTTTTTATCCCCGTAGGGGGACATTAAACCCTGAGAGATTAAACATATAGTTCTTTTTATTGTTAAATAAATATTGCTTATATATATGAACTAGTGTATTCTGCCTTTTTGAGGGATACAATATTGGAATTAAAAAAAGGTGGGTTGTCCCGCCTTTTTTTGTTATAAAATTGATAATGCAAACTATTGAACAACAAATAACAGATTTGATACAAGAAACCTTAAGTGATATGGGGTTTGAGTTAGTGCTTGTGCGTGTTAAAGGTCTAAGCTCTAAAGTAGTTGAGATATTAATAGACAAGCTTGATGATCAAAAAGTAACGGTAGAAGATTGCACTAAAGCAAGCAATACTATTTCGGCTATTCTAGATGTTGAAGATTTGATAGAAGAGGCATATTACTTGGAGGTTTCGTCAAGTGGTGTTGAACGTCCATTAGTAAAATTTGAAAATTATAAAAGATTTATAGGACGAGAAGTTAAAGTTAAGCTTAAAGAGTTGTTAAATGGTAGAAGTCGTTATCAAGGTACGATAATTGAGGCTAAAGACGACAAAGTATATTTAAAATGGGAAAACCAAGAAGTAATAATTAATTATGATTTAATTAAAAGTGCTAACCTAGTTTTAACAGAAGAAATGTTTAAAAAATTATTAGGTTCTGAGAATAAAAGTAATACAAGGTAATATAATATATGTCTAATATAGGTAACATAGAAATTTTACAAATTATAGATTCTGTAGCTCGTGAGAAAGGAATATCAAAAGAAGTTTTGATATCAACTGTAGAACAAGCAGTGCAAGTAGCAGGGCGAAAAAAATACGGCAATGAATATAATATCAAAGCACAAATAAATAGAAAAACAGGTGAAATAAATCTTTTAAGAGTGCTTAAAGTAGTAGAAAATGTAGAAGATTATTTAACACAAATTTCACTTACCGAAGCTTTGCAAAAAGATTCTGAAGCTAAAATTGATGGTGAAATATATGAATATTTGCCTTCTATTGATCATGCAAGAGTAGCAGCTCAATCCGCAAAGCAAGTCATAACACAACGTGTTATAGAAGCAGAGCGTGAAAAACAATATCATGATTTCAAAGATAGAAAAGGTGAAGTTATAAATGGTGTTGTCAAAAGAATAGAATATGGTGATATAATAGTTGACCTTAACCGTGCTGAGGCAATAATAAAGAGAGAACAACAGATTAAAGGTGAAAATTTTAAAGTTGGTGATCGTGTTAAAGCATATGTACAAGATGTAAGACACGAAACAAAAGGCCCCCAAATCTTTTTATCTAGAGCAGATGATAGGATGCTTGCTAAACTATTTGAGTTAGAAGTAACAGAAATTTATGAGGGAATGATCGAAATAAAAGCAGTAGCACGTGATGCTGGTTCAAAAGCCAAAATAGCTGTATTTGCTTCAGATAGTAGTATAGACCCGATAGGTTTATGTGTTGGTATTAGAGGCCATAGGGTAAAAGCTATAACAAATGAGCTAAATGGAGAAAAAATTGATATAATATTATGGAATAGAGATGTTGCACAGTTTATAATTAATGCTCTTGCACCTGCTGAAATTTTAAAAATTCTTATTGATGAAGATAAAAGAAAAGTAGAGGTAGTAGTTTCGCAGGAAAATCAAAGTCTTGCTATAGGCAGAAGAGGGCAAAATGTAAGACTTGCTGCTAAGCTTACAGGATGGAATATCGATATAATGACTGAAGAGCAAGAGTCAAAACGAAGAAATGAAGAATTCGTAACTTCTACAGAATTATTTATGGAAGCTTTAGACGTTGAAGAAGTAATAGGGCAGCTTTTATCAGTTAGTGGATTTAACACAGTAGAACAAATTGCAAATAGCGATATTAATGCTTTAATGAATATTGAAGGTTTTGAAGAAGAACTTGCTGTAGCGATTAGAAATAGAGCTATTAATTATGTTAATCTCAAAAATGAAAAGATTGTTAAAGAACTTGAAGAGCTTGGAGTTGAACAGGAATTAATAGATATATTAGAAATACAACCTGAATTAATATTAAAATTTGCTGAATATGGTATTAAGACTATAGAAGATTTAGGTGAAATGAGCGTAAATGAATTTAAAAATCTAGCTCCAAATTCTAATATAACAGATGAAAATATTAAATTATTAATTAAGACTGCTAAACAACATAGCGAGCTAAAAGAAGAATAGTGTCATCCCGTGGCTTGTACCTGCGGAGTCCAGATAAAAAATACTAATAATATTAGTATTTTTTATTGTTTTTCTGGATGCCGTGGACAAGCCACGGCATGACATCGAGAGTGCTTTTCGATCCATGCAACAAAGCCGGCATGTCCACAGGGTGACACCGGTACTAAATACAAAGGTTTAAATATGAAGGATAACCAGGAAAACAAACCCAAAAAGTTGACACTTAGCAATACGAAATTGTCACTTAACAAGTCTTTTGACTCTCTTGCGAGTACTCAAAATTTTGTCAATGCTAAGTCGAAAACATTAGTAGAGGTTAGAAAAAGCTCTAGTGGTTCTACTACTACCCTTTCATTAAATAAAGAGAAAGGTAGTTTAGAAACTGGTTCAAGTAGTGGTAGTGAAGAATTTAACAGACGCTTATCTATTCTAAAAAAAGCTGCAGAACAATCAAAATTAAATGATAATTCACAAATAAGTACTTTAAGTAAACTTGCAAGTATTAATCAATCTATTGCTTCACAAGAAGATCCTATAGAAGTTGAGCAAAAAGAAAGCAGCGATACTAACAAAGTTAAAGAAGAGCCAAAAATAGAAGAAGTAAAAGATACTGAGGCGTCTGCACTTCAAACCCCTAAAAAGAAAGAGGATATTTTTGTAAAGTCTCCATTAGTAGGAACTAGAACACGTTACGGTATAGAATCAGAAAAAGTTGTAGATAAAGTAACCGCAAATAAGGTGATTGCACCAAAACCTACAGTTGAAGAATCAAGAAAGTTTAAAAAGACTGACCTCTTTAATATGGTTGGTGACGATGAAAACGACAATAGGAATAGAACTAGAACTAGAAGTCTTGCTTCTATAAAAAGAGCAAGAGAAAAAGAAAAGCGTAAATCATTAGTACAAGTCCCTGAAAAAGTATATAGAGAAATAACGCTACCTGAAGTTATTGGTGTTGGTGATTTTGCAAATGCAATGTCTGAGCGTGTATCTGATGTTATTAAAGAGTTAATGAAGCTTGGCATTCTTGCTAATGCTAGTCAAATAATTGATGCAGATACTGCAGAGTTAGTAGCTACACATCTAGGTCATGCTGTCAAAAGAGTCCAAGAATCGGATGTTGAAAATATCTTAATTACCAATGATAAAGCAGAAGATTTAAGATCACGTGCACCAGTTGTTACAGTTATGGGGCATGTTGACCACGGAAAAACTTCTCTGCTTGATGCTCTGAAATCTACAGATGTAGCATCCGGTGAGACAGGAGGAATTACTCAGCATATTGGGGCTTATAGAGTAACGCTTGCTGATGGTAGAGCTATTACATTTATTGATACTCCTGGTCATGAAGCTTTCTCAGAAATGCGTTCAAGAGGTGCAGGTGTCACTGATATAGTTATCATAGTAGTTGCAGCAGATGACGGAATTAAGCCGCAAACTGTTGAAGCGATTAACCATGCAAAAGCAGCAAATGTTCCTATAATAGTTGCCATTAATAAGATTGATAAACCTGATATTGATATTGAGCGTGTAAAAAACGAGCTCTATATGTATGAAATTATTGGTGAAGAAGCTGGTGGTGACGTTATGGTTATTCCAATCTCGGCACTTAAAAAAATTAATTTAGACAAGCTTGAAGCAGCTATTTTATTAATTGCAGAAATGCAAAATTTAAAAGCTAGTCCGTTCGGATCAGCTAGCGGCGTTGTGATCGAATCAAAAATCGAAAAAGGAAGAGGTGCGTTAACAACCATGCTAGTTCAGCGTGGTACTTTAAAAAGTGGCGATATTATAATAGCTGGAACTGCGTATGGTAAAGTCAAAAAAATGACTAACGATAAAGGAATAGAAGTTTTAGAAGCTACCCCGTCCGTTCCAATAGAAATTCAGGGATTGAGTCATGTTCCTCATGCCGGTGATATGTTTAACGTAGTACAAACTGAACAGCAAGCAAAAGACATAGCAGAATATAGAGAGCGAGTTGCTAAAGAAAAGAAAATATCTATAGCACCACGTTCAAGCTTAGAAGATTTATTCTTAAAAGCTTCTGGTAGTAGTAAAATTAAAGAATTACCTTTAATTATTAAAGGCGATGTTCATGGTTCAGTGGAAGCTATTGCTGGTAGTTTATTAAAATTACCAAATGATGAAGTTAAGCTCCGCATTCTTCACAGTGGTGTAGGTCCTATAACAGAATCAGATGTATCACTTGCTCATGCTTCTTCAGCTATCATTGTTGGTTTTAATGTTAGAGCAGGTGCAAACGCAAAAACTGCTGCAGAGAAAGAAAAAGTTAAAATTAGATATTATAGCATAATATACGATCTATTAGATGACGTAAAAGCAATCATGAGCGGAATGCTTGATCCGATTATTAGAGAGCAATATATTGGATCAGTAGAAATTAGGCAGATATTTAACATTACTAAGATTGGTAAAATCGCTGGTTCTTATGTCACTAGAGGTATTATTAAGAAAGGAGCAGGAGTACGCTTATTACGTGATAATATAGTAATGCATGAGGGTAAGCTGAAGACTTTAAAACGCTTTAAAGAAGAAGTTAAAGAAGTCAGAGAAGGCTATGAGTGTGGTATCGCATTTGAGAATTACGAAGATATCAGAGAGGGCGATACAGTCGAGGTATTTGAGCTGATTCAAGAGAAAAAACAGTTATAACTTAGTTTCCGTCATTGCGAGAAGAAACTGTAAGTTTCGACGAAGCAATCTAGTAAAAAAATACTAATAACGCCAATTTAGGATAAGAGAAGTTGTTCTGGAGCTAAAGCATCAAGTTTTATACGAGATTTAGTGATAGCATAAGAAGTAACACAAGCTAGTCCGTCCGCCAAAACTCTACAAGCCTTATAGATAATATGGTTTTAAGACAAGAAGTAATACAACAATCCGTAAGAAAATGATAAAATATGGTCATAAACCTTATGGATTTCAGTCAATGCCAATAGACAACATTATCAAATCGCAAGAACAAGGGAAACTGTTTGGTTATAAATTAAAAGAAGAATTAAACCCAAATAATAAGCTATATAAATTAAGAGAATTAATAAATTGGTCTAGGCTCGAAGAGTGGTTATCAAAAAATGTTTGTATTAAGAAATTTGGTAGAAATAGAAAATGTCATAGAGTGATGCTTGGCATAACGATGCTACAAGCAATGTATAATTTTTCAGATTCATTATCAGAGGAAGAGCTAAAAGAGAATATGTATTGGCAGTATTTCTGCGGGTGGGAATATATAGAAAAAGACATAGCTATCTCGGAAACTAGTATACGACGGTTTCGTAGTGTATTAGGTGAAGCTGGATATAATGAGATATTATCGGAGTTGATCAGGGTTGGGATAAAAACTAACACAATTAAAAAAAAAGATTTGGAATTAATCATCGCTGATACGACTGTACAAATTAAGAATATCAAACACCCACACGATGTTTATTTAATGGATAAAGCTAGGCTTAGCATAGTAAAGCTTTGCAACAGTTTGGGTATACATTTGAATGAAACATACGCTAGAACCTATAAACGCGATATAGTAAAGCTATGGAAATATAAAGAACATAGTAAAGCCAAGAAGCGTTGGAAAATAATGAAGCATTTAAAAATATTACTGGGTCGTTTGATTAGAGTATGTGAGCGTGAGATCAAAAATAAGCAATTAAACTTGTCTCTCAAAAATCAAGAAGTATTGCAAAAAATAAAACAAATACATAACCAATCTGTTTTAAAAAGAGAAGCTAAAAAGCAATATAAAGAAGATAACAAAGTATTATATAGTTTTCATGCCCCTGAAGTAGAGTGTATAGGAAAGGGAAAACGCAACAAGCCATATGAGTTTGGCAATAAAGTAGCGGTAGTAGTAAGTGGTCGTAGAAATTTTGTTTTATCCGCAAAATCGTTTCATAATAATCCTTATGATGGTCATACATTGCATCAGAGCTTTGAAGCAGTAGAGAGTGTCACTGGAATCAAGATAAAGAAATCATTTGTTGATCTTGGGTATAGTGGTAGCAATGTAAAGGAGAAGAGTAAGGTATATACCCCAAAAACGCGGAAGAAGTTGTTACAAGAGGACAAGTCTATGATCAAGAGACGCAGTGCCATAGAACCAATAATAGGTCACTTAAAGCAATATGGTCGGATGGGTAGAAACTTCTTGAAAGGTATGATAGGAGATATTATCAATCCAATAATCTCTGCTATTGGTTTGAATTTACGATGCATTGCAAATCATTTACAAATCGTGTCTAACTCCACATAAATCAAAAATATCATCATGCAAAAACTAGATGAACGATAAAAAATCGTTAACAATAGCTCCATATCAAAATTAGACCAACACAGAAATGTATCAGTAAAAATTAACATAACTTATTAATTTTTATTGAAAATCTTAGCAATTTGTTGTCAAAACTCTATCCCATTACAAATGATCAGGATTTGAAGTGTTTTTGGCGGATAGACAAGCTAGAATATGCACCAAGAAAATAATCGTGGCACAAGCCACGGGGAATTTAACCCAATAGGGAATGATGCTCCTCGCAGCAGAGCTACGAGGTATCTAAAAAAGTTTTAGTTGTTTCTTATGATATCACGAAGCAGAGCTTCGGGGAATTAAACCCTGAGAGATTAAAAATTGATTATATCTGGCTTAATTAATTATAGAACTTTCCATTCATTGAAATTTGGATATCATGCTCCTTGAGAATATTTATGTGGTCATAACTGGTATATTGGCTACCTTGATCACTATTAAATATCTGTGGAGCGTTATACTTACTGAGAGCTTGTTTCAAGACATCAGTTACAAGAGATGCATCCATAGAATTTGACAGTTTATAGCTCAATATGGCCTTGCTATGCCAATCTATAATAGCTGCCATATACATAAAGCCACCATTAGTTCTAATGTAAGTAATGTCACCACTCCAAACCTCATTCACATTAGGCACATACACTTGCTTTGTTGAGCCAGATTTAGTCCAATATTGATCAAGTAAGTAGCTATAGATCTTATGCTCACTATCGTTTCGAGAAGTAGATTTTTTCTTATGTGGGTAAATAGCTTCTATACCCATCATCCTCATATATTTCAGTACTCGATCTTTACCGACAATAAAACCATCTTCTAGTAACTGTTGATGAATATAGCGATAACCAAATTCAGGATTATCTGTATATATTTCATCTATTCTATTTAAAATACTTAATTTATTTATACTCATCTCCTTGGATTTATAGTAGGCTGTAGATCGACTAATCTTTAATAGTTCACACTGTCTTGATTTTGAGAGTTGATTTAGCTTGGGCTCTGTCTCATCAATTGTGTAAATTTCGTGAACCATTAAATTCTACCATCAAATTTGATCATAAAATGAGCCATAGCTTCATTCCAATTGGGGATAGGCATAGACCATTTTTTGGTAATATAATCAATTGTCAGATATAAAACTTTAAATACTGCGTCATCATTTGGAAAGATGCGTTTATTCTTAGTAACTTTTCTCAATTGGCTATTCAGCGATTCTATCGCATTTGTAGTGTAAATAATCTTACGAATCTCCTTTGGATATTGCAAGAAAATTATCAAATTATCCCAATTATTATACCAAGATTTAGCTATATGCGGATATTGCTTACTCCATTTTTGATCAAATGACTCAAGAGCTAATTCTGCTTCTTTTTCAGTAGCAGAAGTATAGATTAGTTTCAAATCCGCTGCTAATTGCTTTCTATCTTTATATGATACATATTTGAGGCTATTTCTGATCTGATGGACAATACAAATTTGATGTTCAGTTTTCGGATATACTGATGCAATAGCATCAGACATACCAGTTAGATTATCACTACAAGCAATTAAGATATCTTTTACTCCTCGATTCTTCATTTCAGTAAAATTACCAAGCCAAAATTTAGCTCCTTCATTCTCACTTATCCATAAGCCTAAAATATCCTTTCTGCCAGATAAATCTATTCCTAAAGCTACATATACTGATTTATTAATAATAAGTTTATCTTGTCTTACTTTCACTACTAAACAGTCAAAATATACTATAGGGTATACTGATTCAAGAGGTCTACTCTGCCAAATCTTGACCTCATCTATTACTTCATCTGTAATCCTGCTGATTAGGCTCTCACTGATCTCAGCTCCATATAATTCTTGCAATTGTGTTTTAATATCAGACACACTCATACCCTTCGCATATAAGGATATTATCTTTTGGTCTAAGCCATCTATTCTTGTTTGTTTCTTTGAGACTATTATAGGTTCAAATTTACCTTGTCTGTCTCTTGGAACATTTAGCTCTATAGTACCATTCTCACTAATCAGATTCTTACTAAAACTACCATTCCTCGCATTCTCAGTTTCAGCTCTATCATACTTGCTATAACCTAAATGTTCTGACATCTCAGCATGCAGTGCTCGCTCTAAAATACCCTTGGTTAATTCCTTAATTAATCCATTCTGACTTAGTACTGTTTTTAAATCTACTCCGCCTTCTATCAGCAAATCTATTGCTTCATTTATTTTTTTATTCTTCTCTATTTGCATTTCTGTTACCTATATTTTTAATTACTTCTAATATAGGCTCAACAAAAATTTACACAATCATTGCAAAAGACTCAAATGATCAGGATTTGAAGTGTTTTTGGCGGATAGACTATCTAACGTTATGCTTTTGATTATATGCGACAATTGTTTAAGTTTTTTATTCATGTTACCAATCACATCTTGTGTTCTTTTTGAACGGTTTAAAGTGAGAAACACTTTTTGTGTTCTGATATCCACAAGAGCGCCTATATTACGACTTTGATTACCTTTGTTAAAAGTTAAATCACCTTCTAAATGACCTATTGCTGCTATCTTTCTATTTATCTCTGGTCTTTCAGTAATGGAAACTCGATTTGGTATTGTAATTCTTTTGTTTCTGATTCTTGTACCATGATGCAACCTATTTTTCCTTTTTCTTGCTAAAGATAAATATAATTTTTGCCTTTGTGCTATAGGAGATGTATAAATAAACTGGTATATACTCTCTGTAGAAATATTGACAGTATCTCGTGATAGTTTACGTCTACCTGAAATTATATCTGGTGAAATACCCTGTGTTAACTGCTTTATTATTTCTGCTCGTAAATTATTATCAATATCTAATTTTCTTTTTCTCTTACCTTGCCTTAAACTGCAAGCAAGTGTGTTAGCCCTATCTGGTCTATAATTATGCCTCATTCTATTGAGTTCATAACATATAGTGCTTTTATCACGGCCAATCTTTGTCCCTATATATCGCGAGCTATAACCACTCTTATTCATTTCGTATATTTTAAATCTTTCATCTATCGTTAAATGAGCCATGATATATCTATATTTAAATGATGCTCCTCGCAGCAGAGCTACGAGGTATCTAAAAAAGTTTTAGTTGTTTCTTATGATATCACGAAGCAGAGCTTCGGGGAATTAAACCCTGAGAGATTAAAAATTGATTATATCTGGCTTAATTAATTATAGAACTTTCCCAGGTTCTTAAGTTTATTGCTATTTATTCTAACTTATTGCGGAAACACACTCCTTCATTTTTTTGTCCAATTTTTTCATGTATGGACCTCCTGTAGAATGCAAGAAAAAAATAACATCAATAATAAAAACAAACAAATGCAGTCATGTATCCGGCTTATAGCTGATAAATCAACCTAATTTATTCTACAGCCCTGATGGAATTCGCTGGCTTACAAACTATATACTTATCAGTCCATCGGCTTCTAAAAGAGCCACTGAAAAACGCAGTTTTTTTGTAAGCTAAGGTTTGTCTTATTTACCATCAATATTAATTATCTCAAGCATATTTCGGGTTGGAATCTCTTACATATTGTTTTGCTTTTACCTATTCATTATATAAATCACCATTTATTTTACTTATAAGTGCTATGCTACACACTCTTTAGCTACAAACTTTACTCTCTACATAATCATCTCCTGATCTTAGTACAGCAAACACCACTCTTGCCAACTTATTAGCTATGGCAACTGTCGTTTTATTATGGCTACTTCGCTCAGATAAATTAAACATCCATTTCGTAAATTGGCTAAAATCTTTTTTAGATTTCTGTTCTTCCGATGTAAATCTTATCTTGGCATTTAGTACAGCTCTAGCCCCTTGAATTAATAAAGTGCGTAAGTATACATCACCTCGCTTGCTAATTCCCAGCAGCTTATCCTTCCCACCACTTGAATGTTGTCTTGGCACTAATCCTAGCCATGCCGATAATTGCCTGCCATTCTCAAAACTTGTAGCATTACCTATTGATGCTATTAAAGCAGTAGCAGTAATTAAACCAAGACCAGGTATAGCTCTTAATCGTTGATATTGAGTTAGGTTACTTGCTATCATTGTTAATCGTTTTTCTATCTCTTTTATTTTTCTGTTATTATCTAAGAATTCTTCTTTTAGTTCACTAAATGTTTGATAACTTAACTGGCTTAATTTCCCTGCATCTAAAATCTCACAGGAGTTTCGCACTTAGCAAATAATATGCTAATCTAGAGAAAAATAGTTTTAGATAAAAATGACAAGATCAAAATGTAGCAAAGATTTATATAAATCATTCTTACAAGCAAGTAGTGTAAGATATACTAGCAAAGCATTATCTGAAGTAAGTCCATTAGATCTATCGCACGATAGTGCAAGTCGATGGTTAAAGAGTAAGGATTTTCGCCCTAGCGAAATCTATAGCAAAGTGTCAAAATATATTGATCTGGAAGATCCTTGTTTATTAGTGGGAGATGACACCTTATTGTCAAAGCAATACAGTAAGAGGATCGAGCTTGTAAATTATCAATATTCTGGGGCTGTACATGATGTTATACCTGGTATAGGAATGGTAAACTTACTGCATTACAATACTCAAATTGATCAATCTACTCCTGTAGATTATAGAATATATGATAAAGAAACTGATGGTAAAACAAAGAACGAGCATTTTTGTGATATGCTTACTTTAGCTAAAGAAAGAGGTATCAAGCCTGATGCTATAGTTATGGATGCTTGGTATAGTGGTTTGGATAATTTAAAACATATACGTAATTTAGGTTGGATATGGGTTACCAACCTAAGAAAAAATAGAAAAGTTAATCGTAATGTTAGCTTGGAAACTTTAGAGATTCCCGATGAAGGGCTAAAAATTCACCTACGTGGATACGGTTGGGTTACGGTATTTAAGTTTGTGGCAAAAAATGGTCGCATTGATTACATAACAACTAATTTAGAGAATCCTACACGTGAGCAAATAGAGAAAATTGTTAAGGCGCGTTGGTCTATAGAAGTTTATCATCGAGAATTGAAACAAACTTGTGGTATTGAATGCTGTCAGGCACGCACGGGTCGAGCTCAAAGAAATCATATTTGCCTTGCTGTATTGGCCTGGCTTGATATGAACAAAAGGAGGATAAATGAAAACATTACTTTATATCAACAAACTTGGGAAGTTATAAAAACATCAATTCAGAACAACATTAAATGGCTTCTAACTAATACACAATTTTGCTAAGTGCGAAACTCCTGTCTCAATTAATTTTGTGATAACCTTATTAATGCCTTGAGGAACAATAAAACCAAACTCATGTAGTAGCCCCCTAATTTCATTAGCAAGTGCTGTACGATTTTTTACCAATCTCTCTCTTACCCTATGTATTGATAAAATTTCTTGTTGCTCTATAGTTTTAATTGCAACAAATCTCATATTAGGTCTTGTCACGGCTTCACATATCGCTTCAGCATCTGCTTGATCATTTTTATTAGTTTTAACATATGGTTTGACAAATTGCGGTGCCATTAGTTTTACTTCATGCCCTAATTTAGTTATTTCTCTTGCCCAATAACTAGAACCACCACAAGCTTCCATCCCTACTAAACATTGTGGTAAATTAGCCATAAATGTCAAAACCTGATCTCTCATCAATTTTTTCTTTAATACTGTCTTGCCATTTTTATCTACACCATGAATTTGAAAAATTCTTTTTGCAATATCTATACCAATTGTAGTAACCTCCATATGGACCTCCTTAATTGTTGTTTTAATATGTTAAATATTAACCCTAGAAGATTAGCAACTGCTTTTCATTCTCTATATCAGGAGGTCCATACCATTAGTCCATTATATATCTTTTTATAAATTCGTTGCTAAAGCAACTTCATTATATCTTCCCTTCGCCTGAAGGCGAGGGATTTGTTATCCCCGTAGGGGGACATTAAGATACTGACACTAAATTCGTGGGATGCCTTATTATATGACATATTAAACATTACCACCATGTAAGGACCTTAGTGAAATAAGCTATAGTTCGAAAATTGCAGAAACAAGGGATTTAGTAAACCTAGTATTCTCTAACCTTTCTTTCAATACCAAAAAGCTTGATTTTAAGCTATGTTTGACGTTTGATGTGTTATAAAAAAATACCGAGAACTGGAGAATGGTGGGTTTGAGAAGACTTGAACTTCTGACCTCACGCTTATCAGGCGTGTGCTCTAACCAGCTGAGCTACAAACCCATAGTTAATTAATATTTTTGGTGTTTATCTTTTTACCTATTACTTGATTAGGTTTTTCTCACACTTGTCACCAAATAGGGCTGAATTAACTATAGAATGCGAAGTTAGGATAAGAAATTATTTTAACTTCGGTAAAACGGTTAAATAATATGGTGAGCTCGCCGGGATTCGAACCCGGGACCCTTTGATTAAAAGTCAAATGCTCTACCAACTGAGCTACAAGCTCTTAAATGATATTTATATACTCGCTTTATTTGAAAAATTGGCGACAATGTTCTATAAGTACTGCAGTACGAAACTATATTAAGTATACGCTTCGTTCCTCGTCTTATGAACTCCTTGCTCTTTTCCAAATAAAACTTCGTCTATATTACTTTTTAAATTTATACGTTAAAGCGTTAAAGTTTTATACTTAGTATAATAAATAATATTTAAAATTATGTTTTACTTTATCGCTGAAAAAGGCTAATCTGTCAACAATTATTTTCGGATTTAATTTAAATAAGGTAAATTCATGAAGCATCAAGACGTTGCTATAATCATCCCTTCCCGTCTTAGCTCAACTAGACTTACACGTAAACCTCTACAGCTAATTGGCTCATCTACTTTAATCGAACGTGTATTTAAACAAGTAAATCAAACTAATCTTGAACATATTTATGTTGCGACTGATTCACAGGAAATAGCAAGCGTAATTGAAAAGCTCGGCGGAAAAGTTATATTTACCGATAGTAATATTCCAACCGGTACTGATCGTACTTATGAAGCTTTTAAGTTAATTCCAAATAATCAAAATATTAATTATATAGTTAATGTGCAAGGTGATATGCCCTTCATTGAACCGGAATCAATTTTAAAAGTAATAGAAGATTTAAAAAATAGCAAATATGATATTGTAACCCCTGTAGTAAAAGTAGAGAAAGATTCAGTAGAAGCTGCAAGTAATGTTACTGTAGCTATTGACTCTAAAGGAAAAGCCATATATTTTTCACGTAGTCTTATTCCAAATGGTGCGGAAGACTTTTTATATCACGTGGGGATGTACGGATTTCGTAAAAGTGCTTTGGAAAAATTTGTGGCTCTTGAACCAACATTTTTAGAGAAAACAGAACGCCTAGAGCAATTACGACTTCTTGAAAATGGCATGACAATCGGCACATGTTTAGTTAATAATGTCCCTATTGCAGTTGATACACCTGAAGATTTAAGTAAAGCAGTAAAATTTTATGAAAAGAATCAATTAGTTTAAAGAATGGTACGTTTTATCTTTATTACAGGCGGAGTAGTTTCGGCTCTGTCTCATCAATTGTGTAAATTTCGTGAACCATTAAATTCTACCATCAAATTTGATCATAAAATGAGCCATAGCTTCATTCCAATTAGGGATAGGCAAGACCATGGCTCTGTTTCATCAATTGTGTAAATTTCGTGAGCCATTAAATCCTATAGCTTAATGCGATAAGGTAGTGACTTATAGTATGAGTTGGATTATACTAAATGAAAAACTTATGGCCAAGGCATATTCATACGATTTAAGAATACGAGTAATAAAAAGTTTAACAGATGGTAAAACAATCAAAGAGACTGCAGAGATATACTCTATTAGTAGGAAGACTATAATAGAGTGGAAAAAAATGATGCTCCTCGCAGTAGAGCTACGAGGTATCTAAAAAAGTTTTAGTTGTTTCTTATGATATCACGAAGCAGAGCTTCGGGGAATTAAACCCTGAGAGATTAAATATAACAATATACTATGACCTTATTTAAAAATCTTGACATAATTTTTATTATAGTCTAGGTTGCATTAGAGTTCTTTAACACTCTATAAAATAAGCTCATAGGTAAATTAATGGACGGCGTGAATTCTAACTTCACCTTTTGGAATAGAGCAAGAAATAGTAAATTTAGGCATATAGTTTGGCCGATTAGATCATATGAATTAACCAAATTCATACCTATGGCTTTGTTAATGTTTTTTATTTTGCTTAATCAAAACTTAGTTCGCAGTATTAAGGATAGTTTTGTTGTTACTTTAATTAGTACGGAGGTACTTAGTTTTATCAAACTTTGGGGTGAAATGCCAATGGGTATTTTATTCGTCATTCTTTATTCTAAGCTCTGTAATTTAATGACTACAGAGCAGGTTTTTAGAATAATTACTGCCACTTTTTTGCTTTTTTTTGCTATTTTTGGTTTTGTTCTATTTCCATATAGAGAATTTTTTCATCCTGACCCTGAATTAGTCAAACATTACATAACATTACTTCCACATTTAAAATGGTTTATAATAATTTGGGGACAATGGAGCTTAGTATTATTTTATATAATGGGCGAGTTATGGCCTGTAATAGTCTTTACTCTCTTATATTGGCAACTGGCAAATAAAATTACTAAGGTCGAAGAAGCTCCTAGGTTTTACTCATTTTTTACTTTATTTGGACAGACTAATCTACTAATTTCTGGAACAATAATTATCTATTTTGCTAAAAGCGAACATTTCCTATTGCCATTATTTTCTCATTTAAGCGACACTAATGAAATTCTTTTAAAATCATTTGTTAGCGTTATTTTAGTTTCAGGATTAATTTGTTTAGCTCTGCATAAATTTATCGATAAAAAAATTGTAGAAGCCGATAAGAACATCAAATTTAAAAATCAAAGAACAGATATATTAAAATTAAGCTTAATTGAAAGTACAAAAATAATATTAACTTCTAAATATCTTGGTTTTATTTGTATTCTTTTGATTTCTTATTCGATGAGTATTAGCTTAATTGAAGGGCTATGGATGTCCAAAGTAAAACAATTATATCCTGATACAAAAGATTTTATTTCATATCACGGTAAGGTATTTTTTTGGACAGGGGTACTTACTTTAGTTAGTGCATTTTTAGGAAGCAGTTTAATTAGATTATGTGGTTGGTTCTGGGGAGCAATTATTACCCCAATTATGATGTTTGGAGCGGGCGTGATGTTTTTCTCCTTTACAGTGTTCGAAAATCACTTAAAAAATATTATAGATACGCTGGGTTATAGCTCACCGCTTATTGTAATAGTTTTTATTGGCGGTTTGTGGCATGTGCTTGCTAAATCAGTAAAATACTCACTTTTTGACGCTACTAAAGAAATGGTATATATTCCGCTAGATAGAGAAATGAAAACCAAAGGTAAGGCCGCAGTCGATGTTATGGGAACTAAGATAGGTAAATCAATAGGTGCTATTATTCAATTCGTATCCTTTAGTATTTTTCCAAATGCCGTGCATAATGATATAGCAGGCTTATTAATGTTCAGTTTTATTATAGTATGTTTAATATGGCTATATGGCGTAAAAGTCTTGGCAGAGTACTATAACAAATTGGTAAAACGTTAAAAATATTGTCATACTGTGGCAGCATTGTTGCGTGGATCATTCCCCCCCTGTCATCCCGTGATTTATGAACTAGAGCCAGTTAAAAATACTAATAACCTGAATTCTGGATTAATAATAGGCTCTGTTTCATCAATTGTGTAAATTTCGTGAACCATTAAATTCTACCATCAAATTTGATCATAAAATGAGCCATAGCTTCATTCCAATCGGGGATAGGCATAGACCATTTTTTGGTAATATAATCTGTAGAAGTTAAGATTTGATCTTACAGACACTATAAATTTTGCCCCTGATTGTCAGTTAAATTTTGACTGTCAGATACATATTCAAGATACAAGATTTCATTATTCTTTTCAACAGCTAATTTCTTACTATCCTTAAAAGTTTGCATAGGAGTTTTTCCATAACAATATTTACCAGAATGAGGTCTTTCATTATTGAAATACTCTAGCCAGATATCAAGATCTAATTGTAGGTCATCAAGATCTGTATAAATCTTTTTCCGCATAGCTGTATCAAAGAATTCTTGTTTCATGGTTTTATTAAAACGCTCACACATACCGTTTGTTTGAGGAGAATATGCTTTAGTAGTAGTATGCTCTATACCTTCGATACTTAGAAATAATTCAAAAGCATGATGCTCTATATTCCCCTTATATTCTGACCCACGATCTGTCAGAATACGAAGTATTGGTATCCCTTGAGTCTCATACCATGGTAACACTCGGTCATTAAGCATATCAGCAGCAGTTAAAGCTGTTTTATCAGTATATAGTTTAACATCAGCTACTCTGCTGTAGCTATCAATAAATACCTGAGAATAAACCTTTACCTATACCCTTAAAGTTGCCTACATAATATGTATCTTGGCATCCTAGATACCCTGGATGCTGTGTCTCAATTTCTCCATGAGCTTCTTTTTCATTACGACGCTTCTCTAGCACTTGTAATTGTGCCTCAGTAAGCACAATACCATCTTGAGCCATTTTTGCTTCTAATGCTTTAAGTCTTTTACTGATGTTGTTTAAATCATTACGTAACCAAATTGATCTTACTCCCCCAGGTGATACAAGTACACCTGTCTTTTTAAGCTCATTTGATACTCTTAGCTGACCATATGCTGGATATTCTATTGCCATATCTAGTACTGCTTTCTCTACAGCAGGATCAACTCTATTCGCTATTATTGGCTTTCTTCGACTAATTTCATACAACGCTTCTTCGCCACCAGTTTCATACAGTTCTTTAAATCTGTAATAACTATCTCTACTATATCCCATCGCTTTACATGCTGATGATATACTACCAAGGCTCTTAGCTAATTCAAGTAAACCTAATTTTGGTTTTATTATTTTTTGATTTAAGTTCATTCTTTATCTCCATTTAATAATTAATTTATTTTACTAAATGTAAGATATAATCTTGTATCTTAGTATTGTCTTTAGTAAACAACTATAAGATACTTAAGGGCACTTAAGTAAGAAGACTAATATGCCGTATTAAATCTTAGGGCTATGTAACCCTGTAGTTGAGATCAAACAATTAGTCTTCACATACTCATTAAAGATCGGACGGTATTCTTAGGTCTTGAAATTAATCAATGAACCTGTATTTACAAGGTTGATCTTTGGGTATTCTACTTATTATTAACATAGAAGGTCAAATATGAGTAGCATTATTTTGGGTATAGATATTTCTAAAGCAACATTTGACGTAGCTTTATTAAATGATAATAAAATCAAAACCAAAAAGTTTAATAATACTGCAAAAGGCTTTGCTGCACTAAAACAATGGTTAGAAAAAAAGGGAATAGATACTGCTCACGCTTGTATGGAATCAACAGGTGGTTACGAAGTTAGGTTAGCTCAATATCTTTATGATAATACATTTAAAGTTAGTGTCGTAAATCCAGCTCGCATCAAGGGCTTTGCAATGAGCAAGCTTTCAAGAGTTAAAACTGACAAATCTGATTGTGAATTGATAGCTTCTTTTTGCAAGGCTATGCAACCTGATCTTTGGCAACCAACCCCTATACATATTAAAGAATTACAACAATGGGTAAGACGCTTGGATAGTTTGATTGCTAATAAAAATCAAGAAAATAATAGATTGAGCGGAGCAAGTAAAGCAGTTGCCATTAACATTATGATTCATATTGAATTTCTGGATAAGCAAATTAAGGAAGTAGAAGAACTTATCTCTAATCATATTAAAGGACACAAAGACTTACATGATAAAAGTAAACTTCTTGATTCAATCCCTGGTATAGGAGAAAAAACAATAGGAGTGATACTTGCTTTTCTTGTTGTAGAAAATTTTAATTCTGCAAAACAACTAGCTGCGTTTGTTGGTCTTAACCCAAAGCCAAAACAATCAGGCACTTCTGTCCATGGAATAGGAAAAATATCAAAAACAGGAGATGCTAATTTACGTAAAGCTTTTTATATGCCTGCCATAGTTGCTATAAAACATAATCCGATTATTAAGGATTTTAGTCAACGTTTGAGCAATGTTGGAAAATCTAAAATGGTTATAGTGATTGCTGCTATGCGTAAGTTGCTTCACATAATTTATGGTGTTCTTAATAACAAAACATCTTTTAGTGCAAATATAAAAACCCTGTAAAATAAAATTGAGGTAAAATAATGAAAAAGTTGTTGACACTCAAGACGGTATCTCAACTATTACATATAATCAATTGTCAGATATAAAACCTTAAATACTGCGTCATCATTTGGAAAGATGCGTTTTTCTTAGTAACTTTTCTCAATTGGCTATTCAGCGATTCTATCGCATTTGTAGTGTAAATAATCTTACGAATCTCCTTTGGATATTGCAAGAAAATTATCAAATTATCCCAATTATTATACCAAGATTTAGCTATATGCGGATATTGCTTACTCCATTTTTGATCAAATGACTCAAGAGCTAATTCTGCTTCTTTTTCAGTAGCAGAAGTATAGATTAGTTTCAAATCCGCTGCTAATTGCTTTCTATCTTTATATGATACATATTTGAGGCTATTCCTGATCTGATGGACAATACAAATTTGATGTTCAGTTTTCGGGTATACTGATGCAATAGCATCAGACATGGAAAGTTCTATAATTAATTAAGCCAGATATAATCAATTTTTAATCTCTCAGGGTTTAATTCCCCGAAGCTCTGCTTCGTGATATCATAAGAAACAACTAAAACTTTTTTAGATACCTCGTAGCTCTGCTGCGAGGAGCATCATTTCTTGCAACATTTCTTGTATAATCATACACACTAAAACCCCTTTTGTATTTGAGCGTATTTATATCATAACTTATAAGTTTGGCTATCTTTTTGTCAAAACTTCAGATTCATAGGCTATAGAATAAATAAACTTTGTTATTACTAAAAAAGTATAAAAAAATTGGAATACATTTATGTAAATAAGTAATTTAGAAATTAGTTGGCTGGGACGGGAGGATTCGAACCTCCGGATGACGATACCAAAAACCGTTGCCTTACCACTTGGCGACGTCCCAATGTATGAATTTGCTGTGTTGATGTCATTCCCGCATAGGCGAGAATCCATTAAATTATACTAATGCTAGTATAATTTTGACTGGATCCCGTGGACAAGCAACTAGATGACACCGATGTTTAAGTTGACGCCTGTGCATATTAAACAATATGTGACATAGTTATAGACTTTATACCAATAAATAGCGGAAACGTCAATTACAATAATAGCTATAAAAATAAATTTATTGCATTATCAAACCACTTCTGAGCAGCTGGGGATAATAAATGATGAATTTGTGTTTTAATTTTCTGATAATAATGCTTTATATAACTTATTTCATCATTATTAAGCAATTTAACATCAATCAATTCTTTGGCATAAGGCACTAAGCTTAGAGTTTCAAACTCTAGCCAGCCGTTATTTTCTTTTACATATATTAAATTTTCAATCCTAATACCATATTCCCCAGGAATATAAAACCCTGGTTCGTTGGATAAAATCATACCAGCTTGCAAAATCGTTTTATTACGAAGATTTATACTTTGCGGACCTTCGTGAACGCTTAAGAAGCTTCCAACGCCATGCCCTGTGCCATGAGGATAATCCAGCTCGTCTTGCCATAAATATTGCCGTGCTAAGATATCAAGATTTGCTCCCGTAATGATATTTTTAGGGAATTTGGCTTTAGCTAAAGCAATATGCCCTTTAAGCACCTGCGTATAACGCTCTTTCTGTTCATCGGTAGCGATGCCTATCATAATTGTTCTTGTTATATCAGTAGTAGCACCCTTATATTGACCGCCTGAATCAATAAGCAATATCCCCTGCCCTTCAATCTTCTTAGCGGTTTTAGCGTCAGCTCTGTAATGAATGACTGCACTATTTTCCCTAAAGCCACAAATAGCCGGAAAACTATCCGAAACATAGCCCTCCTGCTTGGCTCTATATTCAGTAAGTTTTAGACCGAGAGTATATTCGTTTAATATTTCGTCATTGCAAGCGGTCCCAGACTGTGTGGCAATCTCCTCATATTCTCCTGAGATTGCTTCGTCGACGCTTTGCGTCTTCTCGCAATGACGAGTACTTTCCTCCAACTCAGCAAAAAACTCGCATAAAGCCACTGCATCTTTGATATGAAAGTTTATAGCATGCTTAATTTCTACTTCATTTTTACAGGCTTTAAGCATTAAGCAAGGATCTTTAATTTTATGTACTTTGTTATCTGCTATCAAATCCATTATATGAATAGATGCTATGCTATCATCGATAAAAATATTATCCTGATCTTTTAAGATATTCTCAAATTCTTCTTCAGGTAAAATCGTTATTTCAGGACGCTCTTTAATAATTTCAGGGCTGATTCTTGCAGGATTAATAAATAGATATAACTTTTCAGGAGTAATTATCACTTTAGCAAACATTAAAGGCGTATAAGCAACATCGCTAGCCCGCATATTCAATAGCCAGCATATAGAAGAGCTATCTAGGATGATTAAAGTATATTCTTCGGTATCTATTTTTCTGGATTCCGTGGATAAACCACAGGATGACGTGTTACGGCATTTATTAATCTTCTCTAGATGTGAGATGCCTGCAAACTGAATGTCATGTAAATAAACTTGAGAATTTGGCTCTTGAGGCTGGTTTTGCCAAATTTTATCAATTAGATTACCTTTGCTTTTTTGTAGATTGTCATCCCATGGTTTATCCACGGAATCCAGTAGATTAGCTATAGCAGGGTAAGTAAATAATTCTGGATCATACCCTGCTCTACTTAAATAATCTTTCCAAGCAAATTTAGATATGTCCTTTAAGTCAAAAATCTTATAAAGCTGCGGGTCAAGTTCTTTGCGTGCTTGTTCTAAATACCTACCATCAGTAAAGAATAGCACTATATCTTTGCATATAACAGCCATACCATTTGAGCCGGTAAAACCTGTAATATACTCAAGCCTTTTAGCATATTCAGGTACATACTCGCTCATATATTTATCATTAGACGGAACTATATAACCATCTATGCTATATTCTTTAAACAAACTTCTTAGCGAATTAATACGTTCTTTTACCATAAACTTTTTTTTATTGCCCACTATTATCTAGTTGCTTGTTCGGCTTTGTTGCATGGCTCGAACAAGCCCTGTATATCATTCCTAGCTAAAAGCGGGAATCCAGCATAAAGCGAGATACCTAAGCTTTTAATTTTAACAACTTGCGGCTTTTTATTTTTCTGGATTTCCGCTTCTACGTAGTAGTTTCTGAAAAAAAATAAACATTGTTATTATTAGGTTTTTTCGTCCAGGAAATAATGATGAGATTGCTTCGTCAATTACCTCGTAATTTCCTCGCAATGACGGAAAAACCGATTCACGTGGGCAATGCCATCACGGGGTGACAAAGGAAAAAAGGAAAAATAGAAAATTGAGCCATAGCGGTCGAAGACCGCCTGGCAATAGATAGGATTAGATTAGAAATTTACTCGTACTTTTAAACTACCTGAATGTGCTTCACACTTCTTAGCAAAAGTAGCAGTATAATTAATGCCGTATTCCATCATATTATGTTTTAATGAAAGACCGACACCTAAATTATAATCTACTTTATTACTCTTAAAGTTAATTGTTGGTAAAGCCTCATCTATACCTTGCAATTGAGCGTTAACACTAGGAGTTGTATTTTTCAGAGAATAATTAACAAAGCTATATAATGCAGGTGTTATCGTTAACTTACCTTGATTTATATTCTTAAATGTTCTCACTCCTAATGTGCTGCTTAATTTATTATAATGTTTCTTCGCAACATTTAAATTCTGAAAGTTAGTTCCAGTTTCTTTATATCCAGAATCTTTAATTAAAGAACCTGTCATTCCTAAGCTTGGTGTAATATAGATGTCATTACTTGTATGATAATCATATCCTAAAGACACGCTACCGCTATATAAATGTGATTTATATTTGCTTGATGCTACTTCGTTACCATTACGTACATTTTTACCTCTTATAACACTTTCTGCATAAGATATAGTACCACCTACAAACCAATTATAATTCGGTATATTATATGAACTATATAATGAGAACATATTAGTTCTGGCTTTGTCCACATTACCTGCATTTTGATTTTGCGGCTTTATGCTTGTGTAAGCGTTAGTATATGCTAAACCAAGAAGTAGATTATCGTTTATTAAGGTATCAACACCTATAGTATTACTATGTCCTTTTGTTTTATAACCACTAAAATATTCTGCTGTCTTATTACTTGCTTTATCTTTACTGTGACTAATTGATGCCCTAGCCCATACGCCATGTTGCCATGTATCACCAGCGACATCATCATCACCTACTACTAAAGGTCCATTACTTAACCTGCTATGTATCGCACTCATTGCAGAATTATGAGTATCTGTTAATGCATGTCTTAACGCTGCACGTATAATTTCGCTATTTCGCTCTTTTGGACGATCAGTTAACTTAGAAAAAGCTTCTTTTATTTGCTGCTCCTCAATTAATCCATCAAGACTCTCACTAAATTTTTCTGCATCACTACCTGGTAATGCTTTATTTAATTGCTCGGCAAATTTTTTATCTTTAGCCGCATTAAAAACTTCCTCTTTATCTTCAAAATAATCTTCATCTTCTTGAGTAACGATACCTGCGTGTTTGTTACGAAGCATTTGGGCATCTTTTATATTAGAAAGTAATTCTCTTGCTGATTCTAGAGTCAATTTTTCATCACTCATCTTTGCTAAAACTACAAGATCTTCAGCAGTAAACGCTCCACAAGAAGTGGTATCACTTTGTTGATGTACTTGTAAGTCACGTAATTGGATCTCAGGTCTTAAAGCTCTTATTGCTTCAAGTAATGGTGTAGAAGTATATGAACCACCATTAGGATCGTTATAATATAATGCAGCAACTCCTGATGCATCTTTACGTATTGCTGATGCAGTCCAATGACCACCAAGATTATTATATATTAAAGATACTTTACCATTATTTAAATTATTAGAAACTTCTTGAGCAATTGGTCCTACATAATAATCTGGATCATTTATTCCATTTACCGGTGCAATGTATATATTTGGATTATTACCCATACGATTCTCTACAACATTACGAATATCATCATCCCCATATGATTGGTTAGGATCAACTACGTTGGTAGATAAAGGTCCAGAAAATGATATGCTACTAGTTAGTAACATTAAAGCAAGAGTACAGCGATTTAGTTTATTAAACATACTAATCTCTCTAATATATTGATTTATTTTTAGTTAATGCGTATTATACACATATTTTATTTTTTCTGTCAATCAAATTATTAATCCCTGTTGGGTTAAATTCCCCGTGGCTTGCCACGATTATTTAAAAATTTTTTGTCAAAACTTCAGTTATAAAGCATTTCAACAAAAACAGTTAAAGCTTTTTGGATAGATACCTCGTAGCTCTGCTGCGAGGAGCATCATTTTTTTCGTGTGTATACTGGCTCCCCGAGCCGGACTCGAACCAGCGACCGAACGGTTAACAGCCGTTTGCTCTACCACTGAGCTACCGAGGAACATTAGAAGCATCTGGAAAATTTCAGATAATTCCTTATAACAAATCTTTTTGTTAACGTCTAGCCTTTTCTTTCAATAAAATAAAAAAAGTTATAAAAATACGGCTAGACATATTTTAATTTAACCTAACTATGGCTTTGCTTTTACTTTTGCATAATTTTTTTAGCTTTAGAATCATCTTTCTGATGAACAGTTTTTGATTTTGAATCTTGCTTAGTTGTCTCTACTGCTTTTAGCTTTGTTGGTTTTAAAATCTCTTCTTCTGAAGTTTTGACAAAATCCTTTCCATAAGGAGAAATGTATTCCAATTTTTTTATACTTTTTTAGTAATAACAAAATTTATTTATTCTATTTGGGTACATAATGTATCAAAAACTGTAGCAATTTTGTCTAATAACGCTAATTTAGGATAAGGGATAGATAGAAAGCTTATAGATAAAGGGTTTAAAGGAGATTAATGTTGAGTTATGATAGATTTTTTTAATAAAAGATCAGTAACTCAACATGAAAAGATGTATCATAACTGTATATTATTTAGTAGATAATTTTTGTAAAATATATGAAGAATGGATAGAACACCGTCTATTATCAACAAATCAGCAAAGGCATAGAATAGGAAAATTAAGTCTTGCAGCATTGATGACAATAGTCATATATTTTTATCTATAGCTAACACGGGAAGGTTTTTACCATTGCTTCCGTTATTGCATCACGAAAATCTTTAAAGTTTTTAATCTCTCAGGGTTTAATCTCTCAGGGTTTAATTCCCCGAAGCTCTGCTTCGTGATATCATAAGAAACAACTAAAACTTTTTTAGATACCTCGTAGCTCTGCTGCGAGGAGCATCATTAATTTTTCTCAAGTAATTTTTAAAATTAGCCCAACAGTGTGCAATAGAATTTAAATCTGGAGAATAGACCGGTAGATAAATAAGAGTACAACCCGCTTTTTCTATTAATGTCCCCCTTCGGGGATCAAAAATCCCTCGCCTTTAGGCGAAGGGAAGATATAATGAAATTGCTTTAGCAATGAATTTATATCAAGAAATATGAGAAGTTATAGAAAGAATAGTCATAGTCAGTATGATTTAAAAGTGCATCTTATATGGATACCAAAATATAGGAAGAGAATATTGATAGGCAAAGTATCGGAAAGGACTAGAGATTTACTGAGGCAGATTTGCATGGAACATGAAGTACATATAATTTCAGGGAAAATATCATGTGATCACGTACATATGTTTATCTCATATAAGCCGCAAATATCTCTTAGCAAGTTAGTACAGTATTTAAAAGGCATTAGCTCAAGAATTTTATTGCAAGAATTTACTCATTTACGAGAACAATTTTGGGGCAATCATTTGTGGGCTAGGGGCTATATGGCAGTCAGTTCAGGTAATATAACTGATGAAATGATACAGCACTATATTGATGAACAGGAAGGTGAACCTGTGAATGATGATCGATTTCTAATCGATTCCACTTTATAACCCCTCAGCTTATAGCTGAGGGTTGTTTAGTTCCTTTACCAACGGTGACTTATGAACCTGAATTCTGGATTAATCTAGGTTTGGAAGTAAGTATTTACAAGGGATAGAAGATACTCTATATAATTTTTAGCAAAAAAACAAGAGTATCCCCATGAAGAAAGATATTACTGCATTATTTTGTTTTGTCGATGATTTTTGTAAAATTAGCGAGCAGTGGATTAATAAATCATTTCTACCATTAATTAATAAAAACCCTACAAGAAAGCCTGAAATAAGCTATTCTGAGCTGTTAACAATAGTGCTTTTATACCATCAATCACCTTGTAAACCTGAATTCTGGATTAGCTAATTTTGAGATATAGCAGGTTTGTTAGGTTTCATACAGTATGCAATTAGGGCGGATAAGATATGTACAAAGGCATTCCAAATTGATCTATGTCTTGTATGTTCGATCTCGAAAGCACCCTTCAGCACACTAAATACTGTTTCGATAATTGAGCGTTTGCGTAATAATATTTTTTCAAATAGTGGCATAAGTTTATTCTTCATTTTCTTCTTTATGCCAGTTACTAACTTGATTCCTTTGCTGTATAGATCATCAAAGAGCTCCTGTTTGATATAACCCTTATCGCCAAACAATAATCCCGTGATATGTTTGGTGATTATCGAAACCGGCGCTCTATCATCTACATTACCAGGCGTTAGTTTTAGACCTTGAATCTCACCTTTTTCGTTAATAACCAAATGTAATTTTAGACCAAAAAACCAACTTTTTGTTGTTTTACCCAAGGCAGCAATACCGGCAAAGACTTTATTCTGAAGTTTTGACAAAATCCTTTCCATAAGGAGAAATGTATTCCAATTTTTTTATACTTTTTTAGTAATAACAAAATTTATTTATTCTATTTGGGTACATAATGTGTCAAAAACTGTAGCAATTTTGTCTAATATTGCTGGTTTATACTTACTAATATTATTTGGTAATTCTAGCTTTTTATTAAATGAGGTTTTGGTAATTTGGTTACTTCCATCAAAACTTGATTTTATTGTAATTTCCAACTTACCGTGTTTATTACTTTTGCGTATTACTGGTGCAAATGGTTTGACCTGATGATTATTTCTAATATTTCTATGATCTGGTATCCCTCTGGATATAGACTTTTCTAATATTTCTTCAAGGGCAATTTGTGGCATAGATCTATAAACTTCACTTGGAGACAACATATTGCTATTGATTTTTTTATCCCATGCCCTTACTTTTCTTGCCTTAACTGAAGATTGTGCATGATACAATATGTTGTACGCTAGCATTACGAATAACATATAATCCTCATCTTTATTTGGATCATTCGTTTGAAATTTATCCATCAATAATTTTGACTTACCAAATTTAAAAAAATGCTCAATATCAAACCTTTGTCTATAGTATTCATATACTTCTTTACCACTGATTTTATCTTTTTGTTGGCCAGAAACACATAACCATAAATCTCTGTTATATTTCCTATTTCCTGATGCATCTAACACCTTAACCTGAATAAAATTCAGCGGTTTATCAGACATGATATGCTGTTTCTTGCCCTTGATTAGATAATTCTTAAATAGTGAAATACTAATTGATATGTCACCATTTTTTGTAGCCTTTACTACAGTTTCTTCTGTATCTGGAATCAGTAAATTATCAGAACTACTACAAGAAATCTTAGCTCCATAAGATCTTTTACGACCTCTTGTTTTTTGCTCCTCTATATATATTTTGTAAATACTGCGATTAATTCTTTGGCGGGTTATTGTTACCGTATTTGCTTCATTGTGCAGCGGGTGAATGAAAGATAGAGCGCTATAACCTGCATCACCTACTGTTATATTTAGAGCCTTTTGTGGTATTTGCTTAACAATTTTCATTATTTGTTTGCTACCTTTGCTATACTTATTCTCATCTGATTTTACTCTATTTATAGATATTGGTACAGACCATTTAGGCTGAGCACCGATGCAAACTACACTATATTCATAACCCGCAACTGGTCGGTTATTAGCATTCTGTCTAATATATGTACGATCAATTGCTTTCTTGGAATCTTTCTTGCTACTCACTGTAGTATCTATTTGCAGTAAGTTTTTACCCTCATTAATCAGTTTACTTATTAAGTATTTTTCTATATCTTCTCGAGTCTTAAAACGTTGCTCATCTCTTATATTTAATGATTCATCACGAGCACAGTAAAAATTCTCTATAGCTCTGTATACACTTGACCAACTACGCTGAAAATATTTATTAGTTGTTAATTCAACAACAGATCTTGCTTTAACGCTATCATTAGTTACTAGTGATAGTATTAATTCTAAAACCACATCTTGATTATAGGGGAAAATTTTTTATTTCTTGCAACATTTCTTGCATAATCATACACACTAAAAACCATTTTGTATTTGAGCGTATTTATATCATACTTTATAAGTTTGGTTATCTTTTTGTCAAAACTTCAGTTTATTACGAGAGATTCTTTTTCGATGACAAACCTCTAACTACCTGAATTCTGGATTAATCTAGGCTTGGAAGTAAGTATTTACAAGGGATAGAAGATACTCTATATAATTTTTAGCAAAAAAACAAGAGTATCCCCATGAAGAAAGATATTACTGCATTATTTTGTTTTGTCGATGATTTTTGTAAAATTAGCGAGCAGTGGATTAATAAATCATTTCTACCATTAATAACCAAATGTAATTTTAGACCAAAAACCAACTTTTTGTTGTTTTACCCAAAGCAGCAATACCGGCAAAGACTTTATTACGAGAGATTCTTTTTCGATGACAAACCTCTAAAGATGTGGCGTCAATATAAGAAACTCCCGTAGATTGAGCTGCCTGCATATACCATTCAAGTAATAAAACTAAATAACTCAGAACTCTTGGTTTTAGAGCTATAAAACGAGTATATGATGGAAGAGTTACAAAGTCTGATTTATATAATTGTAGATAGGACATATAAAAATATTTAAAGTTTTTACAAGGTGATTGATGGTATAAAAGCACTATTGTTAACAGCTCAGAATAGCTTATTTCAGGCTTTCTTGTAGGGTTTTTATTAAATGATGCTCCTCGCAGCAGAGCTACGAGGTATCTAAAAAAGTTTTAGTTGTTTCTTATGATATCACGAAGCAGAGCTTCGGGGAATTAAACCCTGAGAGATTAATTCTAATACTATCCCCGTTTTTTCTGAAGCACTGAAAATTTTTACTTTATTTTTCTTCATCTTTCCTCTTAAGTTTATTGCTATTTATTCTAACTTATTGCGGAAACACACTCCTTCATTTTTTTGTCCAATTTTTTCATGTATGGACCTCCTGTAGAATGCAAGAAAAAAATAACATCAATAATAAAAACAAACAAATGCAGTCATGTATCCGGCTTATAGCTGATAAATCAACCTAATTTATTCTACAGCCCTGATGGAATTCGCTGGCTTACAAACTATATACTTATCAGTCCATCGGCTTCTAAAAGAGCCACTGAAAAACGCAGTTTTTTTGTAAGCTAAGGTTTGTCTTATTTACCATCAATATTAATTATCTCAAGCATATTTCGGGTTGGAATCTCTTACATATTGTTTTGCTTTTACCTATTCATTATATAAATCACCATTTATTTTACTTATAAGTGCTATGCTACACACTCTTTAGCTACAAACTTTACTCTCTACATAATCATCTCCTGATCTTAGTACAGCAAACACCACTCTTGCCAACTTATTAGCTATGGCAACTGTCGTTTTATTATGGCTACTTCGCTCAGATAAATTAAACATCCATTTCGTAAATTGGCTAAAATCTTTTTTAGATTTCTGTTCTTCCGATGTAAATCTTATCTTGGCATTTAGTACAGCTCTAGCCCCTTGAATTAATAAAGTGCGTAAGTATACATCACCTCGCTTGCTAATTCCCAGCAGCTTATCCTTCCCACCACTTGAATGTTGTCTTGGCACTAATCCTAGCCATGCCGATAATTGCCTGCCATTCTCAAAACTTGTAGCATTACCTATTGATGCTATTAAAGCAGTAGCAGTAATTAAACCAAGACCAGGTATAGCTCTTAATCGTTGATATTGAGTTAGGTTACTTGCTATCATTGTTAATCGTTTTTCTATCTCTTTTATTTTTCTGTTATTATCTAAGAATTCTTCTTTTAGTTCACTAAATGTTTGATAACTTAACTGGCTTAATTTCCCTGCATCTAAAATCTCAATTAATTTTGTGATAACCTTATTAATGCCTTGAGGAACAATAAAACCAAACTCATGTAGTAGCCCCCTAATTTCATTAGCAAGTGCTGTACGATTTTTTACCAATCTCTCTCTTACCCTATGTATTGATAAAATTTCTTGTTGCTCTATAGTTTTAATTGCAACAAATCTCATATTAGGTCTTGTCACGGCTTCACATATCGCTTCAGCATCTGCTTGATCATTTTTATTAGTTTTAACATATGGTTTGACAAATTGCGGTGCCATTAGTTTTACTTCATGCCCTAATTTAGTTATTTCTCTTGCCCAATAACTAGAACCACCACAAGCTTCCATCCCTACTAAACATTGTGGTAAATTAGCCATAAATGTCAAAACCTGATCTCTCATCAATTTTTTCTTTAATACTGTCTTGCCATTTTTATCTACACCATGAATTTGAAAAATTCTTTTTGCAATATCTATACCAATTGTAGTAACCTCCATATGGACCTCCTTAATTGTTGTTTTAATCTCTCAGGGTTTAATTCCCCGAAGCTCTGCTTCGTGATATCATAAGAAACAACTAAAACTTTTTTAGATACCTCGTAGCTCTGCTGCGAGGAGCATCATTATGTTAAATATTAACCCTAGAAGATTAGCAACTGCTTTTCATTCTCTATATCAGGAGGTCCATACCATTAGTCCATTATATGGTCCAATCAGACTGACTCTGTTTGCCAGGAAGAATATTTTGTAAAAAGATTACTGTCTTATCCTTACCATGTGCAGCTCTCCATTGTTTCAACCTTTTCTGCAAACAGCGTAATTGCTTCCCATTATAACAGGAGTTTCGCACTTAGCAAAGTTGCGAATCAGTTAAAAGCCATCTGATATTGTTTTGAATTGATGTTTTTATAACTTCCCAAGTTTGTTGATATAAAGTAATGTTTTCATTTATCCTCCTTTTATTCATATCAAGCCAGGCAAATACTGCAAGGCAAATATGATTTCTTTGAGCTCGGCCCGTGCGTGCCTGACAGCGTTCAATACCACAAGTTTGTTTTAATTCTCGATGATAAACCTCTATAGACCAACGTGCCTTAACAATTTTCTCTATTTGCTCACGTGTGGGATTTTCCAAGTTCGTTGTTATGTAATCAATGCGACCATTCTTTGCCACAAACTTAAATACCGTAACCCAACCGTATCCACGTAGGTGAATTTTTAGCCCCTCATCGGGTATCTCTAAACTTGCCAAGCTAACATTATGATTAACTTTTCTATTTTTCCTTAGGGTGGTAACCCATAGCCAGCCTAAATTACGTATATGTTTTAAATTCTCCAACCCGCTATACCAAGCATCCATGACTATGGCATCAGGATTGAGACCTCTTTCTTTAGCTAAAGTAAGCATATCACAAAAATGCTCATTCTTTGTTTTACCATCAGTGTCTTTATCATATATTCTATAATCTACGGGAGTAGATTGAGCAATTTTAGTATTGTAATGTAGTAAGTTTACCATTCCTATACCAGGTATAACATCATGTACAGCTCCAGAATATTGATAACGTACAAGCTCAATCTTCTGACTGTATTGCTTTGATAATAAGGTGTCATCCCCCACTAATAAACACGGTGCTTCCCAATCTATATATTTTGACACTTCCTTATAGATTTCGCTAGGACGAAAATCCTTACTCTTTAACCATCGACTTGCACTATCGTGAGATAGATCTACTGGACTCACTTCAGATAATGCCTTGCTAGTATATCTGACACTACTTGCTTGTAAAAATGATTTATATAAGTCCTTGCTACATTTTGTTCTTGTCATTTTTATCTAAAACTATTTTTCTCTAGATTAACATACTTTTTGCTAAGTGCGAAACTCCTGTATAATTCCCATGATACTTTTCTGTCAAATATGCTAATATGGTAGTTGCTTGCAACTCCGGTGCTGATTCTAGCATTGATTCTATTTCATCCCAGTGCTTCACAAATGGATCCTTACGTGTCCTGACTAATGAATATTAGAATTACCCTCAACGAACATTAAAATTACCTATAAAAAAGAAGTAACTATGGACAGTAAAATCGAATAAAAATTTATTTTTAAATATTTAAATATTATTCGAGAATTACTGATGACATGTACAAATAACCAAGTAGGTATTTTAATGCAAAAGATCAAAAAATATAATCAGATAATTTCTGCTGCAAAAGCAGGTATGAGTGTAAAAACGGCACGTAAGTATTTACGTATTAATAAGTATCCAAGCGAATTACGCACAATACGTAAATATAGGACACGTAAGGATCCATTTGTGAAGCACTGGGATGAAATAGAATCAATGCTAGAATCAGCACCGGAGTTGCAAGCAACTACCATATTAGCATATTTGACAGAAAAGTATCATGGGAATTATAATGGGAAGCAATTACGCTGTTTGCAGAAAAGGTTGAAACAATGGAGAGCTGCACATGGTAAGGATAAGACAGTAATCTTTTTACAAAATATTCTTCCTGGCAAACAGAGTCAGTCTGATTGGACCAATATGAATCAATTGGGTATTTGTATTGGTGGGCAACCAATATCCTCACTTACTATTTCATTTTATGTTGCCTTATTCATGTTGGGAAACTTTTAGCATATGCCATAGTGAAAGTTTTGATACATTAGCATCAGGGTTTGAAAAAGCTGTATGGGAGTTAGGTGGAGTTTTACCAGAGCATCATACAGATAATTTAAGTGCAGCTACCAAGCAATGTGGTAATAGTAGACAATTTACAGAAAGATGGCAAGAATTGCTTGGTTATTACAATGTTGCACCATCGCGAAATAATCCAGGCGTCAGTCATGAAAATGGTTCTGTTGAAAAAAGTCATGATACATTTAAGCAAGCAGTGAATCAACATCTGCTATTACGTGGATCACGTAATTTTGTTGATTTAAAAGCTTATGAATTATTCTATAATGGACTAATGGTATGGACCTCCTGATATAGAGAATGAAAAGCAGTTGCTAATCTTCTAGGGTTAATATTTAACATATTAAAACAACAATTAAGGAGGTCCATATGGAGGTTACTACAATTGGTATAGATATTGCAAAAAGAATTTTTCAAATTCATGGTGTAGATAAAAATGGCAAGACAGTATTAAAGAAAAAATTGATGAGAGATCAGGTTTTGACATTTATGGCTAATTTACCACAATGTTTAGTAGGGATGGAAGCTTGTGGTGGTTCTAGTTATTGGGCAAGAGAAATAACTAAATTAGGGCATGAAGTAAAACTAATGGCACCGCAATTTGTCAAACCATATGTTAAAACTAATAAAAATGATCAAGCAGATGCTGAAGCGATATGTGAAGCCGTGACAAGACCTAATATGAGATTTGTTGCAATTAAAACTATAGAGCAACAAGAAATTTTATCAATACATAGGGTAAGAGAGAGATTGGTAAAAAATCGTACAGCACTTGCTAATGAAATTAGGGGGCTACTACATGAGTTTGGTTTTATTGTTCCTCAAGGCATTAATAAGGTTATCACAAAATTAATTGAGATTTTAGATGCAGGGAAATTAAGCCAGTTAAGTTATCAAACATTTAGTGAACTAAAAGAAGAATTCTTAGATAATAACAGAAAAATAAAAGAGATAGAAAAACGATTAACAATGATAGCAAGTAACCTAACTCAATATCAACGATTAAGAGCTATACCTGGTCTTGGTTTAATTACTGCTACTGCTTTAATAGCATCAATAGGTAATGCTACAAGTTTTGAGAATGGCAGGCAATTATCGGCATGGCTAGGATTAGTGCCAAGACAACATTCAAGTGGTGGGAAGGATAAGCTGCTGGGAATTAGCAAGCGAGGTGATGTATACTTACGCACTTTATTAATTCAAGGGGCTAGAGCTGTACTAAATGCCAAGATAAGATTTACATCGGAAGAACAGAAATCTAAAAAAGATTTTAGCCAATTTACGAAATGGATGTTTAATTTATCTGAGCGAAGTAGCCATAATAAAACGACAGTTGCCATAGCTAATAAGTTGGCAAGAGTGGTGTTTGCTGTACTAAGATCAGGAGATGATTATGTAGAGAGTAAAGTTTGTAGCTAAAGAGTGTGTAGCATAGCACTTATAAGTAAAATAAATGGTGATTTATATAATGAATAGGTAAAAGCAAAACAATATGTAAGAGATTCCAACCCGAAATATGCTTGAGATAATTAATATTGATGGTAAATAAGACAAACCTTAGCTTACAAAAAAACTGCGTTTTTCAGTGGCTCTTTTAGAAGCCGATGGACTGATAAGTATATAGTTTGTAAGCCAGCGAATTCCATCAGGGCTGTAGAATAAATTAGGTTGATTTATCAGCTATAAGCCGGATACATGACTGCATTTGTTTGTTTTTATTATTGATGTTATTTTTTTCTTGCATTCTACAGGAGGTCCATACATGAAAAAATTGGACAAAAAAATGAAGGAGTGTGTTTCCGCAATAAGTTAGAATAAATAGCAATAAACTTAAGAGGAAAGATGAAGAAAAATAAAGTAAAAATTTTCAGTGCTTCAGAAAAAACGGGGATAGTATTAGAATTAATAAAAGAGGAGTCGACACTTGGTCAGTTAGCTTCAAAATATGCAATAAGTGTTAAAACAATTCAAAATTGGAAAAAACAGTTTTTAGGTAATGCGGCATTAGCTTTTGAACCAGCTAAAGTTTTGAGTGAATATCAAGAACAAATAAATCATTTACAAGAGCAAAATGATGAACTTGCTAAAGCTCTTGGTAGAATCACAGTTGAGAGGGACTGGGCCGTGGGAAAGCTCAAAAGCTTGGATTTATCAAATAAAAAGAGTCTTGTACACTCCAAGCTAAATCAACTCTCAAAATCAAGACAGTGTGAACTATTAAAGATTAGTCGATCTACAGCCTACTATAAATCCAAGGAGATGAGTATAAATAAATTAAGTATTTTAAATAGAATAGATGAAATATATACAGATAATCCTGAATTTGGTTATCGCTATATTCATCAACAGTTACTAGAAGATGGTTTTATTGTCGGTAAAGATCGAGTACTGAAATATATGAGGATGATGGGTATAGAAGCTATTTACCCACATAAGAAAAAATCTACTTCTCGAAACGATAGTGAGCATAAGATCTATAGCTACTTACTTGATCAATATTGGACTAAATCTGGCTCAACAAAGCAAGTGTATGTGCCTAATGTGAATGAGGTTTGGAGTGGTGACATTACTTACATTAGAACTAATGGTGGCTTTATGTATATGGCAGCTATTATAGATTGGCATAGCAAGGCCATATTGAGCTATAAACTGTCAAATTCTATGGATGCATCTCTTGTAACTAATGTCTTGAAACAAGCTCTCAGTAAGTATAACGCTCCACAGATATTTAATAGTGATCAAGGTAGCCAATATACCAGTTATGACCACATAAATATTCTCAAGGAGCATGATATCCAAATTTCAATGAATGGCAAAGGTAGAAGTATTGATAATATAGTCAGGAGTTTCGCACTTAGCAAAATTGTGTATTAGTTAGAAGCCATTTAATGTTGTTCTGAATTGATGTTTTTATAACTTCCCAAGTTTGTTGATATAAAGTAATGTTTTCATTTATCCTCCTTTTGTTCATATCAAGCCAGGCCAATACAGCAAGGCAAATATGATTTCTTTGAGCTCGACCCGTGCGTGCCTGACAGCATTCAATACCACAAGTTTGTTTCAATTCTCGATGATAAACTTCTATAGACCAACGCGCCTTAACAATTTTCTCTATTTGCTCACGTGTAGGATTCTCTAAATTAGTTGTTATGTAATCAATGCGACCATTTTTTGCCACAAACTTAAATACCGTAACCCAACCGTATCCACGTAGGTGAATTTTTAGCCCTTCATCGGGAATCTCTAAAGTTTCCAAGCTAACATTACGATTAACTTTTCTATTTTTTCTTAGGTTGGTAACCCATATCCAACCTAAATTACGTATATGTTTTAAATTATCCAAACCACTATACCAAGCATCCATAACTATAGCATCAGGCTTGATACCTCTTTCTTTAGCTAAAGTAAGCATATCACAAAAATGCTCGTTCTTTGTTTTACCATCAGTTTCTTTATCATATATTCTATAATCTACAGGAGTAGATTGATCAATTTGAGTATTGTAATGCAGTAAGTTTACCATTCCTATACCAGGTATAACATCATGTACAGCCCCAGAATATTGATAATTTACAAGCTCGATCCTCTTACTGTATTGCTTTGACAATAAGGTGTCATCTCCTACTAATAAACAAGGATCTTCCAGATCAATATATTTTGACACTTTGCTATAGATTTCGCTAGGGCGAAAATCCTTACTCTTTAACCATCGACTTGCACTATCGTGCGATAGATCTAATGGACTTACTTCAGATAATGCTTTGCTAGTATATCTTACACTACTTGCTTGTAAGAATGATTTATATAAATCTTTGCTACATTTTGATCTTGTCATTTTTATCTAAAACTATTTTTCTCTAGATTAGCATATTATTTGCTAAGTGCGAAACTCCTGATAGTAATAGAAAGGTTTTTTAGAACTTTAAAATATAATTGTATCTTTATTAATGATTTTAACAATGTTAAAGAGTTAAAAGAGGGGATTGATCATTATCTGAATAAATATAATTATCACAGATTTCATTCAAGTATTGGTTATAAAAAGCCTATGAATGTATATCTGAATTATATGCAAAATTATCAGCAAATTGCTGCCTGATAATCGAAAAATTAGGAAAACATACTACTCATTTTTTTGTCTTGATTTTTGAGTCTTTTGCAATGATTGTGTAAATTTTTGTTGAGCCTATATTAGAAGTAATTAAAAATATAGGTAACAGAAATGCAAATAGAGAAGAATAAAAAAATAAATGAAGCAATAGATTTGCTGATAGAAGGTGGAGTAGATTTAAAAACAGTACTAAGTCAGAATGGATTAATTAAGGAATTAACCAAGGGTATTTTAGAGCGAGCACTGCATGCTGAGATGTCAGAACATTTAGGTTATAGCAAGTATGATAGAGCTGAAACTGAGAATGCGAGGAATGGTAGTTTTAGTAAGAATCTGATTAGTGAGAATGGTACTATAGAGCTACATGTTCCAAGAGACAGACAAGGTAAATTTGAACCTATAATAGTCTCAAAGAAACAAACAAGAATAGATGGCTTAGACCAAAAGATAATATCCTTATATGCGAAGGGTATGAGTGTGTCTGATATTAAAACACAATTGCAAGAATTATATGGAGCTGAGATCAGTGAGAGCCTAATCAGCAGGATTACAGATGAAGTAATAGATGAGGTCAAGATTTGGCAGAGTAGACCTCTTGAATCAGTATACCCTATAGTATATTTTGACTGTTTAGTAGTGAAAGTAAGACAAGATAAACTTATTATTAATAAATCAGTATATGTAGCTTTAGGAATAGATTTATCTGGCAGAAAGGATATTTTAGGCTTATGGATAAGTGAGAATGAAGGAGCTAAATTTTGGCTTGGTAATTTTACTGAAATGAAGAATCGAGGAGTAAAAGATATCTTAATTGCTTGTAGTGATAATCTAACTGGTATGTCTGATGCTATTGCATCAGTATATCCGAAAACTGAACCTCAAATTTGTATTGTCCATCAGATCAGGAATAGCCTCAAATATGTATCATATAAAGATAGAAAGCAATTAGCAGCGGATTTGAAACTAATCTATACTTCTGCTACTGAAAAAGAAGCAGAATTAGCTCTTGAGTCATTTGATCAAAAATGGAGTAAGCAATATCCGCATATAGCTAAATCTTGGTATAATAATTGGGATAATTTGATAATTTTCTTGCAATATCCAAAGGAGATTCGTAAGATTATTTACACTACAAATGCGATAGAATCGCTGAATAGCCAATTGAGAAAAGTTACTAAGAATAAACGCATCTTTCCAAATGATGACGCAGTATTTAAGGTTTTATATCTGACAATTGATTATATTACCAAAAAATGGTCTATGCCTATCCCCAATTGGAATGAAGCTATGGCTCATTTTATGATCAAATTTGATGGTAGAATTTAATGGTTCACGAAATTTACACAATTGATGAGACAGAGCCTGATTTTTCATGTATGGACCTCCTGTAGAATGCAAGAAAAAAATAACATCAATAATAAAAACAAACAAATGCAGTCATGTATCCGGCTTATAGCTGATAAATCAACCTAATTTATTCTACAGCCCTGATGGAATTCGCTGGCTTACAAACTATATACTTATCAGTCCATCGGCTTCTAAAAGAGCCACTGAAAAACGCAGTTTTTTTGTAAGCTAAGGTTTGTCTTATTTACCATCAATATTAATTATCTCAAGCATATTTCGGGTTGGAATCTCTTACATATTGTTTTGCTTTTACCTATTCATTATATAAATCACCATTTATTTTACTTATAAGTGCTATGCTACACACTCTTTAGCTACAAACTTTACTCTCTACATAATCATCTCCTGATCTTAGTACAGCAAACACCACTCTTGCCAACTTATTAGCTATGGCAACTGTCGTTTTATTATGGCTACTTCGCTCAGATAAATTAAACATCCATTTCGTAAATTGGCTAAAATCTTTTTTAGATTTCTGTTCTTCCGATGTAAATCTTATCTTGGCATTTAGTACAGCTCTAGCCCCTTGAATTAATAAAGTGCGTAAGTATACATCACCTCGCTTGCTAATTCCCAGCAGCTTATCCTTCCCACCACTTGAATGTTGTCTTGGCACTAATCCTAGCCATGCCGATAATTGCCTGCCATTCTCAAAACTTGTAGCATTACCTATTGATGCTATTAAAGCAGTAGCAGTAATTAAACCAAGACCAGGTATAGCTCTTAATCGTTGATATTGAGTTAGGTTACTTGCTATCATTGTTAATCGTTTTTCTATCTCTTTTATTTTTCTGTTATTATCTAAGAATTCTTCTTTTAGTTCACTAAATGTTTGATAACTTAACTGGCTTAATTTCCCTGCATCTAAAATCTCAATTAATTTTGTGATAACCTTATTAATGCCTTGAGGAACAATAAAACCAAACTCATGTAGTAGCCCCCTAATTTCATTAGCAAGTGCTGTACGATTTTTTACCAATCTCTCTCTTACCCTATGTATTGATAAAATTTCTTGTTGCTCTATAGTTTTAATTGCAACAAATCTCATATTAGGTCTTGTCACGGCTTCACATATCGCTTCAGCATCTGCTTGATCATTTTTATTAGTTTTAACATATGGTTTGACAAATTGCGGTGCCATTAGTTTTACTTCATGCCCTAATTTAGTTATTTCTCTTGCCCAATAACTAGAACCACCACAAGCTTCCATCCCTACTAAACATTGTGGTAAATTAGCCATAAATGTCAAAACCTGATCTCTCATCAATTTTTTCTTTAATACTGTCTTGCCATTTTTATCTACACCATGAATTTGAAAAATTCTTTTTGCAATATCTATACCAATTGTAGTAACCTCCATATGGACCTCCTTAATTGTTGTTTTAATATGTTAAATATTAACCCTAGAAGATTAGCAACTGCTTTTCATTCTCTATATCAGGAGGTCCATACCATTAGTCCACTATCTTCCTTACACAAATTAAAGAAAAGCGAAATAGCTGTAGAAAAGAAAAATTAGCTGAAGAATTAGTTCATTTAAAAGAGTTACCAATCAGGAAATGGAATGCACCTACAATATTATCAGTACGTGTTAATCCAAGCAGTACAGTTAGTATTTTATCTGTAGCTTATTCTGTGCCTAGTCGCTTAATAGGTTATACTTTAAAAGCTTATATTTATTCTGAAGAAATAGAGCTTTACTATGGTAACAAATGTTTACAAAAAATGTCTAGAATCAGCAATGGCTATGTTATTGATTATAGACATATTATTGATAGTTTAGTACGTAAACCTGGAGCATTTGTTCAATATCAATATTATGAAGCTTTATTCCCACGTGCTATATTTCGTCAGGTATATGACCAGCTTATCTCTATATAGTCTATCCGCCAAAAACACTTCAAATCCTGATCATTTGTAATGGGATAGAGTTTTGACAACAAATTGCTAAGATTTTCAATAAAAATTAATAAGTTATGTTAATTTTTACTGATACATTTCTGTGTTGGTCTAATTTTGATATGGAGCTATTGTTAACGATTTTTTATCGTTCATCTAGTTTTTGCATGATGATATTTTTGATTTATGTGGAGTTAGACACGATTTGTAAATGATTTGCAATGCATCGTAAATTCAAACCAATAGCAGAGATTATTGGATTGATAATATCTCCTATCATACCTTTCAAGAAGTTTCTACCCATCCGACCATATTGCTTTAAGTGACCTATTATTGGTTCTATGGCACTGCGTCTCTTGATCATAGACTTGTCCTCTTGTAACAACTTCTTCCGCGTTTTTGGGGTATATACCTTACTCTTCTCCTTTACATTGCTACCACTATACCCAAGATCAACAAATGATTTCTTTATCTTGATTCCAGTGACACTCTCTACTGCTTCAAAGCTCTGATGCAATGTATGACCATCATAAGGATTATTATGAAACGATTTTGCGGATAAAACAAAATTTCTACGACCACTTACTACTACCGCTACTTTATTGCCAAACTCATATGGCTTGTTGCGTTTTCCCTTTCCTATACACTCTACTTCAGGGGCATGAAAACTATATAATACTTTGTTATCTTCTTTATATTGCTTTTTAGCTTCTCTTTTTAAAACAGATTGGTTATGTATTTGTTTTATTTTTTGCAATACTTCTTGATTTTTGAGAGACAAGTTTAATTGCTTATTTTTGATCTCACGCTCACATACTCTAATCAAACGACCCAGTAATATTTTTAAATGCTTCATTATTTTCCAACGCTTCTTGGCTTTACTATGTTCTTTATATTTCCATAGCTTTACTATATCGCGTTTATAGGTTCTAGCGTATGTTTCATTCAAATGTATACCCAAACTGTTGCAAAGCTTTACTATGCTAAGCCTAGCTTTATCCATTAAATAAACATCGTGTGGGTGTTTGATATTCTTAATTTGTACAGTCGTATCAGCGATGATTAATTCCAAATCTTTTTTTTTAATTGTGTTAGTTTTTATCCCAACCCTGATCAACTCCGATAATATCTCATTATATCCAGCTTCACCTAATACACTACGAAACCGTCGTATACTAGTTTCCGAGATAGCTATGTCTTTTTCTATATATTCCCACCCGCAGAAATACTGCCAATACATATTCTCTTTTAGCTCTTCCTCTGATAATGAATCTGAAAAATTATACATTGCTTGTAGCATCGTTATGCCAAGCATCACTCTATGACATTTTCTATTTCTACCAAATTTCTTAATACAAACATTTTTTGATAACCACTCTTCGAGCCTAGACCAATTTATTAATTCTCTTAATTTATATAGCTTATTATTTGGGTTTAATTCTTCTTTTAATTTATAACCAAACAGTTTCCCTTGTTCTTGCGATTTGATAATGTTGTCTATTGGCATTGACTGAAATCCATAAGGTTTATGACCATATTTTATCATTTTCTTACGGATTGTTGTATTACTTCTTGTCTTAAAACCATATTATCTATAAGGCTTGTAGAGTTTTGGCGGACGGACTATATATCCATATAAAGGGCATAAAATATATCTTAAAATATTACAATTAGCAAAAATGTATGGAGAATTGAATGTAGTTACTGCATTAGAAGTGCTATTAGAAAAGAAGATTGAGCCAATAATTGATCATATTACAGATTTACTAAATAGCCAGACTCAAACTGTTTGTTCAGTAAAAATTAATCAACCAATACTGTCTGAATATGATCAATTACATTGCTTTAAAACAATGGAGGTTGCATGAGTGGTAAATTCCAGTATTAATGTCCCCCTACGGGGATAAAAAATCCCTCGCCTTCAGGCGAAGGGAAGATATAATGAAGTTGCTTTAGCAACGAATTTATAAAAAGATATGAGAAGTTATAGAAAAAATAGTCATAGCCAGTATGATTTAAAAGTACATATTATATGGATACCAAAGTATAGAAAAAGAGCATTGGTAGGAAAAGTAGCTGAGAGAGTCAGGGATTTATTAAGGCAAATTTGCATGGAACATGAAGCATATATAATTTCAGGTAAAGTATCTTGTGATCATGTTCATATATTTATTTCATACCGTCCTCAAGTGGCTTTAAGTAAGCTTGTACAATATCTAAAAGGGAGTAGCTCAAGAATATTATTGCAAGAATTTGCTCATTTAAGGAAACAATTTTGGGGTAATCATTTTTGGGCTAGAGGATATATGGCGGTGAGTTCAGGTAATATTACTGACGAAATGATACAGCAGTATATTGATGAACAAGAAGGTGAGCCAGTAAATGATGATCGATTTCTAATCGATTCCACTTTATAACCCCTCAGCTTATAGCTGAGGGTTGTTTAGTTAAGCCAGATTTATATTTTCTTCCCATACCTCATTGGGTGTTTTATAACCGAGCACTTTTCTTGGTAAATTATTTAAAAAATCCTCAATTTCTTGTAATTGCTTTATTGTTAATTTTTTTATATCTAAAGATTTAGAGTATACTCTGTGCACCATTGGGCTCTGTCTCATCAATTGTGTAAATTTCGTGAACCATTAAATTCTACCATCAAATTTGATCATAAAATGAGCCATAGCTTCATTCCAATTGGGGATAGGCATAGACCATTTTTTGGTAATATAATCAATTGTCAGATATAAAACTTTAAATACTGCGTCATCATTTGGAAAGATGCGTTTATTCTTAGTAACTTTTCTCAATTGGCTATTCAGCGATTCTATCGCATTTGTAGTGTAAATAATCTTACGAATCTCCTTTGGATATTGCAAGAAAATTATCAAATTATCCCAATTATTATACCAAGATTTAGCTATATGCGGATATTGCTTACTCCATTTTTGATCAAATGACTCAAGAGCTAATTCTGCTTCTTTTTCAGTAGCAGAAGTATAGATTAGTTTCAAATCCGCTGCTAATTGCTTTCTATCTTTATATGATACATATTTGAGGCTATTCCTGATCTGATGGACAATACAAATTTGATGTTCAGTTTTCGGATATACTGATGCAATAGCATCAGACATACCAGTTAGATTATCACTACAAGCAATTAAGATATCTTTTACTCCTCGATTCTTCATTTCAGTAAAATTACCAAGCCAAAATTTAGCTCCTTCATTCTCACTTATCCATAAGCCTAAAATATCCTTTCTGCCAGATAAATCTATTCCTAAAGCTACATATACTGATTTATTAATAATAAGTTTATCTTGTCTTACTTTCACTACTAAACAGTCAAAATATACTATAGGGTATACTGACTCAAGAGGTCTACTCTGCCAAATCTTGACCTCATCTATTACTTCATCTGTAATCCTGCTGATTAGGCTCTCACTGATCTCAGCTCCATATAATTCTTGCAATTGTGTTTTAATATCAGACACACTCATACCCTTCGCATATAAGGATATTATCTTTTGGTCTAAGCCATCTATTCTTGTTTGTTTCTTTGAGACTATTATAGGTTCAAATTTACCTTGTCTGTCTCTTGGAACATTTATCTCTATAGTACCATTCTCACTAATCAGATTCTTACTAAAACTACCATTCCTCGCATTCTCAGTTTCAGCTCTATCATACTTGCTATAACCTAAATGTTCTGACATCTCAGCATGCAGTGCTCGGCTTTGTTGCATAAATAAGCTTTTGAATATACTGCCCCTAACCCCGCAATGCTAGCCTAGCCAACAGGCACAGAGATAGGTTTACCAATTTCAAACATTTTGTTTAATAAGTGGCATTTAATAGACATTTCTTTTGTCATATTTTGATCATGTCTTGATAGAAACTTACTACCAAAAGAAGTTTTAAATCGAAAGAACGTGTTCTCTACACGCTCCCTTCTACCATAATTATTCTTTACCCTCCATGCTTGGTATCCTTTGTTTTGTTGATATATAACAGCTGCATCTCTCTCAGTTTTATCCCTAAGCGATTGAACTTTTACTGAAGAGTTTGGGGGTCTAATAACTGGTTTTATCTTCTTCTTTCTCAACAATTGATATGTAGATTCACCGTCATACCCTCGATCTCCCAGAAAATCCTTGGCTCTGACATTAGCTATTAGTAGTCCAATCTGTGATCTATCATCTATAGTATGCTCTGTGGTACTATCGGCAAGTATCATACCTTGATCTTCTATAACGATATGTAGCTTTTTCCATATGCGACGCTTATATTGCTTACCATGCTTATTTTCTAGCCATTCGTTCCCTGTGTAGGCTTGTATCCCTGTACTATCCATTGAAATACAACTAAATTCTTTATCTTGATTTCCATGTAAATACCTAAGATCTAATGACTTCATACGCTTACTTAATGTTGTATAGTCTGGACATCTAATAGATAAACCCGATATTTCAAAGAGCCAGTTTATAAAGCCTTGGGTTTGGCGTAACTTAAGACCGAATAAGCATCTGATCTTCAAACACTGTAATATAGCGTGATCACTATAGCGTCTAGGTCTTCCTCGTTTCATTTCCTCTCTGTAATCAGCATACCAGCCAATCGCCAAATCACTGGCAATCATAAAATCTATGCGACCCCTATTGCGTAAAAAATTATTATATTCTGACCAATTCGTTATTTTATATTTAGAATACTTGCGTGATTTACTAAAAGGGGCTTTCTTCCGAGATCTCATATAATCTGGATTATTTTTTAATTCAGGACATCTTACCAGATTATCACCACTCTTGCTCTACAAATTTTATTTATGCAACAAAGCCGAGCGAAGTAGCCATAATAAAACGACAGTTGCCATAGCTAATAAGTTGGCAAGAGTGGTGTTTGCTGTACTAAGATCAGGAGATGATTATGTAGAGAGTAAAGTTTGTAGCTAAAGAGTGTGTAGCATAGCACTTATAAGTAAAATAAATGGTGATTTATATAATGAATAGGTAAAAGCAAAACAATATGTAAGAGATTCCCACCCGAAATATGCTTGAGATAATTAATATTGATGGTAAATAAGACAAACCTTAGCTTACAAAAAAACTGCGTTTTTCAGTGGCTCTTTTAGAAGCCGATGGACTGATAAGTATATAGTTTGTAAGCCAGCGAATTCCATCAGGGCTGTAGAATAAATTAGGTTGATTTATCAGCTATAAGCCGGATACATGACTGCATTTGTTTGTTTTTATTATTGATGTTATTTTTTTCTTGCATTCTACAGGAGGTCCATACATGAAAAATCAAGACAAAAAAATGAGTAGAGTCTTTTGCAATGATTGTGTAAATTTTTGTTGAGCCTATATTAGAAGTAATTAAAAATATAGGTAACAGAAATGCAAATAGAGAAGAATAAAAAAATAAATGAAGCAATAGATTTGCTGATAGAAGGTGGAGTAGATTTAAAAACAGTACTAAGTCAGAATGGATTAATTAAGGAATTAACCAAGGGTATTTTAGAGCGAGCACTGCATGCTGAGATGTCAGAACATTTAGGTTATAGCAAGTATGATAGAGCTGAAACTGAGAATGCGAGGAATGGTAGTTTTAGTAAGAATCTGATTAGTGAGAATGGTACTATAGAGCTAAATGTTCCAAGAGACAGACAAGGTAAATTTGAACCTATAATAGTCTCAAAGAAACAAACAAGAATAGATGGCTTAGACCAAAAGATAATATCCTTATATGCGAAGGGTATGAGTGTGTCTGATATTAAAACACAATTGCAAGAATTATATGGAGCTGAGATCAGTGAGAGCCTAATCAGCAGGATTACAGATGAAGTAATAGATGAGGTCAAGATTTGGCAGAGTAGACCTCTTGAATCAGTATACCCTATAGTATATTTTGACTGTTTAGTAGTGAAAGTAAGACAAGATAAACTTATTATTAATAAATCAGTATATGTAGCTTTAGGAATAGATTTATCTGGCAGAAAGGATATTTTAGGCTTATGGATAAGTGAGAATGAAGGGAAGTTCTATAATTAAATGATGCTCCTCGCAGCAGAGCTACGAGGAGCATCATTTAAATATAGATATATCATGGCTCATTTAACGATAGATGAAAGATTTAAAATATACGAAATGAATAAGAGTGGTTATAGCTCGCGATATATAGGGACAAAGATTGGCCGTGATAAAAGCACTATATGTTATGAACTCAAGAGAATGAGGCATAATTATAGACCAGATAGGGCTAACACACTTGCTTGCAGTTTAAGGCAAGGTAAGAGAAAAAGAAAATTAGATATTGATAATAATTTACGAGCAGAAATAATAAAGCAGTTAACACAGGGTATTTCACCAGATATAATTTCAGGTAGATGTAAACTATCACGAGATACTGTCAATATTTCTACAGAGAGTATATACCAGTTTATTTATACATCTCCTATAGCACAAAGGCAAAAATTATATTTATCTTTAGCAAGAAAAAGGAAAAATAGGTTGCATCATGGTACAAGAATCAGAAACAAAAGAATTACAATACCAAATCGAGTTTCCATTACTGAAAGACCAGAGATAAATAGAAAGATAGCAGCAATAGGTCATTTATAAGGTGATTTAACTTTTAACAAAGGTAATCAAAGTCGTAATATAGGCGCTCTTGTGGATATCAGAACACAAAAAGTGTTTCTCACGTTAAACCGTTCAAAAAGAACACAAGATGTGATTGGTAACATGAATAAAAAACTTAAACAATTGTCGCATATAATCAAAAGCATAACGTTAGATAATGGCAAAGAATTTACCAATCATGAACAACTATTGCCAAAATCTGAACGAAAAGTATATTTTTGCAATCCTTATTCTCCATGGCAAAAACCATTGATAGAGAAGATTAACTCAATGGTGCACAGAGTATACTCTAAATCTTTAGATATAAAAAAATTAACAATAAAGCAATTACAAGAAATTGAGGATTTTTTAAATAATTTACCAAGAAAAGTGCTCGGTTATAAAACACCCAATGAGGTATGGGAAGAAAATATAAATCTGGCTTAAATGATGCTCCTCGCAGCAGAGCTACGAGGTATCTAAAAAAGTTTTAGTTGTTTCTTATGATATCACGAAGCAGAGCTTCGGGGAATTAAACCCTGAGAGATTAAAAATTGATTATATCTGGCTTAATTAATTATAGAACTTTCCTCATATACAGGAGTTTCGCACTTAGCAAAAAGTATGTTAATCTAGAGAAAAATAGTTTTAGATAAAAATGACAAGAACAAAATGTAGCAAGGACTTATATAAATCATTTTTACAAGCAAGTAGTGTCAGATATACTAGCAAGGCATTATCTGAAGTGAGTCCAGTAGATCTATCTCACGATAGTGCAAGTCGATGGTTAAAGAGTAAGGATTTTCGTCCTAGCGAAATCTATAAGGAAGTGTCAAAATATATAGATTGGGAAGCACCGTGTTTATTAGTGGGGGATGACACCTTATTATCAAAGCAATACAGTCAGAAGATTGAGCTTGTACGTTATCAATATTCTGGAGCTGTACATGATGTTATACCTGGTATAGGAATGGTAAACTTACTACATTACAATACTAAAATTGCTCAATCTACTCCCGTAGATTATAGAATATATAAGGAGTTTCGCACTTAGCAAAATTGTGTATTAGTTAGAAGCCATTTAATGTTGTTCTGAATTGATGTTTTTATAACTTCCCAAGTTTGTTGATATAAAGTAATGTTTTCATTTATCCTCCTTTTGTTCATATCAAGCCAGGCCAATACAGCAAGGCAAATATGATTTCTTTGAGCTCGACCCGTGCGTGCCTGACAGCATTCAATACCACAAGTTTGTTTCAATTCTCGATGATAAACTTCTATAGACCAACGCGCCTTAACAATTTTCTCTATTTGCTCACGTGTAGGATTCTCTAAATTAGTTGTTATGTAATCAATGCGACCATTTTTTGCCACAAACTTAAATACCGTAACCCAACCGTATCCACGTAGGTGAATTTTTAGCCCTTCATCGGGAATCTCTAAAGTTTCCAAGCTAACATTACGATTAACTTTTCTATTTTTTCTTAGGTTGGTAACCCATATCCAACCTAAATTACGTATATGTTTTAAATTATCCAAACCACTATACCAAGCATCCATAACTATAGCATCAGGCTTGATACCTCTTTCTTTAGCTAAAGTAAGCATATCACAAAAATGCTCGTTCTTTGTTTTACCATCAGTTTCTTTATCATATATTCTATAATCTACAGGAGTAGATTGATCAATTTGAGTATTGTAATGCAGTAAGTTTACCATTCCTATACCAGGTATAACATCATGTACAGCCCCAGAATATTGATAATTTATAAGCTCGATCCTCTTACTGTATTGCTTTGACAATAAGGTGTCATCTCCCACTAATAAACAAGGATCTTCCAGATCAATATATTTTGACACTTTGCTATAGATTTCGCTAGGGCGAAAATCCTTACTCTTTAACCATCGACTTGCACTATCGTGCGATAGATCTAATGGACTTACTTCAGATAATGCTTTGCTAGTATATCTTACACTACTTGCTTGTAAGAATGATTTATATAAATCTTTGCTACATTTTGATCTTGTCATTTTTATCTAAAACTATTTTTCTCTAGATTAGCATATTATTTGCTAAGTGCGAAACTCCTGTATATGATAAAGACACTGATGGTAAAACAAAGAATGAGCATTTTTGTGATATGCTTACTTTAGCTAAAGAAAGAGGTCTCAATCCTGATGCCATAGTCATGGATGCTTGGTATAGCGGGTTGGAGAATTTAAAACATATACGTAATTTAGGCTGGCTATGGGTTACCACCCTAAGGAAAAATAGAAAAGTTAATCATAATGTTAGCTTGGAAAGTTTAGAGATACCCGATGAGGGGCTAAAAATTCACCTACGTGGATACGGTTGGGTTACGGTATTTAAGTTTGTGGCAAAGAATGGTCGCATTGATTACATAACAACGAACTTGGAAAATCCCACACGTGAGCAAATAGAGAAAATTGTTAAGGCACGTTGGTCTATAGAGGTTTATCATCGAGAATTAAAACAAACTTGTGGTATTGAACGCTGTCAGGCACGCACGGGCCGAGCTCAAAGAAATCATATTTGCCTTGCAGTATTTGCCTGGCTTGATATGAATAAAAGGAGGATAAATGAAAACATTACTTTATATCAACAAACTTGGGAAGTTATAAAAACATCAATTCAAAACAATATCAGATGGCTTTTAACTGATTCGCAACTTTGCTAAGTGCGAAACTCCTGATATACTCGTTTTATAGCTCTAAAACCAAGAGTTCTGAGTTATTTAGTTTTATTACTTGAATGGTATATGCAGGCAGCTCAATCTACGGGAGTTTCTTATATTGACGCCACATCTTTAGAGGTTTGTCATCGAAAAAGAATCTCTCGTAATAAAGTCTTTGCCGGTATTGCTGCTTTGGGTAAAACAACAAAAAGTTGGTTTTTTGGTCTAAAATTACATTTGGTTAATGATGCTCCTCGCAGCAGAGCTACGAGGTATCTAAAAAAGTTTTAGTTGTTTCTTATGATATCACGAAGCAGAGCTTCGGGGAATTAAACCCTGAGAGATTAAAAATTGATTATATCTGGCTTAATTAATTATAGAACTTTCCTTCTTATGATATCACGAAGCAGAGCTTCGGGGAATTAAACCCTGAGAGATTAAAAATTGATTATATCTGGCTTAATTAATTATAGAACTTTCCAAGCACTATTGTTAACAGCTCAGAATAGCTTATTTCAGGCTCTGTCTCATCAATTGTGTAAATTTCGTGAACCATTAAATTCTACCATCAAATTTGATCATAAAATGAGCCATAGCTTCATTCCAATTGGGGATAGGCATAGACCATTTTTTGGTAATATAATCAATTGTCAGATATAAAACCTTAAATACTGCGTCATCATTTGGAAAGATGCGTTTATTCTTAGTAACTTTTCTCAATTGGCTATTCAGCGATTCTATCGCATTTGTAGTGTAAATAATCTTACGAATCTCCTTTGGATATTGCAAGAAAATTATCAAAGAGTCTTTTGCTGACTAACGAATATTAGAATTACCCTCAACGAACATTAAAATTACCTATAAAAAAGAAGTAACTATGGACAGTAAAATCGAATAAAAATTTATTTTTAAATATTTAAATATTATTCGCGAATTACTGATGACATGTACAAATAACCAAGTAGGTATTTTAATGCAAAAGATCAAAAAATATAATCAGATAATTTCTGCTGCAAAAGCAGGTATGAGTGTAAAAACGGCACGTAAGTATTTACGTATTAATAAGTATCCAAGCGAATTACGCACAATACGTAAATATAGGACACGTAAGGATCCATTTGTGAAGCACTGGGATGAAATAGAATCAATGCTAGAATCAGCACCGGAGTTGCAAGCAACTACCATATTAGCATATTTGACAGAAAAGTATCATGGGAATTATAATGGGAAGCAATTACGCTGTTTGCAGAAAAGGTTGAAACAATGGAGAGCTGCACATGGTAAGGATAAGACAGTAATCTTTTTACAAAATATTCTTCCTGGCAAACAGAGTCAGTCTGATTGGACCAATATGAATCAATTGGGTATTTGTATTGGTGGGCAACCATATCCTCACTTACTATTTCATTTTATGTTGCCTTATTCATGTTGGGAAACTTTTAGCATATGCCATAGTGAAAGTTTTGATACATTAGCATCAGGGTTTGAAAAAGCTGTATGGGAGTTAGGTGGAGTTTTACCAGAGCATCGTACAGATAATTTAAGTGCAGCTACCAAGCAATGTGGTAATAGTAGACAATTTACAGAAAGATGGCAAGAATTGCTTGGTTATTACAATGTTGCACCATCGCGAAATAATCCAGGCGTCAGTCATGAAAATGGTTCTGTTGAAAAAAGTCATGATATAGCTAACGCGGAAAGGTTTTTACCATAGTTTTTGTATTTACTCACATATTCACCAGATCTAAATCCTATTAAACATTGCTGGACTAACTTTAAAAACTGTTTACGTAAAATTATTGATCAATGCCTAAGTTTTTCCTAATCTGTGGTAGAAACATTTCCGTGTTAGCTATATAGGGACAAAGATTGGCCGTGATAAAAGCACTATATGTTATGAACTCAAGAGAATGAGGCATAATTATAGACCAGATAGGGCTAACACACTTGCTTGCAGTTTAAGGCAAGGTAAGAGAAAAAGAAAATTAGATATTGATAATAATTTACGAGCAGAAATAATAAAGCAGTTAACACAGGGTATTTCACCAGATATAATTTCAGGTAGACGTAAACTATCACGAGATACTGTCAATATTTCTACAGAGAGTATATACCAGTTTATTTATACATCTCCTATAGCACAAAGGCAAAAATTATATTTATCTTTAGCAAGAAAAAGGAAAAATAGGTTGCATCATGGTACAAGAATCAGAAACAAAAGAATTACAATACCAAATCGAGTTTCCATTACTGAAAGACCAGAGATAAATAGAAAGATAGCAGCAATAGGTCATTTAGAAGGTGATTTAACTTTTAACAAAGGTAATCAAAGTCGTAATATAGGCGCTCTTGTGGATATCAGAACACAAAAAGTGTTTCTCACTTTAAACCGTTCAAAAAGAACACAAGATGTGATTGGTAACATGAATAAAAAACTTAAACAATTGTCGCATATAATCAAAAGCATAACGTTAGATAATGGCAAAGAATTTACCAATCATGAACAACTATTGCCAAAATCTGAACGAAAAGTATATTTTTGCAATCCTTATTCTCCATGGCAAAAACCATTGATAGAGAAGATTAACTCAATGGTGCACAGAGTATACTCTAAATCTTTAGATATAAAAAAATTAACAATAAAGCAATTACAAGAAATTGAGGATTTTTTAAATAATTTACCAAGAAAAGTGCTCGGTTATAAAACACCCAATGAGGTATGGGAAGAAAATATAAATCTGGCTTAATTAATACTGGAATTTACCTAAAGCCACCATTAGTTCTAATGTAAGTAATGTCACCACTCCAAACCTCATTCACATTAGGCACATACACTTGCTTTGTTGAGCCAGATTTAGTCCAATATTGATCAAGTAAGTAGCTATAGATCTTATGCTCACTATCGTTTCGAGAAGTAGATTTTTTCTTATGTGGAGTCTTTTGCAATGATTGTGTAAATTTTTGTTGAGCCTATATTAGAAGTAATTAAAAATATAGGTAACAGAAATGCAAATAGAGAAGAATAAAAAAATAAATGAAGCAATAGATTTGCTGATAGAAGGCGGAGTAGATTTAAAAACAGTACTAAGTCAGAATGGATTAATTAAGGAATTAACCAAGGGTATTTTAGAGCGAGCACTGCATGCTGAGATGTCAGAACATTTAGGTTATAGCAAGTATGATAGAGCTGAAACTGAGAATGCGAGGAATGGTAGTTTTAGTAAGAATCTGATTAGTGAGAATGGTACTATAGAGCTAAATGTTCCAAGAGACAGACAAGGTAAATTTGAACCTATAATAGTCTCAAAGAAACAAACAAGAATAGATGGCTTAGACCAAAAGATAATATCCTTATATGCGAAGGGTATGAGTGTGTCTGATATTAAAACACAATTGCAAGAATTATATGGAGCTGAGATCAGTGAGAGCCTAATCAGCAGGATTACAGATGAAGTAATAGATGAGGTCAAGATTTGGCAGAGTAGACCTCTTGAATCAGTATACCCTATAGTATATTTTGACTGTTTAGTAGTGAAAGTAAGACAAGATAAACTTATTATTAATAAATCAGTATATGTAGCTTTAGGAATAGATTTATCTGGCAGAAAGGATATTTTAGGCTTATGGATATAGCTAACGCGGAAAGGTTTTTACCATAGTTTTTGTATTTACTCACATATTCACCAGATCTAAATCCTATTAAACATTGCTGGACTAACTTTAAAAACTGTTTACGTAAAATTATTGATCAATGCCTAAGTTTTTCCTAATCTGTGGTAGAAACATTTCCGTGTTAGCTATAAGTGAGAATGAAGGAGCTAAATTTTGGCTTGGTAATTTTACTGAAATGAAGAATCGAGGAGTAAAAGATATCTTAATTGCTTGTAGTGATAATCTAACTGGTATGTCTGATGCTATTGCATCAGTATATCCGAAAACTGAACATCAAATTTGTATTGTCCATCAGATCAGGAATAGCCTCAAATATGTATCATATAAAGATAGAAAGCAATTAGCAGCGGATTTGAAACTAATCTATACTTCTGCTACTGAAAAAGAAGCAGAATTAGCTCTTGAGTCATTTGATCAAAAATGGAGTAAGCAATATCCGCATATAGCTAAATCTTGGTATAATAATTGGGATAATTTGATAATTTTCTTGCAATATCCAAAGGAGATTCGTAAGATTATTTACAGGCTCTGTCTCATCAATTGTGTAAATTTCGTGAACCATTAAATTCTACCATCAAATTTGATCATAAAATGAGCCATAGCTTCATTCCAATTGGGGATAGGCATAGACCATTTTTTGGTAATATAATCAATTGTCAGATATAAAACTTTAAATACTGCGTCATCATTTGGAAAGATGCGTTTATTCTTAGTAACTTTTCTCAATTGGCTATTCAGCGATTCTATCGCATTTGTAGTGTAAATAATCTTACGAATCTCCTTTGGATATTGCAAGAAAATTATCAAATTATCCCAATTATTATACCAAGATTTAGCTATATGCGGATATTGCTTACTCCATTTTTGATCAAATGACTCAAGAGCTAATTCTGCTTCTTTTTCAGTAGCAGAAGTATAGATTAGTTTCAAATCCGCTGCTAATTGCTTTCTATCTTTATATGATACATATTTGAGGCTATTCCTGATCTGATGGACAATACAAATTTGATGTTCAGTTTTCGGATATACTGATGCAATAGCATCAGACATACCAGTTAGATTATCACTACAAGCAATTAAGATATCTTTTACTCCTCGATTCTTCATTTCAGTAAAATTACCAAGCCAAAATTTAGCTCCTTCATTCTCACTTATCCATAAGCCTAAAATATCCTTTCTGCCAGATAAATCTATTCCTAAAGCTACATATACTGATTTATTAATAATAAGTTTATCTTGTCTTACTTTCACTACTAAACAGTCAAAATATACTATAGGGTATACTGATTCAAGAGGTCTACTCTGCCAAATCTTGACCTCATCTATTACTTCATCTGTAATCCTGCTGATTAGGCTCTCACTGATCTCAGCTCCATATAATTCTTGCAATTGTGTTTTAATATCAGACACACTCATACCCTTCGCATATAAGGATATTATCTTTTGGTCTAAGCCATCTATTCTTGTTTGTTTCTTTGAGACTATTATAGGTTCAAATTTACCTTGTCTGTCTCTTGGAACATTTAGCTCTATAGTACCATTCTCACTAATCAGATTCTTACTAAAACTACCATTCCTCGCATTCTCAGTTTCAGCTCTATCATACTTGCTATAACCTAAATGTTCTGACATCTCAGCATGCAGTGCTCGCTCTAAAATACCCTTGGTTAATTCCTTAATTAATCCATTCTGACTTAGTACTGTTTTTAAATCTACTCCGCCTTCTATCAGCAAATCTATTGCTTCATTTATTTTTTTATTCTTCTCTATTTGCATTTCTGTTACCTATATTTTTAATTACTTCTAATATAGGCTCAACAAAAATTTACACAATCATTGCAAAAGACTCTATTTACACTACAAATGCGATAGAATCGCTGAATAGCCAATTGAGAAAAGTTACTAAGAATAAACGCATCTTTCCAAATGATGACGCAGTATTTAAGGTTTTATATCTGACAATTGATTATATTACCAAAAAATGGTCTATGCCTATCCCCAATTGGAATGAAGCTATGGCTCATTTTATGATCAAATTTGATGGTAGAATTTAATGGTTCACGAAATTTACACAATTGATGAGACAGAGCCCTTATGTGGGTAAATAGCTTCTATACCCATCATCCTCATATATTTCAGTACTCGATCTTTACCGACAATAAAACCATCTTCTAGTAACTGTTGATGAATATAGCGATAACCAAATTCAGGATTATCTGTATATATTTCATCTATTCTATTTAAAATACTTAATTTATTTATACTCATCTCCTTGGATTTATAGTAGGCTGTAGATCGACTAATCTTTAATAGTTCACACTGTCTTGATTTTGAGAGTTGATTTAGCTTGGAGTGTACAAGACTCTTTTTATTTGATAAATCCAAGCTTTTGAGCTTTCCCACGGCCCAGTCCCTCTCAACTGTGATTCTACCAAGAGCTTTAGCAAGTTCATCATTTTGCTCTTGTAAATGATTTATTTGTTCTTGATATTCACTCAAAACTTTAGCTGGTTCAAAAGCTAATGCCGCATTACCTAAAAACTGTTTTTTCCAATTTTGAATTGTTTTAACACTTATTGCATATTTTGAAGCTAACTGACCAAGTGTCGACTCCTCTTTTAATGATGCTCCTCGCAGCAGAGCTACGAGGTATCTAAAAAAGTTTTAGTTGTTTCTTATGATATCACGAAGCAGAGCTTCGGGGAATTAAACCCTGAGAGATTAATTCTAATACTATCCCCGTTTTTTCTGAAGCACTGAAAATTTTTACTTTATTTTTCTTCATCTTTCCTCTTAAGTTTATTGCTATTTATTCTAACTTATTGCGGAAACACACTCCTTCATTTTTTTGTCCAATTTTTTCATGTATGGACCTCCTGTAGAATGCAAGAAAAAAATAACATCAATAATAAAAACAAACAAATGCAGTCATGTATCCGGCTTATAGCTGATAAATCAACCTAATTTATTCTACAGCCCTGATGGAATTCGCTGGCTTACAAACTATATACTTATCAGTCCATCGGCTTCTAAAAGAGCCACTGAAAAACGCAGTTTTTTTGTAAGCTAAGGTTTGTCTTATTTACCATCAATATTAATTATCTCAAGCATATTTCGGGTTGGAATCTCTTACATATTGTTTTGCTTTTACCTATTCATTATATAAATCACCATTTATTTTACTTATAAGTGCTATGCTACACACTCTTTAGCTACAAACTTTACTCTCTACATAATCATCTCCTGATCTTAGTACAGCAAACACCACTCTTGCCAACTTATTAGCTATGGCAACTGTCGTTTTATTATGGCTACTTCGCTCAGATAAATTAAACATCCATTTCGTAAATTGGCTAAAATCTTTTTTAGATTTCTGTTCTTCCGATGTAAATCTTATCTTGGCATTTAGTACAGCTCTAGCCCCTTGAATTAATAAAGTGCGTAAGTATACATCACCTCGCTTGCTAATTCCCAGCAGCTTATCCTTCCCACCACTTGAATGTTGTCTTGGCACTAATCCTAGCCATGCCGATAATTGCCTGCCATTCTCAAAACTTGTAGCATTACCTATTGATGCTATTAAAGCAGTAGCAGTAATTAAACCAAGACCAGGTATAGCTCTTAATCGTTGATATTGAGTTAGGTTACTTGCTATCATTGTTAATCGTTTTTCTATCTCTTTTATTTTTCTGTTATTATCTAAGAATTCTTCTTTTAGTTCACTAAATGTTTGATAACTTAACTGGCTTAATTTCCCTGCATCTAAAATCTCAATTAATTTTGTGATAACCTTATTAATGCCTTGAGGAACAATAAAACCAAACTCATGTAGTAGCCCCCTAATTTCATTAGCAAGTGCTGTACGATTTTTTACCAATCTCTCTCTTACCCTATGTATTGATAAAATTTCTTGTTGCTCTATAGTTTTAATTGCAACAAATCTCATATTAGGTCTTGTCACGGCTTCACATATCGCTTCAGCATCTGCTTGATCATTTTTATTAGTTTTAACATATGGTTTGACAAATTGCGGTGCCATTAGTTTTACTTCATGCCCTAATTTAGTTATTTCTCTTGCCCAATAACTAGAACCACCACAAGCTTCCATCCCTACTAAACATTGTGGTAAATTAGCCATAAATGTCAAAACCTGATCTCTCATCAATTTTTTCTTTAATACTGTCTTGCCATTTTTATCTACACCATGAATTTGAAAAATTCTTTTTGCAATATCTATACCAATTGTAGTAACCTCCATATGGACCTCCTTAATTGTTGTTTTAATATGTTAAATATTAACCCTAGAAGATTAGCAACTGCTTTTCATTCTCTATATCAGGAGGTCCATACCATTAGTCCATTATACCTTCTCTTGCACACATATAAACTTTCTGAGAAAACCTTCTTTACAGGTTAATCTGTAGTTGTATTACAGATGCATGTTCCTTATAGGATTTTTGAGTTCTATAATTGTAAGCTAATTGTAGCTTTACGTTTCTTCTTTGAGCAATTAACCCGGCTCCTACATTATATTTATTCCTAACAGCTCTTGGTAGTTTAACACGCACGTCTCCTTTTATCACTGCTCCTTGAGTAATACTTGCTATTAATATTTTACGATCGTTCGTTATTCTTCTCTCTAAACATGCATGCATGGTTGGGGTTAACTGCACAGATGAACCAAACTCAATAGGATTGAAGATTACCTTGATACCAAAGTCTGAGCTTAAGATTCTCTCATGCTTGTGATTTACAAGAATTGTTTGTTCTGCTTGCTTTTGTCCTTTATCAACTCCTCCACGTAAGTAGTTGTATCTCAGGCCTATTGTAGGTAATAACTGCATACCATTACTAAAGCTATGGCGGTAAGTTAGATTGCTCTCTAAGATGATATTATCGACATATAACTCCTTTTTATTCTCACCTACAATCTTAGATTTAATAGTGCTTGATGCTGCAGACCCTACTAACTGAAAATAGAAATTGCGTTGCAAACCATGCTGAGAATAGATGCTTAAAATATGCGAGTTAATACGGCTCTTGCCCTTTAAACTATTAAACTTCAGATTTGCCTTAGCATTGCTATAAGCAATACCCAAGATGCTACTGTCTCCTAACGCTATATCTCCGCCGATAGTCATAACTGCCATTCTGCTTTTATATGGCAAGTGATTACTGAAGTTTCCTTGCTTTGAGATAGAGTAACCAGCACTTGTCCATATTCCAGTACTGCCTTGCTTATTCTCATCCCCTGCTGCTATCGGCATAAAATCATCATTCAATAGTCTGTTCTTGATAATATTATGAGGCATGGCATAACTTGCACTTGCTACATCTATTATTGCCTTCAGATGATGCATTTCAACTGCAGCCTTCTTATTTATATTATGAATTTCATTGTTTAATGCTACTGGCTTTGTCTCATCTACACCTTCTGACAATCCTTCTGTGTTTATTACAGTATTAATAGATGTGGTGGGTGAATCCTTAGAGGAATCATCTATTGCCACTTCTTCACTGTCAGTTGTAGATATTCTATTTGTATCCTCGGTCTCTTCGGCAAACTCTTGATCTTCAAACTCCCAGTTTTCTATAATCTCATCAGATAAGTCGTTTTCTAGTACCAATAAATCTTCTGTGCTAGACTGATCTTTAGTCTCTATTAAATTAATATGCTCTAATGATCTTTTTTTTGCTCTAATATTTGAACAAGAACCCTCTACTAATTCATCAGCCATACTTAAGCATTTATGATTTTGTTGACTACTAGTCTCTTCTTTCAATACATTAGGATCAAATACTAATTTTCTCACGACATTTTTTGTATTCTCATCATTGTTCTTATCAGCACTTGCTAATTCATCCTTTAAATTACCCTCAAGCTTCTTGTCTGTTGGATTAAGAGTGGAAGTATATAATAAGTGATGTATATTTGGGTGTTCTATAATATATGAAGCACTACTTCGTGTATTATTATCTACTTCATAATAATCTGATGATGAGGGTGTATTGAATACTTGTACGTAATCAACATTATGCACTTGAGATATATCAGATATACTATGTGGTGATTCTGCTGTTGAATTAGGAGTGGAAGTTAATAAGCGACGTATGTTTGGGTCTTCTATAGTATATGAAGCACTACTTCGTATATTATTATCTACTTCATGATGATCTGATGATGAGGGTGTATTAGATACTTGTACGTGACCAACATCATGCACTTCAGATATAGTGTGAGTTAGACTATTAAGATTATGATTATCTGATACAGACGCCAAATCTGAATTGGAGCTTTGTGTAAGTGTTACTGGGGAATGGCGTTCTAATGGTAATGCAATACTAACCTCTTGTTGAGTATCAGAAGTGACATTATGATTATTACGGCGAACAGTGAGTTCGTATTCTATATTCTTAAATTCATTCTGCAAAATATTAAGATTTTTATTATACTCTATTGAGATCTCATCCTGTTTTATAAGATAGTTAAGATTTTCATGTAATTGTGCTATCTGATCCTGATACTGTAATACTTTATCATAATTGTTCACACCATGTTCTTGTTCTTTTTGCAATAGTGTGCTTATTGCAGTAATATTATTCATGATATCCGTTGACTGAGTTTGTCTATTTTCACGTACGGTTGGACCTCCTATTTTTGCTCTTAGTTCCTTTATTTCATTCCTCTTGCTATAAAACGCTTCTCGTAAATTGTCATCACTTAACTCTTGATAATTTACAGCTATGCTAGCCTTTACGATTCCAATTGTCATCAATAGTATAACGATATATTTTATATATTGTTTTAACATAAGTTAACCATCACTATGTTTGGATTTGTCACATCTATTGCTAAGAGCCTGTCTTGAAAAACTATAGCTTAATGCGGTAAGGTAGTGACTTTTTTAAGAACATAGTAAACAGCATCATAGAATGTTTCAAAATCTCCTGCAACTTTCCTAATTTCATTCTTGATTTTAAACCAGTAATGCTCAATAGGATTTAAATCAGGAGAATAAGTTGGTAAAAATAAAATACTGCAACCAACAGATTCAATTAACGTTTTCACTTTTGTACTTTTATGAAAACTAAACAACCCTCAGCTATAAGCTGAGGGGTTATAAAGTGGAATCGATTAGAAATCGATCATCATTCACAGGTTCACCTTCCTGTTCATCAATATAGTGCTGTATCATTTCATCAGTTATATTACCTGAACTGACTGCCATATAGCCCCTAGCCCACAAATGATTGCCCCAAAATTGTTTTCGTAAATGAGTAAATTCTTGCAATAAAATTCTTGAGCTAATGCCTTTTAAATACTGTACTAACTTGCTAAGAGATATTTGCGGCTTATATGAGATAAACATATGTACGTGATCACATGATATTTTCCCTGAAATTATATGTACTTCATGTTCCATGCAAATCTGCCTCAGTAAATCTCTAGTCCTTTCCGATACTTTGCCTATCAATATTCTCTTCCTATATTTTGGTATCCATATAAGATGCACTTTTAAATCATACTGACTATGACTATTCTTTCTATAACTTCTCATATTTCTTGATATAAATTCATTGCTAAAGCAATTTCATTATATCTTCCCTTCGCCTAAAGGCGAGGGATTTTTGATCCCCGAAGGGGGACATTAATATTATCCATTACGACTATCTGACTAGGCTTTAATTCCTTGATCAATATCTCTTGTACATAAGTTTCAAAAATGTTCTTATTACATGTTCCATCAAATATTATCGGGGCAATCATATCTTTGACACACAGCCCAGCAATCATACTAATACGTGATTGATGTTGATAGACCTTTTCACCATAACATCTTTGACCGATAATGCTCCACCCGTGTTCTCTACAGCTATTATCTTCTATCCCAGACTCATCTATAAATACTAAATCTTGTTTATCTATAGTTTTTAGTTTCAATATAAACTCATTCCTTAGACCAATATCCCTTTTGGGATGAAGAAAAGTTTTTTTTATAACTATAACCTAATTTATTAAGCAATCTTGATATAGTACTTGCGGATACTTTTTGACTCCAGTTCTTAGCTAGCTCCATGGTGGTTTTATCAAAATTAAGTTCTATAAATTTTTTAAATCCCTCTATGTCTCTTAATTATTCTACGATGTCCTGTATGATAACCACTTTTTGCTTTGACATCGCCAGTTTGTTTCTTTACTTTTTTCCACTCTATTATAGTCTTCCTACTAATAGAGTATATCTCTGCAGTCTCTTTTATTCAGGAGTTTCGCACTTAGCAAAATTGTGTATTAGTTAGAAGCCATTTAATGTTGTTCTGAATTGATGTTTTTATAACTTCCCAAGTTTGTTGATATAAAGTAATGTTTTCATTTATCCTCCTTTTGTTCATATCAAGCCAGGCCAATACAGCAAGGCAAATATGATTTCTTTGAGCTCGACCCGTGCGTGCCTGACAGCATTCAATACCACAAGTTTGTTTCAATTCTCGATGATAAACTTCTATAGACCAACGCGCCTTAACAATTTTCTCTATTTGCTCACGTGTAGGATTCTCTAAATTAGTTGTTATGTAATCAATGCGACCATTTTTTGCCACAAACTTAAATACCGTAACCCAACCGTATCCACGTAGGTGAATTTTTAGCCCTTCATCGGGAATCTCTAAAGTTTCCAAGCTAACATTACGATTAACTTTTCTATTTTTTCTTAGGTTGGTAACCCATATCCAACCTAAATTACGTATATGTTTTAAATTATCCAAACCACTATACCAAGCATCCATAACTATAGCATCAGGCTTGATACCTCTTTCTTTAGCTAAAGTAAGCATATCACAAAAATGCTCGTTCTTTGTTTTACCATCAGTTTCTTTATCATATATTCTATAATCTACAGGAGTAGATTGATCAATTTGAGTATTGTAATGCAGTAAGTTTACCATTCCTATACCAGGTATAACATCATGTACAGCCCCAGAATATTGATAATTTACAAGCTCGATCCTCTTACTGTATTGCTTTGACAATAAGGTGTCATCTCCCACTAATAAACAAGGATCTTCCAGATCAATATATTTTGACACTTTGCTATAGATTTCGCTAGGGCGAAAATCCTTACTCTTTAACCATCGACTTGCAATATCGTGCGATAGATCTAATGGACTTACTTCAGATAATGCTTTGCTAGTATATCTTACACTACTTGCTTGTAAGAATGATTTATATAAATCTTTGCTACATTTTGATCTTGTCATTTTTATCTAAAACTATTTTTCTCTAGATTAGCATATTATTTGCTAAGTGCGAAACTCCTGTTATTGTTTTACCATCTGTTAAACTTTTTATTACTCGTATTCTTAAATCGATAGTGGACTAATGGTATGGACCTCCTGATATAGAGAATGAAAAGCAGTTGCTAATCTTCTAGGGTTAATATTTAACATATTAAAACAACAATTAAGGAGGTCCATATGGAGGTTACTACAATTGGTATAGATATTGCAAAAAGAATTTTTCAAATTCATGGTGTAGATAAAAATGGCAAGACAGTATTAAAGAAAAAATTGATGAGAGATCAGGTTTTGACATTTATGGCTAATTTACCACAATGTTTAGTAGGGATGGAAGCTTGTGGTGGTTCTAGTTATTGGGCAAGAGAAATAACTAAATTAGGGCATGAAGTAAAACTAATGGCACCGCAATTTGTCAAACCATATGTTAAAACTAATAAAAATGATCAAGCAGATGCTGAAGCGATATGTGAAGCCGTGACAAGACCTAATATGAGATTTGTTGCAATTAAAACTATAGAGCAACAAGAAATTTTATCAATACATAGGGTAAGAGAGAGATTGGTAAAAAATCGTACAGCACTTGCTAATGAAATTAGGGGGCTACTACATGAGTTTGGTTTTATTGTTCCTCAAGGCATTAATAAGGTTATCACAAAATTAATTGAGATTTTAGATGCAGGGAAATTAAGCCAGTTAAGTTATCAAACATTTAGTGAACTAAAAGAAGAATTCTTAGATAATAACAGAAAAATAAAAGAGATAGAAAAACGATTAACAATGATAGCAAGTAACCTAACTCAATATCAACGATTAAGAGCTATACCTGGTCTTGGTTTAATTACTGCTACTGCTTTAATAGCATCAATAGGTAATGCTACAAGTTTTGAGAATGGCAGGCAATTATCGGCATGGCTAGGATTAGTGCCAAGACAACATTCAAGTGGTGGGAAGGATAAGCTGCTGGGAATTAGCAAGCGAGGTGATGTATACTTACGCACTTTATTAATTCAAGGGGCTAGAGCTGTACTAAATGCCAAGATAAGATTTACATCGGAAGAACAGAAATCTAAAAAAGATTTTAGCCAATTTACGAAATGGATGTTTAATTTATCTGAGCGAAGTAGCCATAATAAAACGACAGTTGCCATAGCTAATAAGTTGGCAAGAGTGGTGTTTGCTGTACTAAGATCAGGAGATGATTATGTAGAGAGTAAAGTTTGTAGCTAAAGAGTGTGTAGCATAGCACTTATAAGTAAAATAAATGGTGATTTATATAATGAATAGGTAAAAGCAAAACAATATGTAAGAGATTCCAACCCGAAATATGCTTGAGATAATTAATATTGATGGTAAATAAGACAAACCTTAGCTTACAAAAAAACTGCGTTTTTCAGTGGCTCTTTTAGAAGCCGATGGACTGATAAGTATATAGTTTGTAAGCCAGCGAATTCCATCAGGGCTGTAGAATAAATTAGGTTGATTTATCAGCTATAAGCCGGATACATGACTGCATTTGTTTGTTTTTATTATTGATGTTATTTTTTTCTTGCATTCTACAGGAGGTCCATACATGAAAAATCAAGACAAAAAAATGAGTAGTATGTTTTCCTAATTTTTCGATTATCAGGCAGCCATTTGCTGATAATTTTGCATATAATTCAGATATACATTCATAGGCTTTTTATAACCAATACTTGCATGAAATCTGTGATAATTATATTTATTCAGATAATGATCAATCCCCTCTTTTAACTCTTTAACATTGTTAAAATCATTAATAAAGATACAATTATATTTTAAAGTTCTAAAAAACCTTTCTATTACTATATTATCAATACTTCTACCTTTGCCATTCATTGAAATTTGGATATCATGCTCCTTGAGAATATTTATGTGGTCATAACTGGTATATTGGCTACCTTGATCACTATTAAATATCTGTGGAGCGTTATACTTACTGAGAGCTTGTTTCAAGACATCAGTTACAAGAGATGCATCCATAGCATTTGACAGTTTATAGCTCAATATGGCCTTGCTATGCCAATCTATAATAGCTGCCATATACATAAAGCCACCATTAGTTCTAATGTAAGTAATGTCACCACTCCAAACCTCATTCACATTAGGCACATACACTTGCTTTGTTGAGCCAGATTTAGTCCAATATTGATCAAGTAAGTAGCTATAGATCTTATGCTCACTATCGTTTCGAGAAGTAGATTTTTTCTTATGTGGGTAAATAGCTTCTATACCCATCATCCTCATATATTTCAGTACTCGATCTTTACCGACAATAAACCCATCTTCTAGTAACTGTTGATGAATATAGCGATAACCAAATTCAGGATTATCTGTATATATTTCATCTATTCTATTTAAAATACTTAATTTATTTATACTCATCTCCTTGGATTTATAGTAGGCTGTAGATCGACTAATCTTTAATAGTTCACACTGTCTTGATTTTGAGAGTTGATTTAGCTTGGAGTGTACAAGACTCTTTTTATTTGATAAATCCAAGCTTTTGAGCTTTCCCACGGCCCAGTCCCTCTCAACTGTGATTCTACCAAGAGCTTTAGCAAGTTCATCATTTTGCTCTTGTAAATGATTTATTTGTTCTTGATATTCACTCAAAACTTTAGCTGGTTCAAAAGCTAATGCCGCATTACCTAAAAACTGTTTTTTCCAATTTTGAATTGTTTTAACACTTATTGCATATTTTGAAGCTAACTGACCAAGTGTCGACTCCTCTTTTATTAATTCTAATACTATCCCCGTTTTTTCTGAAGCACTGAAAATTTTTACTTTATTTTTCTTCATCTTTCCTCTTATAGCTAACACGGAAATGTTTCTACCACAGATTAGGAAAAACTTAGGCATTGATCAATAATTTTACGTAAACAGTTTTTAAAGTTAGTCCAGCAATGTTTAATAGGATTTAGATCTGGTGAATATGTGAGTAAATACAAAAACTATGGTAAAAACCTTTCCGCGTTAGCTATACATTTAAGCAAGCAGTGAATCAACATCTGCTATTACGTGGATCACGTAATTTTGTTGATTTAAAAGCTTATGAATTATTCCTTACACAAATTAAAGAAAAGCGAAATAGCTGTAGAAAAGAAAAATTAGCTGAAGAATTAGTTCATTTAAAAGAGTTACCAATCAGGAAATGGAATGCACCTACAATATTATCAGTACGTGTTAATCCAAGCAGTACAGTTAGTATTTTATCTGTAGCTTATTCTGTGCCTAGTCGCTTAATAGGTTATACTTTAAAAGCTTATATTTATTCTGAAGAAATAGAGCTTTACTATGGTAACAAATGTTTACAAAAAATGTCTAGAATCAGCAATGGCTATGTTATTGATTATAGACATATTATTGATAGTTTAGTACGTAAACCTGGAGCATTTGTTCAATATCAATATTATGAAGCTTTATTCCCACGTGCTATATTTCGTCAGGTATATGACCAGCTTATCTCTATATATCCATATAAAGGGCATAAAATATATCTTAAAATATTACAATTAGCAAAAATGTATGGAGAATTGAATGTAGTTACTGCATTAGAAGTGCTATTAGAAAAGAAGATTGAGCCAATAATTGATCATATTACAGATTTACTAAATAGCCAAACTCAAACTGTTTGTTCAGTAAAAATTAATCAACCAATACTGTCTGAATATGATCAATTACATTGCTTTAAAACAATGGAGGTTGCATGAGTAAACAGATAATAACTCCGCAACCGCTAAATAATTTACTCAAGAACCTTTGCTTACCTACTTTTGCATCGTGCTATAAATCAGTTGCAGAAAGCTTTGAGCAAGAAAAGAAAACATATATAGATTATCTACAGGAGTTAGCCATACGTGAGTTAGAACATAGACAACAACAACGTATTGCCAGATTGCTGAAGCAAGCAAAACTCTCTCGAGATAAGTTATTAAGCAACTTTGATATTAAGCGTATCCCAGGATTATCGCCAACTAAGATCCAATATCTTGCACAAGGAGAATTTATGGATCGCTATGAAAATATACTTATTTTTGGTAATCCTGGCACTGGCAAAAGTCATCTTAGTATAGGTTTAGCACGTGAGTGGTGTCTTGCTGGTAGACGTGTATTATATACAACAGCAGCTAATTTGGTTCAACAATTACTAGAAGCAAAGCTTAGTTTAAAACTTAAGCAAATTATTAAAAAATTCGATTATTTTGAAATATTCAGGAGTTTCGCACTTAGCAAAATTGTGTATTAGTTAGAAGCCATTTAATGTTGTTCTGAATTGATGTTTTTATAACTTCCCAAGTTTGTTGATATAAAGTAATGTTTTCATTTATCCTCCTTTTGTTCATATCAAGCCAGGCCAATACAGCAAGGCAAATATGATTTCTTTGAGCTCGACCCGTGCGTGCCTGACAGCATTCAATACCACAAGTTTGTTTCAATTCTCGATGATAAACTTCTATAGACCAACGCGCCTTAACAATTTTCTCTATTTGCTCACGTGTAGGATTCTCTAAATTAGTTGTTATGTAATCAATGCGACCATTTTTTGCCACAAACTTAAATACCGTAACCCAACCGTATCCACGTAGGTGAATTTTTAGCCCTTCATCGGGAATCTCTAAAGTTTCCAAGCTAACATTACGATTAACTTTTCTATTTTTTCTTAGGTTGGTAACCCATATCCAACCTAAATTACGTATATGTTTTAAATTATCCAAACCACTATACCAAGCATCCATAACTATAGCATCAGGCTTGATACCTCTTTCTTTAGCTAAAGTAAGCATATCACAAAAATGCTCGTTCTTTGTTTTACCATCAGTTTCTTTATCATATATTCTATAATCTACAGGAGTAGATTGATCAATTTGAGTATTGTAATGCAGTAAGTTTACCATTCCTATACCAGGTATAACATCATGTACAGCCCCAGAATATTGATAATTTACAAGCTCGATCCTCTTACTGTATTGCTTTGACAATAAGGTGTCATCTCCCACTAATAAACAAGGATCTTCCAGATCAATATATTTTGACACTTTGCTATAGATTTCGCTAGGGCGAAAATCCTTACTCTTTAACCATCGACTTGCACTATCGTGCGATAGATCTAATGGACTTACTTCAGATAATGCTTTGCTAGTATATCTTACACTACTTGCTTGTAAGAATGATTTATATAAATCTTTGCTACATTTTGATCTTGTCATTTTTATCTAAAACTATTTTTCTCTAGATTAGCATATTATTTGCTAAGTGCGAAACTCCTGATATTGATAATTGATGATATATCATATGTACCATATAATCGTGAAGAAACTGATGTTTTATTTACCTTATTAGCTGAACGTTATGAAATGCGTAGTGTATTAATTACTAGCAATTTAGTTTTTGCAAAATGGAATACTATTTTTAAAGATGAAATGACTACGTCAGCAGTTATTGACAGATTGGTTCACCATTCTTCAATTCTTGAACTCAATACTGAAAGTTATAGAATCGCTACAGCTAAAGGCAAAAAATTAACTATAAAATCGGAGGATAATAATGTAACACTTTAGACAATATTTTTTACTCAAAAATGGGTAATTTTAATATTCGTCATGGGTAATTCTAATGTTCGTTCATCAGGCTTAGACCAAAAGATAATATCCTTATATGCGAAGGGTATGAGTGTGTCTGATATTAAAACACAATTGCAAGAATTATATGGAGCTGAGATCAGTGAGAGCCTAATCAGCAGGATTACAGATGAAGTAATAGATGAGGTCAAGATTTGGCAGAGTAGACCTCTTGAATCAGTATACCCTATAGTATATTTTGACTGTTTAGTAGTGAAAGTAAGGCAAGATAAACTTATTAATGATGCTCCTCGCAGCAGAGCTACGAGGTATCTAAAAAAGTTTTAGTTGTTTCTTATGATATCACGAAGCAGAGCTTCGGGGAATTAAACCCTGAGAGATTAATAAATCAGTATATGTAGCTTTAGGAATAGATTTATCTGGCAGAAAGGATATTTTAGGCTTATGGATAAGTGAGAATGAAGGAGCTAAATTTTGGCTTGGTAATTTTACTGAAATGAAGAATCGAGGAGTAAAAGATATCTTAATTGCTTGTAGTGATAATCTAACTGGTATGTCTGATGCTATTGCATCAGTATATCCGAAAACTGAACATCAAATTTGTATTGTCGGAAAGTTCTATAATTAATTAAGCCAGATATAATCAATTTTTAATCTCTCAGGGTTTAATTCCCCGAAGCTCTGCTTCGTGATATCATAAGAAACAACTAAAACTTTTTTAGATACCTCGTAGCTCTGCTGCGAGGAGCATCATTAATAAGTTTATCTTGTCTTACTTTCACTACTAAACAGTCAAAATATACTATAGGGTATACTGATTCAAGAGGTCTACTCTGCCAAATCTTGACCTCATCTATTACTTCATCTGTAATCCTGCTGATTAGGCTCTCACTGATCTCAGCTCCATATAATTCTTGCAATTGTGTTTTAATATCAGACACACTCATACCCTTCGCATATAAGGATATTATCTTTTGGTCTAAGCCATCTATTCTTGTTTGTTTCTTTGAGACTATTATAGGTTCAAATTTACCTTGTCTGTCTCTTGGAACATTTAGCTCTATAGTACCATTCTCACTAATCAGATTCTTACTAAAACTACCATTCCTCGCATTCTCAGTTTCAGCTCTATCATACTTGCTATAACCTAAATGTTCTGACATCTCAGCATGCAGTGCTCGCTCTAAAATACCCTTGGTTAATTCCTTAATTAATCCATTCTGACTTAGTACTGTTTTTAAATCTACTCCGCCTTCTATCAGCAAATCTATTGCTTCATTTATTTTTTTATTCTTCAGGAGTTTCGCACTTAGCAAAATTGTGTATTAGTTAGAAGCCATTTAATGTTGTTCTGAATTGATGTTTTTATAACTTCCCAAGTTTGTTGATATAAAGTAATGTTTTCATTTATCCTCCTTTTGTTCATATCAAGCCAGGCCAATACAGCAAGGCAAATATGATTTCTTTGAGCTCGACCCGTGCGTGCCTGACAGCATTCAATACCACAAGTTTGTTTCAATTCTCGATGATAAACTTCTATAGACCAACGCGCCTTAACAATTTTCTCTATTTGCTCACGTGTAGGATTCTCTAAATTAGTTGTTATGTAATCAATGCGACCATTTTTTGCCACAAACTTAAATACCGTAACCCAACCGTATCCACGTAGGTGAATTTTTAGCCCTTCATCGGGAATCTCTAAAGTTTCCAAGCTAACATTACGATTAACTTTTCTATTTTTTCTTAGGTTGGTAACCCATATCCAACCTAAATTACGTATATGTTTTAAATTATCCAAACCACTATACCAAGCATCCATAACTATAGCATCAGGCTTGATACCTCTTTCTTTAGCTAAAGTAAGCATATCACGAAAATGCTCGTTCTTTGTTTTACCATCAGTTTCTTTATCATATATTCTATAATCTACAGGAGTAGATTGATCAATTTGAGTATTGTAATGCAGTAAGTTTACCATTCCTATACCAGGTATAACATCATGTACAGCCCCAGAATATTGATAATTTACAAGCTCGATCCTCTTACTGTATTGCTTTGACAATAAGGTGTCATCTCCCACTAATAAACAAGGATCTTCCAGATCAATATATTTTGACACTTTGCTATAGATTTCGCTAGGGCGAAAATCCTTACTCTTTAACCATCGACTTGCACTATCGTGCGATAGATCTAATGGACTTACTTCAGATAATGCTTTGCTAGTATATCTTACACTACTTGCTTGTAAGAATGATTTATATAAATCTTTGCTACATTTTGATCTTGTCATTTTTATCTAAAACTATTTTTCTCTAGATTAGCATATTATTTGCTAAGTGCGAAACTCCTGTTCTTCTCTATTTGCATTTCTGTTACCTATATTTTTAATTACTTCTAATATAGGCTCAACAAAAATTTACACAATCATTGCAAAAGACTCTTTAATATTCGTCATGGGATAGTGGACTAATGGTATGGACCTCCTGATATAGAGAATGAAAAGCAGTTGCTAATCTTCTAGGGTTAATATTTAACATATTAAAACAACAATTAAGGAGGTCCATATGGAGGTTACTACAATTGGTATAGATATTGCAAAAAGAATTTTTCAAATTCATGGTGTAGATAAAAATGGCAAGACAGTATTAAAGAAAAAATTGATGAGAGATCAGGTTTTGACATTTATGGCTAATTTACCACAATGTTTAGTAGGGATGGAAGCTTGTGGTGGTTCTAGTTATTGGGCAAGAGAAATAACTAAATTAGGGCATGAAGTAAAACTAATGGCACCGCAATTTGTCAAACCATATGTTAAAACTAATAAAAATGATCAAGCAGATGCTGAAGCGATATGTGAAGCCGTGACAAGACCTAATATGAGATTTGTTGCAATTAAAACTATAGAGCAACAAGAAATTTTATCAATACATAGGGTAAGAGAGAGATTGGTAAAAAATCGTACAGCACTTGCTAATGAAATTAGGGGGCTACTACATGAGTTTGGTTTTATTGTTCCTCAAGGCATTAATAAGGTTATCACAAAATTAATTGAGATTTTAGATGCAGGGAAATTAAGCCAGTTAAGTTATCAAACATTTAGTGAACTAAAAGAAGAATTCTTAGATAATAACAGAAAAATAAAAGAGATAGAAAAACGATTAACAATGATAGCAAGTAACCTAACTCAATATCAACGATTAAGAGCTATACCTGGTCTTGGTTTAATTACTGCTACTGCTTTAATAGCATCAATAGGTAATGCTACAAGTTTTGAGAATGGCAGGCAATTATCGGCATGGCTAGGATTAGTGCCAAGACAACATTCAAGTGGTGGGAAGGATAAGCTGCTGGGAATTAGCAAGCGAGGTGATGTATACTTACGCACTTTATTAATTCAAGGGGCTAGAGCTGTACTAAATGCCAAGATAAGATTTACATCGGAAGAACAGAAATCTAAAAAAGATTTTAGCCAATTTACGAAATGGATGTTTAATTTATCTGAGCGAAGTAGCCATAATAAAACGACAGTTGCCATAGCTAATAAGTTGGCAAGAGTGGTGTTTGCTGTACTAAGATCAGGAGATGATTATGTAGAGAGTAAAGTTTGTAGCTAAAGAGTGTGTAGCATAGCACTTATAAGTAAAATAAATGGTGATTTATATAATGAATAGGTAAAAGCAAAACAATATGTAAGAGATTCCAACCCGAAATATGCTTGAGATAATTAATATTGATGGTAAATAAGACAAACCTTAGCTTACAAAAAAACTGCGTTTTTCAGTGGCTCTTTTAGAAGCCGATGGACTGATAAGTATATAGTTTGTAAGCCAGCGAATTCCATCAGGGCTGTAGAATAAATTAGGTTGATTTATCAGCTATAAGCCGGATACATGACTGCATTTGTTTGTTTTTATTATTGATGTTATTTTTTTCTTGCATTCTACAGGAGGTCCATACATGAAAAATCAAGACAAAAAAATGAGTAGTATGTTTTCCTAATTTTTCGATTATCAGGCAGCAATTTGCTGATAATTTTGCATATAATTCAGATATACATTCATAGGCTTTTTATAACCAATACTTGAATGAAATCTGTGATAATTATATTTATTCAGATAATGATCAATCCCCTCTTTTAACTCTTTAACATTGTTAAAATCATTAATAAAGATACAATTATATTTTAAAGTTCTAAAAAACCTTTCTATTACTATATTATCAATACTTCTACCTTTGCCATTCATTGAAATTTGGATATCATGCTCCTTGAGAATATTTATGTGGTCATAACTGGTATATTGGCTACCTTGATCACTATTAAATATCTGTGGAGCGTTATACTTACTGAGAGCTTGTTTCAAGACATCAGTTACAAGAGATGCATCCATAGAATTTGACAGTTTATAGCTCAATATGGCCTTGCTATGCCAATCTATAATAGCTGCCATATACATAAAGCCACCATTAGTTCTAATGTAAGTAATGTCACCACTCCAAACCTCATTCACATTAGGCACATACACTTGCTTTGTTGAGCCAGATTTAGTCCAATATTGATCAAGTAAGTAGCTATAGATCTTATGCTCACTATCGTTTCGAGAAGTAGATTTTTTCTTATGTGGGTAAATAGCTTCTATACCCATCATCCTCATATATTTCAGTACTCGATCTTTACCGACAATAAAACCATCTTCTAGTAACTGTTGATGAATATAGCGATAACCAAATTCAGGATTATCTGTATATATTTCATCTATTCTATTTAAAATACTTAATTTATTTATACTCATCTCCTTGGATTTATAGTAGGCTGTAGATCGACTAATCTTTAATAGTTCACACTGTCTTGATTTTGAGAGTTGATTTAGCTTGGAGTGTACAAGACTCTTTTTATTTGATAAATCCAAGCTTTTGAGCTTTCCCACGGCCCAGTCCCTCTCAACTGTGATTCTACCAAGAGCTTTAGCAAGTTCATCATTTTGCTCTTGTAAATGATTTATTTGTTCTTGATATTCACTCAAAACTTTAGCTGGTTCAAAAGCTAATGCCGCATTACCTAAAAACTGTTTTTTCCAATTTTGAATTGTTTTAACACTTATTGCATATTTTGAAGCTAACTGACCAAGTGTCGACTCCTCTTTTATTAATTCTAATACTATCCCCGTTTTTTCTGAAGCACTGAAAATTTTTACTTTATTTTTCTTCATCTTTCCTCTTAAGTTTATTGCTATTTATTCTAACTTATTGCGGAAACACACTCCTTCATTTTTTTGTCCAATTTTTTCATGTATGGACCTCCTGTAGAATGCAAGAAAAAAATAACATCAATAATAAAAACAAACAAATGCAGTCATGTATCCGGCTTATAGCTGATAAATCAACCTAATTTATTCTACAGCCCTGATGGAATTCGCTGGCTTACAAACTATATACTTATCAGTCCATCGGCTTCTAAAAGAGCCACTGAAAAACGCAGTTTTTTTGTAAGCTAAGGTTTGTCTTATTTACCATCAATATTAATTATCTCAAGCATATTTCGGGTTGGAATCTCTTACATATTGTTTTGCTTTTACCTATTCATTATATAAATCACCATTTATTTTACTTATAAGTGCTATGCTACACACTCTTTAGCTACAAACTTTACTCTCTACATAATCATCTCCTGATCTTAGTACAGCAAACACCACTCTTGCCAACTTATTAGCTATGGCAACTGTCGTTTTATTATGGCTACTTCGCTCAGATAAATTAAACATCCATTTCGTAAATTGGCTAAAATCTTTTTTAGATTTCTGTTCTTCCGATGTAAATCTTATCTTGGCATTTAGTACAGCTCTAGCCCCTTGAATTAATAAAGTGCGTAAGTATACATCACCTCGCTTGCTAATTCCCAGCAGCTTATCCTTCCCACCACTTGAATGTTGTCTTGGCACTAATCCTAGCCATGCCGATAATTGCCTGCCATTCTCAAAACTTGTAGCATTACCTATTGATGCTATTAAAGCAGTAGCAGTAATTAAACCAAGACCAGGTATAGCTCTTAATCGTTGATATTGAGTTAGGTTACTTGCTATCATTGTTAATCGTTTTTCTATCTCTTTTATTTTTCTGTTATTATCTAAGAATTCTTCTTTTAGTTCACTAAATGTTTGATAACTTAACTGGCTTAATTTCCCTGCATCTAAAATCTCAATTAATTTTGTGATAACCTTATTAATGCCTTGAGGAACAATAAAACCAAACTCATGTAGTAGCCCCCTAATTTCATTAGCAAGTGCTGTACGATTTTTTACCAATCTCTCTCTTACCCTATGTATTGATAAAATTTCTTGTTGCTCTATAGTTTTAATTGCAACAAATCTCATATTAGGTCTTGTCACGGCTTCACATATCGCTTCAGCATCTGCTTGATCATTTTTATTAGTTTTAACATATGGTTTGACAAATTGCGGTGCCATTAGTTTTACTTCATGCCCTAATTTAGTTATTTCTCTTGCCCAATAACTAGAACCACCACAAGCTTCCATCCCTACTAAACATTGTGGTAAATTAGCCATAAATGTCAAAACCTGATCTCTCATCAATTTTTTCTTTAATACTGTCTTGCCATTTTTATCTACACCATGAATTTGAAAAATTCTTTTTGCAATATCTATACCAATTGTAGTAACCTCCATATGGACCTCCTTAATTGTTGTTTTAATATGTTAAATATTAACCCTAGAAGATTAGCAACTGCTTTTCATTCTCTATATCAGGAGGTCCATACCATTAGTCCATTATATTCATATATTTTACAAAAATTATCTACTAAATAATATATAGTTATGATACATCTTTTCATGTTGAGTTACTGATCTTTTATTAAAAAAATCTATCATAACTCAACATTAATCTCCTTTAAACCCTTTATCTATAAGCTTTCTATCTATCCCTTATCCTAAATTAGCGTTTTCAGTCCACTAATCCTGGATTATTTTTAATTCAGGACATCTTACCAGATTATCACCACTCTTTCTCTACAAATCTTATTTATGCAACAAAGCCATACCTCGTAGCTCTGCTGCGAGGAGCATCATTTAAATATAGATATATCATGGCTCATTTAACGATAGATGAAAGATTTAAAATATACGAAATGAATAAGAGTGGTTATAGCTCGCGATATATAGGGACAAAGATTGGCCGTGATAAAAGCACTATATGTTATGAACTCAAGAGAATGAGGCATAATTATAGACCAGATAGGGCTAACACACTTGCTTGCAGTTTAAGGCAAGGTAAGAGAAAAAGAAAATTAGATATTGATAATAATTTACGAGCAGAAATAATAAAGCAGTTAACACAGGGTATTTCACCAGATATAATTTCAGGTAGACGTAAACTATCACGAGATACTGTCAATATTTCTACAGAGAGTATATACCAGTTTATTTATACATCTCCTATAGCACAAAGGCAAAAATTATATTTATCTTTAGCAAGAAAAAGGAAAAATAGGTTGCATCATGGTACAAGAATCAGAAACAAAAGAATTACAATACCAAATCGAGTTTCCATTACTGAAAGACCAGAGATAAATAGAAAGATAGCAGCAATAGGTCATTTAGAAGGTGATTTAACTTTTAACAAAGGTAATCAAAGTCGTAATATAGGCGCTCTTGTGGATATCAGAACACAAAAAGTGTTTCTCACTTTAAACCGTTCAAAAAGAACACAAGATGTGATTGGTAACATGAATAAAAAACTTAAACAATTGTCGCATATAATCAAAAGCATAACGTTAGATAATGGCAAAGAATTTACCAATCATGAACAACTATTGCCAAAATCTGAACGAAAAGTATATTTTTGCAATCCTTATTCTCCATGGCAAAAACCATTGATAGAGAAGATTAACTCAATGGTGCACAGAGTATACTCTAAATCTTTAGATATAAAAAAATTAACAATAAAGCAATTACAAGAAATTGAGGATTTTTTAAATAATTTACCAAGAAAAGTGCTCGGTTATAAAACACCCAATGAGGTATGGGAAGAAAATATAAATCTGGCTTAATTAATACTGGAATTTACCCCTTATATGCGAAGGGTATGAGTGTGTCTGATATTAAAACACAATTGCAAGAATTATATGGAGCTGAGATCAGTGAGAGCCTAATCAGCAGGATTACAGATGAAGTAATAGATGAGGTCAAGATTTGGCAGAGTAGACCTCTTGAATCAGTATACCCTATAGTATATTTTGACTGTTTAGTAGTGAAAGTAAGACAAGATAAACTTATTATTAATAAATCAGTATAGCTAACACGGAAAGGTTTTTACCATAGTTTTTGTATTTACTCACATATTCACCAGATCTAAATCCTATTAAACATTGCTGGACTAACTTTAAAAACTGTTTACGTAAAATTATTGATCAATGCCTAAGTTTTTCCTAATCTGTGGTAGAAACATTTCCGTGTTAGCTATATATGTAGCTTTAGGAATAGATTTATCTGGCAGAAAGGATATTTTAGGCTTATGGATAAGTGAGAATGAAGGAGCTAAATTTTGGCTTGGTAATTTTACTGAAATGAAGAATCGAGGAGTAAAAGATATCTTCAGGAGTTTCGCACTTAGCAAAAAGTATGTTAATCTAGAGAAAAATAGTTTTAGATAAAAATGACAAGAACAAAATGTAGCAAGGACTTATATAAATCATTTTTACAAGCAAGTAGTGTCAGATATACTAGCAAGGCATTATCTGAAGTGAGTCCAGTAGATCTATCTCACGATAGTGCAAGTCGATGGTTAAAGAGTAAGGATTTTCGTCCTAGCGAAATCTATAAGGAAGTGTCAAAATATATAGATTGGGAAGCACCGTGTTTATTAGTGGGGGATGACACCTTATTATCAAAGCAATACAGTCAGAAGATTGAGCTTGTACGTTATCAATATTCTGGAGCTGTACATGATGTTATACCTGGTATAGGAATGGTAAACTTACTACATTACAATACTAAAATTGCTCAATCTACTCCCGTAGATTATAGAATATATGATAAAGACACTGATGGTAAAACAAAGAATGAGCATTTTTGTGATATGCTTACTTTAGCTAAAGAAAGAGGTCTCAATCCTGATGCCATAGTCATGGATGCTTGGTATAGCGGGTTGGAGAATTTAAAACATATACGTAATTTAGGCTGGCTATGGGTTACCACCCTAAGGAAAAATAGAAAAGTTAATCATAATGTTAGCTTGGAAAGTTTAGAGATACCCGATGAGGGGCTAAAAATTCACCTACGTGGATACGGTTGGGTTACGGTATTTAAGTTTGTGGCAAAGAATGGTCGCATTGATTACATAACAACGAACTTGGAAAATCCCACACGTGAGCAAATAGAGAAAATTGTTAAGGCACGTTGGTCTATAGAGGTTTATCATCGAGAATTAAAACAAACTTGTGGTATTGAACGCTGTCAGGCACGCACGGGCCGAGCTCAAAGAAATCATATTTGCCTTGCAGTATTTGCCTGGCTTGATATGAATAAAAGGAGGATAAATGAAAACATTACTTTATATCAACAAACTTGGGAAGTTATAAAAACATCAATTCAAAACAATATCAGATGGCTTTTAACTGATTCGCAACTTTGCTAAGTGCGAAACTCCTGATCTTAATTGCTTGTAGTGATAATCTAACTGGTATGTCTGATGCTATTGCATCAGTATATCCGAAAACTGAACATCAAATTTGTATTGTCCATCAGATCAGGAATAGCCTCAAATATGTATCATATAAAGATAGAAAGCAATTAGCAGCGGATTTGAAACTAATCTATACTTCTGCTACTGAAAAAGAAGCAGAATTAGCTCTTGAGTCATTTGATCAAAAATGGAGTAAGCAATATCCGCATATAGCTAAATCTTGGTATAATAATTGGGATAATTTGATAATTTTCTTGCAATATCCAAAGGAGATTCGTAAGATTATTTACACTACAAATGCGATAGAATCGCTGAATAGCCAATTGAGAAAAGTTACTAAGAATAAACGCATCTTTCCAAATGATGACGCAGTATTTAAAGTTTTATATCTGACAATTGATTATATTACCAAAAAATGGTCTATGCCTATCCCCAATTGGAATGAAGCTATGGCTCATTTTATGATCAAATTTGATGGTAGAATTTAATGGTTCACGAAATTTACACAATTGATGAGACAGAGCCTAAATTATCAATATTCTGGGGCTGTACATGATGTTATACCTGGTATAGGAATGGTAAACTTACTGGCTTTGTTGCATAAATAAGCTTTTGAATATACTGCCCCTAACCCCGCAATGCTAGCCTAGCCAACAGGCACAGAGATAGGTTTACCAATTTCAAACATTTTGTTTAATAAGTGGCATTTAATAGACATTTCTTTTGTCATATTTTGATCATGTCTTGATAGAAACTTACTACCAAAAGAAGTTTTAAATCGAAAGAACGTGTTCTCTACACGCTCCCTTCTACCATAATTATTCTTTACCCTCCATGCTTGGTATCCTTTGTTTTGTTGATATATAACAGCTGCATCTCTCTCAGTTTTATCCCTAAGCGATTGAACTTTTACTGAAGAGTTTGGGGGTCTAATAACTGGTTTTATCTTCTTCTTTCTCAACAATTGATATGTAGATTCACCGTCATACCCTCGATCTCCCAGAAAATCCTTGGCTCTGACATTAGCTATTAGTAGTCCAATCTGTGATCTATCATCTATAGTATGCTCTGTGGTACTATCGGCAAGTATCATACCTTGATCTTCTATAACGATATGTAGCTTTTTCCATATGCGACGCTTATATTGCTTACCATGCTTATTTTCTAGCCATTCGTTCCCTGTGTAGGCTTGTATCCCTGTACTATCCATTGAAATACAACTAAATTCTTTATCTTGATTTCCATGTAAATACCTAAGATCTAATGACTTCATACGCTTACTTAATGTTGTATAGTCTGGACATCTAATAGATAAACCCGATATTTCAAAGAGCCAGTTTATAAAGCCTTGGGTTTGGCGTAACTTAAGACCGAATAAGCATCTGATCTTCAAACACTGTAATATAGCGTGATCACTATAGCGTCTAGGTCTTCCTCGTTTCATTTCCTCTCTGTAATCAGCATACCAGCCAATCGCCAAATCACTGGCAATCATAAAATCTATGCGACCCCTATTGCGTAAAAAATTATTATATTCTGACCAATTCGTTATTTTATATTTAGAATACTTGCGTGATTTACTAAAAGGGGCTTTCTTCCGAGATCTCATATAATCTGGATTATTTTTAATTCAGGACATCTTACCAGATTATCACCACTCTTGCTCTACAAATCTTATTTATGCAACAAAGCCAGTCAGAATGGATTAATTAAGGAATTAACCAAGGGTATTTTAGAGCGAGCACTGCATGCTGAGATGTCAGAACATTTAGGTTATAGCAAGTATGATAGAGCTGAAACTGAGAATGCGAGGAATGGTAGTTTTAGTAAGAATCTGATTAGTGAGAATGGTACTATAGAGATAAATGTTCCAAGAGACAGACAAGGTAAATTTGAACCTATAATAGTCTCAAAGAAACAAACAAGAATAGATGGCTTAGACCAAAAGATAATATCCTTATATGCGAAGGGTATGAGTGTGTCTGATATTAAAACACAATTGCAAGAATTATATGGAGCTGAGATCAGTGAGAGCCTAATCAGCAGGATTACAGATGAAGTAATAGATGAGGTCAAGATTTGGCAGAGTAGACCTCTTGAGTCAGTATACCCTATAGTATATTTTGACTGTTTAGTAGTGAAAGTAAGACAAGCTAAACTTATTATTAATAAATCAGTATATGTAGCTTTAGGAATAGATTTATCTGGCAGAAAGGATATTTTAGGCTTATGGATAAGTGAGAATGAAGGAGCTAAATTTTGGCTTGGTAATTTTACTGAAATGAAGAATCGAGGAGTAAAAGATATCTTAATTGCTTGTAGTGATAATCTAACTGGTATGTCTGATGCTATTGCATCAGTATATCCGAAAACTGAACATCAAATTTGTATTGTCCATCAGATCAGGAATAGCCTCAAATATGTATCATATAAAGATAGAAAGCAATTAGCAGCGGATTTGAAACTAATCTATACTTCTGCTACTGAAAAAGAAGCAGAATTAGCTCTTGAGTCATTTGATCAAAAATGGAGTAAGCAATATCCGCATATAGCTAAATCTTGGTATAATAATTGGGATAATTTGATAATTTTCTTGCAATATCCAAAGGAGATTCGTAAGATTATTTACACTACAAATGCGATAGAATCGCTGAATAGCCAATTGAGAAAAGTTACTAAGAATAAACGCATCTTTCCAAATGATGACGCAGTATTTAAAGTTTTATATCTGACAATTGATTATATTACCAAAAAATGGTCTATGCCTATCCCCAATTGGAATGAAGCTATGGCTCATTTTATGATCAAATTTGATGGTAGAATTTAATGGTTCACGAAATTTACACAATTGATGAGACAGAGCCAAAGATTTAGAGTATACTCTGTGCACCATTGAGTTAATCTTCTCTATCAATGGTTTTTGCCATGGAGAATAAGGATTGCAAAAATATACTTTTCGTTCAGATTTTGGCAATAGTTGTTCATGATTGGTAAATTCTTTGCCATTATCTAACGTTATGCTTTTGATTATATGCGACAATTGTTTAAGTTTTTTATTCATGTTACCAATCACATCTTGTGTTCTTTTTGAACGGTTTAAAGTGAGAAACACTTTTTGTGTTCTGATTCCACAAGAGCGCCTATATTACGACTTTGATTACCTTTGTTAAAAGTTAAATCACCTTCTAAATGACCTATTGCTGCTATCTTTCTATTTATCTCTGGTCTTTCAGTAATGGAAACTCGATTTGGTATTGTAATTCTTTTGTTTCTGATTCTTGTACCATGATGCAACCTATTTTTCCTTTTTCTTGCTAAAGATAAATATAATTTTTGCCTTTGTGCTATAGGAGATGTATAAATAAACTGGTATATACTCTCTGTAGAAATATTGACAGTATCTCGTGATAGTTTACGTCTACCTGAAATTATATCTGGTGAAATACCCTGTGTTAACTGCTTTATTATTTCTGCTCGTAAATTATTATCAATATCTAATTTTCTTTTTCTCTTACCTTGCCTTAAACTGCAAGCAAGTGTGTTAGCCCTATCTGGTCTATAATTATGCCTCATTCTCTTGAGTTCATAACATATAGTGCTTTTATCACGGCCAATCTTTGTCCCTATATATCGCGAGCTATAACCACTCTTATTCATTTCGTATATTTTAAATCTTTCATCTATCGTTAAATGAGCCATGATATATCTATATTTAAATGATGCTCCTCGCAGCAGAGCTACGAGGTATCTAAAAAAGTTTTAGTTGTTTCTTATGATATCACGAAGCAGAGCTTCGGGGAATTAAACCCTGAGAGATTAAAAATTGATTATATCTGGCTTAATTAATTATAGAACTTTCCTATATTTTTAATTACTTCTAATATAGGCTCAACAAAAATTTACACAATCATTGCAAAAGACTCGTAGCTTTAGGAATAGATTTATCTGGCAGAAAGGATATTTTAGGCTTATGGATAAGTGAGCATGAAGGAGCTAAATTTTGGCTTGGTAATTTTACTGAAATGAAGAATCGAGGAGTAAAAGATATCTTAATTGCTTGTAGTGATAATCTAACTGGTATGTCTGATGCTATTGCATCAGTATATCCGAAAACTGAACATCAAATTTGTATTGTCCATCAGATCAGGAATAGCCTCAAATATGTATCATATAAAGATAGAAAGCAATTAGCAGCGGATTTGAAACTAATCTATACTTCTGCTACTGAAAAAGAAGCAGAATTAGCTCTTGAGTCATTTGATCAAAAATGGAGTAAGCAATATCCGCATATAGCTAAATCTTGGTATAATAATTGGGATAATTTGATAATTTTCTTGCAATATCCAAAGGAGATTCGTAAGATTATTTACACTACAAATGCGATAGAATCGCTGAATAGCCAATTGAGAAAAGTTACTAAGAATAAACGCATCTTTCCAAATGATGACGCAGTATTTAAGGTTTTATATCTGACAATTGATTATATTACCAAAAAATGGTCTATGCCTATCCCCAATTGGAATGAAGCTATGGCTCATTTTATGATCAAATTTGATGGTAGAATTTAATGGTTCACGAAATTTACACAATTGATGAGACAGAGCCTGAAAACTAGCTATAGCTAAGGCATTTATGCCGTAATCTTAAGCCCTGCATTTACAATGCAGGGTGATTAACTAAGCAATCTTGATATAGTACTTGCAGATACTTTTTGACTCCAGTTCTTAGCTAGCTCCATGGTGGTTTTATCAAAATTAAGTTCTATAAATTTTTTAAATCCCTCTATGTCTCTTATTATTCTACGATGTCCTGTATGATAACCACTTTTTGCTTTGACATCGCCAGTTTGTTTCTTTAATTTTTTCCACTCTATTATAGTCTTCCTACTAATAGAGTATATCTCTGCAGTCTCTTTTATTGTTTTACCATCTGTTAAACTTTTTATTACTCGTATTCTTAAATCGTATGAATATGCCTTTGCCATAAGTTTTTCATTTAGTATAATCCAACTCATACTATAAGTCACTACCTTATCGCATTAAGCTATATCACTAAATCTCGTATAAAACTTGATGCTTTAGCTCCAGAACAACTTCTCTTATCCTAAATTGGCGTTACAAAGGCATTGTCGCCAATTTTTGAAATTCACCGAGTATAAGGATTCTTGGTTTTTACGTAGATGAATCTAATAGGAACGCCTGGCATATCGAAAGCTTCACGCATATTATTCACCAAATATCTTGTGTAGCTATCGGTAATTTTGTCTGGATTATTGGAGAATAGTTTGAATGTAGGTGGTCTAGTTTTTGTTTGAGTCATATATTTTACACGCACTCGCTTACCTCCTTTCTGCAGAGGCAACGGATGTGCTTCAGTAGTAAAATTAAGCCACTCATTTAATTTGCTGGTAGTTATTTTTTTATTCCAAGTTTTATAAATCTTAATACAGCTATCCAATACATCGGCTATATTTTGTTTATTTTTTGCTGAGATAAATAAGGCAGGAACACTTTTAATCTGCGGCAGGTGATTATTTATCTGATAATAAAACTCTTCTTTAAATGCTTCTTTCTCTGATTCTTTAATTAGATCCCATTTATTGACTACTATAACGATGCTTCGCCCTTCATTTGCTACATGGCTTGCAATGTTTAAATCCTGCTGTTTCAAAGGCGATAAAGCATCAATCATTACAATTACAGTATTAGCAAATTTGATGCTATTAATAGCATCTGATGCTGATAATTTTTCTAAAGATTCTGTAATAGTGGCTTTTTTACGAAGCCCTGCCGTATCAATCAGTTTGATATGATTACCTTTATATTGCCAATCAATTTCAATCGATTCACGAGTAATTCCTGCTTCCGGTCCGGTTAGTAATCTTTCATCGTTAATTAAAGCATTTATGAAAGTAGATTTACCAGCATTAGGTCTACCGCTTACAACTATTTGCAGACAATCCCCTCTAATTGGGTCATGTATTTCTGCTTCTTCTGAATTTTCTTCGGGCAGTTTGGCAATAATTTCATCATATAAATCAATCATTCCTGTGCCATGCTCGGCAGAGATAGCAACCATACTATCAAACCCGAGCTTGTAATATTCCTTATCGAAATCAAAAGCCTTTTCGCATTTGTTAATTACCAAGACCGCCGGCTTATTATATTTTCTAACAAAATCGCTAAGTAATTTATCGTCAGGTAATATTCCGCTTCTACTATCTACCATAAAGCAAATCAAATCTGCTTCATTTATCGCTTTAGTAGTCTGCTCCATTAGCCTTTTACCAAAGCTATCAGGATTTTCTTCAAGCCCTGGCGTATCAATAAGCGAAAACTCAAACGAGCCAATTCTGCCATCCGTATATTTCCTATCTCTAGTAACACCGGGTAGATCATGAACAATAGCTTTTTTACGTGTACTTAAGCGATTAAACAACGTTGATTTACCAACATTTGGACGCCCTACTAAGGCAATAATTTTTTTAGTCATTATGTTTATACAATACAAATATGAAAAGCAGACGAACTGAAGTTTTGACAAAAATTCTAATTTTTCTGACTAAAGTAAAAATTTATATTTAAAGTTAAATATTTAGTGCTTTTATCAGCTTAAAAGCGATATTTCTACAATTTAAAGTAAATTATTTGATATATAATACAAATTATAGATTGATACACTCGCCACTTTTTTTAATCTCTCAGGGTTTAATTCCCCGAAGCTCTGCTTCGTGATATCATAAGAAACAACTAAAACTTTTTTAGATACCTCGTAGCTCTGCTGCGAGGAGCATCATTAAATGTAAGATCAAATGTCAACTAATACAGGTAACATTATTTTTATATATGCTTTCTTATGCATATCTTCGAAAAACTTCTGAGCTTTTTGAGAAATCTTTTTATTTGTTAGAAAATTTACCACATAATTATTTTCGTCTTCGCTAATGTTTAAGATTTTTTTAGTACATACCTGCACTATCTCAAACTCATTATATTTTTCAAAAACATTACTTGTTTGATTAGGGTTCAAGTCTTTTACTATAGTTTGCTTGGCTTCTTCTATTTTACTAAGCTTATCAGTAATTACTGTCATTGTTGCGAAATTCTCATAAAGAGATTTCTTAACATCTGAACAGTTCTTTAACTTACTTTTTAAATTATTCATCTGTGCAAAAGTTTTATCACTCTTATCTTTAGAAGTAAAAATCTGCATTGACACTTCCACTTCTTTTTGATCGCTAGATAAAATTGCTACATCTATTTCTTTATTACTTACTTGTACTGACCGTGATAAACCTGATAGAACATTCATCTTAATTAGTTCAGACTTAATTTGGGAAATAAAGCTATCAGGATTAACCGATCTACTTTTTAAGTATTGAAGAAGAGAGCCATGAGGCATTTTATTACGATCTTCAATAGAGTTGATAGCGTTATCTATTTCTTCTTGTGAAATTTCTTTATCACCATAATATTGGAAAAGTAAAGATTCATCAATCAAGCTTTTTATAGCTATATCACTTAACTGCTTATTCTGAGCAGGTGTTACCTCCTCAACATCATTTAATGCCATGATCATTTTTTTTCTGGCACGAAACTCATTAAGAGTAATCGGTTCATTATTTACAAGTGCCACTATATTTGATGTTTCAGCAACCGCACTACATGTAAAAAAAACAGTAATTATTAGTAATAATTTTTTCATATTTAACTCTGTAATATTATGTAATATTAATACAATTTAGTAGACGAAGTTTTATTTGGAAAAGAGCAAGGCGTCCCCCAGCTGATAACCGGAGCGTACATATTAGTACGTGAGGATTATCAGCAAAAGACTTTATCGCCAATTTTTCAAATAAAACGAGTATACTACATATTCAGGACTCTTAAACCCACAGAAATAGTAAGCGAGGATTTAGTTTTTTTAATTCCTCTACTTTCATCGGATAAATAATCAGAATAAATCTTAGCTGCGATTCTAACACAATCTTTAGCGTATGTCACTCTAATAGTTCTAGTCAATAAATCTGCTGAGCCTTTTGAAAGATCAATACGTCCACCAATTCCAACAGACCAATTATCTGTCAATTGGTAATTGACATTTCCGTAAAATTGTCTTGCTCGATTACTTGAAAGCTGCATCTCTTCTGCTCTATAATACTTTTTAAGATTTGTAAGCTGAATAAGACTCCCGGTTAAACTGATTCTACCATAATATAAATTAGCTCCTACCTCATCACGTATAGGCTTAAAATATCTATTTTTTCGGAAATCATAAAATAAGTCTAGATTATTAGAAATATTTCCTGAGATTTTACCAACATTTTCAGTATCACTTGCTTTTTGATATACACTATATCTAGTATTAAGAGACTGTCCTAAAAATAATCTCAGATAATTTTCTTCTTTAGCAAAGCTAGTGTTCACACCATAATTTAATCTATTACCAAAATCATGGCAATCAATACCGCTATAACGATTAGATAAGAAGAGGTTTTTTCCTGATAGCTCATATTTCATAGGATCAATTATAACAAACTTCATATCTTTACTGGATAATTTACGCCCTATAGTAAAAGAAACTATCGGCTCAATAAGTACATTTATTGTTTTTGTTATAGCACCTGTGAATGGATAACGCCATAAAGTGTGAAATTCCGGTATATTACGTTGAAGCGATTTAGCTGATCTTGTTCTCTCAAAATAAGCCTGTTTTGCTATATAAAAATCTCCTCTATCCCGAGCAACAAACTCAAAAATTTGTCCCGAAGAAGTTATAAGATTATGAATATAGGATAATTGTAGAGAAGTTCTAGTAAGCTGCTTTCCTATCCTTTCTTTATACATTAAAGTGTTATTTTCGATAACGATATGCCTACTTTCGTCATCATTTAGACTTATTACATTTTTTGTAGTGATTTTTGGTAATACTAGTGGATAGTTAGATCTGCTATCATTACTACCTAACCCTTGCGAAGTTAAAGCTTCTATCTGAAAATAATCCGCCTTATGAATTTTATTTAAAAATACCCTAGAAGTTAGGTATGAAGCATAGTTATTATAATAATTTTTTAAATAAGCTTTATCAGACGTACGCTCTGCTTTAAAACCATAATTATAAACTTTATCACTACTATAAAAATTACCATTTACAATATAATGATAGGCAGAGATTTTTTTATCCTTTATTTTATCTCCATTTTTTTCTAGAAGATAAGGTAGTCTACCATAACTACCATCAAAACTTATATTATCGGTATTATTTGGTCTATAACGCCCTTCTAGCTCAAAAATTGGGTCTTTATTAAAAACTCTTGGAGTTAATGTAAAATCCATATTAGGTTTTGCACGCAAATATAGAGGCACTCCAAATCTTCCATTCTTCACATCAGGCACTAGTAGCCCTGAGGAAGCAGGAGCTGACGGAGTTGGATGGAAAAAATATGGTAAGTAAAAAACTGGTATACCATATACCTCGAAAAATACATTCTTATAAACTATTTTATGCTCTGCAGAATGAATATCAGTATTTTTAGCAGAAATTTGCCAGAGGGGATTTCCACTACAAGTAACTTCGCAGGGAGTAAACTTAGCATAATGAAGCCGTATATTATTTTCATCTATTCTTTCAGCGAGCTTAGCAACTAAAAGGCTGTTGTTATTAAAAAGCATAATAAATTTAGACACTACACCTTGTTTAAATTCATTTTTTAAGATTGCCTTATCACCTAATGTAATTCTATTGTCTTTATCTTTAACTCTTACATTACCTTCTACCCATAAAATATCATTATTTACGTCATAAAGTAAATTATCTGCTGTTAGTAAATGCTCATCCGTAAGAATTTTTAAATTACCTTTAGCATATATTAAACCCTCATTTTCATTATATTCTACAAAATCAGCAATTAAATTATTAATTTTAACGCCGCTGCTTTTTGTCAAGCTATTTGCGAAACTAAACAAAGGAGATATTACGATAATAAATAGAAATATTACCCGTAGCATTTATCATTAACCAAATATTTAAATAGTAGGAAATAATAGCAAGCTATTATTAATATAGCAAATAATAAAAATTTTGCTTGCTCTTTTGAGTATTGGAGGGTTATTCTTGGGATGATAAACGTCACTGCGGGGAGCGAAGCTTTGCTGCAATCTTTTATAAACCTCCCGAGATTGCTTCGTCGAAACTTGCAGTTTCTTCTCGCAATGACGGATAGCACCTACCCCTAGCCAAAAACCAAATATTAATAAAATGCTAGATAATTTTACTTCCAGTCAAACTACTAAAGAATTTTCCGTTAGTGAAATTTCTAACAAAATTAAAGAATTATTAGAAAATAATGTCGGTTATATTAAAGTAAAAGGCGAGATTTCTGGCTTAAAAATAGCTAGTTCAGGACATGCTTATTTTAACTTAAAAGAAAACACTGCAATTTTAGCTTGTACTTGCTGGCGTCCTATTCTTGCTAAAATCAAGTTTCCGTTAAATGACGGGATGGAAGTAGTAATTAGCGGCAAGCTTTCGAGTTATGCGGGGAATTCACGTTATCAGCTATCAGTCGAGAATTTACAGCCCGCAGGGCTCGGAGCTATGATACAAATTCTAAACGAACGTAAAGCACGTTTAGAAAAAGAGGGATTATTTAACAAAATACGTAAACCTATACCATTTTTACCTAATAAAATAGGCGTTATAACTTCAATCACTGGTGCTGTTATACAAGATATTATTCACCGAATCCGTGAACGTTTTCCAACTCATGTAATAATATGGCCCGTTAGTGTACAAGGTGAGAATTCTGGTAATGAGATTGCTGAAGCCATAGATGGTTTTAACAAGCTAGAAGAAGCAAATAAGCTGGACGTTATAATAGTTGCAAGAGGCGGTGGTTCTATCGAAGACCTTTGGTCGTTTAATGATGAAGTACTAGTGCGTGCTACTTACAACTCAAGAATCCCTATTATCTCAGCTGTAGGTCATGAGGTGGATTATACTTTAATAGATTTAGCAGCCGATAAAAGAGCCCCTACTCCAACTGCTGCCGCTGAATTTGCTGTACCTGTGCGGTCTATTTTAAATAGCACCCTGCAATCTTATGAAAAAGTATTAGTAACTAATACCAAGCAGTTAGTTAAAAATCATGAACAAGCTATTACAAATTATGATAAAATAAATAGGTGTCTTGCCCATTATATGAATCATAAACAACAATTACTCGATGAAACGGGCTTTAACCTATTAGACTCCTTACCATGCCTAATTAGTCTAAAAGAAACAAAGCTTAAATCATTTTCAAAAGAAAGAATCCATCCTCATAAAATCATTACTTATAAGACACTCGAATTAACACATAAAGCCGCTTATATCATAAAATCGGCAAATAATACTTTGAAAAATTTTGAGTATAAATTAGAATTAAATAGTCTGTTACTATTAAGCTTAGACTATCATAATGTACTAAAACGTGGCTTTGCTATAGTTAAAGGGGAATCAGGTCATTTTGTATCTTCTAAAACTACTACTGAAAAAGTGTTAAATATACAATTTTTTGATGGGAATATTAAAGCAGTTCGTGATTAATTTTATTTTAAGGTGTGTGAAGAAATGAAAATTTTCAAACTTTTTATTTTTATACTAATTATTTTAAAAAGTTTTTATTCCTTAAGCAATTCAATATCTAAACAAGAAGCAGCTTTAGAATGCGAAAACTTACCTGATAAAAAAACTTTAACCACTGCTTGGTATATAAATGAACCTTATCAATATTGGATGGTTACTTCAAATGGTAGTGCTAATGTTTCTGGTATGGATATTGAAATGATGCTCCTCGCAGCAGAGCTACGAGGTATCTAAAAAAGTTTTAGTTGTTTCTTATGATATCACGAAGCAGAGCTTCGGGGAATTAAACCCTGAGAGATTAATTAATGCTCTTGCTGCAAAAATAGGTATTAATATCGAGTATCACCAAGATAATTGGTATCAAGATCAGTTAGATATTCAAAGCGGTGCTGCTGACATGACTGCAGGTGCTACTTATACTGATGAGAGAAATAATTACGCTTATTTTTCAAAGCCATATCGCATGGAAGAATTCTCTTTATTTATTATCAAACAATTAGCTAAAAAACTAAGTTTTCAAAATAGTGATGAATTAATGGCACAAATACGCTTATTTAATCTTCAGATTGGAATAGTAAAAGGTACGATATATGGAGAACAAAAATTCACAGATTTTTTATTTGACGATAAAAACCAAGATATAATTAAAATATATCAAAATAATGTAGAATTAATAAATGGGATGGTAAAAAAAGAGATTGATGGTTTTATTAGCGATAAAATAGTCGGTTCAGTGAATATTTTAAGCAAACCTACAGATAGAAAAATAGTAGAAGTTCCTTTAAATATTAAAACCCCGTTACATTTGATGTTCAGTAAAAAAACCGTATCTTTAAATGTAGTTGAACAATTTAATTTTGCTATAGATGATTTTCTTGCAAGTAGCGAATATAAAAAAATTGTTAAAACTTACATTTATCATATTTTGCTCCCGAAATCTATCGACTCACATTGGTGTCATATAATAGGATTACTTGGTAGCCTTGCTTTTGCTTTTTCTGGAATTATTCTAGGTATAAAAAATAATAGCACCTTATTCGGTACATTTTTATTGGCAATATTGCCATCTGTTAGCAGCTGTATAATGCTTGATTTAATAATAAATCACGATACAGGACATTTGAATCTATATTTCACCCCATCTTACTTTTATTATATATTTACAGTAGTACTGCTTAGCTTTATCGCTGTTAAATTATTTAGTTATTATAATAAACAAATTACCGAAGATAGTTATTTAGAAAATTCTTTAAACAATACAATCGCAGTTTGTGATGCATTCGGGCAAGCAGCTTTTATAATTATCGGTGTTGCAATGGTTATTATTAAAAAAATTGAACCTCTAAATTTTTGGGGTCCACTATTTGCATTTCTTACTTCTAACGGCGGAATTATAATTAGAGATTTTATTCTTGGAGAAAATTCTGTAAAAAGAGTACCAAAAGGTCTTAGTATTGAAATAACACTAATATGGGCTTTAGTCTTTAGTATATTGTTAGATATGTATGGTGCTAATCCAAATTACGATACGATAAAATATTCTATGATTATAATAATTATCAGTGCCTTTGTTACTCATCTTTTACTTTATCATTTTGGTTTTCGTGAGTGGCGATTCCGCAATAAGGGAGTAACAACTAACGAAGCAGAAAGTGGTGCAGAAAAATAAAATAGACTTCTTACATAACTTATTTTATAAAGAAAACTAGGTTCTGCACGAGAGGGTTAATGAAGATTGCTACTTGGAATATTAATTCCATAAAAATGCGAATTAATATATTGCGTGATTTTTTAGCAAATGAAAATCCTGATATTTTATTATTACAAGAATTAAAATGCGAGAGTGATAAATTCCCTTTCGAGGAGTTATCTGATCTACCTTATAATTTTTATGTTCATGGGCAGAAATCGTATAATGGTGTTGCTATTCTTTCAAAATTTCCTGCCGATGAAATAGTTAAGGATTTTCCAAATAATCACTGTTCTGATCAAGCAAGATTTATAGAAGCAAAAATATCATTACCTATCGGATTTTGTAATATTATTTCTTTATATGCTCCTAACGGTTCAATGGTGGGTAGTGATAAATTTACGGCAAAACTAGCATTTTATGATAGTTTTTTTAATTATCTATCAAGCAAAAAATCTTTTGATGAAAAAACCATTATAGGGGGTGATTTTAATATTGCACCTTTTGATATTGATGTATATTCACCTACAGCCCTTGCAAATACTACCTGCTTTACGGAAATTGAACAAAAGAAAATGCGAACTATTTTAAATTCTGGATTTGAAGATTGCTATAGGTTTTTGTATCCCAAAAAACAAGAATTTTCATGGTGGGACTATAGAGCTGGATGTTTTGAACAGAATAAAGGTATGAGAATAGATATGATCCTTGGTAGCAATAATAGCATTGACTATCTGGAAAATTGCTATATGGATTATAATTTAAGAACTAAGGAAAAACCCTCCGATCATATACCGGTAATTGCTAATTTTAAAAATCCATAATTGTTACCTGATGGCAAAGCGTGACTCAAGCCACCATTTGTCATCCCGTGGACAAGCCACGGGATGACACCATGCGTGTTTTTCGATCCACACAACAATGCCTATAAAAAACTAACTATAACTTAAATATGCTTCCATCAATTGCTAAACATGCAGCAAGTCATCAAATCCATCCTCTCAAAAAGCATGGTCAGAACTTCATTTTTGATAGTAGCTTATGTGATAAGATCGTGCGAGCTAGTGGACTTGAAGAAAATAGTAATGTTCTAGAAATAGGTCCTGGTACAGGCGGACTTACTAGATCGATATTACATAAAAATCCAAAACTTTTAACAGTTATTGAAACAGATGAAAGATGCATCCCTTTACTTAATGAGATTAAGCAATATCACCCTAATCTAAATATAATCAAACAGGACGCTCTTAAACTTAAATTAAGCGATTTAAATACTAACAAAATAACTATCATTTCTAATCTACCTTATCATATAGGAACTGAACTAGTAATTAGGGGGTTGAAAGAAGCAAGCCTTGTTACTAGCATGACATTGATGCTACAAAAAGAAGTAGTGGAGCGGATTTGTGCTAAACCCTCGACCAAAGCATATGGCAGGTTATCGGTAATATGCAGCTTAATTGCAACAGTAGAAAAATGCTTTGATGTAGCACCTACAGCTTTTTACCCGCCCCCTAAAGTATATTCAGCAATAGTTAAACTGAATCCTTTAGAAAATATTCTCAATAGTGATTTAATAAGTAAAGTTGAATTAATAACTAGAATGGCTTTTGCAGGACGCCGAAAAATGATTAAATCATCACTAAAAAACCTTGCCCCTAACATATCTGAACTTTTAACTAAGCTAGATATAAGCGATAATTGCCGAGCAGAAAACCTTACCCCTAACGATTATTTATCCTTGGCTAGTTTGATATAATTAAGCCTCATATGTCATTCCTGCATATGCGGGAACCCACAAATAAAAAGTACAAATACAATAAGTTCTTAAAACGCCAATTTAGGATAAGAGAAGTTGTTCTGGAGCTAAAGCATCAAGTTTTATACGAGATTTAGTGATAGCATAAGAAGTAACACAAGCTAGAATATGCACCAAGAAAATGATGCTCCTCGCAGCAGAGCTACGAGGTATCTAGTCCGTCCGCCAAAACTCTACAAGCCTTATAGATAATATGGTTTTAAGACAAGAAGTAATACAACAATCCGTAAGAAAATGATAAAATATGGTCATAAACCTTATGGATTTCAGTCAATGCCAATAGACAACATTATCAAATCGCAAGAACAAGGGAAACTGTTTGGTTATAAATTAAAAGAAGAATTAAACCCAAATAATAAGCTATATAAATTAAGAGAATTAATAAATTGGTCTAGGCTCGAAGAGTGGTTATCAAAAAATGTTTGTATTAAGAAATTTGGTAGAAATAGAAAATGTCATAGAGTGATGCTTGGCATAACGATGCTACAAGCAATGTATAATTTTTCAGATTCATTATCAGAGGAAGAGCTAAAAGAGAATATGTATTGGCAGTATTTCTGCGGGTGGGAATATATAGAAAAAGACATAGCTATCTCGGAAACTAGTATACGACGGTTTCGTAGTGTATTAGGTGAAGCTGGATATAATGAGATATTATCGGAGTTGATCAGGGTTGGGATAAAAACTAACACAATTAAAAAAAAAGATTTGGAATTAATCATCGCTGATACGACTGTACAAATTAAGAATATCAAACACCCACACGATGTTTATTTAATGGATAAAGCTAGGCTTAGCATAGTAAAGCTTTGCAACAGTTTGGGTATACATTTGAATGAAACATACGCTAGAACCTATAAACGCGATATAGTAAAGCTATGGAAATATAAAGAACATAGTAAAGCCAAGAAGCGTTGGAAAATAATGAAGCATTTAAAAATATTACTGGGTCGTTTGATTAGAGTATGTGAGCGTGAGATCAAAAATAAGCAATTAAACTTGTCTCTCAAAAATCAAGAAGTATTGCAAAAAATAAAACAAATACATAACCAATCTGTTTTAAAAAGAGAAGCTAAAAAGCAATATAAAGAAGATAACAAAGTATTATATAGTTTTCATGCCCCTGAAGTAGAGTGTATAGGAAAGGGAAAACGCAACAAGCCATATGAGTTTGGCAATAAAGTAGCGGTAGTAGTAAGTGGTCGTAGAAATTTTGTTTTATCCGCAAAATCGTTTCATAATAATCCTTATGATGGTCATACATTGCATCAGAGCTTTGAAGCAGTAGAGAGTGTCACTGGAATCAAGATAAAGAAATCATTTGTTGATCTTGGGTATAGTGGTAGCAATGTAAAGGAGAAGAGTAAGGTATATACCCCAAAAACGCGGAAGAAGTTGTTACAAGAGGACAAGTCTATGATCAAGAGACGCAGTGCCATAGAACCAATAATAGGTCACTTAAAGCAATATGGTCGGATGGGTAGAAACTTCTTGAAAGGTATGATAGGAGATATTATCAATCCAATAATCTCTGCTATTGGTTTGAATTTACGATGCATTGCAAATCATTTACAAATCGTGTCTAACTCCACATAAATCAAAAATATCATCATGCAAAAACTAGATGAACGATAAAAAATCGTTAACAATAGCTCCATATCAAAATTAGACCAACACAGAAATGTATCAGTAAAAATTAACATAACTTATTAATTTTTATTGAAAATCTTAGCAATTTGTTGTCAAAACTCTATCCCATTACAAATGATCAGGATTTGAAGTGTTTTTGGCGGATAGACTATAGTCCGTCCGCCAAAACTCTAAAAGCCTTATAGGCAATAGGGTTTTAAGGCAAAAATGCATAGTAAAATCCATAAGAAAATGAAAGGTTTTATATCAAAAGCTTATGGAAATACAAAAAAATGACAATAAAAAAATGAATGCATTTTGGGAAATAGTGTGGTTTTTAATACAAAAATTTAAAATCAGCCCTCAAAATTAGAGTAATTTGCTCTAAAATCGCACTATTTTTGGAAATTAGTGACACAAGTGATATTTTTTAGAGTTTTGGCGGAGGGACTATCTATCCAAAAAGCTTTAACTGTTTTTGTTGAAATGCTTTATAAGAAGGTTTGCCTGAACCTCGATTCTGTACATAATTACGTAATTTCTGCGCATCACCATGTTTACCTACCGTGCTCATAAAATATCCTTTACTCCAAAACTCACTTCCCCATAATTTTTCTTTAAGATTTGGATATTTCTCAAACATTTTCTTAGAAGTAATACTTTGTATGATTTGAGTTATTTTTGTTGGGCTATACATTGGTATTGACTGTAATAAAAAATGTACGTGATCTTTATCTACTCCTATTTCTAAAAATCTAATTTCATAACGATCTTCTATGTGCTCACAAATTTTACACAAATAATCATCTAGTTCTTGATTGAATATTACTCTTCTATACTTTGCCGGCGTTACTAAATGATATATTAGTACTGTGACATTATGACTCTTATGTATATAACTGCTTTCTTCCATTCAAGTAGTATATCACGAAGCAGAGCTTCGGGGAATTAAACCCTGAGAGATTAAACAAGTATACTTATCTATACTCATAATCTTTGTGGAGCTTGTTAGCTAGTGCCTGCTCCCAGCGATCACCGTTTTGCAGTAATCTTTCTTTATCATAAATAAGAGCTGTATGGGTTAGGCTTGCAAACTCGAAATTTGGTCCTTCAACTATCGCATCAACAGGGCAAGCTTCTTGGCATAGCCCGCAATAAATACATTTCGTCATATCTATATCATAACGGGTGGTACGTCTACTACCATCTTCCCGCTCATCTGCTTCAATGACTATTGCCTGTGCCGGACAGATAGCCTCGCAAAGCTTGCAGGCAATACAACGCTCTTCACCATTTTCATAACGACGTAAAGCATGCTCACCCTTAAACCTTGGGCTAACTGGGCTTTTCTCATAAGGATAATTGATGGTGACTTTAGCTTTGAAGAAATATCTTAAAGTCAAAGCCAGACCTCTTATTATCTCATATAGAAAAAATGATTTTAGATAATTTATCATATTTTATTTTTCAAGCTTGAATCGATAGTGTTAAGTAGCTCTTTTATTAGAGGAACATAATTTCTTATCCTTTTATAGATCTCATCAGCAAGTTTTTCATCATAAGTGTGCGAGGTCATATTACGATCAGCAAGCATATAAATCCATAAATCTTCATCATTTATAATACCAACCGCAAATGCTTCTTTCAGAACTTCCTTAGGATAGTTAAGTATTATCCCTTTCCCTGCAAAATACTCTTTTAAAAATTTCCAAGCAAGTGCAAACGTAAATTCAAATCTTTGTATTGTTGCGTCAATATATGCTCGATCATCTGTTATTGGTTTTAAGTAGATGGCCTCAAGACTCGCAAAAGCTTTACGAAAATTTTCAAACTTAATGTTTATCTTTGACATATATGACTTTTTTGTTCTTCAAGATATTTGTACAAAACTCATAATTTATTTTATTAGGCTCAAATCTAATATAATCTATCTTCAAACTGCAGTTTTGACAAAATCCTTTCCATAAGGAGAAATGTATTCCAATTTTTTTATACTTTTTTAGTAATAACAAAATTTATTTATTCTATTTGGGTACATAATGTATCAAAAACTGTAGCAATTTTGTCTAATATTGCTGGTTTATACTCACTAATATATTGGGTAATTCTAGCTTTTTATTAAATGAGGTTTTGGTAATTTGATTACTTCCATCAAAACTTGATTTTATTGTAATTTCCAACTTACCCTGTTTATTACTTTTGCGTATTACTGGTGCAAATGGTTTGACCTGATGATTATTTCTAATATTTCTATGATCTGGTATCCCTCTGGATATAGACTTTTCTAATATTTCTTCAAGGGAAATTTGTGGCATAGATCTATAAACTTCACTTGGAGACAACATATTGCTATTGATTTTTTTATCCCATGCCCTTACTTTCCTTGCCTTAACTGAAGATTGTGCATGATACAATATGTTGTACGCTAGCATTACGAATAACATATAATCCTTGTATCTTAGTATTGTCTTTAGTAAACAACTATAAGATACTTAAGGGCACTTAAGTAAGAAGACTAATATGCCGTATTAAATCTTAGGGCTATGTAACCCTGTAGTTGAGATCAAACAATTAGTCTTCACATACTCATTAAAGATCGGACGGTATTCTTAGGTCTTGAAATTAATCAATGAACCTGTATTTACAAGGTTGATCTTTGGGTATTCTACTTATTATTAACATAGAAGGTCAAATATGAGTAGCATTATTTTGGGTATAGATATTTCTAAAGCAACATTTGACGTAGCTTTATTAAATGATAATAAAATCAAAACCAAAAAGTTTAATAATACTGCAAAAGGCTTTGCTGCACTAAAACAATGGTTAGAAAAAAAGGGAATAGATACTGCTCACGCTTGTATGGAATCAACAGGTGGTTACGAAGTTAGGTTAGCTCAATATCTTTATGATAATACATTTAAAGTTAGTGTCGTAAATCCAGCTCGCATCAAGGGCTTTGCAATGAGCAAGCTTTCAAGAGTTAAAACTGACAAATCTGATTGTGAATTGATAGCTTCTTTTTGCAAGGCTATGCAACCTGATCTTTGGCAACCAACCCCTATACATATTAAAGAATTACAACAATGGGTAAGACGCTTGGATAGTTTGATTGCTAATAAAAATCAAGAAAATAATAGATTGAGCGGAGCAAGTAAAGCAGTTGCCATTAACATTATGATTCATATTGAATTTCTGGATAAGCAAATTAAGGAAGTAGAAGAACTTATCTCTAATCATATTAAAGGACACAAAGACTTACATGATAAAAGTAAACTTCTTGATTCAATCCCTGGTATAGGAGAAAAAACAATAGGAGTGATACTTGCTTTTCTTGTTGTAGAAAATTTTAATTCTGCAAAACAACTAGCTGCGTTTGTTGGTCTTAACCCAAAGCCAAAACAATCAGGCACTTCTGTCCATGGAATAGGAAAAATATCAAAAACAGGAGATGCTAATTTACGTAAAGCTTTTTATATGCCTGCCATAGT
>NZ_CAXIPY010000003.1:0-83376 GCF_964030725.1 Rickettsia endosymbiont of Urophora cardui | reverse complement strand
AGTCCGTCCGCCAAAACTCTACAAGCCTTATAGATAATATGGTTTTAAGACAAGAAGTAATACAACAATCCGTAAGAAAATGATAAAATATGGTCATAAACCTTATGGATTTCAGTCAATGCCAATAGACAACATTATCAAATCGCAAGAACAAGGGAAACTGTTTGGTTATAAATTAAAAGAAGAATTAAACCCAAATAATAAGCTATATAAATTAAGAGAATTAATAAATTGGTCTAGGCTCGAAGAGTGGTTATCAAAAAATGTTTGTATTAAGAAATTTGGTAGAAATAGAAAATGTCATAGAGTGATGCTTGGCATAACGATGCTACAAGCAATGTATAATTTTTCAGATTCATTATCAGAGGAAGAGCTAAAAGAGAATATGTATTGGCAGTATTTCTGCGGGTGGGAATATATAGAAAAAGACATAGCTATCTCGGAAACTAGTATACGACGGTTTCGTAGTGTATTAGGTGAAGCTGGATATAATGAGATATTATCGGAGTTGATCAGGGTTGGGATAAAAACTAACACAATTAAAAAAAAAGATTTGGAATTAATCATCGCTGATACGACTGTACAAATTAAGAATATCAAACACCCACACGATGTTTATTTAATGGATAAAGCTAGGCTTAGCATAGTAAAGCTTTGCAACAGTTTGGGTATACATTTGAATGAAACATACGCTAGAACCTATAAACGCGATATAGTAAAGCTATGGAAATATAAAGAACATAGTAAAGCCAAGAAGCGTTGGAAAATAATGAAGCATTTAAAAATATTACTGGGTCGTTTGATTAGAGTATGTGAGCGTGAGATCAAAAATAAGCAATTAAACTTGTCTCTCAAAAATCAAGAAGTATTGCAAAAAATAAAACAAATACATAACCAATCTGTTTTAAAAAGAGAAGCTAAAAAGCAATATAAAGAAGATAACAAAGTATTATATAGTTTTCATGCCCCTGAAGTAGAGTGTATAGGAAAGGGAAAACGCAACAAGCCATATGAGTTTGGCAATAAAGTAGCGGTAGTAGTAAGTGGTCGTAGAAATTTTGTTTTATCCGCAAAATCGTTTCATAATAATCCTTATGATGGTCATACATTGCATCAGAGCTTTGAAGCAGTAGAGAGTGTCACTGGAATCAAGATAAAGAAATCATTTGTTGATCTTGGGTATAGTGGTAGCAATGTAAAGGAGAAGAGTAAGGTATATACCCCAAAAACGCGGAAGAAGTTGTTACAAGAGGACAAGTCTATGATCAAGAGACGCAGTGCCATAGAACCAATAATAGGTCACTTAAAGCAATATGGTCGGATGGGTAGAAACTTCTTGAAAGGTATGATAGGAGATATTATCAATCCAATAATCTCTGCTATTGGTTTGAATTTACGATGCATTGCAAATCATTTACAAATCGTGTCTAACTCCACATAAATCAAAAATATCATCATGCAAAAACTAGATGAACGATAAAAAATCGTTAACAATAGCTCCATATCAAAATTAGACCAACACAGAAATGTATCAGTAAAAATTAACATAACTTATTAATTTTTATTGAAAATCTTAGCAATTTGTTGTCAAAACTCTATCCCATTACAAATGATCAGGATTTGAAGTGTTTTTGGCGGATAGACAAGAAAATTATCAAATTATCCCAATTATTATACCAAGATTTAGCTATATACGGATATTGCTTACTCCATTTTTGATCAAATGACTCAAGAGCTAATTCTGCTTCTTTTTCAGTAGCAGAAGTATAGCAGGAGTTTCGCACTTAGCAAAATTGTGTATTAGTTAGAAGCCATTTAATGTTGTTCTGAATTGATGTTTTTATAACTTCCCAAGTTTGTTGATATAAAGTAATGTTTTCATTTATCCTCCTTTTGTTCATATCAAGCCAGGCCAATACAGCAAGGCAAATATGATTTCTTTGAGCTCGACCCGTGCGTGCCTGACAGCATTCAATACCACAAGTTTGTTTCAATTCTCGATGATAAACTTCTATAGACCAACGCGCCTTAACAATTTTCTCTATTTGCTCACGTGTAGGATTCTCTAAATTAGTTGTTATGTAATCAATGCGACCATTTTTTGCCACAAACTTAAATACCGTAACCCAACCGTATCCACGTAGGTGAATTTTTAGCCCTTCATCGGGAATCTCTAAAGTTTCCAAGCTAACATTACGATTAACTTTTCTATTTTTTCTTAGGTTGGTAACCCATATCCAACCTAAATTACGTATATGTTTTAAATTATCCAAACCACTATACCAAGCATCCATAACTATAGCATCAGGCTTGATACCTCTTTCTTTAGCTAAAGTAAGCATATCACAAAAATGCTCGTTCTTTGTTTTACCATCAGTTTCTTTATCATATATTCTATAATCTACAGGAGTAGATTGATCAATTTGAGTATTGTAATGCAGTAAGTTTACCATTCCTATACCAGGTATAACATCATGTACAGCCCCAGAATATTGATAATTTACAAGCTCGATCCTCTTACTGTATTGCTTTGACAATAAGGTGTCATCTCCCACTAATAAACAAGGATCTTCCAGATCAATATATTTTGACACTTTGCTATAGATTTCGCTAGGGCGAAAATCCTTACTCTTTAACCATCGACTTGCACTATCGTGCGATAGATCTAATGGACTTACTTCAGATAATGCTTTGCTAGTATATCTTACACTACTTGCTTGTAAGAATGATTTATATAAATCTTTGCTACATTTTGATCTTGTCATTTTTATCTAAAACTATTTTTCTCTAGATTAGCATATTATTTGCTAAGTGCGAAACTCCTGTATAGATTAGTTTCAAATCCGCGAGTCTTTTGCAATGATTGTGTAAATTTTTGTTGAGCCTATATAGCTAACGCGGAAAGGTTTTTACCATAGTTTTTGTATTTACTCACATATTCACCAGATCTAAATCCTATTAAACATTGCTGGACTAACTTTAAAAACTGTTTACGTAAAATTATTGATCAATGCCTAAGTTTTTCCTAATCTGTGGTAGAAACATTTCCGTGTTAGCTATATTAGAAGTAATTAAAAATATAGGTAGTCCGTCCGCCAAAACTCTACAAGCCTTATAGATAATATGGTTTTAAGACAAGAAGTAATACAACAATCCGTAAGAAAATGATAAAATATGGTCATAAACCTTATGGATTTCAGTCAATGCCAATAGACAACATTATCAAATCGCAAGAACAAGGGAAACTGTTTGGTTATAAATTAAAAGAAGAATTAAACCCAAATAATAAGCTATATAAATTAAGAGAATTAATAAATTGGTCTAGGCTCGAAGAGTGGTTATCAAAAAATGTTTGTATTAAGAAATTTGGTAGAAATAGAAAATGTCATAGAGTGATGCTTGGCATAACGATGCTACAAGCAATGTATAATTTTTCAGATTCATTATCAGAGGAAGAGCTAAAAGAGAATATGTATTGGCAGTATTTCTGCGGGTGGGAATATATAGAAAAAGACATAGCTATCTCGGAAACTAGTATACGACGGTTTCGTAGTGTATTAGGTGAAGCTGGATATAATGAGATATTATCGGAGTTGATCAGGGTTGGGATAAAAACTAACACAATTAAAAAAAAAGATTTGGAATTAATCATCGCTGATACGACTGTACAAATTAAGAATATCAAACACCCACACGATGTTTATTTAATGGATAAAGCTAGGCTTAGCATAGTAAAGCTTTGCAACAGTTTGGGTATACATTTGAATGAAACATACGCTAGAACCTATAAACGCGATATAGTAAAGCTATGGAAATATAAAGAACATAGTAAAGCCAAGAAGCGTTGGAAAATAATGAAGCATTTAAAAATATTACTGGGTCGTTTGATTAGAGTATGTGAGCGTGAGATCAAAAATAAGCAATTAAACTTGTCTCTCAAAAATCAAGAAGTATTGCAAAAAATAAAACAAATACATAACCAATCTGTTTTAAAAAGAGAAGCTAAAAAGCAATATAAAGAAGATAACAAAGTATTATATAGTTTTCATGCCCCTGAAGTAGAGTGTATAGGAAAGGGAAAACGCAACAAGCCATATGAGTTTGGCAATAAAGTAGCGGTAGTAGTAAGTGGTCGTAGAAATTTTGTTTTATCCGCAAAATCGTTTCATAATAATCCTTATGATGGTCATACATTGCATCAGAGCTTTGAAGCAGTAGAGAGTGTCACTGGAATCAAGATAAAGAAATCATTTGTTGATCTTGGGTATAGTGGTAGCAATGTAAAGGAGAAGAGTAAGGTATATACCCCAAAAACGCGGAAGAAGTTGTTACAAGAGGACAAGTCTATGATCAAGAGACGCAGTGCCATAGAACCAATAATAGGTCACTTAAAGCAATATGGTCGGATGGGTAGAAACTTCTTGAAAGGTATGATAGGAGATATTATCAATCCAATAATCTCTGCTATTGGTTTGAATTTACGATGCATTGCAAATCATTTACAAATCGTGTCTAACTCCACATAAATCAAAAATATCATCATGCAAAAACTAGATGAACGATAAAAAATCGTTAACAATAGCTCCATATCAAAATTAGACCAACACAGAAATGTATCAGTAAAAATTAACATAACTTATTAATTTTTATTGAAAATCTTAGCAATTTGTTGTCAAAACTCTATCCCATTACAAATGATCAGGATTTGAAGTGTTTTTGGCGGATAGACTAGGTAACAGAAATGCAAATAGAGAAGAATAAAAAAATAAATGAAGCAATAGATTTGCTGATAAAAGGCGGAGTAGATTTAAAAACAGTACTAAGTCAGAATGGATTAATCTCTCAGGGTTTAATTCCCCGAAGCTCTGCTTCGTGATATCATAAGAAACAACTAAAACTTTTTTAGATACCTCGTAGCTCTGCTGCGAGGAGCATCATTTAAGGAATTAACCAAGGGTATTTTAGAGCGAGCACTGCATGCTGAGATGTCAGAACATTTAGGTTATAGCAAGTATGATAGAGCTGAAACTGAGAATGCGAGGAATGGTAGTTTTAGTAAGAATCTGATTAGTGAGAATGGTACTATAGAGCTAAATGTTCCAAGAGACAGACAAGGTAAATTTGAACCTATAATAGTCTCAAAGAAACAAACAAGAATAGATGGCTTAGACCAAAAGATAATATCCTTATATGCGAAGGGTATGAGTGTGTCTGATATTAAAACACAATTGCAAGAATTATATGGAGCTGAGATCAGTGAGAGCCTAATCAGCAGGATTACAGATGAAGTAATAGATGAGGTCAAGATTTGGCAGAGTAGACCGCTTGAATCAGTATACCCTATAGTATATTTTGACTGTTTAGTAGTGAAAGTAAGACAAGATAAACTTATTATTAATAAATCAGTATATGTAGCTTTAGGAATAGATTTATCTGGCAGAAAGGATATTTTAGGCTTATGGATAAGTGAGAATGAAGGAGCTAAATTTTGGCTTGGTAATTTTACTGAGATGAAAAATAGAGGAGTAAAAGATATCTTAATTGCTTGTAGTGATAATCTAACTGGTATGTCTGATGCTATTGCATCAGTATACCCGAAAACTGAACATCAAATTTGTATTGTCCATCAGATCAGGAATAGCCTCAAATATGTATCATATAAAGATAGAAAGCAATTAGCAGCGGATTTGAAACTAATCTATACTTCTGCTACTGAAAAAGAAGCAGAATTAGCTCTTGAGTCATTTGATCAAAAATGGAGTAAGCAATATCCGCATATAGCTAAATCTTGGTATAATAATTGGGATAATTTGATAATTTTCTTGCAATATCCAAAGGAGATTCGTAAGATTATTTACACTACAAATGCGATAGAATCGCTGAATAGCCAATTGAGAAAAGTTACTAAGAATAAACGCATCTTTCCAAATGATGACGCAGTATTTAAGGTTTTATATCTGACAATTGATTATATTACCAAAAAATGGTCTATGCCTATCCCCAAATTGGAATGAAGCTATGGCTCATTTTATGATCAAATTTGATGGTAGAATTTTGACTAACGAATATTAGAATTACCCTCAACGAACATTAAAATTACCTATAAAAAAGAAGTAACTATGGACAGTAAAATCGAATAAAAATTTATTTTTAAATATTTAAATATTATTCGAGAATTACTGATGACATGTACAAATAACCAAGTAGGTATTTTAATGCAAAAGATCAAAAAATATAATCAGATAATTTCTGCTGCAAAAGCAGGTATGAGTGTAAAAACGGCACGTAAGTATTTACGTATTAATAAGTATCCAAGCGAATTACGCACAATACGTAAATATAGGACACGTAAGGATCCATTTGTGAAGCACTGGGATGAAATAGAATCAATGCTAGAATCAGCACCGGAGTTGCAAGCAACTACCATATTAGCATATTTGACAGAAAAGTATCATGGGAATTATAATGGGAAGCAATTACGCTGTTTGCAGAAAAGGTTGATAGTGGACTAATGGTATGGACCTCCTGATATAGAGAATGAAAAGCAGTTGCTAATCTTCTAGGGTTAATATTTAACATATTAAAACAACAATTAAGGAGGTCCATATGGAGGTTACTACAATTGGTATAGATATTGCAAAAAGAATTTTTCAAATTCATGGTGTAGATAAAAATGGCAAGACAGTATTAAAGAAAAAATTGATGAGAGATCAGGTTTTGACATTTATGGCTAATTTACCACAATGTTTAGTAGGGATGGAAGCTTGTGGTGGTTCTAGTTATTGGGCAAGAGAAATAACTAAATTAGGGCATGAAGTAAAACTAATGGCACCGCAATTTGTCAAACCATATGTTAAAACTAATAAAAATGATCAAGCAGATGCTGAAGCGATATGTGAAGCCGTGACAAGACCTAATATGAGATTTGTTGCAATTAAAACTATAGAGCAACAAGAAATTTTATCAATACATAGGGTAAGAGAGAGATTGGTAAAAAATCGTACAGCACTTGCTAATGAAATTAGGGGGCTACTACATGAGTTTGGTTTTATTGTTCCTCAAGGCATTAATAAGGTTATCACAAAATTAATTGAGATTTTAGATGCAGGGAAATTAAGCCAGTTAAGTTATCAAACATTTAGTGAACTAAAAGAAGAATTCTTAGATAATAACAGAAAAATAAAAGAGATAGAAAAACGATTAACAATGATAGCAAGTAACCTAACTCAATATCAACGATTAAGAGCTATACCTGGTCTTGGTTTAATTACTGCTACTGCTTTAATAGCATCAATAGGTAATGCTACAAGTTTTGAGAATGGCAGGCAATTATCGGCATGGCTAGGATTAGTGCCAAGACAACATTCAAGTGGTGGGAAGGATAAGCTGCTGGGAATTAGCAAGCGAGGTGATGTATACTTACGCACTTTATTAATTCAAGGGGCTAGAGCTGTACTAAATGCCAAGATAAGATTTACATCGGAAGAACAGAAATCTAAAAAAGATTTTAGCCAATTTACGAAATGGATGTTTAATTTATCTGAGCGAAGTAGCCATAATAAAACGACAGTTGCCATAGCTAATAAGTTGGCAAGAGTGGTGTTTGCTGTACTAAGATCAGGAGATGATTATGTAGAGAGTAAAGTTTGTAGCTAAAGAGTGTGTAGCATAGCACTTATAAGTAAAATAAATGGTGATTTATATAATGAATAGGTAAAAGCAAAACAATATGTAAGAGATTCCAACCCGAAATATGCTTGAGATAATTAATATTGATGGTAAATAAGACAAACCTTAGCTTACAAAAAAACTGCGTTTTTCAGTGGCTCTTTTAGAAGCCGATGGACTGATAAGTATATAGTTTGTAAGCCAGCGAATTCCATCAGGGCTGTAGAATAAATTAGGTTGATTTATCAGCTATAAGCCGGATACATGACTGCATTTGTTTGTTTTTATTATTGATGTTATTTTTTTCTTGCATTCTACAGGAGGTCCATACATGAAAAATCAAGACAAAAAAATGAGTAGAGTCTTTTGCAATGATTGTGTAAATTTTTGTTGAGCCTATATTATAGCTAACGCGCAAAGGTTTTTACCATAGTTTTTGTATTTACTCACATATTCACCAGATCTAAATCCTATTAAACATTGCTGGACTAACTTTAAAAACTGTTTACATAAAATTATTGATCAATGCCTAAGTGTTTCCTAATCTGTGGTAGAAACATTTCCGTGTTAGCTATAGAAGTAATTAAAAATATAGGTAACAGAAATGCAAATAGAGAAGAATAAAAAAATAAATGAAGCAATAGATTTGCTGATAGAAGGTGGAGTAGATTTAAAAACAGTACTAAGTCAGAATGGATTAATTAAGGAATTAACCAAGGGTATTTTAGAGCGAGCACTGCATGCTGAGATGTCAGAACATTTAGGTTATAGCAAGTATGATAGAGCTGAAACTGAGAATGCGAGGAATGGTAGTTTTAGTAAGAATCTGATTAGTGAGAATGGTACTATAGAGCTAAATGTTCCAAGAGACAGACAAGGTAAATTTGAACCTATAATAGTCTCAAAGAAACAAACAAGAATAGATGGCTTAGACCAAAAGATAATATCCTTATATGCGAAGGGTATGAGTGTGTCTGATATTAAAACACAATTGCAAGAATTATATGGAGCTGAGATCAGTGAGAGCCTAATCAGCAGGATTACAGATGAAGTAATAGATGAGGTCAAGATTTGGCAGAGTAGACCTCTTGAATCAGTATACCCTATAGTATATTTTGACTGTTTAGTAGTGAAAGTAAGACAAGATAAACTTATTATTAATAAATCAGTATATGTAGCTTTAGGAATAGATTTATCTGGCAGAAAGGATATTTTAGGCTTATGGATAAGTGAGAATGAAGGGAAGTTCTATAATTAAATGATGCTCCTCGCAGCAGAGCTACGAGGAGCATCATTTAAATATAGATATATCATGGCTCATTTAACGATAGATGAAAGATTTAAAATATACGAAATGAATAAGAGTGGTTATAGCTCGCGATATATAGGGACAAAGATTGGCCGTGATAAAAGCACTATATGTTATGAACTCAAGAGAATGAGGCATAATTATAGACCAGATAGGGCTAACACACTTGCTTGCAGTTTAAGGCAAGGTAAGAGAAAAAGAAAATTAGATATTGATAATAATTTACGAGCAGAAATAATAAAGCAGTTAACACAGGGTATTTCACCAGATATAATTTCAGGTAGACGTAAACTATCACGAGATACTGTCAATATTTCTACAGAGAGTATATACCAGTTTATTTATACATCTCCTATAGCACAAAGGCAAAAATTATATTTATCTTTAGCAAGAAAAAGGAAAAATAGGTTGCATCATGGTACAAGAATCAGAAACAAAAGAATTACAATACCAAATCGAGTTTCCATTACTGAAAGACCAGAGATAAATAGAAAGATAGCAGCAATAGGTCATGTATAAGGTGATTTAACTTTTAACAAAGGTAATCAAAGTCGTAATATAGGCGCTCTTGTGGATATCAGAACACAAAAAGTGTTTCTCACGTTAAACCGTTCAAAAAGAACACAAGATGTGATTGGTAACATGAATAAAAAACTTAAACAATTGTCGCATATAATCAAAAGCATAACGTTAGATAATGGCAAAGAATTTACCAATCATGAACAACTATTGCCAAAATCTGAACGAAAAGTATATTTTTGCAATCCTTATTCTCCATGGCAAAAACCATTGATAGAGAAGATTAACTCAATGGTGCACAGAGTATACTCTAAATCTTTAGATATAAAAAAAATGATGCTCCTCGCAGCAGAGCTACGAGGTATCTAAAAAAGTTTTAGTTGTTTCTTATGATATCACGAAGCAGAGCTTCGGGGAATTAAACCCTGAGAGATTAACAATAAAGCAATTACAAGAAATTGAGGATTTTTTAAATAATTTACCAAGAAAAGTGCTCGGTTATAAAACACCCAATGAGGTATGGGAAGAAAATATAAATCTGGCTTAATTAATACTGGAATTTACCCTTAAAAGTTTGCATAGGAGTTTTTCCATAACAATATTTACCAGAATGAGGTCTTTCATTATTGAAATACTCTAGCCAGATATCAAGATCTAATTGTAGGTCATCAAGATCTGTATAAATCTTTTTCCGCATAGCTGTATCAAAGAATTCTTGGAGTCTTTTGCAATGATTGTGTAAATTTTTGTTGAGCCTATATTAGAAGTAATTAAAAATATAGGTAACAGAAATGCAAATAGAGAAGAATAAAAAAATAAATGAAGCAATAGATTTGCTGATAGAAGGCGGAGTAGATTTAAAAACAGTACTAAGTCAGAATGGATTAATTAAGGAATTAACCAAGGGTATTTTAGAGCGAGCACTGCATGCTGAGATGTCAGAACATTTAGGTTATAGCAAGTATGATAGAGCTGAAACTGAGAATGCGAGGAATGGTAGTTTTAGTAAGAATCTGATTAGTGAGAATGGTACTATAGAGATAAATGTTCCAAGAGACAGACAAGGTAAATTTGAACCTATAATAGTCTCAAAGAAACAAACAAGAATAGATGGCTTAGACCAAAAGATAATATCCTTATATGCGAAGGGTATGAGTGTGTCTGATATTAAAACACAATTGCAAGAATTATATGGAGCTGAGATCAGTGAGAGCCTAATCAGCAGGATTACAGATGAAGTAATAGATGAGGTCAAGATTTGGCAGAGTAGACCTCTTGAATCAGTATACCCTATAGTATATTTTGACTGTTTAGTAGTGAAAGTAAGACAAGATAAACTTATTATTAATAAATCAGTATATGTAGCTTTAGGAATAGATTTATCTGGCAGAAAGGATATTTTAGGCTTATGGATAAGTGAGAATGAAGGAGCTAAATTTTGGCTTGGTAATTTTACTGAAATGAAGAATCGAGGAGTAAAAGATATCTTAATTGCTTGTAGTGATAATCTAACTGGTATGTCTGATGCTATTGCATCAGTATATCCGAAAACTGAACATCAAATTTGTATTGTCCATCAGATCAGGAATAGCCTCAAATATGTATCATATAAAGATAGAAAGCAATTAGCAGCGGATTTGAAACTAATCTATACTTCTGCTACTGAAAAAGAAGCAGAATTAGCTCTTGAGTCATTTGATCAAAAATGGAGTAAGCAATATCCGCATATAGCTAAATCTTGGTATAATAATTGGGATAATTTGATAATTTTCTTGCAATATCCAAAGGAGATTCGTAAGATTATTTACACTACAAATGCGATAGAATCGCTGAATAGCCAATTGAGAAAAGTTACTAAGAATAAACGCATCTTTCCAAATGATGACGCAGTATTTAAAGTTTTATATCTGACAATTGATTATATTACCAAAAAATGGTCTATGCCTATCCCCAATTGGAATGAAGCTATGGCTCATTTTATGATCAAATTTGATGGTAGAATTTAATGGTTCACGAAATTTACACAATTGATGAGACAGAGCCAATTCTTGTTTCATGGTTTTATTAAAACGCTCACACATACCGTTTGTTTGAGGAGAATATGCTTTAGTAGTAGTATGCTCTATACCTTCGATACTTAGAAATAATTCAAAAGCATGATGCTCTATATTCCCCTTATATTCTGACCCACGATCTGTCAGAATACGAAGTATTGGTATCCCTTGAGTCTCATACCATGGTAACACTCGGTCATTAAGCATATCAGCAGCAGTTAAAGCTGTTTTATCAGTATATAGTTTAACATCAGCTACTCTGCTGTAGCTATCAATAAATACCTGAGAATAAACCTTACCTATACCCTTAAAGTTGCCTACATAATATGTATCTTGGCATCCTAGATACCCTGGATGCTGTGTCTCAATTTCTCCATGAGCTTCTTTTTCATTACGACGCTTCTCTAGCACTTGTAATTGTGCCTCAGTAAGCACAATACCATCTTGAGCCATTTTTGCTTCTAATGCTTTAAGTCTTTTACTGATGTTGTTTAAATCATTACGTAACCAAATTGATCTTACTCCCCCAGGTGATACAAGTACACCTGTCTTTTTAAGCTCATTTGATACTCTTAGCTGACCATATGCTGGATATTCTATTGCCATATCTAGTACTGCTTTCTCTACAGCAGGATCAACTCTATTCGCTATTATTGGCTTTCTTCGACTAATTTCATACAACGCTTCTTCGCCACCAGTTTCATACAGTTCTTTAAATCTGTAATAACTATCTCTACTATATCCCATCGCTTTACATGCTGATGATATACTACCAAGGCTCTTAGCTAATTCAAGTAAACCTAATTTTGGTTTTATTATTTTTTGATTTAAGTTCATTCTTTATCTCCATTTAATAATTAATTTATTTTACTAAATGTAAGATATAATCTCAACTATTACAATTCAAAAGCTTATTTATGCAACAAAGCCATGCCGCATTACCTAAAAACTGTTTTTTCCAATTTTGAATTGTTTTAACACTTATTGCATATTTTGAAGCTAACTGACCAAGTGTCGACTCCTCTTTTATTAATCTCTCAGGGTTTAATTCCCCGAAGCTCTGCTTCGTGATATCATAAGAAACAACTAAAACTTTTTTAGATACCTCGTAGCTCTGCTGCGAGGAGCATCATTTCTAATACTATCCCCGTTTTTTCTGAAGCACTGAAAATTTTTACTTTATTTTTCTTCATCTTTCCTCTTAAGTTTATTGCTATTTATTCTAACTTATTGCGGAAACACACTCCTTCATTTTTTTGTCCAATTTTTTCATGTATGGACCTCCTGTAGAATGCAAGAAAAAAATAACATCAATAATAAAAACAAACAAATGCAGTCATGTATCCGGCTTATAGCTGATAAATCAACCTAATTTATTCTACAGCCCTGATGGAATTCGCTGGCTTACAAACTATATACTTATCAGTCCATCGGCTTCTAAAAGAGCCACTGAAAAACGCAGTTTTTTTGTAAGCTAAGGTTTGTCTTATTTACCATCAATATTAATTATCTCAAGCATATTTCGGGTTGGAATCTCTTACATATTGTTTTGCTTTTACCTATTCATTATATAAATCACCATTTATTTTACTTATAAGTGCTATGCTACACACTCTTTAGCTACAAACTTTACTCTCTACATAATCATCTCCTGATCTTAGTACAGCAAACACCACTCTTGCCAACTTATTAGCTATGGCAACTGTCGTTTTATTATGGCTACTTCGCTCAGATAAATTAAACATCCATTTCGTAAATTGGCTAAAATCTTTTTTAGATTTCTGTTCTTCCGATGTAAATCTTATCTTGGCATTTAGTACAGCTCTAGCCCCTTGAATTAATAAAGTGCGTAAGTATACATCACCTCGCTTGCTAATTCCCAGCAGCTTATCCTTCCCACCACTTGAATGTTGTCTTGGCACTAATCCTAGCCATGCCGATAATTGCCTGCCATTCTCAAAACTTGTAGCATTACCTATTGATGCTATTAAAGCAGTAGCAGTAATTAAACCAAGACCAGGTATAGCTCTTAATCGTTGATATTGAGTTAGGTTACTTGCTATCATTGTTAATCGTTTTTCTATCTCTTTTATTTTTCTGTTATTATCTAAGAATTCTTCTTTTAGTTCACTAAATGTTTGATAACTTAACTGGCTTAATTTCCCTGCATCTAAAATCTCAATTAATTTTGTGATAACCTTATTAATGCCTTGAGGAACAATAAAACCAAACTCATGTAGTAGCCCCCTAATTTCATTAGCAAGTGCTGTACGATTTTTTACCAATCTCTCTCTTACCCTATGTATTGATAAAATTTCTTGTTGCTCTATAGTTTTAATTGCAACAAATCTCATATTAGGTCTTGTCACGGCTTCACATATCGCTTCAGCATCTGCTTGATCATTTTTATTAGTTTTAACATATGGTTTGACAAATTGCGGTGCCATTAGTTTTACTTCATGCCCTAATTTAGTTATTTCTCTTGCCCAATAACTAGAACCACCACAAGCTTCCATCCCTACTAAACATTGTGGTAAATTAGCCATAAATGTCAAAACCTGATCTCTCATCAATTTTTTCTTTAATACTGTCTTGCCATTTTTATCTACACCATGAATTTGAAAAATTCTTTTTGCAATATCTATACCAATTGTAGTAACCTCCATATGGACCTCCTTAATTGTTGTTTTAATATGTTAAATATTAACCCTAGAAGATTAGCAACTGCTTTTCATTCTCTATATCAGGAGGTCCATACCATTAGTCCATTATAAACTCCACCTAACTCCCATACAGCTTTTTCAAACCCTGATGCTAATGTATCAAAACTTTCACTATGGCATATGCTAAAAGTTTCCCAACATGAATAAGGCAACATAAAATGAAATAGTAAGTGAGGATATGGTTGCCCACCAATACAAATACCCAATTGATTCATATTGGTCCAATCAGACTGACTCTGTTTGCCAGGAAGAATATTTTGTAAAAAGATTACTGTCTTATCCTTACCATGTGCAGCTCTCCATTGTTTCAACCTTTTCTGCAAACAGCGTAATTGCTTCCCATTATAATTCCCATGATACTTTTCTGTCAAATATGCTAATATGGTAGTTGCTTGCAACTCCGGTGCTGATTCTAGCATTGATTCTATTTCATCCCAGTGCTTCACAAATGGATCCTTACGTGTCCTATATTTACGTATTGTGCGTAATTCGCTTGGATACTTATTAATACGTAAATACTTACGTGCCGTTTTTACACTCATACCTGCTTTTGCAGCAGAAATTATCTGATTATATTTTTTGATCTTTTGCATTAAAATACCTACTTGGTTATTTGTACATGTCTATAATGGACTAAAAAAATTGGACAAAAAAATGAAGGAGTGTGTTTCCGCAATAAGTTAGAATAAATAGCAATAAACTTAAGAGGAAAGATGAAGAAAAATAAAGTAAAAATTTTCAGTGCTTCAGAAAAAACGGGGATAGTATTAGAATTAATAAAAGAGGAGTCGACACTTGGTCAGTTAGCTTCAAAATATGCAATAAGTGTTAAAACAATTCAAAATTGGAAAAAACAGTTTTTAGGTAATGCGGCATTAGCTTTTGAACCAGCTAAAGTTTTGAGTGAATATCAAGAACAAATAAATCATTTACAAGAGCAAAATGATGAGCTTGCTAAAGCTCTTGGTAGAATCACAGTTGAGAGGGACTGGGCCGTGGGAAAGCTCAAAAGCTTGGATTTATCAAATAAAAAGAGTCTTGTACACTCCAAGCTAAATCAACTCTCAAAATCAAGACAGTGTGAACTATTAAAGATTAGTCGATCTACAGCCTACTATAAATCCAAGGAGATGAGTATAAATAAATTAAGTATTTTAAATAGAATAGATGAAATATATACAGATAATCCTGAATTTGGTTATCGCTATATTCATCAACAGTTACTAGAAGATGGTTTTATTGTCGGTAAAGATCGAGTACTGAAATATATGAGGATGATGGGTATAGAAGCTATTTACCCACATAAGAAAAAATCTACTTCTCGAAACGATAGTGAGCATAAGATCTATAGCTACTTACTTGATCAATATTGGACTAAATCTGGCTCAACAAAGCAAGTGTATGTGCCTAATGTGAATGAGGTTTGGAGTGGTGACATTACTTACATTAGAACTAATGGTGGCTTTATGTATATGGCAGCTATTATAGATTGGCATAGCAAGGCCATATTGAGCTATAAACTGTCAAATTCTATGGATGCATCTCTTGTAACTGATGTCTTGAAACAAGCTCTCAGTAAGTATAACGCTCCACAGATATTTAATAGTGATCAAGGTAGCCAATATACCAGTTATGACCACATAAATATTCTCAAGGAGCATGATATCCAAATTTCAATGAATGGCCAAGGTAGAAGTATTGATAATATAGTAATAGAAAGGTTTTTTAGAACTTTAAAATATAATTGTATCTTTATTAATGATTTTAACAATGTTAAAGAGTTAAAAGAGGGGATTGATCATTATCTGAATAAATATAATTATCACAGATTTCATTCAAGTATTGGTTATAAAAAGCCTATGAATGTATATCTGAATTATATGCAAAATTATCAGCAAATTGCTGCCTGATAATCGAAAAATTAGGAAAACATACTACTCATTTTTTTGTCTTGATTTTTCAGTCCACTATCGTCATCAGTAATTCTCGAATAATATTTAAATATTTAAAAATAAATTTTTATTCGATTTTACTGTCCATAGTTACTTCTTTTTTATAGGTAATTTTAATGTTCGTTGAGGGTAATTCTAATATTCGTTAGTCAAGCACGGGGAATTTAACCCAACAGGGATTAATCGCAGTATTTACAAAATATATACAGAGGAGCAAAAAACAAGAGGGCGTAAAAGATTTTATGGAGCTAAGATTTCTTGTAACGCTAATTTAGGATAAGGGATAGATAGAAAGCTTATAGATAAAGGGTTTAAAGGAGATTAATGTTGAGTTATGATAGATTTTTTTAATAAAAGATCAGTAACTCAACATGAAAAGATGTATCATAACTGTATATTATTTAGTAGATAATTTTTGTAAAATATATGAAGAATGGATAGAACACCGTCTATTATCAACAAATCAGCAAAGGCATAGAATAGGAAAATTAAGTCTTGCAGAATTGATGACAATAGTCATATATTTTTATCTATCGCCTTGCAAGGACTTTAAAAACTATTATTTATACTACTTACCGCATAAATATAAGGGTTACTTTAATTTACCATGTTATAGTAGAATAGTACAATTATGGCCAAGGTTAATATTGCCATTGTCAATAATGTTGCAATTACTACGAGGTGAAGATACGGGAATATATTTTATTGATTCAACAAAACTATCTATTTGTCATGCTAAGCGCACTTCTAGTAATAGAGTTTTTGGTAAAATTGCCAAAGTTGGGATGAGTAGTTATGGTTGGTTTATGGGATTTAAATTACATTTAATCATTAATCATAAAGCAGAGATTATAGCTGTTAAAATAACAAAAGCAAATAGAGCTGATTTATCTGTTCTTGAATCTATAACTCAGAAGATAACAGGTAAGGTATTTGGTGATAAAGCATATATTTGTAAAGAGTTATGGTTTAAACTCTATTCTAGAAATTTAAGAATGATAACTAATATTCGCAAGGATATGAAGAATTATTTACTAGAATTAGAAGATAAAGCTATGTTACGTAAACGATCATTAATTGAATCAGTATTTAATGTGAGTCTTTTGCAATGATTGTGTAAATTTTTGTTGAGCCTATATTAGAAGTAATTAAAAATATAGGTAACAGAAATGCAAATAGAGAAGAATAAAAAAATAAATGAAGCAATAGATTTGCTGATAGAAGGCGGAGTAGATTTAAAAACAGTACTAAGTCAGAATGGATTAATTAAGGAATTAACCAAGGGTATTTTAGAGCGAGCACTGCATGCTGAGATGTCAGAACATTTAGGTTATAGCAAGTATGATAGAGCTGAAACTGAGAATGCGAGGAATGGTAGTTTTAGTAAGAATCTGATTAGTGAGAATGGTACTATAGAGATAAATGTTCCAAGAGACAGACAAGGTAAATTTGAACCTATAATAGTCTCAAAGAAACAAACAAGAATAGATGGCTTAGACCAAAAGATAATATCCTTATATGCGAAGGGTATGAGTGTGTCTGATATTAAAACACAATTGCAAGAATTATATGGAGCTGAGATCAGTGAGAGCCTAATCAGCAGGATTACAGATGAAGTAATAGATGAGGTCAAGATTTGGCAGAGTAGACCTCTTGAATCAGTATACCCTATAGTATATTTTGACTGTTTAGTAGTGAAAGTAAGACAAGATAAACTTATTATTAATAAATCAGTATATGTAGCTTTAGGAATAGATTTATCTGGCAGAAAGGATATTTTAGGCTTATGGATAAGTGAGAATGAAGGAGCTAAATTTTGGCTTGGTAATTTTACTGAAATGAAGAATCGAGGAGTAAAAGATATCTTAATTGCTTGTAGTGATAATCTAACTGGTATGTCTGATGCTATTGCATCAGTATATCCGAAAACTGAACATCAAATTTGTATTGTCCATCAGATCAGGAATAGCCTCAAATATGTATCATATAAAGATAGAAAGCAATTAGCAGCGGATTTGAAACTAATCTATACTTCTGCTACTGAAAAAGAAGCAGAATTAGCTCTTGAGTCATTTGATCAAAAATGGAGTAAGCAATATCCGCATATAGCTAAATCTTGGTATAATAATTGGGATAATTTGATAATTTTCTTGCAATATCCAAAGGAGATTCGTAAGATTATTTACACTACAAATGCGATAGAATCGCTGAATAGCCAATTGAGAAAAGTTACTAAGAATAAACGCATCTTTCCAAATGATGACGCAGTATTTAAAGTTTTATATCTGACAATTGATTATATTACCAAAAAATGGTCTATGCCTATCCCCAATTGGAATGAAGCTATGGCTCATTTTATGATCAAATTTGATGGTAGAATTTAATGGTTCACGAAATTTACACAATTGATGAGACAGAGCCTTTAATATACTAAAAAATAGAATGAACCTAGAGCATACAAGGCATAGATATCTCCTGTTAATCTCTCAGGGTTTAATTCCCCGAAGCTCTGCTTCGTGATATACTACTTGAATGGAAGAAAGCAGTTATATACATAAGAGTCATAATGTCACAGTACTAATATATCATTTAGTAACGCCGGCAAAGTATAGAAGAGTAATATTCAATCAAGAACTAGATGATTATTTGTGTAAAATTTGTGAGCACATAGAAGATCGTTATGAAATTATAGCTAACACGGGAAGGTTTTTACCATTGCTGCCGTTATTGCATCACAAAAATCTTTAAGGTTTTTAATAATTTTTCTCAAGTAATTTTTAAAATTAGCCCAACAGTGTTCAATAGAATTTAAATCTGGAGAATAGACCGGTAGATAAATAGTCTATCCGCCAAAAACACTTCAAATCCTGATCATTTGTAATGGGATAGAGTTTTGACAACAAATTGCTAAGATTTTCAATAAAAATTAATAAGTTATGTTAATTTTTACTGATACATTTCTGTGTTGGTCTAATTTTGATATGGAGCTATTGTTAACGATTTTTTATCGTTCATCTAGTTTTTGCATGATGATATTTTTGATTTATGTGGAGTTAGACACGATTTGTAAATGATTTGCAATGCATCGTAAATTCAAACCAATAGCAGAGATTATTGGATTGATAATATCTCCTATCATACCTTTCAAGAAGTTTCTACCCATCCGACCATATTGCTTTAAGTGACCTATTATTGGTTCTATGGCACTGCGTCTCTTGATCATAGACTTGTCCTCTTGTAACAACTTCTTCCGCGTTTTTGGGGTATATACCTTACTCTTCTCCTTTACATTGCTACCACTATACCCAAGATCAACAAATGATTTCTTTATCTTGATTCCAGTGACACTCTCTACTGCTTCAAAGCTCTGATGCAATGTATGACCATCATAAGGATTATTATGAAACGATTTTGCGGATAAAACAAAATTTCTACGACCACTTACTACTACCGCTACTTTGTTGCCAAACTCATATGGCTTGTTGCGTTTTCCCTTTCCTATACACTCTACTTCAGGGGCATGAAAACTATATAATACTTTGTTATCTTCTTTATATTGCTTTTTAGCTTCTCTTTTTAAAACAGATTGGTTATGTATTTGTTTTATTTTTTGCAATACTTCTTGATTTTTGAGAGACAAGTTTAATTGCTTATTTTTGATCTCACGCTCACATACTCTAATCAAACGACCCAGTAATATTTTTAAATGCTTCATTATTTTCCAACGCTTCTTGGCTTTACTATGTTCTTTATATTTCCATAGCTTTACTATATCGCGTTTATAGGTTCTAGCGTATGTTTCATTCAAATGTATACCCAAACTGTTGCAAAGCTTTACTATGCTAAGCCTAGCTTTATCCATTAAATAAACATCGTGTGGGTGTTTGATATTCTTAATTTGTACAGTCGTATCAGCGATGATTAATTCCAAATCTTTTTTTTTAATTGTGTTAGTTTTTATCCCAACCCTGATCAACTCCGATAATATCTCATTATATCCAGCTTCACCTAATACACTACGAAACCGTCGTATACTAGTTTCCGAGATAGCTATGTCTTTTTCTATATATTCCCACCCGCAGAAATACTGCCAATACATATTCTCTTTTAGCTCTTCCTCTGATAATGAATCTGAAAAATTATACATTGCTTGTAGCATCGTTATGCCAAGCATCACTCTATGACATTTTCTATTTCTACCAAATTTCTTAATACAAACATTTTTTGATAACCACTCTTCGAGCCTAGACCAATTTATTAATTCTCTTAATTTATATAGCTTATTATTTGGGTTTAATTCTTCTTTTAATTTATAACCAAACAGTTTCCCTTGTTCTTGCGATTTGATAATGTTGTCTATTGGCATTGACTGAAATCCATAAGGTTTATGACCATATTTTATCATTTTCTTACGGATTGTTGTATTACTTCTTGTCTTAAAACCATATTATCTATAAGGCTTGTAGAGTTTTGGCGGACGGACTAAATAAGAGTACAACCCGCTTTTTCTATTAATTCCTTTACCAACGGTGACTTATGAATACTCGCATTATCCATTATTACACATTGTCCAGGTTTTAGTGATGGGCATAATCACTCACCTACCCACTGATTAAATAATTGCTTATCCAATATAACCGGAATGCTCTAACGGAGCAAATGATGCTCCTCGCAGCAGAGCTACGAGGTATCTAAAAAAGTTTTAGTTGTTTCTTATGATATCACGAAGCAGAGCTTCGGGGAATTAAACCCTGAGAGATTAATTCTTTGGTGCCCTTATTATAACCAGCAACTATATTTACTCGCTCAGTAGCAAAACCTGCTTGCTCTGAGTAAGCTCTTGTTCCTCTTTCTGACCATCCGTACAACATGGTTATATTATTACTTACCCCCATTTCGTCACAATACACAAGTTTATCAGATGCTATTTGATCAATATATTCCACAAATTGTTTTCTAGCTTCTTCATCCCTGCCTTTGTATTTTGGCTCTTTTTTTATATGTAATTTTCATTCTATGAAGCGTGTCATAAAATGTGCTCATTGGCAGCTCGGGCGCTACTGCATCTCTTATATCTATAGCTCGGCTATCAGGATTATTTGCTAAAAATTCAATTATATTCTCCTTATTAGTAAACCTAGCATCACGTCCACTTTGCAGATGTTGTCTTGAGCTGTAGTCTCCATTTTCTTTATAAAGTCTAATCCAATTTGATATCGTATGACGCTCTATACCTAATAAGTCTGATATTGCTTTTATTCTATATTTAGAGGTTTTGTGAAGACTGATTACCCTATCTTCTTAAATCCTGACTGTATGCTTTCATCTCTACCGTAGTTAAAATCATTATCTTACATTATTCTAAGGAATAATTCTAGTCGCGTTAGCTATAGATTTTTAGAAATAGGAGTAGATAAAGATCACGTACATTTTTTATTACAGTCAATACCAATGTATAGCCCAACAAAAATAACTCAAATCATAAAAAGTATTACTTCTAAGAAAATGTTTGAGAAATATCCAAATCTTAAAGAAAAATTATGGGGAAGTGAGTTTTGGATTTTGGAGTAAAGGATATTTTATGAGCACAGTAGGTAAACATGGTGATGAGCAGAAATTACGTAATTATGTACAGAATCAAGGTTCAGGCAAACCTTCTTATAAAGCATTTCAACAAAAACAGTTAAAGCTTTTTGGATAGATACCTCGTAGCTCTGCTGCGAGGAGCATCATTTTTAAAAATTTTTTGTCAAAACTTCAAAATAACGCCTCTCGTAGCTCGTCCACGGGATGACAGGATGATATATTTGCTACAATTAGCATTTGCTTACACAAAAAATTTCAAAGGTTTGGTGTAATTTAGCTTGAAAGCTGTTATAGCTTTGTTATAATCACTTTAACAAAACAAAAAAGGTTTATAAAATGAAAAATTTATTGAAAATTCTATTAGTTCTAGCTTTTTCAGCACCAGTATTTGCTTCTTCAACAACAACTCAACAAATGCCTGATCCTGCTTCTGTTACTACAGACACTATTAAAGTAATGGATCCTACTGCTTTAAATAGTTGGTTAGCAAGCTTAACAGCTGATCAATATGGTAATTTATCATCAGACGTACAAAACTGGATGAATACTGGTTTAACAATGACTCAATATAATATGCTAAAACCTGAAGTTCAAGCATTAGTAACAAAGCCTGCTGCTTCTAACTAATTAATTATAACTGCTGTAGGATTACAATTAGTGGGTTGGTTATATAATGGTACTTTTGCTCCTCTTGGAATCACCATATGTGTTATTACGGCATTTGGTTTAATTTTAAATATGATAGAATCTTTGAGATTTCTAATGGTGGGTAGATGATATAATCGTCATTGCGAGCGACTGCAAGGAGCGTGGCAATCTCAGGAATTTTATACTAACTTCATGAGATTGCCACGCTCCTTGCAGTCGCTCGCAATGACAAAACAACAAAAATGATCAATAATAACTTTATCTTGACAGTAGCTTTTAGATATTTCAAAGCTAAAAAAAATGAAAAATTTGTTTCTATTATTTCAGGCTTTTCTCTGCTTGGAGTAATGATCGGCGTTGCGGCATTAATAGTTGTTATGTCGGTTATGAACGGCTTTCATACAGAGCTGACTAAAAATATTATCGGTTTAAACGGCGATATAGTCATAAGCCCGCAAACTAGCAGTATTGGTAATTACGAAGAAATTAAAGCTAAATTATTACAGCAAAATTACGTAACACATGTAAATATTATTGCTCATGGTCAAGCCTTGGCACTAGGCAAAAATAATAATAGCGGTGCTATTATTAAAGGTATTGATTTAAATGATTTAAAATTAAAAAATGAAATCTTTAAAAATGTCAATTTTGGTAGTTTTGATAATTTCCATGGTAAGAATGTAATAGCACTTGGGCAAGGTTTAGCTGCTAATTTAGGTGTAACAGTTAATGATAAAGTTAAATTAATCTCACCGAATTCTATTTCCACCGCTTTTGGCAGCGTACCAAGATCAAAAGAATTTAAAGTTATAGCGATTTTTAATAGCGGTATGTATGATTATGATTCAGCAACCATATTAATGTCACTTGAAGCAGCACAAAATTTTCTATCTCTTGGAAATAATATAAACTTAATTGAAGTTAATACCCTGCATCCTGATAAGGCTCTTGCATATTCGCATAAAGTGCAGCTATTACTAGGTACAAATTTACAAATATCTAGCTGGCAAACTTTGAATGTACCATTTTTAAGTGCTTTAGCTGTTGAGCGTACAGCCATGTTTACTATTCTTTCGCTAATCATTACAGTTGCTGCCTTTAATATTATCTCAAGCTTATTTATGCTAGTGAAAGATAAAACTTCCGATATAGCAATTTTAAGAACAATGGGAGCAAGCACAAATCAGATAATGCTAATTTTTATCTATAATGGCATGTTTATTGGTTTGCTTGGTACTATACTTGGTTTAATTCTTGGTATTACTTTTTCTTATAATATTGGGACTATCAAAAACTTTTTAGAAAATATAACCGGTACTAAGATTTTTGAAGCAGCAGTTTATTTTCTTTATAGTCTCCCATCAGAAGTAAGAAGTCAGGATATTATCTTAATCGCTTCTTTATCTATAATATTATGCTTCTTAGCAACAATTTATCCCTCTTATAAAGCTTCAAAATTAAATCCTGTGGATGCCTTAAGATATGAGTAATAAAATCCTAACTTTAAAAAATGTCTCTAAACATTATAGGCAAGGTCACTCTATTATTAGAGTATTAGATGATCTTAATTTAAATATCAACGAGGGCGAGCTAATTGCTGTAATTGGCTCTTCAGGTAGTGGTAAATCGACTTTACTACATATTGCAGGCTTGCTTGATAAGCCAACTAACGGCGAAGTTATTATTGCAAATAACGAGTATAAAACAAACCATCTAATTCGTCTTAATTATTTGGGTTTCATTTATCAGCAACATCATTTATTAAAAGATTTTACTGCAATTGAAAACGTTATTATGCCTCGTCTTATTAATGGCTCTAATCAAAAAGAAGCAATAGAGGCAGCAAAAAGTATATTAGATAGTTTGGGTCTTGGCAAAAAGCTACATAATATGCCAGGTGAATTATCAGGCGGGGAGCAGCAACGTGTCGCAATAGCACGCAGCTTAATTAATAAGCCAAAAATTATCTTAGCAGACGAGCCTACAGGTAACTTAGATCCTAAAACTACCAATGAAGTATTTAACTTATTTTTAAAAGTAGCCAAGGAACAAAATACAGCTATTGTAATGGTAACGCATAATCATGAATTAGCACATAGAATGGATAAATTATACAAGTTAAAGCATGGAGCATTAAATATGTCTTGATTTAACTCCTTAAAATAAATTCGCAGAACTAAATTTGCCTATCCCCGAGGCAAGCCTACGGGGTATTTACGGCAAATTTTCCTGCGGACCGTCCTGCTTGATTCAAATAATCGTGGCAAGCCACGGGGAATTTAACCCAACAGGGATTAAAAAAAGTGGCGAGTGTATCAATCTATAATTTGTATTATATATCAAATAATTTACTTTAACCGCATAGCGAAAATCTAGGGAGCTTGCTCCCTAGATGGATAGCGTTATAATATAAGCGTTGGCATATTATAATTTAGTAGAATGGAATTGAGGCGTAATAGTCATCATGTTTTTAGAATAATGTATCACTTTGTGTGGATACCAAAATCAACTAAACGCAATGGATAAAATTGAAAAAGAAACAAAGCAGTTTAACCTGTTTTGAAACTCGGTCGCTTGCGGCCGAGTTCTTCATATTGTAGAAATATCGCTTTTAAGCTGATAAAAGCACTAAATATTTAACTTTAAATATAAATTTTTACTTTAGTCAGAAAAATTAGAATTTTTGTCAAAACTTCAGTTTTAACGATTCACTAGGTAATTCTATTAATTTTATGACGGTCAGAAATTACCGAAATTAATAGATAAAACTTTAGGAAATCTTCCGAATAAGCCAATTATAATTGATGAGCAAACAAAGCAACAAAATAATCAATCAGATTGCGGTGTTTTTACTGTAGATAATGGTGTCAAGATTGCTAAAGAGCAACCAATACTTTCTCCTGAACAATCTAAACGCCAATTTAGGATAAGAGAAGTTGTTCTGGAGCTAAAGCATCAAGTTTTATACGAGATTTAGTGATAGCATAAGAAGTAACACAAGCTAGAATATGCGAGTCTTTTGCAATGATTGTGTAAATTTTTGTTGAGCCTATATTAGAAGTAATTAAAAATATAGGTAACAGGAAAGTTCTATAAATGATGCTCCTCGCAGCAGAGCTACGAGGAGCATCATTTAAATATAGATATATCATGGCTCATTTAACGATAGATGAAAGATTTAAAATATACGAAATGAATAAGAGTGGTTATAGCTCGCGATATATAGGGACAAAGATTGGCCGTGATAAAAGCACTATATGTTATGAACTCAAGAGAATGAGGCATAATTATAGACCAGATAGGGCTAACACACTTGCTTGCAGTTTAAGGCAAGGTAAGAGAAAAAGAAAATTAGATATTGATAATAATTTACGAGCAGAAATAATAAAGCAGTTAACACAGGGTATTTCACCAGATATAATTTCAGGTAGACGTAAACTATCACGAGATACTGTCAATATTTCTACAGAGAGTATATACCAGTTTATTTATACATCTCCTATAGCACAAAGGCAAAAATTATATTTATCTTTAGCAAGAAAAAGGAAAAATAGGTTGCATCATGGTACAAGAATCAGAAACAAAAGAATTACAATACCAAATCGAGTTTCCATTACTGAAAGACCAGAGATAAATAGAAAGATAGCAGCAATAGGTCATTTAGAAGGTGATTTAACTTTTAACAAAGGTAATCAAAGTCGTAATATAGGCGCTCTTGTGGATATCAGAACACAAAAAGTGTTTCTCACTTTAAACCGTTCAAAAAGAACACAAGATGTGATTGGTAACATGAATAAAAAACTTAAACAATTGTCGCATATAATCAAAAGCATAACGTTAGATAATGGCAAAGAATTTACCAATCATGAACAACTATTGCCAAAATCTGAACGAAAAGTATATTTTTGCAATCCTTATTCTCCATGGCAAAAACCATTGATAGAGAAGATTAACTCAATGGTGCACAGAGTATACTCTAAATCTTTAGATATAAAAAAATTAACAATAAAGCAATTACAAGAAATTGAGGATTTTTTAAATAATTTACCAAGAAAAGTGCTCGGTTATAAAACACCCAATGAGGTATGGGAAGAAAATATAAATCTGGCTTAATTAATACTGGAATTTACCACAGAAATGCAAATAGAGAAGAATAAAAAAATAAATGAAGCAATAGATTTGCTGATAGAAGGCGGAGTAGATTTAAAAACAGTACTAAGTCAGAATGGATTAATCTCTCAGGGTTTAATTCCCCGAAGCTCTGCTTCGTGATATACTACTTGAATGGAAGAAAGCAGTTATATACATAAGAGTCATAATGCACAGTACTAATATATCATTTAGTAACGCCGGCAAAGTATAGAAGAGTAATATTCAATCAAGAACTAGATGATTATTTGTGTAAAATTTGTGAGCACATAGAAGATCGTTATGAAATTAGATTTTTAGAAATAGGAGTAGATAAAGATCACGTACATTTTTTATTACAGTCAATACCAATGTATAGCCCAACAAAAATAACTCAAATCATAAAAAGTATTACTTCTAAGAAAATGTTTGAGAAATATCCAAATCTTAAAGAAAAATTATGGGGAAGTGAGTTTTGGAGTAAAGGATATTTTATGAGCACAGTAGGTAAACATGGTGATGAGCAGAAATTACGTAATTATGTACAGAATCAAGGTTCAGGCAAACCTTCTTATAAAGCATTTCAACAAAAACAGTTAAAGCTTTTTGGATAGATACCTCGTAGCTCTGCTGCGAGGAGCATCATTTACTAGCAATTTAGTTTTTGCAAAATGGAATACTATTTTTAAAGATGAAATGACTACGTCAGCAGTTATTGACAGATTGGTTCACCATTCTTCAATTCTTGAACTCAATACTGAAAGTTATAGAATCGCTACAGCTAAAGGCAAAAAATTAACTATAAAATCGGAGGATAATAATGTAACACTTTAGACAATATTTTTTACTCAAAAATGGGTAATTTTAATATTCGTCATGGGTAATTCTAATGTTCGTTCATCAAACCTAACAAACCTGCTATATCTCAAAATTAGCTAGTCTATCCGCCAAAAACACTTCAAATCCTGATCATTTGTAATGGGATAGAGTTTTGACAACAAATTGCTAAGATTTTCAATAAAAATTAATAAGTTATGTTAATTTTTACTGATACATTTCTGTGTTGGTCTAATTTTGATATGGAGCTATTGTTAACGATTTTTTATCGTTCATCTAGTTTTTGCATGATGATATTTTTGATTTATGTGGAGTTAGACACGATTTGTAAATGATTTGCAATGCATCGTAAATTCAAACCAATAGCAGAGATTATTGGATTGATAATATCTCCTATCATACCTTTCAAGAAGTTTCTACCCATCCGACCATATTGCTTTAAGTGACCTATTATTGGTTCTATGGCACTGCGTCTCTTGATCATAGACTTGTCCTCTTGTAACAACTTCTTCCGCGTTTTTGGGGTATATACCTTACTCTTCTCCTTTACATTGCTACCACTATACCCAAGATCAACAAATGATTTCTTTATCTTGATTCCAGTGACACTCTCTACTGCTTCAAAGCTCTGATGCAATGTATGACCATCATAAGGATTATTATGAAACGATTTTGCGGATAAAACAAAATTTCTACGACCACTTACTACTACCGCTACTTTATTGCCAAACTCATATGGCTTGTTGCGTTTTCCCTTTCCTATACACTCTACTTCAGGGGCATGAAAACTATATAATACTTTGTTATCTTCTTTATATTGCTTTTTAGCTTCTCTTTTTAAAACAGATTGGTTATGTATTTGTTTTATTTTTTGCAATACTTCTTGATTTTTGAGAGACAAGTTTAATTGCTTATTTTTGATCTCACGCTCACATACTCTAATCAAACGACCCAGTAATATTTTTAAATGCTTCATTATTTTCCAACGCTTCTTGGCTTTACTATGTTCTTTATATTTCCATAGCTTTACTATATCGCGTTTATAGGTTCTAGCGTATGTTTCATTCAAATGTATACCCAAACTGTTGCAAAGCTTTACTATGCTAAGCCTAGCTTTATCCATTAAATAAACATCGTGTGGGTGTTTGATATTCTTAATTTGTACAGTCGTATCAGCGATGATTAATTCCAAATCTTTTTTTTTAATTGTGTTAGTTTTTATCCCAACCCTGATCAACTCCGATAATATCTCATTATATCCAGCTTCACCTAATACACTACGAAACCGTCGTATACTAGTTTCCGAGATAGCTATGTCTTTTTCTATATATTCCCACCCGCAGAAATACTGCCAATACATATTCTCTTTTAGCTCTTCCTCTGATAATGAATCTGAAAAATTATACATTGCTTGTAGCATCGTTATGCCAAGCATCACTCTATGACATTTTCTATTTCTACCAAATTTCTTAATACAAACATTTTTTGATAACCACTCTTCGAGCCTAGACCAATTTATTAATTCTCTTAATTTATATAGCTTATTATTTGGGTTTAATTCTTCTTTTAATTTATAACCAAACAGTTTCCCTTGTTCTTGCGATTTGATAATGTTGTCTATTGGCATTGACTGAAATCCATAAGGTTTATGACCATATTTTATCATTTTCTTACGGATTGTTGTATTACTTCTTGTCTTAAAACCATATTATCTATAAGGCTTGTAGAGTTTTGGCGGACGGACTAGCTAATCCAGAATTCAGGTTAAAAGGGGCTTTCTTCCGAGATCTCATATAATCTGGATTATTTTTAATTCAGGACATCTTACCAGATTATCACCACTCTTTCTCTACAAACGCCAATTTAGGATAAGAGAAGTTGTTCTGGAGCTAAAGCATCAAGTTTTATACGAGATTTAGTGATAGCATAAGAAGTAACACAAGCTAGAATATGCACCAAGAAATTAACAGGAGATCTATGCCTTGTATGCTCTAGGTTCATTCTATTTTTTAGTATATTAAATACTGATTCAATTAATGATCGTTTACGTAACATAGCTTTATCTTCTAATTCTAGTAAATAATTCTTCATATCCTTGCGAATATTAGTTATCATTCTTAAATTTCTAGAATAGAGTTTAAACCATAACTCTTTACAAATATATGCTTTATCACCAAATACCTTACCTGTTATCTTCTGAGTTATAGATTCAAGAACAGATAAATCAGCTCTATTTGCTTTTGTTATTTTAACAGCTATAATCTCTGCTTTATGATTAATGATTAAATGTAATTTAAATCCCATAAACCAACCATAACTACTCATCCCAACTTTGGCAATTTTACCAAAAACTCTATTACTAGAAGTGCGCTTAGCATGACAAATAGATAGTTTTGTTGAATCAATAAAATATATTCCTGTATCTTCACCTCGTAGTAATTGCAACATTATTGACAATGGCAATATTAACCTTGGCCATAATTGTACTATTCTACTATAACATGGTAAATTAAAGTAACCCTTATATTTATGCGGTAAGTAGTATAAATAATAGTTTTTAAAGTCCTTGCAAGGCGATAGATAAAAATATACGACTATTGTCATCAATTCTGCAAGACTTAATTTTCCTATTCTATGCCTTTGCTGATTTGTTGATAATAGACGGTGTTCTATCCATTCTTCATATATTTTACAAAAATTATCTACTAAATAATATACAGTTATGATACATCTTTTCATGTTGAGTTACTGATCTTTTATTAAAAAAATCTATCATAACTCAACATTAATCTCCTTTAAACCCTTTATCTATAAGCTTTCTATCTATCCCTTATCCTAAATTAGCGTTTATAAGGTTTTAAATTAATATAATATATAACTTAAAATTAACGCAAGAAGATTATTAAATAACATTTTATTTTTTGATTGGATGTGCGGTAACATATGCCGTTTCTAAATGCTTTATACTTGTTTTTGTATAGCTTTGTGTAGTTGAAAACTTTTATGTCCTAACAGCTCTTGAATAGAGCGTAAATCTGCCCCATTTTCTAGTAAATGCGAGGCAACACTATGCCTAAATCTGAAGTTTTGACAAAAAATTTTTATTAAAAAAAGTGGCGAGTGTATCAATCTATAATTTGTATTATATATCCAATAATTTACTTTAAATTGTAGAAATATCGCTTTTAAGCTGATAAAAGCACTAAATATTTAAAGATGAAGAACTCGGCCGCAAGCGACCGAGTTTCAAAACAGGTTAAACTGCTTTGTTTCTTTTTCAATTTTATCCATTGCGTTTAGTTGATTTTGGTATCCACACAAAGTGATACATTATTCTAAAAACATGATGACTATTACGCCTCAATTCCATTCTACTAAATTATAATATGCCAACGCTTATATTATAACGCTATCCATCTAGGGAGCAAGCTCCCTAGATTTTCGCTATGCGGTTAAATATTTAGTGCTTTTATCAGCTTAAAAGCGATATTTCTACAATTTAAAGTAAATTATTGGATATATAATACAAATTATAGATTGATACACTCGCCACTTTTTTTAATAAAAATTTTTTGTCAAAACTTCAGTTAATCATAAAGCAGAGATTATAGCTGTTAAAATAACAAAAGCAAATAGAGCTGATTTATCTGTTCTTGAATCTATAACTCAGAAGATAACAGGTAAGGTATTTGGTGATAAAGCATATATTTGTAAAGAGTTATGGTTTAAACTCTATTCTAGAAATTTAAGAATGATAACTAATATTAGCAAGGATATGAAGAATTATTTACTAGAATTAGAAGATAAGGCTATGTTACGTAAACGATCATTAATTGAATCAGTATTTAATATACTAAAAAATAGAATGAACCTAGAGCATATAAGGCATAGATCTCCTGTTAATTTCTTGGTGCATATTCTAGCTTGTGTTACTTCTTATGCTATCACTAAATCTCGTATAAAACTTGATGCTTTAGCTCCAGAAGGAAAGTTCTATAAATGATGCTCCTCGCAGCAGAGCTACGAGGAGCATCATTTATAGAACTTTCCTTTTCTACAGCTATTTCGCTTTTCTTTAATTTGTGTAAGGAATAATTCATAAGCTTTTAAATCAACAAAATTACGTGATCCACGTAATAGCAGATGTTGATTCACTGCTTGCTTAAATGTATCATGACTTTTTTCAACAGAACCATTTTCATGACTGACGCCTGGATTATTTCGCGATGGTGCAACATTGTAATAACCAAGCAATTCTTGCCATCTTTCTGTAAATTGTCTACTATTACCACATTGCTTGGTAGCTGCACTTAAATTATCTGTACGATGCTCTGGTAAAACTCCACCTAACTCCCATACAGCTTTTTCAAACCCTGATGCTAATGTATCAAAACTTTCACTATGGCATATGCTAAAAGTTTCCCAACATGAATAAGGCAACATAAAATGAAATAGTAAGTGAGGATATGGTTGCCCACCAATACAAATACCCAATTGATTCATATTGGTCCAATCAGACTGACTCTGTTTGCCAGGAAGAATATTTTGTAAAAAGATTACTGTCTTATCCTTACCATGTGCAGCTCTCCATTGTTTCAACCTTTTCTGCAAACAGCGTAATTGCTTCCCATTATAATTCCCATGATACTTTTCTGTCAAATATGCTAATATGGTAGTTGCTTGCAACTCCGGTGCTGATTCTAGCATTGATTCTATTTCATCCCAGTGCTTCACAAATGGATCCTTACGTGTCCTATATTTACGTATTGTGCGTAATTCGCTTGGATACTTATTAATACGTAAATACTTACGTGCCGTTTTTACACTCATACCTGCTTTTGCAGCAGAAATTATCTGATTATATTTTTTGATCTTTTGCATTAAAATACCTACTTGGTTATTTGTACATGTCATCAGTAATTCTCGAATAATATTTAAATATTTAAAAATAAATTTTTATTCGATTTTACTGTCCATAGTTACTTCTTTTTTATAGGTAATTTTAATGTTCGTTGAGGGTAATTCTAATATTCGTTAGTCAATTATTACGCAAACGCTCAATTATCGAAACAGTATTTAGTGTGCTGAAGGGTGCTTTCGAGCTCGAACATACAAGACATAGATCAATTTGGAATGCCTTTGTACATATCTTATCCGCCCTAATTGCATACTGTATGAAACCTAACAAACCTGCTATATCTCAAAATTAGCTAATCCAGAATTCAGGTTAAAAGGGTAGGTTATCTTGCTTTATGTTGGATCCCGCGATCAAGTCGCGGGATGACAGGGACAAATGCTCCACGTAACAATGCCGCCACGGGATAACGCAGGACATAAAAATCGTGGGATGACTGTGTGTGGTGCTATATCCTGAGATTGCCACGCTCCTTGCAGTCGCTCGCAATGATGTGATATAAAAAAAAAGAGCCTTTAGGAAACTAAAGACTCTTTTGTTAGATTTAGGGATTTAAAAGATGTAAAAAATTACATATCAAATCTTAGACCAGCCATTAAGTTACTACCTCTATAGCGTGTTCCACCAAATCTTGCTGACGCACCATCCTGAGTAACAGTTTGAGTTTTTGTTTTACCGTAATCTCTCCAGCTATAAACTAGTTCAGCTTTTACACCTTGAGCAACTTCAAATGAAGTACCTAAAGATAGTTGATAAGCAAAATTTGTTTTATTTTTAACAGTTACTTTAGCAGCATCAGCATATGATGTGTATGAAATTTTTTCTTTCACCATTGCGGCACCAATACCAGCACCAGCAAAAACTTTAAACATATTTAAATCAACTACATCAACATAACCATTTAATAAGAAGCTTACAATATTAGGTCTGTGTTTTACTGAAACCCTATTACCATTTGCTGATTTTTTTAAATGATTACTTGTGACTAAACCAACTGTAAAATCAGTTCTTAGGTTATCCATGATATAGTAACCTGCTCCGATTTCGCCAGTAAAGCCAGTGTTAGACTTCACTTTTATTTCTGTGAGCCTATCCTTTTGGCTATCAAAAATTACAGCACCAGCATTTACTTTTAGATACCATAGATTTTCCATAGATGATGACATTGATGAATTCATAGCTGAATCAGTTGTCATAGGGGCATTCATCACAACTCCTTCGCAAGGATCGGTAGCAGCAAAAATTGCAGCTGAAGATAAAATAGCTGTACTTGCAGCTGTTATTAAAAGTAATTTTTTCATATTATTAATATTCCTTAAATTATTTGTTAGTTATTAAAATTAAATTTTAGATAAGATTATTACCTAAATCTAATGACAATAGTTCCTAAGTAATAGAAAAGTTATTTTAATTACTTGAAACTATTAAATATTGTTGATTATTTGATTATATATCACATCTTAAACCTGCAGTTATGTTATGGCTTTGATAACGTGTTCCTTTAACTTGCACATTTTGTCCTGCTTGATTTTTTACAGTCCCGCCTTTTGCCTTACCGTCACTTATCCAGCTATAAGCTAACTCTGCTTTAACTCCATCAGAAATTTGTGAAGAAGTACCTAAAGTTAGTTTGTAAGCAAGGTTAGTTGTGTTTTTGCTTGAATAAGAATTAGAAACAGTAACATTATTAATACTTTGAGAATATGAAACTTTTTCTTTCAGCATTGAAGCACCGATACCAGCACCAGCAAAAACATCAAACATTTCAAAGTTAGATAGATCTACGTAACCATTAATAAGTAAACGTGTGATATTAGGCTTATGGCTTGATGAACGATTAGTTCCGTTGACACTGCCAGACTTCTTTAATTTACCACTGAATGTAGTACCTAAAGTTAAGTCAGCTCTGAAATTTTCTGCAATATAGTTACCAACACCAATATCACCAGTAAAAGCAGTATTAGATTTTAATTTAAGACCAGTTTGGCTGTCCTTTTCTTTATTGAACATTGCCGCACCAGCATCTACTCTTAAATACCAGCTATCATTCCCGCAATCAGCGAATGAAAGGGCTGAAGATAAAACTGTTGCACTTGTAGCAGCTATTAAAAGTAATTTTTTCATTTTTAGTACCTCAATAATTTGAATTAATTAATAAAAAGCTATCTTTAGGGCTAGTATAACATACTAATTATTAATAGTGCTAGATTAATATATAAAATTAATAGATTAAAGCAACAAGTTTAGATAAGTTTGTGACAAAATAGACATAAATAGATAATTAGCCCTTTTATACACCAATATATTTATTAAATTTATCTTTTTCATCTTTGAATTTATCAGCATCTGGTAGAGCGGGTTTTTTCTTAGTAATAATTTGCCATTTCTCATGTTCTATAAAGTGTTTTGCTCGCTCTACCCATTCTATTAGCTCAGGTGATTCGGGCTTTATGGCATCTATTGGGCAGTCAGGCACGCATACCCCGCAATCTATACATTCATCCGGATTGATAACCAGCATAAACTCACCCTCATAAAAACAATCTACCGGACATACTTCAACACAATCAGTATATTTACATTTCACGCATTCATCAGTTACAACGTAGGTCATTTTTTTATTTACTTTTAATTTTGTTGATTAATATAGAGGTTCTTAAAAATAATATTAACAAAAAATATAATATAAAACTTACAAACATTATTATTAAAGGTTTTAGCATTGATGAGTGAATAGTTGGTGAGCCTAATCTTAAAACGCTAGCTGGCTGGTGTAGGCTATACCAAAGATTTACCGAAAATTTTATTATTGGTATGTTAATAAGCCCAATAAGAGCAATAATAGAAGCAGGATTCTGGGCTTTTCTTATATCTTCTGCACTATTAACTATTATAATGTAGCTTAAAGATAGTAGGAATAATATTAACATTGAAGTAAGCCGTGCATCCCATACCCACCATACTCCCCATATAGGTTTGCCCCATATGCTGCCTGTTACTAAGCTAATTAAGGTGAAAGTAGCCCCGATATAGCTAGCAGCTACCGCAAGCAAATATGACATAGTGGTTTTCCACACTAAATAGCTGAAGCTACAAGCTGCCATAAAGACATAAATAGCGAGTGCCATCCAAGAGGCAGGCACATGAACATACATAATACGTACGAATTCGCCTTGTTGATAATCAGGCGGGGAAACTACTAGCCCTAAGTAAAGACCAATAGCCGATGTTAGAAAAGTCAATATTGTCAATATAGGAATTACTATTTTTGACAGTTTATTAAAATAATGAGGATTTAGTAATTTAAACATAATGCATTTCTGCTAAAAAGTAATTTATTTGGGTTAACTTGTCATCCCGTGGCTTGTCCACGGGATCTTGTACCGCAAACTGTGTCCTGAGATGTCGTGGTCAAGCCACGGCATGACACTAAGGACAATATAGCAGAGATTAAAAAAAAGAGGAGTAAAATTCTTAAATTGAAATCAGGAGCTTAATTCATTATTATATTATCATTTATCTTTAATCTTCATACAAAATGACCAAGAAAAATACTTTACTGCTTATAGACGGATACGGATTTGTTTTCAGAGCCTATTATGCACAACAGCCTTTAACTTCCTCAAAAGGTAAGCCTGTAGGGGCTCTTTACGGCTTTACCTCAATGCTGCTAAAGCTACTTAATGACTTTAAGCCGAAGCATGCAGCAGTAGTGTTTGACAGTGGTGGGAAAGATTTCCGTCATGAAATTTATCCTGAATATAAAGCTAATCGTCCACCACCGCCTGAGGATTTGATTGCACAATTGCCATTAGTACGTGATGTTGCAAGAAATTTAAACTTCCCAATTTTAGAAAAAAATGGCTTTGAAGCTGATGATATCATAGCAACTTTTGCTGCTAAAACTGCTTCTATTGGGGAAGAAGTAGTGGTCATATCTTCCGATAAAGATCTATTGCAATTAATGAATGACAATGTAAAAATATATGACCCGCTAAAAGCCAAATATATTACAGAAGATAATGTTGTTGAAAAATTTGGCGTTACTTCTGATAAATTACGTGAGGTGATGGCTTTAATTGGGGATAAATCTGATAATATCCCAGGTGTGCCGTCAATAGGACCAAAAACCGCAAGCAGCCTTATTACCCAGTTTGGTACAGTTGAGAACATCTTTAATTCTCTAGAGCAAGTTTCAAGCATAAAACAACGTGAGACGCTACAAAACTCAAAGGAATCTGCTCTAATTTCATGGCAGTTAATTGGGCTGGATTATAATGTTGACATGGATTTCAAGCTAGATGCTCTGGAATGGTCGCCACCTGATCATAATAAATTAACAGAGTTTCTACATGAATATGGCTTTAAATCTTTATATAAAAGAGCAGAGAATTTATTTGACATTAAAATTAGTGAACATAAAGAAGTAATAGAAGAAAAAGCCGTAGAGATAAAAGAAATCAGTAATAAAGCTGAGCTTGAAGCTTTCGCTGAAAAGGCTAAAAAAGCAGGCATATTCGGAATATATATGTTGCAGAATAAAGGAGCTAATATTGCATTTATTTTATCCCTAAAAAATCAAGCTTATATTATTAAAATCTCAAATGAGGCTAATAATCTTTTTACTTATAATTCTAAGGCTGATAATGAATGGTTTACAGATATTATTTTTAATTTACTAACTGACCAGTCAATAAAGAAAATCACTTATTTACTAAAACCTCTGCTGCAATTTTATGCTAGTAGGGCACAGCAAATTACAGCAATCGAAGATTTAGAATTAATGAATTATGCACTATCCGCAGGTCTGCCGCAAAACAATCTATTTGAAGCTGTAGAAAAAGAAGCAACAATAGAAGAAGCAGCAAAAATAGTAGTAGGCTTTATCGATCTTTATCAGCAAACTATTTTAGAGCTTAAAGATAACAAGGCTTTTAGAATTTATAAAGAAATCGATTTACCTGTTTGCTTTGTAATAGATAAAATGGAAAAAACTGGCATAAAAGTAGATGCGAATTATTTGAATCAGTTATCTAGTGAATTTGGAACAGAAATATTAAAGCTTGAGGAAGAAATTTTTGCTTTAAGTGGTACGAAGTTTAATATTGGTTCACCAAAACAATTAGGTGAAATTTTATTTGAAAAAATGCAATTACCATTCGGTAAAACTTCTGCTAAAGCAAGCTCCTATTCAACGGGTGCTGAGATACTCGAAAAGCTTAGCGAGCAGGGTTATCCTATTGCGGATTTATTGCTAAGATGGCGTCAACTTACCAAGCTAAAAAATACTTATACTGATAGTCTGCCAAAGCAAATAGATAATATAACTCGTCGGATTCATACCACTTTTTTGCAAACTTCCACTACTACAGGACGGCTTAGCTCACAAGAGCCTAATCTGCAAAATGTACCTATTAGGTCGGGTGAAGGGAATAAAATCAGGCAAGCTTTTATTGCAGAGCAAGGCTATAAATTAATATCAGCGGATTATTCGCAAATAGAGCTTAGAATATTAAGCCATATTGCGGATATAAAGGCTTTAAAACAAGCATTTATTAATAAAGATGATATACATACTCAAACTGCTTGCCAGATCTTTAATTTACAAAAAGAGGAATTAACTAGTGAACATAGACGTAAAGCAAAAGCTATAAATTTTGGCATTATTTACGGGATAAGTGCTTTCGGGCTTGCAAAGCAGCTAAATGTTAGTAATAGCGAAGCTGCTGAATATATCAAAAAATATTTTGCTGAATATAAGGGCGTGCAGGAATATATGGAAGCGACTAAAAGCTTTGCTCAAGCAAATGGATATGTTACTGATTTCTTCGGACGTAAATGTTTTGTGCCTCTAATTAATGATAAAAGACTCAAGCAATTTGCCGAGCGTGCCGCTATTAATGCCCCGATTCAAGGAACTAATGCCGATATAATCAAAATAGCGATGACCATACTTGATAGAGAAATAGAGAGGCATAAACTTAAAACTAGATTGGTTCTGCAAATTCATGATGAGCTATTATTTGAAGCACCAATAGATGAAGTAGAAACAATAATGCCAATCATCAAGCAAATTATGGAAAATTCTACCAATATGGATGTACCAATTATTACCGAAATTAGAGCTGGTAATAATTGGATGGAAATACATTAGATATAGTGTCCAGGATAGTGGACTAATGGTATGGACCTCCTGATATAGAGAATGAAAAGCAGTTGCTAATCTTCTAGGGTTAATATTTAACATATTAAAACAACAATTAAGGAGGTCCATATGGAGGTTACTACAATTGGTATAGATATTGCAAAAAGAATTTTTCAAATTCATGGTGTAGATAAAAATGGCAAGACAGTATTAAAGAAAAAATTGATGAGAGATCAGGTTTTGACATTTATGGCTAATTTACCACAATGTTTAGTAGGGATGGAAGCTTGTGGTGGTTCTAGTTATTGGGCAAGAGAAATAACTAAATTAGGGCATGAAGTAAAACTAATGGCACCGCAATTTGTCAAACCATATGTTAAAACTAATAAAAATGATCAAGCAGATGCTGAAGCGATATGTGAAGCCGTGACAAGACCTAATATGAGATTTGTTGCAATTAAAACTATAGAGCAACAAGAAATTTTATCAATACATAGGGTAAGAGAGAGATTGGTAAAAAATCGTACAGCACTTGCTAATGAAATTAGGGGGCTACTACATGAGTTTGGTTTTATTGTTCCTCAAGGCATTAATAAGGTTATCACAAAATTAATTGAGATTTTAGATGCAGGGAAATTAAGCCAGTTAAGTTATCAAACATTTAGTGAACTAAAAGAAGAATTCTTAGATAATAACAGAAAAATAAAAGAGATAGAAAAACGATTAACAATGATAGCAAGTAACCTAACTCAATATCAACGATTAAGAGCTATACCTGGTCTTGGTTTAATTACTGCTACTGCTTTAATAGCATCAATAGGTAATGCTACAAGTTTTGAGAATGGCAGGCAATTATCGGCATGGCTAGGATTAGTGCCAAGACAACATTCAAGTGGTGGGAAGGATAAGCTGCTGGGAATTAGCAAGCGAGGTGATGTATACTTACGCACTTTATTAATTCAAGGGGCTAGAGCTGTACTAAATGCCAAGATAAGATTTACATCGGAAGAACAGAAATCTAAAAAAGATTTTAGCCAATTTACGAAATGGATGTTTAATTTATCTGAGCGAAGTAGCCATAATAAAACGACAGTTGCCATAGCTAATAAGTTGGCAAGAGTGGTGTTTGCTGTACTAAGATCAGGAGATGATTATGTAGAGAGTAAAGTTTGTAGCTAAAGAGTGTGTAGCATAGCACTTATAAGTAAAATAAATGGTGATTTATATAATGAATAGGTAAAAGCAAAACAATATGTAAGAGATTCCAACCCGAAATATGCTTGAGATAATTAATATTGATGGTAAATAAGACAAACCTTAGCTTACAAAAAAACTGCGTTTTTCAGTGGCTCTTTTAGAAGCCGATGGACTGATAAGTATATAGTTTGTAAGCCAGCGAATTCCATCAGGGCTGTAGAATAAATTAGGTTGATTTATCAGCTATAAGCCGGATACATGACTGCATTTGTTTGTTTTTATTATTGATGTTATTTTTTTCTTGCATTCTACAGGAGGTCCATACATGAAAAATCAAGACAAAAAAATGAGTAGTATGTTTTCCTAATTTTTCGATTATCAGGCAGCAATTTGCTGATAATTTTGCATATAATTCAGATATACATTCATAGGCTTTTTATAACCAATACTTGAATGAAATCTGTGATAATTATATTTATTCAGATAATGATCAATCCCCTCTTTTAACTCTTTAACATTGTTAAAATCATTAATAAAGATACAATTATATTTTAAAGTTCTAAAAAACCTTTCTATTACTATATTATCAATACTTCTACCTTTGCCATTCATTGAAATTTGGATATCATGCTCCTTGAGAATATTTATGTGGTCATAACTGGTATATTGGCTACCTTGATCACTATTAAATATCTGTGGAGCGTTATACTTACTGAGAGCTTGTTTCAAGACATCAGTTACAAGAGATGCATCCATAGAATTTGACAGTTTATAGCTCAATATGGCCTTGCTATGCCAATCTATAATAGCTGCCATATACATAAAGCCACCATTAGTTCTAATGTAAGTAATGTCACCACTCCAAACCTCATTCACATTAGGCACATACACTTGCTTTGTTGAGCCAGATTTAGTCCAAGGTAAATTCCAGTATTAATTAAGCCAGATTTATATTTTCTTCCCATACCTCATTGGGTGTTTTATAACCGAGCACTTTTCTTGGTAAATTATTTAAAAAATCCTCAATTTCTTGTAATTGCTTTATTGTTAATTTTTTTATATCTAAAGATTTAGAGTATACTCTGTGCACCATTGAGTTAATCTTCTCTATCAATGGTTTTTGCCATGGAGAATAAGGATTGCAAAAATATACTTTTCGTTCAGATTTTGGCAATAGTTGTTCATGATTGGTAAATTCTTTGCCATTATCTAACGTTATGCTTTTGATTATATGCGACAATTGTTTAAGTTTTTTATTCATGTTACCAATCACATCTTGTGTTCTTTTTGAACGGTTTAAAGTGAGAAACACTTTTTGTGTTCTGATATCCACAAGAGCGCCTATATTACGACTTTGATTACCTTTGTTAAAAGTTAAATCACCTTCTAAATGACCTATTGCTGCTATCTTTCTATTTATCTCTGGTCTTTCAGTAATGGAAACTCGATTTGGTATTGTAATTCTTTTGTTTCTGATTCTTGTACCATGATGCAACCTATTTTTCCTTTTTCTTGCTAAAGATAAATATAATTTTTGCCTTTGTGCTATAGGAGATGTATAAATAAACTGGTATATACTCTCTGTAGAAATATTGACAGTATCTCGTGATAGTTTACGTCTACCTGAAATTATATCTGGTGAAATACCCTGTGTTAACTGCTTTATTATTTCTGCTCGTAAATTATTATCAATATCTAATTTTCTTTTTCTCTTACCTTGCCTTAAACTGCAAGCAAGTGTGTTAGCCCTATCTGGTCTATAATTATGCCTCATTCTCTTGAGTTCATAACATATAGTGCTTTTATCACGGCCAATCTTTGTCCCTATATATCGCGAGCTATAACCACTCTTATTCATTTCGTATATTTTAAATCTTTCATCTATCGTTAAATGAGCCATGATATATCTATATTTAAATGATGCTCCTCGCAGCAGAGCTACGAGGTATCTAAAAAAGTTTTAGTTGTTTCTTATGATATCACGAAGCAGAGCTTCGGGGAATTAAACCCTGAGAGATTAATTATAGAACTTTCCATCTATTGCTTCATTTATTTTTTTATTCTTCTCTATTTGCATTTCTGTTACCTATATTTTTAATTACTTCTAATATAGGCTCAACAAAAATTTACACAATCATTGCAAAAGACTCGATTTAAATTACATTTAATCATTAAGCATAAAGCAGAGATTATAGCTGTTAAAATAACAAAAGCAAATAGAGCTGATTTATCTGTTCTTGAATCTATAACTCAGAAGATAACAGGTAAGGTATTTGGTGATAAAGCATATATTTGTAAAGAGTTATGGTTTAAACTCTATTCTAGAAATTTAAGAATGATAACTAATATTCGCAAGGATATGAAGAATTATTTACTAGAATTAGAAGATAAAGCTATGTTACGTAAACGATCATTAATTGAATCAGTATTTAATGTCCCCCTACGGGGATAAAAAATCCCTCGCCTTCAGGCGAAGGGAAGATATAATGAAGTTGCTTTAGCAACGAATTTATAAAAAGATATGAGAAGTTATAGAAAAAATAGTCATAGCCAGTATGATTTAAAAGTACATATTATATGGATACCAAAGTATAGAAAAAGAGCATTGGTAGGAAAAGTAGCTGAGAGAGTCAGGGATTTATTAAGGCAAATTTGCATGGAACATGAAGCATATATAATTTCAGGTAAAGTATCTTGTGATCATGTTCATATATTTATTTCATACCGTCCTCAAGTGGCTTTAAGTAAGCTTGTACAATATCTAAAAGGGAGTAGCTCAAGAATATTATTGCAAGAATTTGCTCATTTAAGGAAACAATTTTGGGGTAATCATTTTTGGGCTAGAGGATATATGGCGGTGAGTTCAGGTAATATTACTGACGAAATGATACAGCAGTATATTGATGAACAAGAAGGTGAGCCAGTAAATGATGATCGATTTCTAATCGATTCCACTTTATAACCCCTCAGCTTATAGCTGAGGGTTGTTTAGTATACTAAAAAATAGAATGAACCTAGAGCATACAAGGCATAGATCTCCTGTTAATTTCTTGGTGCATATTCTAGCTTGTGTGGAAAGTTCTATAATTAATTAAGCCAGATATAATCAATTTTTAATCTCTCAGGGTTTAATTCCCCGAAGCTCTGCTTCGTGATATCATAAGAAACAACTAAAACTTTTTTAGATACCTCGTAGCTCTGCTGCGAGGAGCATCATTTAAATATAGATCAGGAGTTTCGCACTTAGCAAAATTGTGTATTAGTTAGAAGCCATTTAATGTTGTTCTGAATTGATGTTTTTATAACTTCCCAAGTTTGTTGATATAAAGTAATGTTTTCATTTATCCTCCTTTTGTTCATATCAAGCCAGGCCAATACAGCAAGGCAAATATGATTTCTTTGAGCTCGACCCGTGCGTGCCTGACAGCATTCAATACCACAAGTTTGTTTCAATTCTCGATGATAAACTTCTATAGACCAACGCGCCTTAACAATTTTCTCTATTTGCTCACGTGTAGGATTCTCTAAATTAGTTGTTATGTAATCAATGCGACCATTTTTTGCCACAAACTTAAATACCGTAACCCAACCGTATCCACGTAGGTGAATTTTTAGCCCTTCATCGGGAATCTCTAAAGTTTCCAAGCTAACATTACGATTAACTTTTCTATTTTTTCTTAGGTTGGTAACCCATATCCAACCTAAATTACGTATATGTTTTAAATTATCCAAACCACTATACCAAGCATCCATAACTATAGCATCAGGCTTGATACCTCTTTCTTTAGCTAAAGTAAGCATATCACAAAAATGCTCGTTCTTTGTTTTACCATCAGTTTCTTTATCATATATTCTATAATCTACAGGAGTAGATTGATCAATTTGAGTATTGTAATGCAGTAAGTTTACCATTCCTATACCAGGTATAACATCATGTACAGCCCCAGAATATTGATAATTTACAAGCTCGATCCTCTTACTGTATTGCTTTGACAATAAGGTGTCATCTCCTACTAATAAACAAGGATCTTCCAGATCAATATATTTTGACACTTTGCTATAGATTTCGCTAGGGCGAAAATCCTTACTCTTTAACCATCGACTTGCACTATCGTGCGATAGATCTAATGGACTTACTTCAGATAATGCTTTGCTAGTATATCTTACACTACTTGCTTGTAAGAATGATTTATATAAATCTTTGCTACATTTTGATCTTGTCATTTTTATCTAAAACTATTTTTCTCTAGATTAGCATATTATTTGCTAAGTGCGAAACTCCTGTAGATATATCATGGCTCATTTAACGATAGATGAAAGATTTAAAATATACGAAATGAATAAGAGTGGTTATAGCTCGCGATATATAGGGACAAAGATTGGCCGTGATAAAAGCACTATATGTTATGAACTCAAGAGAATGAGGCATAATTATAGACCAGATAGTCCCTCCGCCAAAACTCTAAAAAATATCACTTGTGTCACTAATTTCCAAAAATAGTGCGATTTTAGAGCAAATTACTCTAATTTTGAGGGCTGATTTTAAATTTTTGTATTAAAAACCACACTATTTCCCAAAATGCATTCATTTTTTTATTGTCATTTTTTTGTATTTCCATAAGCTTTTGATATAAAACCTTTCATTTTCTTATGGATTTTACTATGCATTTTTGCCTTAAAACCCTATTGCCTATAAGGCTTTTAGAGTTTTGGCGGACGGACCAGATAGGGCTAACACACTTGCTTGCAGTTTAAGGCAAGGTAAGAGAAAAAGAAAATTAGATATTGATAATAATTTACGAGCAGAAATAATAAAGCAGTTAACACAGGGTATTTCACCAGATATAATTTCAGGTAGACGTAAACTATCACGAGATACTGTCAATATTTCTACAGAGAGTATATACCAGTTTATTTATACATAGCACAAAGGCAAAAATTATATTTATCTTTAGCAAGAAAAAGGAAAAATAGGTTGCATCATGGTACAAGAATCAGAAACAAAAGAATTACAATACCAAATCGAGTTTCCATTACTGAAAGACCAGAGATAAATAGAAAGATAGCAGCAATAGGTCATTTAGAAGGTGATTTAACTTTTAACAAAGGTAATCAAAGTCGTAATATAGGCGCTCTTGTGGATATCAGAACACAAAAAGTGTTTCTCACTTTAAACCGTTCAAAAAGAACACAAGATGTGATTGGTAACATGAATAAAAAACTTAAACCTGAAGTTTTGACAAAAATTCTAATTTTTCTAACTAAAGTAAAAATTTATATTTAAAGTTAAATATTTAGTGCTTTTATCAGCTTAAAAGCGATATTTCTACAATTTAAAGTAAATTATTGGATATATAATACAAATTATAGATTGATACACTCGCCACTTTTTTTAATAAAAATTTTTTGTCAAAACTTCAGTTAAACAATTGTCGCATATAATCAAAAGCATAACGTTAGATAATGGCAAAGAATTTACCAATCATGAACAACTATTGCCAAAATCTGAACGAAAAGTATATTTTTGCAATCCTTATTCTCCATGGCAAAAACCATTGATAGAGAAGATTAACTCAATGGTGCACAGAGTATACTCTAAATCTTTAGATATAAAAAAATTAACAATAAAGCAATTACAAGAAATTGAGGATTTTTTAAATAATTTACCAAGAAAAGTGCTCGGTTATAAAACACCCAATGAGGTATGGGAAGAAAATATAAATCTGGCTTAATTAATACTGGAATTTACCTGTTACTTCTTATGCTATCACTAAATCTCGTATAAAACTTGATGCTTTAGCTCCAGAACAACTTCTCTTATCCTAAATTGGCGTTATTTATGCAACAAAGCCATTGAGAAAAGTTACTAAGAATAAACGCATCTTTCCAAATGATGACGCAGTATTTAAGGTTTTATATCTGACAATTGATTATATTACCAAAAAATGGTCTATGCCTATCCCCAATTGGAATGAAGCTATGGCTCATTTTATGATCAAATTTGATGGTAGAATTTAATGGTTCACGAAATTTACACAATTGATGAGACAGAGCCAATTTTTCATTTATGAGAAGTAACCACTATAGTAAAATTACTTCTCAAAAGAACAAAATGATCTATTACTGCCCTGCTCAAGGAAATCAATAATTTGCATTACTATAGAATTGTTTTTATATTTCTCTTGAGCTTGCTTAATTCTATCAGCGAAATTACCTTCACCTAAAAAGATTTCTTGAACTATTTTTAAAGCGTTTAAAGACTCTGCTTTATCAAACCCTTTCCTATTCATGCCGACTAAGTTTAGCCCCTCAAGAACTGCACGTTTGCCGCTTGCAAGACCAAAAGGGATTACATCAGCTCCAACTGGTGATAAGCCGCCAATCATTGAGTGTTTACCAATTCTTGCATATTGATGAACTGCCGATAAGCCACCAATTATGACATAGTCTTCCACTTCTATATGCCCAGCTAGGCTTACATAATTAGCAAACACTACATTATTACCGATTTTGCAATCATGACCGATATGAACGCCAACCATAAATAAATTATTATTTCCTATCCTTGTAATCATTCCGCCGCCTTGGCTTCCTGCCTGTACTGTAACATATTCTCTAATAATATTGTTAGAACCGATTATCGTATTTGACCGCTCATTATTATATTTTAAGATTTGCGGAGGTTGACCGATAGACGCAAACGGATAAATTACTGTACTTTCGCAGATTTCAGTAATCCCCTCAATAACTACGTGAGACTTTAGTTCTACATTATCATGCAGTACTACTTCTGGACCAATAATACAATATGGACCAACTTTTACGTTCTTACCAAGTTTTGCACCTTCAGCAATTATACTAGTTGGATGTATATTAGAATTTGACACTACTATACCCTTAAGATTTATCTTTTATCATTGCGGTAAATTTACTCTCCGCTGCCATTTCACCATCAACTTTAACTGTGCTTGAAAACTTCCATACATTAGCTCTTTGCTGATCAATAGTAGCATGAATATGCATTGTATCCCCTGGCTGAACAACTCTACGAAATTTTGAGTTCTCGATAGCCATTAAAAACACTTCTTTATTTTTAGTAGAGCCGAGAGATTTAGCAACTAATATAGCTGCAAGCTGTGCCATAGCTTCAACCATTAAAACTCCAGGCATGACAGGTCTTGCTGGAAAATGTCCTGTAAACTGCGGTTCATTAACAGTAACATTTTTAATGCCAGTTATTGATTTATTAGGATCAATTTCAACTACTTTATCCACTAATAAAAACGGATAACGATGAGGTATCAAATCCATAATTTCGGTAATATTGATAGTCATTTATTTAGATCTCTTATTTAATGATGCTCCTCGCAGCAGAGCTACGAGGTATCTAAAAAAGTTTTAGTTGTTTCTTATGATATCACGAAGCAGAGCTTCGGGGAATTAAACCCTGAGAGATTAATTGTTTCATAATAATAGATTGTCTGTGCCAATCCATAATAGGTACAGCTGGACTACCGCCAACAATTTTACCCGCTTCTATATTTTGTGCTACACCGCCTTGTGCTGCTACTTGAGCTCCATCACCTATATTTAGATGTCCGGCGACTCCCACTTGCCCCCCAAGAGCACAATATTTACCAATTACGCTACTTCCAGCTATACCTGCTTGTGCTACAATAATTGAGCCTTTACCTATTTTGACGCTATGCCCGATCTGCACTAAATTATCTATACGGCATAAATCTTCTATTATAGTATCTTGCAGTGATCCCCTATCAATAGTAGTGTTAGCACCGATTTCAACATTATTACCGATTTTAATAATTCCAGTATGAAATATTTTATGATGCATACCTTTTTCAGTAGAAAAGCCAAACCCGTCTTGTCCGATTTTTGCTCCTGAAAGTATTACAACATCATCCCCTATAACAGAATAATTTATTGATACATTAGATTCGATTCTAGCATTTCTGCCAATAACCACTCCTGTACCTATAAAGCTGCCTGCTTCTATTATACTATCATCACCTATAACAACATTATCCTCAATAACTGCATTATGACCTATATAACAATTTTTACCTATAGTTGCTGATTCTGCAACATAAGCTGATTTCATTATTTTAGTAGGATACGATTTTACCGGAGCATAGAAAAAATCTATTAGCTTGCCGTAAGCAAAATATGAATTTTCAGCACGCAATAAGACAGTATTGGGATTTACTTCTCCAGTAAAGTCTTTTGGCACGATACAAGCTACAGCTTTAGTATTTTTTAAAAATCGAGAATATTTAATATTACTTAAAAAGCTAATATCATTAGAAGAAGCTTCTTGTAAAATTTTAATATCATGAATAGCTACATCTTCATGAATTTTAGGAGCTTTTATAAAATCTTGTAGGAAATCTGCAATTGCCGTTAGCTTTCTTGGTCCCAGATTCCTATAAAAATTACTATTTACCATGCAGAATTTTAGCGGATTTAATTTGTCCCGTAAAGTATATACGCGATAGCTTTATTATGCAACAACATTTGCAAGAAGTTTTGTAACGCTAATTTAGGATAAGGGATAGATAGAAAGCTTATAGATAAAGGGTTTAAAGGAGATTAATGTTGAGTTATGATAGATTTTTTTAATCTCTCAGGGTTTAATTCCCCGAAGCTCTGCTTCGTGATATACTACTTGAATGGAAGAAAGCAGTTATATACATAAGAGTCATAATGTCACAGTACTAATATATCATTTAGTAACGCCGGCAAAGTATAGAAGAGTAATATTCAATCAAGAACTAGATGATTATTTGTGTAAAATTTGTGAGCACATAGAAGATCGTTAGGAAAGTTCTATAATTAATTAAGCCAGATATAATCAATTTTTAATCTCTCAGGGTTTAATTCCCCGAAGCTCTGCTTCGTGATATCATAAGAAACAACTAAAACTTTTTTAGATACCTCGTAGCTCTGCTGCGAGGAGCATCATTTAAATATAGATATATCATGGCTCATTTAACGATAGATGAAAGATTTAAAATATACGAAATGAATAAGAGTGGTTATAGCTCGCGATATATAGGGACAAAGATTGGCCGTGATAAAAGCACTATATGTTATGAACTCAAGAGAATGAGGCATAATTATAGACCAGATAGGGCTAACACACTTGCTTGCAGTTTAAGGCAAGGTAAGAGAAAAAGAAAATTAGATATTGATAATAATTTACGAGCAGAAATAATAAAGCAGTTAACACAGGGTATTTCACCAGATATAATTTCAGGTAGACGTAAACTATCACGAGATACTGTCAATATTTCTACAGAGAGTATATACCAGCTTATTTATACATCTCCTATAGCACAAAGGCAAAAATTATATTTATCTTTAGCAAGAAAAAGGAAAAATAGGTTGCATCATGGTACAAGAATCAGAAACAAAAGAATTACAATACCAAATCGAGTTTCCATTACTGAAAGACCAGAGATAAATAGAAAGATAGCAGCAATAGGTCATTTAGAAGGTGATTTAACTTTTAACAAAGGTAATCAAAGTCGTAATATAGGCGCTCTTGTGGATATCAGAACACAAAAAGTGTTTCTCACTTTAAACCGTTCAAAAAGAACACAAGATGTGATTGGTAACATGAATAAAAAACTTAAACAATTGTCGCATATAATCAAAAGCATAACGTTAGATAATGGCAAAGAATTTACCAATCATGAACAACTATTGCCAAAATCTGAACGAAAAGTATATTTTTGCAATCCTTATTCTCCATGGCAAAAACCATTGATAGAGAAGATTAACTCAATGGTGCACAGAGTATACTCTAAATCTTTAGATATAAAAAAATTAACAATAAAGCAATTACAAGAAATTGAGGATTTTTTAAATAATTTACCAAGAAAAGTGCTCGGTTATAAAACACCCAATGAGGTATGGGAAGAAAATATAAATCTGGCTTAATTAATACTGGAATTTACCAACAAAGAACGAGCATTTTTGTGATATGCTTACTTTAGCTAAAGAAAGAGGTATCAAGCCTGATGCTATAGTTATGGATGCTTGGTATAGTGGTTTGGATAATTTAAAACATATACGTAATTTAGGTTGGATATGGGTTACCAACCTAAGAAAAAATAGAAAAGTTAATCGTAATGTTAGCTTGGAAACTTTAGAGATTCCCGATGAAGGGCTAAAAATTCACCTACGTGGATACGGTTGGGTTACGGTATTTAAGTTTGTGGCAAAAAATGGTCGCATTGATTACATAACAACTAATTTAGAGAATCCTACACGTGAGCAAATAGAGAAAATTGTTAAGGCGCGTTGGTCTATAGAAGTTTATCATCGAGAATTGAAACAAACTTGTGGTATTGAATGCTGTCAGGCACGCACGGGTCGAGCTCAAAGAAATCATATTTGCCTTGCTGTATTGGCCTGGCTTGATATGAACAAAAGGAGGATAAATGAAAACATTACTTTATATCAACAAGAGTCTTTTGCAATGATTGTGTAAATTTTTGTTGAGCCTATATTAGAAGTAATTAAAAATATAGGTAACAGAAATGCAAATAGAGAAGAATAAAAAAATAAATGAAGCAATAGATTTGCTGATAGAAGGTGGAGTAGATTTAAAAACAGTACTAAGTCAGAATGGATTAATTAAGGAATTAACCAAGGGTATTTTAGAGCGAGCACTGCATGCTGAGATGTCAGAACATTTAGGTTATAGCAAGTATGATAGAGCTGAAACTGAGAATGCGAGGAATGGTAGTTTTAGTAAGAATCTGATTAGTGAGAATGGTACTATAGAGCTAAATGTTCCAAGAGACAGACAAGGTAAATTTGAACCTATAATAGTCTCAAAGAAACAAACAAGAATAGATGGCTTAGACCAAAAGATAATATCCTTATATGCGAAGGGTATGAGTGTGTCTGATATTAAAACACAATTGCAAGAATTATATGGAGCTGAGATCAGTGAGAGCCTAATCAGCAGGATTACAGATGAAGTAATAGATGAGGTCAAGATTTGGCAGAGTAGACCTCTTGAATCAGTATACCCTATAGTATATTTTGACTGTTTAGTAGTGAAAGTAAGACAAGATAAACTTATTATTAATAAATCAGTATATGTAGCTTTAGGAATAGATTTATCTGGCAGAAAGGATATTTTAGGCTTATGGATAAGTGAGAATGAAGGAGCTAAATTTTGGCTCGGTAATTTTACTGAAATGAAGAATCGAGGAGTAAAAGATATCTTAATTGCTTGTAGTGATAATCTAACTGGTATGTCTGATGCTATTGCATCAGTATATCCGAAAACTGAACATCAAATTTGTATTGTCCATCAGATCAGGAATAGCCTCAAATATGTATCATATAAAGATAGAAAGCAATTAGCAGCGGATTTGAAACTAATCTATACTTCTGCTACTGAAAAAGAAGCAGAATTAGCTCTTGAGTCATTTGATCAAAAATGGAGTAAGCAATATCCGCATATAGCTAAATCTTGGTATAATAATTGGGATAATTTGATAATTTTCTTGCAATATCCAAAGGAGATTCGTAAGATTATTTACACTACAAATGCGATAGAATCGCTGAATAGCCAATTGAGAAAAGTTACTAAGAATAAACGCATCTTTCCAAATGATGACGCAGTATTTAAGGTTTTATATCTGACAATTGATTATATTACCAAAAAATGGTCTATGCCTATCCCCAATTGGAATGAAGCTATGGCTCATTTTATGATCAAATTTGATGGTAGAATTTAATGGTTCACGAAATTTACACAATTGATGAGACAGAGCCATCAACAAACTTGGGAAGTTATAAAAACATCAATTCAGAACAACATTAAATGGCTTCTAACTAATACACAATTTTGCTAAGTGCGAAACTCCTGAACATAACTTATTAATTTTTATTGAAAATCTTAGCAATTTGTTGTCAAAACTCTATCCCATTACAAATGATCAGGATTTGAAGTGTTTTTGGCGGATAGACTTTATATCTGACAATTGATTATATTACCAAAAAATGGTCTATGCCTATCCCCAATTGGAATGAAGCTATGGCTCATTTTATGATCAAATTTGATGGTAGAATTTAATGGTTCACGAAATTTACACAATTGATGAGACAGAGCCTATATTAATAGTATGCATCATATTTTTCATTAATAATTGATCTCTTGTTTTATCGAGACGCTCCAAATAAAAATATACACATATATTATAAATGAAAAAAATAGCTACAAATACCATATATGGCATGCATTGCTTTAATTTTACGAATGGAGCAAAAAGTATTTTGCATTTATGTATTTTGAGCATATTACTACTAAATTCTTAATCTTGTTAAATATTACGGATACTCGCGTGGTTTATTAGTCAAAACTTACGCTATGTTTGATGTAATGCCTATGAATTAAGGGATTTTATGCAGTGATCCACTGTAAAAACATAGCTTTGTAATAAGGGTTTCGAGCATATTTGTTATAACATAGCGTAAGTCTTGTAGTATCATCGCAATATTCCTGAAGATTTAGACGCCCCTTGATTAATACCCGCCACATACGACTTGCAAGGTTCAGCAGCAACACTATTATTACCCAAGGCTGTAGATTTGCCCGACAAAGTAGCTCTAATTCTATCAGCTATACTGTTTGCAACGTAGCTTCCTACTTTCTTTGACTCTTCTATAGCTCTCTGCTTTACATAATTCTCAACCCCTCCAGCTTTCAAGCTTTCTAACACAATATTGAACCCCAATTTGCCACCTGCTTTTAGTACATCTTTAATTTTGCCTACTGTAGACTTAGAACTATCCTTACTGTTCTCTGATGTAAAACCTTCGTAACCTATATTGTTCATGATTTCAGTAAGTTCTTTTAAGGATTTGCCTCCATCTGCTTCTTTTAAATATGCCTCGTGGTGCAACTCAATATGTTGCTCTGCTGTTTTCTTGATATATGACTCAAACTCTTTGTACTTTGGCTCAGTTAGACATTTCTTAGTTAATAGCAGTATTTGCTCTCTTTCCTGGTCTCGGCATTCAAGTGCCGGCTCTATATGCTCTTCTAATATCTTTTTGTATCTTGCAATCTGTGCTTCATGGTGCTTAATTTGCTCTTCTTTCGAATCAACAATACCATTTAACTCCTTATCTGATCTCGTCTCTAATACTCCTGATGCTACTCCAATCAAATCTTGTGCTTGCGGCTCTACTTCTAATGATAAATCTACAGCTTGACCTTTATTTCTTGCTACCTCCTTCATCATCTCTTCATATTTGCCTTTCGTTACTGGCAAGGTGTAAATTTCCCCGCCATGCTCTATATATCCTACAGAGTCGATACTGCTACCTAAAAACTGAAGTGGCTGCGGACTACTGACCTCTTTAAGCTTTGGTACTCCATTTGGCTTTGGTGTTGCTTCATAATGTGCTGTAAAATATACTGCCTTTGTAACTGATGGAGCTTGCCCATCTTTATCTTTTGCAACCAAAGATAAATGCATAGTGCCACTTGCTGGTTCGTGCAGCTCTACTGGAAAATCTATAGTTCTATAAGCATTCACTATAGTAGTGCTCCCATCTTGCTTGCTGATCGTTAGCGGACTTGTTTTGTGTGTTTGCTCCTTTAAGGTGCAGATCTCATCTCCAACACCGTTATAAACTATCTGTGACCTAGTACTTAGCTCAGCAAATCCGCTCCAATCCATAGGCTTAAAGCCTCCAAGATAATTAGAGCTACTAAATCTTGTGTGAATATTCTTGTAGCCTACTAGCTCTATTTCCTCCATTGCAGCTTTTACTTGCTCGTTTTCAAGTGCACTACTTACAAGCGTGCGTTGCTCATTGTTAAGATGCATCAAAAACTTCTTAAATCTCTCATCATCTAAAGTATGCTCCTCTAACTCAGGATGCATTGTACTGAAAAATAACCGTAATTGTTCTCTCTGCTTCTGCAGTATCTCTTGGCGTATGCTTTCCGTAATTGGATCTACTCCTTCAGAATCTAAACTGATTCCTACTCCACTCGTACCAAATGATACGCTATCTTGTGCGGCAGTCTCTTCTGTTACTTGCTCTTGCATGCCAGTATCACTATTTTGCATCTTAGTAAGATTTACCTCTTTACTACCTCGATAATTATATTTCTTTTCAAATTCTTCTAATAACTCAGCTGTACTTTGTTCGTCAGTATTATGATTGTTTTGCATTTTCTTAAATCCAATTCATTAAAAATATTATTTATGCTTATAAACGGGTTAAAACCCATAAACCTACAGTAAGGTTTAGTGGTCTCCTAAAATATCTACCTGCTTCACTTGATCAAACTCGACCTCACAAGCTGGTAACTCCGATACCCTTAAGCTTAATTCTTGCATGACGTATTCTTTCTTGTGCATTAGTTTTTCGACTTCTGCTCTTAAACCTGACTCGCCACCGTAATTTGACATGTAGCCAGATACCACTAACCCTTTCATACGTTCACTTAAAGTCTTGCTAACGTTTTGATTTTGTATTGCTTGTCTAGCCACCGCAAAATCATAACCTTGGCTCTTTAATACATTAAACTCATCTGCAATATTGTAAGTGGTAAAAGTTTCTATATGCTCATTGATCTTATGGCTCTTGGTATCTTCATCATTCTTTTGCCTCGCTCCTATCTCATCCGCAAATCTTACATATATGAGTTTTCTAACCTCTGCTGAATCTAGAATTTTATAATAACTTATAGATCCTAGTTTAGCGACGCTCTGAAAAATTGGAGCAGATGCCTTAATTTGCTCTTTAGCTGCTGACTGATTAGGCAGTATCTTTGTAAAAGACTCAAAAGTGAACTCATCACTTGCATCCTCTATATATCCTTTACTTTGCGTGCAATACTTAACCATACTGTTAATGCTTGCAGATGCCACCTGCTGTATATTTCTTGCCGCATTAAATATTTGTTTTACTGTTCTTGCTATTCTAAACATTTCTTTTCTCCTTTTTGTTTGTTGGTTGGTTGTTTTAAAGTATATGAGAGGGGCTATGCTAGCCCCCTCATACTCCCCCGCTATATCTGTAAATAAAAAAACTACAAAACTCTCTTTTTATCAATTAATACTTAAAGCACTACTCTTGCTCTATATTACCTTCCAAGCTTGCGGTTAAGGATATTTCTATTATGTTTTGCTATACCATAATAAGGACGTAATTTAACCGCTTTTTCTAAAGCAATCCTTGACTCCGCAAGTCTTCCAATCTCATACAGACACTTGCCTTTATTATTATGGGCTTTTGCGTCACGAGGTCTTAAGCTTATTGCATCGTCGTAAGCCTCAATTGCCTCCTCTAATCTTTTAAGTCGATATAGACACTGACCTTTGTGGTAGTATCTTGATGCCGCATTAGGATTTAGCTCTATAGCCTTATTCAAATTGTTAATTGCCTCTTCATATCTTCCAAGATATAGGAGGCAAATAGCTTGATTGTAGTAGCCAGCATCATTAGGCTCTAGCTGTTTAGATTTATCACAATCTCTAATAGCGGCTTCATACCTAAAATGCTCAAGCTTAATACTAATCTCGTGTTGCATCGCCTGCACTCCCGAGCTTTTCAATGACAATAGTTCTGTTATTAATTGCTACTGCAAAATCAGGATTTAACTCTATTGCTTTATTATACGCTTTAATTGCTTCTTCATATCTTCCAAGAGCACTCAAGCTATTTCCTTTATTATTGTAAGCATCAGCATCATCAGGATTTAACTCGATAGCTTTTTCATAAGATATTATTGACTCCTCATATGTCTCAATATTGTATAGACTAATTCCTTTGTTGTAGTAATTACAAGCATCATTCGGCTTTAATTCTATCGACTTATTATACGCTTTAATTGCTTCTTCATATTCCCCAAGTTTAAATAAACTACTACCTTTGTTGTTATAGATGTCAGCATCATCAAGATTAAACTCTATTGCTTTATTATACGCTTTAATTGCCTCTTCATATCTTCCAAGATCACTTAAACTATTTCCTTTATTATTGTAAGCATCAGCATATTCAGGATTTAAGATTATTGCTTTATCGTAGCATTCAATCGCCTCTTCATACCTTCCAAACTCTGCTAAAACATAACCTTTGCTATTGTATGATTGTGCATCATTCGGCTCTATTTCTATCACCTCATTCAATACTTCAATTGCTTCCTCCAATCTTTGCAGTTTTACTAAAACATTAGCTTTTTCTTTTAAAAAATATCCATTATATGGATCTAATCTTACTGCCTTATTATGTTCCTCAAGTGCCTCTTCATACTGCCTACTACTACTCAAGCTACAACCATCATTGTTGTACCTTATTGCTTCGTCTTCTCTTATGAGTTCCATTTGCCTAATGATGTACTTGGTCCACCCGTAGGTATCGCCGTAAACATCACTTTTGTATATATCTATCGCATTATCAAACACTTTAAGTGCGTCCTCTAATCTTCCAAGCTGGAATGCACTAATCATTTTTGCCTTTAACATATCTAAATTATTAGGCTCTAACTCCTGCGATTTATTATAGCACTCAATTGCCTCTTCATATCTTCCACGCAAGGCTAAAGCCTGCCCTGCATCATAGTATTTCTTTGCCGCTTGATGTTTCTCAAATTCATTTCTCTCTCTCATGATATTCCTACTCTTTTCTATTGTTTTAATTAATAACTACTGCAGATATACGATAATTCTCCATGCACCGCACATAACCTCAAATAACTAGCTGCAGGAATAAAATACTCCTGTGTTTCTTTTATTGTTTTAGTAATTTTTGGCTGCGGCTTATAGTAGATAGTTCGTAGATTATCCAAGCGATCGAATATCTTAATCATTAATATTTCATCTTTACCACTGATGCGTAGATTTACGACCATCACGCCACTGCTTATTTTTTCGTCATCCTCCTTAATCCTTGTTAAATACTCCACGTTACCTGCTATATTGCTGCCAAATATTGCTGCTATTTTATCATAAGTAAGGTCCGTATCTTCTAATGTGTCATGCAGTATCGCAGTTACTAAAATATCTGTTCTAAACAGATAATCTGACACCATATAAGCAACCTCTAACGGATGACTATAAAAAGGCTCTCCTGAATGCCTAAACTGTCCTTCATGATATTTTTTGGCACAAGAAATAGCCTTTTTAATCTGCTTAATATCCACCAAAGTTTTTCCTTGACTTTCTGCCCTTGTATTAAATCTAACCAGCTTATCTATAAGACGCTTGGCATAAATACAATTCCCTCGTTTCATACCTTACCTCCCTATAGATTTACCTTAAGTTTTAATACTCCCTGATGGCTTTTAAATCTTCTTTGCTTCTGTAAATCGTATAAAAGCTCTAAGCTAATGTTCTTGTGACTCGCAATTAAACCACCACCAATATTCGTACTTAGCTTTTCATGATTTAAATTGTTGGTAAAACTGACGCTACTACTTTCGCCTATATCTTTTACACTTAATAGCTGTCCCGAATTTGCACCTCTTCCTACAATTCTCTTCTCAAGAGAAATATGCGCTGTTGGTACTAATTGAAAATTATGACTTAACTTAATAGGCGTAAATAATACTCTTGCCCCTACCTCTCCACTTAAAGCGCTACTCTTGCTTCTTTTATGATGTTCAATATATGAATCTAGAATTTGTTCTTTTGACGGACCAATACGTCCATATTCGTACCTAAAACCTATGCTCGGAATTAATGTGATGTGGTTTTGAAATGTTATTTTGCGATTCAAATGTGATTCAAAACTGAACAATTTTGATTTGGGCGTGACAATATCTTGATGCTTAGCAGCTTTACCGCTTAAAGCAACTGACGCGAGTAGTTGAAGATTGGTATTTTCAGCAAGAGTAGTACCATTATATATACTGAATATATTTGTATCGGTTCTGCTGACGTTTGAACCAGCATCAAGTATAGATGGATACTTAATTTTGCTAGACAATCTACTATAACTAACTCCAAACATTAGATCGCTACTTACGTTAATTTCTCCTCCAATAGTACCTCCATGTATTTTGCTACTATGTCCTATATTATTACTGCTATCTTTTTGTTTAGAAGCACCAAATATGCCACTACTCCATACGCTATAGCTTGGCTCTATATCTTGTTCTTCATCGCCTGCAGATACAGCAACTAGCTTTCCTATATCTCTTGTCAGTAATCTATGTCTAATTTGTTTACTTACTGCTTTGCTACCAAAACGTAAATCCTCTCTTGCTAGTGCTGCAAGCTTTGCTCTCTTAGTGAGTTCCTCCTGATGCCCAACAGTATTACTATTCGCCTCTACTGTGCTACCCTCGGTATCAGTGATTACATCTTGCTCTAACATATCTTCTACTACTTCTACTTCTTCCTCTTCCTTTAGTTTCTGTGACTGTAATTCCTTCTCTACATTAACTAATTCGTCTTGGACAATTTCTGATACAATAGGCTTAGATTGTAACGCTTCTTCAGAGATAACAACATTTGTATCTGAACTACTAATACTGCTCGCAATGCTACTATCTTCTAACGCCTCATCATCATACCCTCTATCATTATCAGAATATCCACCTATTACTTCATCTAATTTCTTAACTGCTTCATCTTCTTCAAACTCCCAGTTCTCTAGCTTATCATCATATAGTCTAGCCTCTAATAAGCTCGCATCTTCTGTGCTTGTAGACTGATCCTTAGTATCAAAGATTTTACTATCTTCTAATGATCTTTTACTTCTAATAGGATTAACTGATTCTACAGAATTTATACCTTCAGCAGTTACATGACTATTGAGTGTTAACTGGTCTTTAAGATCGCTAATTTCGTGTCTTAAATCAGCAACTATATTGTTATGAAGTACTGGATCAATGCCGGTAATTACTGTACTGCTATCACTACCATTTTCTTTGGCTTTTTGCTCCCTCATAGCCTTCGCATGTTCTGCCGCCTTTCTTTGCTTTTCAATCTCTACTTCTGCCTCTATCTGCTTAGCCTTAATAGCCCATTCCTTCTCCTTGTGTTTACGAAGCGTTGCAGCTTTTTCTTTATTTGCTGCTATCTTTTGTGATATCTCAGCCTCTCTTGCTTTTTGCTCCTCAGCTGTTAATACTATTACCTGTTTGGCTGCTTTCTTGAACTTATTGCTATTCTTCTCTCCAGCTATTGCTTCTCTTCTGGCTAAAATCTGACTCATAAAATCAGCTTCATCGCTAGAAATAACTTGCGGCTTTGCCTCTTGCTTCACTTTCTTTAACTTGAAATTGCCTTTTGCTATCTGCTTCATTGCTGCCATAAAACCTGACTTTTGCTTAGTTTTAGGAGCAGCATCACTCACCAAATCAGGCATGCTAGGTGCCATAGGCGGTGCTGGAGGGACTGGTACCATATCGGGTAATATTACAGGTGGTACTATGTCCGGTAATGGCGGCATGGGTGGAGGAGGTGGTGGTGTCACGGGCGGATTTGATGGTATTAAATCAGGCAATGGCAATTGCGGTACTACATCAGGTAAATTGTTGCTTAAGGCAATAGACTCAAATGTAACCTCTTGCTTCCTACCTGATGAGGCTTTGCTTTTCGGTCTCTTGTCTCCTGCAAATACCTCACCTGTCACCATTGATAAAAATATCAATGATACTGTAGCTACTTGCTTGATACGTGTTCTTAATAATTTGTGATTGGAAAAATTAGTGCTAACGCTATACTTCCTGCTGTAATAGCTTTCACTTTGACTGCTAGGTAAACAGTAGTCGGGGGCTAAGTATTGTGATTGGTTTGATCCTTGAGTGGCCAATAGACTGGTTCTATTGCTAATAAACTCATTGTGTGTTATATTCATATATGACCTCATATTGATTTATGGGTTATTGCATTTACCAGTAAACACACAACCGTCCAAAGTTTTAGTGTTTACTGGTTTTTCTTTTTATAAGGTAGTTTCTATTTTATTATCAGATCACTCTGCTACCTCATATATCTACTTTATTAAATATATTGTAGTGTGTCAAGAATTATATACTATAAATATAGTATATATATGGTGTATTAATTATAATAATATATTATTTATATATGTATGTCATAGTATTTTTATAATATAATATTATAATGAGTATGGGGTATATATCATGAATGACTTAGATATTCGGATGACTGCTGCTGATTCTGCTAAATTTTTAGGGGTATCACTACAATTCATTCATAAAAAACTAAAACTAAAAAAACTAGAATCTTTCAAATCACAAAATAGAATATATTTTGGTCACTCAACGGCAAAGAAGCTTTTTAATATTCAGTTTCCAAAAAAAGTAATATCTTTCCAAATTGTTAAGGGTGGTACTGGTAAAACTTCTTTAACGCATGCCTTTGCAATCAGGTCTAATCTATATGGTGCGAGGGTTTTATGTGTTGATTTAGACCAACAGGGAAACCTATCTCAAGCATTTAATGTTGATGCTAAAGATAAGCCTGTTATGATTGATATTATATGTAATAATGCAACACTTCATGATACAATTCAAACCGTTGCCGCTGGTTTAGATATTCTCCCAAGTAGAATAGAAAATGCTGTATTAGATAATTACTTGATACTAAAGAAATACCCATTAGATAGAGTATATAATGATTTATTTAGTGAAATACGTCATAAATACGATTTAATTTTAATAGATTGTCCACCAGCGTTAGGACAATCAGTAACCTCTGCCACATTATCTTCCGATGTTGTAATATGTCCAATTACTCCAGAACACTTTAGCTTGTCTGGATTAAAAATTTCGTATGAAGAAATTAAGACTATTAGCCAAAGATTTAAAAAATCCATTGATTTTAAAGTTGTACTTAATAAATTTGATAATAGAACCGCTTTATCTTCTGAGGTATTATCCAGCATATTAAATCATGATATTTTTAAAGATAAAGTTTTGAATACCTTTATCAGAAATTGTCAAGATTTCCCTAATAGCATGTATACTAATAGTAATATTTTTTCATCACTAAGAAATAGTGCAGCAAAAGAGGATATAGATCTCCTAACCCAAGAAATATTAGAACTTCAAAACAATACTTAATAATTAACATTATGCCTTTAATCTCAGAAATAGAAAAAAATAAAACTAAAAATTCCTTTAAGAAGCGTACTTATCGTCCATGGGATGACACTCCTAACACAGAACTGTCAAATCATAATAATACGACCGATAGTAAAGAGAAATTAGATTTTCATAAAAAAGATGATGGTTTAGTAAGTTTTTCAGAAGAAGAACTAAAAAAAGAATCTAGACAAATGTTTGGAGCACAAAAAATAATAATGCAGTTCCTAGTTAATAATATTGAAGATAAGCACGCTGAACATGTAATAACTAAAAGTATCACAATAGATGAATTTTCATCTGCATGTCAGCTACCTAGTAACACCATTAAATCAACATTGCTGAAATTAAAGAATAAACGATTTTTTGTAACACATGAAAATAAGCCAGGACGAGGAGGTTATGCACGTTATAAGTTCTTGCTCAGCACTGTTAATTTCTTTTCAAAATCATTTTCGCAGAATGAAAAATAGTGTGTTTTTATAAAAAATAAAACTTGACACTATTAGGTTTAAGTAGTACTGATATATTTTATAGTAACTTTAACTATTCCTTATGATTAATGGCTTTGTTGCATAAATAAGCTTTTGAATATACTGCCCCTAACCCCGCAATGCTAGCCTAGCCAACAGGCACGGCTTTGTTGCATAAATAAAATTTGTAGAGCAAGAGTGGTGATAATCTGGTAAGATGTCCTGAATTAAAAAATAATCCAGATTATATGAGATCTCGGAAGAAAGCCCCTTTTAGTAAATCACGCAAGTATTCTAAATATAAAATAACGAATTGGTCAGAATATAATAATTTTTTACGCAATAGGGGTCGCATAGATTTTATGATTGCCAGTGATTTGGCGATTGGCTGGTATGCTGATTACAGAGAGGAAATGAAACGAGGAAGACCTAGACGCTATAGTGATCACGCTATATTACAGTGTTTGAAGATCAGATGCTTATTCGGTCTTAAGTTACGCCAAACCCAAGGCTTTATAAACTGGCTCTTTGAAATATCGGGTTTATCTATTAGATGTCCAGACTATACAACATTAAGTAAGCGTATGAAGTCATTAGATCTTAGGTATTTACATGGAAATCAAGATAAAGAATTTAGTTGTATTTCAATGGATAGTACAGGGATACAAGCCTACACAGGGAACGAATGGCTAGAAAATAAGCATGGTAAGCAATATAAGCGTCGCATATGGAAAAAGCTACATATCGTTATAGAAGATCAAGGTATGATACTTGCCGATAGTACCACAGAGCATACTATAGATGATAGATCACAGATTGGACTACTAATAGCTAATGTCAGAGCCAAGGATTTTCTGGGAGATCGAGGGTATGACGGTGAATCTACATATCAATTGTTGAGAAAGAAGAAGATAAAACCAGTTATTAGACCCCCAAACTCTTCAGTAAAAGTTCAATCGCTTAGGGATAAAACTGAGAGAGATGCAGCTGTTATATATCAACAAAACAAAGGATACCAAGCATGGAGGGTAAAGAATAATTATGGTAGAAGGGAGCGTGTAGAGAACACGTTCTTTCGATTTAAAACTTCTTTTGGTAGTAAGTTTCTATCAAGACATGATCAAAATATGACAAAAGAAATGTCTATTAAATGCCACTTATTAAACAAAATGTTTGAAATTGGTAAACCTATCTCTGTGCCTGTTGGCTAGGCTAGCATTGCGGGGTTAGGGGCAGTATATTCAAAAGCTTATTTATGCAACAAAGCCAGTCAGAATGGATTAATTAAGGAATTAACCAAGGGTATTTTAGAGCGAGCACTGCATGCTGAGATGTCAGAACATTTAGGTTATAGCAAGTATGATAGAGCTGAAACTGAGAATGCGAGGAATGGTAGTTTTAGTAAGAATCTGATTAGTGAGAATGGTACTATAGAGCTAAATGTTCCAAGAGACAGACAAGGTAAATTTGAACCTATAATAGTCTCAAAGAAACAAACAAGAATAGATGGCTTAGACCAAAAGATAATATCCTTATATGCGAAGGGTATGAGTGTGTCTGATATTAAAACACAATTGCAAGAATTATATGGAGCTGAGATCAGTGAGAGCCTAATCAGCAGGATTACAGATGAAGTAATAGATGAGGTCAAGATTTGGCAGAGTAGACCTCTTGAATCAGTATACCCTATAGTATATTTTGACTGTTTAGTAGTGAAAGTAAGACAAGATAAACTTATTATTAATAAATCAGTATATGTAGCTTTAGGAATAGATTTATCTGGCAGAAAGGATATTTTAGGCTTATGGATAAGTGAGAATGAAGGAGCTAAATTTTGGCTTGGTAATTTTACTGAAATGAAGAATCGAGGAGTAAAAGATATCTTAATTGCTTGTAGTGATAATCTAACTGGTATGTCTGATGCTATTGCATCAGTATATCCGAAAACTGAACATCAAATTTGTATTGTCCATCAGATCAGGAATAGCCTCAAATATGTATCATATAAAGATAGAAAGCAATTAGCAGCGGATTTGAAACTAATCTATACTTCTGCTACTGAAAAAGAAGCAGAATTAGCTCTTGAGTCATTTGATCAAAAATGGAGTAAGCAATATCCGCATATAGCTAAATCTTGGTATAATAATTGGGATAATTTGATAATTTTCTTGCAATATCCAAAGGAGATTCGTAAGATTATTTACACTACAAATGCGATAGAATCGCTGAATAGCCAATTGAGAAAAGTTACTAAGAATAAACGCATCTTTCCAAATGATGACGCAGTATTTAAAGTTTTATATCTGACAATTGATTATATTACCAAAAAATGGTCTATGCCTATCCCCAATTGGAATGAAGCTATGGCTCATTTTATGATCAAATTTGATGGTAGAATTTAATGGTTCACGAAATTTACACAATTGATGAGACAGAGCCTTTTCTTCCCATACCTCATTGGGTGTTTTATAACCGAGCACTTTTCTTGGTAAATTATTTAAAAAATCCTCAATTTCTTGTAATTGCTTTATTGTTAATTTTTTTATATCTAAAGATTTAGAGTATACTCTGTGCACCATTGAGTTAATCTTCTCTATCAATGGTTTTTGCCATGGAGAATAAGGATTGCAAAAATATACTTTTCGTTCAGATTTTGGCAATAGTTGTTCATGATTGGTAAATTCTTTGCCATTATCTAACGTTATGCTTTTGATTATATGCGACAATTGTTTAAGTTTTTTATTCATGTTACCAATCACATCTTGTGTTCTTTTTGAACGGTTTAAAGTGAGAAACACTTTTTGTGTTCTGATATCCACAAGAGCGCCTATATTACGACTTTGATTACCTTTGTTAAAAGTTAAATCACCTTCTAAATGACCTATTGCTGCTATCTTTCTATTTATCTCTGGTCTTTCAGTAATGGAAACTCGATTTGGTATTGTAATTCTTTTGTTTCTGATTCTTGTACCATGATGCAACCTATTTTTCCTTTTTCTTGCTAAAGATAAATATAATTTTTGCCTTTGTGCTATAGGAGATGTATAAATAAACTGGTATATACTCTCTGTAGAAATATTGACAGTATCTCGTGATAGTTTACGTCTACCTGAAATTATATCTGGTGAAATACCCTGTGTTAACTGCTTTATTATTTCTGCTCGTAAATTATTATCAATATCTAATTTTCTTTTTCTCTTACCTTGCCTTAAACTGCAAGCAAGTGTGTTAGCCCTATCTGGTCTATAATTATGCCTCATTCTCTTGAGTTCATAACATGGTAAATTCCAGTATTAATTAAGCCAGATTTATATTTTCTTCCCATACCTCATTGGGTGTTTTATAACCGAGCACTTTTCTTGGTAAATTATTTAAAAAATCCTCAATTTCTTGTAATTGCTTTATTGTTAATTTTTTTATATCTAAAGATTTAGAGTATACTCTGTGCACCATTGAGTTAATCTTCTCTATCAATGGTTTTTGCCATGGAGAATAAGGATTGCAAAAATATACTTTTCGTTCAGATTTTGGCAATAGTTGTTCATGATTGGTAAATTCTTTGCCATTATCTAACGTTATGCTTTTGATTATATGCGACAATTGTTTAAGTTTTTTATTCATGTTACCAATCACATCTTGTGTTCTTTTTGAACGGTTTAAAGTGAGAAACACTTTTTGTGTTCTGATATCCACAAGAGCGCCTATATTACGACTTTGATTACCTTTGTTAAAAGTTAAATCACCTTCTAAATGACCTATTGCTGCTATCTTTCTATTTATCTCTGGTCTTTCAGTAATGGAAACTCGATTTGGTATTGTAATTCTTTTGTTTCTGATTCTTGTACCATGATGCAACCTATTTTTCCTTTTTCTTGCTAAAGATAAATATAATTTTTGCCTTTGTGCTATAGGAGATGTATAAATAAACTGGTATATACTCTCTGTAGAAATATTGACAGTATCTCGTGATAGTTTACGTCTACCTGAAATTATATCTGGTGAAATACCCTGTGTTAACTGCTTTATTATTTCTGCTCGTAAATTATTATCAATATCTAATTTTCTTTTTCTCTTACCTTGCCTTAAACTGCAAGCAAGTGTGTTAGCCCTATCTGGTCTATAATTATGCCTCATTCTCTTGAGTTCATAACATATAGTGCTTTTATCACGGCCAATCTTTGTCCCTATATATCGCGAGCTATAACCACTCTTATTCATTTCGTATATTTTAAATCTTTCATCTATCGTTAAATGAGCCATGATATATCTATATTTAAATGATGCTCCTCGCAGCAGAGCTACGAGGTATCTAAAAAAGTTTTAGTTGTTTCTTATGATATCACGAAGCAGAGCTTCGGGGAATTAAACCCTGAGAGATTAAAAATTGATTATATCTGGCTTAATTAATTATAGAACTTTCCCGTTATAATTTTGAAAGCTAAAACTTTACCACCAATTTTTCAAATAAAATAAGCATGCAAAAAAGATTAGGCAAAATGCTTAATTCCTAATATAATTACTTATAGTTAATTTTATATTTTAACATCAAATGACTACTATACTTGTGATCGCTATTATAGTTATGATCGCTTTATCTGCATTATTTGCTGCTACCGAAACTGCTATTACTGCTTCTTCCCCTGGGAAGATTCATAAACTTAAGATTGCTGGCGACAAACGTGCTAAGACTGTTTTGCAAGTTTTGAAGAAAAAAGAGAAAGTAATTGGAACTTTGCTAATCGGTAATAGTTTAATCAACACTGTTTGTACTACTATTGCGACTACTTTATTTATCAGCTTTCTTGGTGATAATGGTCCTTTGGTTGCTTCTGCCGTCATGGCTTTTATAATTATTGTTTTTGCTGAAGTAGTACCTAAAGCCATAGCTGTTGCCAAAGCTGAGCAATTAGCCCTTAAAATGGCTTCAACAATTGTAATTTTTCTAAAGCTTTTTAAGCCTATTAATATTGCTCTTGATTACATCACAAGAATATTCTGCTTTATATTCCGTATTAATTTAAATCCTCAAATATCCGGTACTGAGGAAGTTAGAGGCGTAATTGAGCATTACCATCAAGAGGGTGGCGTATATAAAACCGATCGTAATATGCTTGGCGGAATTTTAGATATACGTAATATGACGGTATCGGAAATTATGACTCATAGGAGTAATATTATAGCTATTAATATTGATCTACCTAGCGAAGTAATAATTAAAACTTTATTGTCAAGCTCACATACACGTATACCTTTATGGAAAGATAATCGAGATAATATAATCGGTATTTTGAATTTAAAAGATTTACTAAAATCGCTTTATGAACATAATAACGATCAAAAGAAGATTAATATTAATGAGCTTCTGACGCCTCCATGGTTTATTCCTGAAAATGCATTAGTTGTAGATCAGCTAAACGCTTTTAGAGAGCGTAACAACCATTTCGCTTGTGTTGTCGATGAATATGGGGATTTGCAAGGCATCATTACTCTTGAAGATGTTATAGAGGAAATAGTTGGACCTATCACCGATGAACATGATAGGCATAGTGATGAAATTATTAAAAAATCTGATACTGAATATGTTATAAAAGGTACTACGACTATCAGAGATGTTAACCGAGAACTTGATTGGAACTTACCGGATGATGATGCAAATACTATAGCAGGGTTAATAATCCATAAAATTGCTAGAATTCCAAATCGAGGGGAAGTAATTGAGTTATTTAACTTCAAAATAATAATTTTAAAGAAAATCGCTAATAAAATCGATAGTCTAAGAATTATCATATTACCTACCATAGAGGAAATATCAGACAGTGAGTGAAATCGGTAATTTTTTCCTCATTGCTGTTATGTGCTTAAGCGGGGTGTCCTGTGTCATATGTTTATTACGTCATTGCGAGCGACTAAAAGGAGCGTGGCAATCTCGCTTTATTATCCTGAGATTGCTTCGTCAAAACTTACAGTTTTTCCTCGCAATGACGTCGCGGTATGACATTTGTTTCTACACCGCTATCCTATGCACCCTGCTCGCTTTCTGTACCTTAGTTTATGCTTTTATTGTTTCTGACTTTTCTTTGCAAAATGTTTTCTTAAACTCCAGCACATTAAAGCCGTTAATATATAAAATAGCCGGTAGTTGGTCGAGCCATGAGGGTTCAATATTATTATGGTTTACTTTATTACAAATCGTTAGTTGCTGTTATATCTTCCTAATTAAAAACCAAGAAGATAAAAAATTATCTATTATTATTCTGTCAGTTATCCAACTACTTTTTAGCAGCTTTATTTATTTTACCTCTAATCCATTTAATACATTTTCCTTTATTCCTAAAGAAGGGCTAGGGTTAAATCCGATGCTACAGGATATCGCTCTAAGCATCCACCCTCCTCTACTTTATTTAGGCTATGTCAGCTACGTAGTGCCTTTTACTATTGTTTGTGCAATGTTAGTGTCATCCCGCTCCTCTATGTCATTCCCGCGAAAGCGGGAATCCAGTTCTTTTGCAAATTATTTACTGGATTCCCGCTTTCGCGGGAATGACATAAGCCTCCTTAAAACATTTTCCAACATCGGTATTTTATTTACCACAATCGGCATAGCTCTTGGTTCTTGGTGGGCGTATAGAGAACTCGGTTGGGAAGGATTCTGGTTCTTCGATCCTGTTGAAAATATTTCACTATTTCCATGGCTATCCGGAATCATGCTGCACCATTCCATAATAGTCATGACAAGAACCGGAAATATGCAAAACTGGACGTCGATTTTGTCAATTGTTACTTTTTTATTAGTAATATTCAGTACTTTTTTAGTTCGATCCGGCTTTATTACTTCGATCCACTCTTTTGCATTCTCACCTGAGCGCGGTATATATTTACTTGTTATATTTTTGATTATGGGTATTGGTGCTTTGGGGGTGTATACTATGCCGTCATTGCGAGGAGGTGCATTAGCATCGACGAAGCAATCTCAGGAGGTTGCCCGAGATTGCCACAGCCACTATTGTGGCTTCGCCATGACGGGCATAACCATCGGCAACACTCTTTTCACCTTAAGCCTCATCATCTTAATATCCGCCACACTTTATCCTTTAGCTTATTCTTTATTTGACGATAAACCTGTTATTATCGATGAGAGATTCTTTATTAATAATTTTCTTATTTTCGTTATACCTATTCTTTTCACTATCGGATTATTTACTACTAAAAGCTCAATCAAGAAGCATATTATTATCCTCATATTATCTTTAATAGCAACCTATCTAATATCGCTTAGGGTAAATTTTAGGGTCATATCTGTTTTAACCACAATTGCATCTATCTTCTTAATGCTACATAATATTTTATATTTTATATTTAAAACTAATTATTTCAGACAATCTTTAAAAGCAAGTACTGCTAGCATGATCCTTGGGCATTTCGGCTTTGCACTGATCGCTTTTAGTATTACTATGAATGCATTATTGCAAAGTGAAATGGACTTTACCGGCAGCGTTGGCACAAGTACAAAATTTAATGAGTTTAAAGTAACTTTGCAAAATGTTAAGTTCGCTCAAGGCAAAAATTACTATAGGCAAATCGCTGAATTTTGGCTTGAGGATAACAACCATAACATAACCATATTAAAACCAGAAAATAGGCTTTATATAGTCGAAAAAGGCTTGTCACAAGAAAGCGATATATATTCTTATTTACTATATGATCTTTACGCTGTCTTAAGCAATATAGACGGCAACATAATTCATGCTAAAATATATTATAAACCGATGATGAGTTTTATCTGGCTCGGAGTATTCATTACTGTTAGCGGTTTCTTGATTGGATTGCTCAGAAAAAAAGAAGAAAAAAATTTCAAATAATCTTTTATCCTTTTACATATTTATATGATATAATATAAGTTTAACGTAACAGATTATATATATGTCTAATAAAGTGGCTATTGACGATTTTCAATCACATTGCTTAGAAATAATTGAAGATCTACACACAACTCATCAATCCGTAATTATTACAAAAAAAATATACCGATTGCAAAATTAGAACCTTTAGAAAAATCTAAAAACTCTATAATAGGCATAATGAAAGGTAAAGCTAAAATAACCGGAGATATAATCAGACCAATATACGATGAAAAGTAAAATACTAAACGTTAGTAACCTGATATTACTTGATACCGATGTTTTACTTTGGGCTATATCAGAACCAAATAAATTATCCACAACCGTAAAACAATCCATAGATGTAGCCCAACAAAATAAATTATTACTATAATGGACTAATGGTATGGACCTCCTGATATAGAGAATGAAAAGCAGTTGCTAATCTTCTAGGGTTAATATTTAACATATTAAAACAACAATTAAGGAGGTCCATATGGAGGTTACTACAATTGGTATAGATATTGCAAAAAGAATTTTTCAAATTCATGGTGTAGATAAAAATGGCAAGACAGTATTAAAGAAAAAATTGATGAGAGATCAGGTTTTGACATTTATGGCTAATTTACCACAATGTTTAGTAGGGATGGAAGCTTGTGGTGGTTCTAGTTATTGGGCAAGAGAAATAACTAAATTAGGGCATGAAGTAAAACTAATGGCACCGCAATTTGTCAAACCATATGTTAAAACTAATAAAAATGATCAAGCAGATGCTGAAGCGATATGTGAAGCCGTGACAAGACCTAATATGAGATTTGTTGCAATTAAAACTATAGAGCAACAAGAAATTTTATCAATACATAGGGTAAGAGAGAGATTGGTAAAAAATCGTACAGCACTTGCTAATGAAATTAGGGGGCTACTACATGAGTTTGGTTTTATTGTTCCTCAAGGCATTAATAAGGTTATCACAAAATTAATTGAGATTTTAGATGCAGGGAAATTAAGCCAGTTAAGTTATCAAACATTTAGTGAACTAAAAGAAGAATTCTTAGATAATAACAGAAAAATAAAAGAGATAGAAAAACGATTAACAATGATAGCAAGTAACCTAACTCAATATCAACGATTAAGAGCTATACCTGGTCTTGGTTTAATTACTGCTACTGCTTTAATAGCATCAATAGGTAATGCTACAAGTTTTGAGAATGGCAGGCAATTATCGGCATGGCTAGGATTAGTGCCAAGACAACATTCAAGTGGTGGGAAGGATAAGCTGCTGGGAATTAGCAAGCGAGGTGATGTATACTTACGCACTTTATTAATTCAAGGGGCTAGAGCTGTACTAAATGCCAAGATAAGATTTACATCGGAAGAACAGAAATCTAAAAAAGATTTTAGCCAATTTACGAAATGGATGTTTAATTTATCTGAGCGAAGTAGCCATAATAAAACGACAGTTGCCATAGCTAATAAGTTGGCAAGAGTGGTGTTTGCTGTACTAAGATCAGGAGATGATTATGTAGAGAGTAAAGTTTGTAGCTAAAGAGTGTGTAGCATAGCACTTATAAGTAAAATAAATGGTGATTTATATAATGAATAGGTAAAAGCAAAACAATATGTAAGAGATTCCAACCCGAAATATGCTTGAGATAATTAATATTGATGGTAAATAAGACAAACCTTAGCTTACAAAAAAACTGCGTTTTTCAGTGGCTCTTTTAGAAGCCGATGGACTGATAAGTATATAGTTTGTAAGCCAGCGAATTCCATCAGGGCTGTAGAATAAATTAGGTTGATTTATCAGCTATAAGCCGGATACATGACTGCATTTGTTTGTTTTTATTATTGATGTTATTTTTTTCTTGCATTCTACAGGAGGTCCATACATGAAAAAATTGGACAAAAAAATGAAGGAGTGTGTTTCCGCAATAAGTTAGAATAAATAGCAATAAACTTAAGAGGAAAGATGAAGAAAAATAAAGTAAAAATTTTTAGTGCTTCAGAAAAAACGGGGATAGTATTAGAAATGATGCTCCTCGCAGCAGAGCTACGAGGTATCTAAAAAAGTTTTAGTTGTTTCTTATGATATCACGAAGCAGAGCTTCGGGGAATTAAACCCTGAGAGATTAATAAAAGAGGAGTCGACACTTGGTCAGTTAGCTTCAAAATATGCAATAAGTGTTAAAACAATTCAAAATTGGAAAAAACAGTTTTTAGGTAATGCGGCATTAGCTTTTGAACCAGCTAAAGTTTTGAGTGAATATCAAGAACAAATAAATCATTTACAAGAGCAAAATGATGAACTTGCTAAAGCTCTTGGTAGAATCACAGTTGAGAGGGACTGGACCGTGGGAAAGCTCAAAAGCTTGGATTTATCAAATAAAAAGAGTCTTGTACACTCCAAGCTAAATCAACTCTCAAAATCACGACAGTGTGAACTATTAAAGATTAGTCGATCTACAGCCTACTATAAATCCAAGGAGATGAGTATAAATAAATTAAGTATTTTAAATAGAATAGATGAAATATATACAGATAATCCTGAATTTGGTTATCGCTATATTCATCAACAGTTACTAGAAGATGGTTTTATTGTCGGTAAAGATCGAGTACTGAAATATATGAGGATGATGGGTATAGAAGCTATTTACCCACATAAGAAAAAATCTACTTCTCGAAACGATAGTGAGCATAAGATCTATAGCTATTTACTTGATCAATATTGGACTAAATCTGGCTCAACAAAGCAAGTGTATGTGTCTAATGTAAATGAGGTTTGGAGTGGTGACATTACTTACATTAGAACTAATGGTGGCTTTATGTATATGGCAGCTATTATAGATTGGCATAGCAAGGCCATATTGAGCTATAAACTGTCAAATTCTATGGATGCATCTCTTGTAACTGATGTCTTGAAACAAGCTCTAAGTAAGTATAACGCTCCACAGATATTTAATAGTGATCAAGGTAGCCAATATACCAGTTATGACCACATAAATATTCTCAAGGAGCATGAGATATCCAAATTTCAATGAATGGCAAAGGTAGAAGTATTGATAATATAGTAATAGAAAGGTTTTTTAGAACTTTAAAATATAATTGTATCTTTATTAATGATTTTAACAATGTTAAAGAGTTAAAAGAGGGGATTGATCATTATCTGAATAAATATAATTATCACAGATTTCATTCAAGTATTGGTTATAAAAAGCCTATGAATGTATATCTGAATTATATGCAAAATTATCAGCAAATTGCTGCCTGATAATCGAAAAATTAGGAAAACATACTACTCATTTTTTTGTCTTGATTTTTCTAGTCCACTATCTACTTTTATCTTCTATATCTTTATGGGAAATCGCTATGCTTGAACAAAAAAAGCGTATCGATATTCCTGAAGTTTTGACAAAAATTCTAATTTTTCTGACTAAAGTAAAAATTTATATTTAAAGTTAAATATTTAGTGCTTTTATCAGCTTAAAAGCGATATTTCTACAATTTAAAGTAAATTATTTGATATATAATACAAATTATAGATTGATACACTCGCCACTTTTTTTAATCTCTCAGGGTTTAATTCCCCGAAGCTCTGCTTCGTGATATCACAAGAAACAACTAAAACTTTTTTAGATACCTCGTAGCTCTGCTGCGAGGAGCATCATTTTAAAAATTTTTTGTCAAAACTTCAGATATTCGGCAGCCCTTAAAAACCTTTCTAGAATCAATTATTAATATTTAAGGATTAGCTATTAAAGATATTTCAATTGAAGTTGCCGTAGAAAGCAACCTATTAGCTGATACAGCTTATTTCACTAAGGTCCTTACATGGTGGTAATGTTTAATATGTCATATAGCATCCCACAAATTTAGTGTCAGTATCTTAATGGATTAAGCTATACTTTATTAACTAGAGATCAGAAAATTCTTGCTTGGGCTGAACAAGGAGCTATTGAATCACTTAAAGTATAGTAATGAACAAAAAATATCAAAATATAGAAAAAATAAACGAAGAAGAAGCAAAAAAATTATTAATAGAGCTAGCTGATAAAATAGCACAATATAACCATGCTTATTATATAGAAGATAAGCCACTAGTTTCAGATGCCGAGTATGACCAGCTATTTAACACTAATCTAAAGTTAGAGCAAAAATGTCCTCATCTTATCTTAGAAAATAGCCCTAGCAAAAAAGTAGGTGCTAAAGTTGAAAATAAATTTGCTAAAGTCACGCATCAAGTACCGATGCTATCTCTTAGTAATGTATTTGATGAAGAGGATGTAAAAGATTTTTTAGATCGTATTAAAAGCTTTTTACGCCTTGATCAATTCTCTCCTATTTTTTGCGAGCCTAAAATAGACGGGCTGTCATTTGCTGCTACTTATAAAAATGGCATTCTTACAACCGGTGCAACAAGAGGCGATGGCTATATAGGTGAGGATATAACGGCAAATATCAAAACAATAAAAGATTTTCCTCACAAAATTAATAATGCTCCAGAACTTTTAGAAGTACGAGGGGAAATTTATATTGAAAAAAATGACTTTACAAGTTTAAACCAAGAGCAAGAACAGCAAGGCAAAGATAAATTCGCTAATCCTCGTAATGCGGCTGCCGGCTCGCTTCGTCAGCTTGATCCTTCCGTTACTGCAAAAAGACCACTGAAATATTTTGTTTATGCTATAGGTTCTGCAAAAGAGGAGCTAGCAAACTCTCAAGATCAACTACTTGCAAAATTTAAAGAGCTTGGTTTTAACGTTAATGAAATAGGTAAACTTGCAAACTCCGAAGAAGAGATATTTAGCTTTTACGAATATTTAAAAACTAACAGGAAAAATTTACCTTATGAAATTGATGGGGTAGTATATAAGCTAAATGATTTTGCTTTGCAAGATAGAATGGGCTTCATTGCTAGGTCGCCAAGGTTTGCTACCGCTCACAAATTCCCCGCTATAATAGGGCAAACCAAACTACTTTCTATTACGGTGCAAGTAGGTAGAACCGGTACATTAACACCAGTAGCAGAGCTTGAGCCTATAGAAATTGGCGGGGTCATAGTTAGCAGAGCAACATTACATAACTATCAAGAGATAGCACGAAAAGACGTACGGGTTGGCGATTATGTATTTTTGCAACGTGCAGGTGACGTAATCCCGCAAATTACCGGAGTTGATCTTGCTAAACGTTCTGCTGATGCCACAACATTTGATCCTCCTTTATTCTGTCCTTCTTGCAATTCTAAATTACATTATGTTCCTGAAGATATTATAATACGTTGCGATAATGGTCTTAACTGCCCTGCTCAGAATTATGAGTGTATACGTCATTTCGTATCAAAAAACGCTATGGATATTGAAGGACTTGGGCGTAAGCAAGTCGAATTTTTAATCGATAAAGGCTTAATTAGTAACCCTTATGATATATTCTTTTTAAAAGAAAAAAACGAAGCTAGCTTAACCAAACTTGAAAATATGGACGGGTGGGGTAAAAAATCTGTAGAAAATCTTTTCAACAATATAGAAAAATCAAAAAATGTTAGCCTGCCTAGGTTTATATATGCCTTAGGTATAAGGCATATAGGTGAGCAGAACGCTAAGTTACTCGCTAGAGAATTTGGTAGCTATGAAAATTTTATAGCTCAAATGGAATTACTAAAAGAAAACGATCCTGAAATTTATCAAAAATTAAACAATCTTGACGGTATCGGCGACAAAATGTTAGTAGATATTATTGATTTTTTTGATGTTAAGGAAAATATTGAGCTTATCAAAAATTTAAGTGAAGTATTAAATATTGAAGATTATAAAGAGACTAGAGAGCAAAGTAGCTTAACAGGTAAAATAGTAGTATTTACCGGCAGCATGCCAACTTTGTCACGAGCTGAAGCAAAAGCAACTGCCGAGAAACTTGGAGCAAAAGTTGCAGCTAGTGTTTCTTCTAACACCGATTTAGTAATAGCTGGTATCGATGCCGGCAGTAAGCTCAAAAAAGCAAAAGAGCTAGGAATTAAAATTATTGATGAAGCAGCATGGCTTACTCTTGTAAGAGATATTTAAGGTAATATCTGAAGTTTTGACAAAAATTCTAATTTTTCTGACTAAAGTAAAAATTTATATTTAAAGTTAAATATTTAGTGCTTTTATCAGCTTAAAAGCGATATTTCTACAATTTAAAGTAAATTATTTGATATATAATACAAATTATAGATTGATACACTCGCCACTTTTTTTAATCTCTCAGGGTTTAATTCCCCGAAGCTCTGCTTCGTGATATCATAAGAAACAACTAAAACTTTTTTAGATACCTCGTAGCTCTGCTGCGAGGAGCATCATTTTACTTTAAATTGTAGAAATATCGCTTTTAAGCTGATAAAAGCACTAAATATTTAACTTTAAATATAAATTTTTACTTTAGTCAGAAAAATTAGAATTTTTGTCAAAACTTCAGATTCACGGGATCCAGTTAAAAATACTAATAAAATTAGTATTTTTTATTATTTTCTGGATACCGTGGACAAGCCACGGTATGACATTGAGGACATTTTGACAATAGAAAAACCAATCTATTCAAACGAGGAAAATATGCAAAAGATGCATAATGCAGAATATCTTAAAGAATTATCAGTTAATAATATCTCATACAAAATTTACGACATAAATAAAGCTGCAAGCGATATCAATTTGCCTTTAAAAAAACTGCCCTATAGTTTGAGAGTGTTGTTTGAGAATGTGCTACGTACCGGTGCAAAACAAAACTTAATGGTATTCAAAGAATGGCTAAAGAATAAAAAATCAGATGCAGAAATAGATTTTATGCCGGCAAGGGTTTTGATGCAGGATTTTACAGGTGTGCCGGCCATAGTCGATCTTGCTGCTATGCGTGATGCGATGAAGAAGATAGGCGGTGATCCGCTAAAAATCAATCCGCTTATCCCGGTTGATTTAGTCATAGATCATTCAGTTAGTGTTGATTCTTATGCATCGGGTAGCTCATTTGATAAAAATGTAGCAATGGAAATGAGACGCAATATAGAGCGTTATCAGTTTCTGAAGTGGGGACAGCAAGCATTTAATAATTTCAAGGTAGTTCCGCCGGGTACTGGTATTTGCCATCAGGTAAATTTAGAGTATTTAGCAAAAGTTGTGTGGCATAGCAATGGAGTGGCTTATCCTGATAGTTTAGTTGGTACAGATAGCCATACAACCATGGTGAATGGGTTATCGGTACTTGGTTGGGGCGTTGGCGGGATTGAGGCAGAGGCTGCAATGCTTGGACAGCCACTTACTATGATTCTGCCGGAGGTAATCGGCGTAAAGCTAACAGGTAAGTTAACAGGTACTGCTACTGCCACTGATTTAGTCTTAAAAATTACTGAAATGCTACGGAAGAAAAAAGTAGTAGGTAAGTTTGTTGAGTTTTATGGCGAAGGTCTTAGAGCTATGACAATTGCCGATCGTGCTACTATTTCTAATATGGCACCTGAATATGGTGCTACTTGCGGATTTGTCCCGATCGATCAGGAAACTATCAAATATTTAGAGTTGACAGGTAGAGATAAAGAGCAAATCAAATTAGTAGAAGAATATGCCAAAGCTCAAGATTTATGGTGCAATTTTGACCATGCAGCAGAATATACTGATATTTTAGAGCTGGATTTATCTGAAGTGACAAGTTCGCTAGCAGGTCCAAGACGTCCGCAAGATCGAGTAAATTTAGGTGATGTAGCAAGTGGTTTTAAGAAAGAGCTGCCGACTTTTTCTTCAAATAATATAAGTATTGATACAAAACATGCTGTAGCAAACCAGAATTACGAAATTGGTAATGGTGATGTGGTGATTGCAGCGATTACTAGCTGTACTAATACCTCTAACCCTTCTGTGATGATTGGGGCAGCTTTGCTTGCTAAAAAAGCGATAGAGCAGGGATTAAAGGTTAAGCCTTGGGTTAAAACTTCACTTGCTCCTGGCTCGAAAGTTGTAACGGAATATTTAAAAAGCAGCGGACTTAATCAATATTTAGATCAATTAGGATTTCATTTGGTTGGTTATGGCTGCACTACTTGCATTGGTAATTCAGGACCTTTAAATCCAGAAATAGAAGACACCATCAACAAAAACGGCTTAGTCGTTGCTTCTGTTTTATCAGGCAATAGAAATTTTGAAGGGCGAATTAACCCGCTTACTAAAGCTAGCTATCTTGCTTCGCCTATTTTAGTTGTAGCATATGCTCTTAGCGGTAGCCTTAATACTGATCTAACAAATCAACCATTAGGAAAAAATGATAAAGGCAGAGATGTTTATTTAAAGGATATTTGGCCAAGTAAAAAAGAGATAGATAAGGTCATTGCAAATTCTATTAATTCATCTATGTTTGTAGAAAAATATTCCGACATATTTAGTGGAACTAAAGAATGGCAAAGTTTAGAGGTAACAAGCAGCTCTAATTATGCTTGGGATAAAAGCAGTACTTATATTAACAATCCGCCTTATTTTGAAAATATAGGCAGTAAAAATAGTATAAAAGATATTAAATCTGCACGAATTTTAGCAATTTTTGGTGATTCTATTACTACCGATCATATTTCACCTGCAGGAAGTATAAGTAAAACTAGTCCTGCTGCTAAATATTTAACGGATCATCAAATATCACCTATTGATTTTAATTCTTACGGGTCACGCAGAGGAAACCATGAAGTGATGATGCGTGGCACATTTGCCAATATTCGCATAAAAAATGAAATGTGCAGCGGAGTAGAGGGTGGTTTTACTATAAACCAGCTAAAAAATATGCAGCAAACTATTTATGATGCAGCAATGGATTATAAAACAGATGGTGTATCTGCGGTAATTTTTGCTGGCAAAGAATATGGTAGTGGTTCATCAAGAGACTGGGCAGCAAAAGGTCCGCAGTTGCTTGGTGTTAAAGCTGTTATTGCTGAAAGTTTCGAGCGAATACATCGTTCAAATTTAGTCGGGATGGGAGTATTACCGCTAATTTTTACAAATAATATGACTCGTTTTGATTTAAAATTAGACGGATCAGAATCTATTGATATTATAGGTTTAAATGAACATATAAAACCTTATAATCCGGTTAAATGTATTATAAAAAAACAGAATGGCGAAATGCAAACTATCGATTTAATATTGCAAATATTTACAGATAATGAGATAAATTATATAAAGCATGGTAGTATTATGCATTTTGTGGTAGAGAATTTGAATGGTTAATTGTCATTCCTGCGAAAGCGGGAATCTATTAATTAAAAGGTATAAACTCCAAACAACAATGCCTTACAAAAATAATATAAAAAGGTAGAAATATGGATAAACAACTTAAGGAATATACCGAAAGCGGTAAGAAAAATTTAATTGTGGTATATATATTATATTTATGCGGAATAGTAGCACCGATATTGCCTTTAATTGGTGTATTTTTTGCATATCTTAATAAAGATAAAGGCGATAATTTTGCCACTAGCCATTATGTATTTTTATTCCGTACTTTTTGCCTTGGTATCTTAGGGTGGATTGCATGCTTCATATTTACGTTTATTGTTATTGGCGTAGTGTTATATTTTATTTTAGCTGGTTGGTATATATTGCGTGTTGCTATCGGCTTTAAATATATGATAGAAGATCAGGCATATCCAAATCCTATGACTTATTGGATTAAATAATGTGAACAGCAAATATATTATATAACCCAATAAAGTAGAAAAGAATTGTTTTGTAGCGGTATTGCAACAATTTATGAAATGAATACCTCAGTAAAATTTACTAAAAAGTGGTAATTTAAAAAATTTATAATTTCAAATCAAGTGAAGAACCGCTTCAAACTTGATTTGTACAATTTTAAAACAATAAGAATGATAAAACTTACGATCGATGGGCAAGAAATAGAAGTATCAGAGGGTACTACAGTTTATCAAGCCTGCACAAAAGCCGGTAAAGAAATCCCACATTTTTGTTATCATGAGCGTTTAAAAATTGCTGGTAACTGCCGTATGTGTTTGGTTGAAATGGAAAAATCACCAAAGCCGATAGCTTCTTGTGCGATGCCTGTAGGCAATGGTATGGTTATTCATACTGATACGCCAATGGTGAAAAAAGCCCATGGGGGAGTGATGGAGTTTTTGCTTGTTAATCACCCTCTTGATTGTCCTATTTGTGATCAGGGTGGAGAGTGTGATTTGCAGGATCAGGCTTTTAGATATGGCAAAGGCACTAATAGATTCCATGAAAATAAACGCTCTATTAAAGATAAATATATGGGACCGCTGATTAAAACAGCGATGACTAGATGTATTCAATGTACTAGATGTATTAGATTTGCCAATGATATAGCCGGAATAGAAGAAATGGGGGCTATCCATCGTGGTGAGCATATGGAAGTTACTTCTTATTTAGAGCAAACTTTGGATTCTGAAATTTCCGGCAATATGATAGATATTTGTCCTGTTGGAGCTCTTAACTCCAAGCCTTATGCTTTTAAAGCTAGAAAATGGGAGCTAAGACATACTGCTAGTATTGGCGTGCATGATGCAGAAGGTTCAAATATCCGCATTGATAGTAGGGGTGATGAAGTGATGCGAGTATTACCGAGAGTTAATGAGGAAATTAATGAAGAGTGGCTCTCAGATAAAAATCGCTTTAGCTATGATGGTTTAAAATATCAGCGTTTGGATCAGCCTTATATTAGAAAAAATGGTAAATTAATCCCTGCAAATTGGGATGAAGCTCTAAAAGCGATAGCTGATAAAATTAAATCTATTAAGCCGGAAAAAATTACTGCTTTCGCTGGGACTCTTGCTTCCGTTGAAGCAATGTTTATGCTTAAAACTTTCTTACAAAAAATCGGTTGTAATAATTATAGCGTTAATCAGTTTGACTATAAATTAGATACTACGCAGCGAGGAAATTACTTATTTAATACTACTATAGCGGGACTTGAAAAAGCCGATTTATGCTTGTTAATCGGGGCAAATCCAAGGCAGATAGCACCAGTTCTAAATAGTAGAATAGGCGGAAGAATCCGAGTAGGTTCATTAAAAGTAGCAAGGATAGGAGAGGGACATAACCAAACCTATAGAATTAAGGATTTAGGAAGTGATCTTAGGATACTTGAGGAGCTAGCTTCAGATGAGCATAAATTTGCAAAAGAATTAAAAGCAGCAAAATATCCAATGATTATAATAGGTGATGGTATTTACGGACGAAATGATGGATACGCTATATTATCGTTGATTTATAAAATAGTCGATAAATATAATATCATGCGTGATGATTGGAAAGGCTTTAATATGCTTCACAATCACGCATCGATGGTTGGTGGGCTTGATATCGGTTTTAATACTGAATATACTAAACTGGAAGAGATAGAACTTGCTTATTTGCTTGGAGCAGATGAAGTTAATTTGGATAAGCTTAAATCAGCTTTTATAGTGTATCAAGGGCATCATGGGGATATTGGTGCTACGAAAGCCGATGTTATTTTACCATCAGCTGCTTATACCGAACAGAGCGGGATTTACGTAAATCTAGAGGGTAGACCGCAAATAGCAGAAAAAGCAGTATCACCTGTAGGGAAAGCTAAAGAAGATATAGCGATAATTAAGGAGCTTGCCGATTGTTTAAAAGTGGATACCCTAGTAAGTAATTTACAAGAAATACGAACAAAGCTTGCTAAAGAATATTCCGTATTTGCTGATATCGGTAAAATTATGGAGAATAAGTTTGCTAAATTTAGCTCTAAAGATAAATTATCAAAAGAGCCTATAACTTCTAGACCTATTAATTATTACATGACTGACGTTATTAGTAAGAATTCTGTAACCATGGCAAGATGCGTAGAGGCTAAGCAGAAAAGAGATGAGGAGGCAGCGTGATAATAATGTCATTCCCGCATAGGCGGGAATCTAGCCAATATAATTTGTCATCCCGTGGTCAAGCCACGGGATGACACAGAGTTAAGTTGACACTCATGCACCCACGCAGAAATGACGTTATACATGTTTTTCGAGTCATTCAACATGACAGACAAGTTGCGGGATGATATTAAAATTAATCTCTCAGGGTTTAATTCCCCGAAGCTCTGCTTCGTGATATCATAAGAAACAACTAAAACTTTTTTAGATACCTCGTAGCTCTGCTGCGAGGAGCATCATTAACATTTATGACAGAACTCTTTTTTGAATATATTTTTCCGTTAATTATAATCACATTAAAGGTGGTGGCGATTACTATACCTTTAATATTATGCGTTGCGTATTTAACATATGCTGAGCGTCGTGTGATTGGGCTTATGCAACTAAGACGTGGTCCTAATGTTGTTGGTCCGTTCGGGCTTTTGCAGCCTATTGCCGATGCAGTAAAGCTATTATTTAAAGAGCCGATTATTCCCACTAACGCCGATAAAATATTATTTGTCCTAGCACCGATGATAACTTTTATATTAAGCTTAATCGGCTGGGCAGTTATACCTTTTGCAGAAGGTGTAGTGCTTGCTGATATTAATGTCGGAGTTTTATATATTCTTGCTATTTCTTCCTTAAGCGTTTACGGCATTATTATTGCTGGTTGGGCTAGTAACTCAAAATATGCATTTCTTGGGGCTATACGCTCATCGGCACAAATGATTTCTTATGAAGTATCGATGGGGCTTGTTGTTATTACTGTGCTACTTGCTACCGGTACTCTGAACTTAAGCCAAATTATTGAAGCACAGAGAACTATGCCGTGGTGGATTGATTTAATGCTAATGCCGATGGGGGTAGTATTTTTTATCTCAGTACTTGCTGAAACAAACAGATTGCCTTTTGATTTACCGGAAGCTGAATCAGAGCTAGTTGCTGGTTATAATGTCGAATATTCCTCTATGGGTTTTGCCTTATTTTTCCTAGGTGAATATGCTAATATGATATTAGTTAGTGCGATGACTACCACTTTCTTTTTAGGGGGTTATTTGCCACCATTTAATATATTATGGTTAGATTGTATTCCAGGTTTCTTTTGGTTTGTTTTCAAAGTTGGATTTTTACTATTTTGCTTTTTATGGATTAGGGCAACGCTGCCACGATATCGTTATGATCAGTTAATGCGTTTAGGGTGGAAAGTATTCTTACCTCTAACCTTATTTTGGGTTATGTTGGTGTCTAGTGTATTAATGTATACTGACAATTTACCAAATATTTGATATAAGATGAGTAAAGATATAAAATCATACCTTTTTATGGAGAAATTGGAGTCTTTACCATTTATAGAAGAAATATGGCTTTTTGGCTCTAGGGCTAGAGGTGATAATAATGAACGCTCTGATATCGATCTTGCGATTATTTGTCCTAATATTACAGATAACTGAAGTTTTGACAAAAATTCTAATTTTTCTGACTAAAGTAAAAATTTATATTTAAAGTTAAATATTTAGTGCTTTTATCAGCTTAAGAGTGATATTTCTACAATTTAAAGTAAATTATTTGATATATAATACAAATTATAGATTGATACACTCGCCACTTTTTTTAATCTCTCAGGGTTTAATTCCCCGAAGCTCTGCTTCGTGATATACTACTTGAATGGAAGAAAGCAGTTATATACATAAGAGTCATAATGTCACAGTACTAATATATCATTTAGTAACGCCGGCAAAGTATAGAAGAGTAATATTCAATCAAGAACTAGATGATTATTTGTGTAAAATTTGTGAGCACATAGAAGATCGTTATGAAATTAGATTTTTAGAAATAGGAGTAGATAAAGATCACGTACATTTTTTATTACAGTCAATACCAATGTATAGCCCAACAAAAATAACTCAAATCATAAAAAGTATTACTTCTAAGAAAATGTTTGAGAAATATCCAAATCTTAAAGAAAAATTATGGGGAAGTGAGTTTTGGAGTAAAGGATATTTTATGAGCACAGTAGGTAAACATGGTGATGAGCAGAAATTACGTAATTATGTACAGAATCGAGGTTCAGGCAAACCTTCTTATAAAGCATTTCAACAAAAACAGTTAAAGCTTTTTGGATAGATACCTCGTAGCTCTGCTGCGAGGAGCATCATTAAAAATTTTTTGTCAAAACTTCAGAAATAAAGATGAGATACCGTCTTGAGTGTCAACAACTTTTTCATTATTTTACCTCAATTTTATTTTACAGGGTTTTTATATTTGCACTAAAAGATGTTTTGTTATTAAGAACACCATAAATTATGTGAAGCAACTTAC
>NZ_CAXIPY010000002.1:0-239829 GCF_964030725.1 Rickettsia endosymbiont of Urophora cardui | reverse complement strand
GCATATAGCTAACACGGAAATGTTTCTACCACAGATTAGGAAAAACTTAGGCATTGATCAATAATTTTACGTAAACAGTTTTTAAAGTTAGTCCAGCAATGTTTAATAGGATTTAGATCTGGTGAATATGTGAGTAAATACAAAAACTATGGTAAAAACCTTTCCGCGTTAGCTATAGCAGCAATCACTATAACCATTTTAGATTTTCCAACATTGCTCAAACGTTGACTAAAATCCTTAATAATCGGATTATGTTTTATAGGGTAAATTCCAGTATTAATTAAGCCAGATTTATATTTTCTTCCCATACCTCATTGGGTGTTTTATAACCGAGCACTTTTCTTGGTAAATTATTTAAAAAATCCTCAATTTCTTGTAACTGAAGTTTTGACAAAAAGATAACCAAACTTATAAAGTATGATATAAATACGCTCAAATACAAAATGGTTTTTAGTGTGTATGATTATGCAAGAAATGTTGCAAGAAATAAAAAATTTTCCCCTATAATCAAGATGTGGTTTTAGAATTAATACTATCACTAGTAACTAATGATAGCGTTAAAGCAAGATCTGTTGTTGAATTAACAACTAATAAATATTTTCAGCGTAGTTGGTCAAGTGTATACAGAGCTATAGAGAATTTTTACTGTGCTCGTGATGAATCATTAAATATAAGAGATGAGCAACGTTTTAAGACTCGAGAAGATATAGAAAAATACTTAATAAGTAAACTGATTAATGAGGGTAAAAACTTACTGCAAATAGATACTACAGTGAGTAGCAAGAAAGATTCCAAGAAAGCAATTGATCGTACATATATTAGACAGAATGCTAATAACCGACCAGTTGCGGGTTATGAATATAGTGTAGTTTGCATCGGTGCTCAGCCTAAATGGTCTGTACCAATATCTATAAATAGAGTAAAATCAGATGAGAATAAGTATAGCAAAGGTAGCAAACAAATAATGAAAATTGTTAAGCAAATACCACAAAAGGCTCTCAATATAACAGTAGGTGATGCAGGTTATAGCGCTCTATCTTTCATTCACCCGCTGCACAATGAAGCAAATACGGTAACAATAACCCGCCAAAGAATTAATCGCAGTATTTACAAAATATATATAGAGGAGCAAAAAACAAGAGGTCGTAAAAGATCTTATGGAGCTAAGATTTCTTGTAGTAGTTCTGATAATTTACTGATTCCAGATACAGAAGAAACTGTAGTAAAGGCTACAAAAAATGGTGACATATCAATTAGTATTTCACTATTTAAGAATTATCTAATCAAGGGCAAGAAACAGCATATCATGTCTGATAAACCGCTGAATTTTATTCAGGTTAAGGTGTTAGATGCATCAGGAAATAGGAAATATAACAGAGATTTATGGTTATGTGTTTCTGGCCAACAAAAAGATAAAATCAGTGGTAAAGAAGTATATGAATACTATAGACAAAGGTTTGATATTGAGCATTTTTTTAAATTTGGTAAGTCAAAATTATTGATGGATAAATTTCAAACGAATGATCCAAATAAAGATGAGGATTATATGTTATTCGTAATGCTAGCGTACAACATATTGTATCATGCACAATCTTCAGTTAAGGCAAGAAAAGTAAGGGCATGGGATAAAAAAATCAATAGCAATATGTTGTCTCCAAGTGAAGTTTATAGATCTATGCCACAAATTGCCCTTGAAGAAATATTAGAAAAGTCTATATCCAGAGGGATACCAGATCATAGAAATATTAGAAATAATCATCAGGTCAAACCATTTGCACCAGTAATACGCAAAAGTAATAAACACGGTAAGTTGGAAATTACAATAAAATCAAGTTTTGATGGAAGTAACCAAATTACCAAAACCTCATTTAATAAAAAGCTAGAATTACCAAATAATATTAGTAAGTATAAACCAGCAATATTAGACAAAATTGCTACAGTTTTTGACACATTATGTACCCAAATAGAATAAATAAATTTTGTTATTACTAAAAAAGTATAAAAAAATTGGAATACATTTCTCCTTATGGAAAGGATTTTGTCAAAACTTCAGTTGTAATTGCTTTATTGTTAATTTTTTTATATCTAAAGATTTAGAGTATACTCTGTGCACCATTGAGTTAATCTTCTCTATCAATGGTTTTTGCCATGGAGAATAAGGATTGCAAAAATATACTTTTCGTTCAGATTTTGGCAATAGTTGTTCATGATTGGTAAATTCTTTGCCATTATCTAACGTTATGCTTTTGATTATATGCGACAATTGTTGGAAAGTTCTATAATTAATTAAGCCAGATATAATCAATTTTTAATCTCTCAGGGTTTAATTCCCCGAAGCTCTGCTTCGTGATATCATAAGAAACAACTAAAACTTTTTTAGATACCTCGTAGCTCTGCTGCGAGGAGCATCATTTAAATATAGATATATCATGGCTCATTTAACGATAGATGAAAGATTTAAAATATACGAAATGAATAAGAGTGGTTATAGCTCGCGATATATAGGGACAAAGATTGGCCGTGATAAAAGCACTATATGTTATGAACTCAAGAGAATGAGGCATAATTATAGACCAGATAGGGCTAACACACTTGCTTGCAGTTTAAGGCAAGGTAAGAGAAAAAGAAAATTAGATATTGATAATAATTTACGAGCAGAAATAATAAAGCAGTTAACACAGGGTATTTCACCAGATATAATTTCAGGTAGACGTAAACTATCACGAGATACTGTCAATATTTCTACAGAGAGTATATACCAGTTTATTTATACATCTCCTATAGCACAAAGGCAAAAATTATATTTATCTTTAGCAAGAAAAAGGAAAAATAGGTTGCATCATGGTACAAGAATCAGAAACAAAAGAATTACAATACCAAATCGAGTTTCCATTACTGAAAGACCAGAGATAAATAGAAAGATAGCAGCAATAGGTCATTTAGAAGGTGATTTAACTTTTAACAAAGGTAATCAAAGTCGTAATATAGGCGCTCTTGTGGATATCAGAACACAAAAAGTGTTTCTCACTTTAAACCGTTCAAAAAGAACACAAGATGTGATTGGTAACATGAATAAAAAACTTAAACAATTGTCGCATATAATCAAAAGCATAACGTTAGATAATGGCAAAGAATTTACCAATCATGAACAACTATTGCCAAAATCTGAACGAAAAGTATATTTTTGCAATCCTTATTCTCCATGGCAAAAACCATTGATAGAGAAGATTAACTCAATGGTGCACAGAGTATACTCTAAATCTTTAGATATAAAAAAATTAACAATAAAGCAATTACAAGAAATTGAGGATTTTTTAAATAGTCCGTCCGCCAAAACTCTACAAGCCTTATAGATAATATGGTTTTAAGACAAGAAGTAATACAACAATCCGTAAGAAAATGATAAAATATGGTCATAAACCTTATGGATTTCAGTCAATGCCAATAGACAACATTATCAAATCGCAAGAACAAGGGAAACTGTTTGGTTATAAATTAAAAGAAGAATTAAACCCAAATAATAAGCTATATAAATTAAGAGAATTAATAAATTGGTCTAGGCTCGAAGAGTGGTTATCAAAAAATGTTTGTATTAAGAAATTTGGTAGAAATAGAAAATGTCATAGAGTGATGCTTGGCATAACGATGCTACAAGCAATGTATAATTTTTCAGATTCATTATCAGAGGAAGAGCTAAAAGAGAATATGTATTGGCAGTATTTCTGCGGGTGGGAATATATAGAAAAAGACATAGCTATCTCGGAAACTAGTATACGACGGTTTCGTAGTGTATTAGGTGAAGCTGGATATAATGAGATATTATCGGAGTTGATCAGGGTTGGGATAAAAACTAACACAATTAAAAAAAAAGATTTGGAATTAATCATGGCTTTGTTGCATAAATAAGCTTTTGAATATACTGCCCCTAACCCCGCAATGCTAGCCTAGCCAACAGGCACAGAGATAGGTTTACCAATTTCAAACATTTTGTTTAATAAGTGGCATTTAATAGACATTTCTTTTGTCATATTTTGATCATGTCTTGATAGAAACTTACTACCAAAAGAAGTTTTAAATCGAAAGAACGTGTTCTCTACACGCTCCCTTCTACCATAATTATTCTTTACCCTCCATGCTTGGTATCCTTTGTTTTGTTGATATATAACAGCTGCATCTCTCTCAGTTTTATCCCTAAGCGATTGAACTTTTACTGAAGAGTTTGGGGGTCTAATAACTGGTTTTATCTTCTTCTTTCTCAACAATTGATATGTAGATTCACCGTCATACCCTCGATCTCCCAGAAAATCCTTGGCTCTGACATTAGCTATTAGTAGTCCAATCTGTGATCTATCATCTATAGTATGCTCTGTGGTACTATCGGCAAGTATCATACCTTGATCTTCTATAACGATATGTAGCTTTTTCCATATGCGACGCTTATATTGCTTACCATGCTTATTTTCTAGCCATTCGTTCCCTGTGTAGGCTTGTATCCCTGTACTATCCATTGAAATACAACTAAATTCTTTATCTTGATTTCCATGTAAATACCTAAGATCTAATGACTTCATACGCTTACTTAATGTTGTATAGTCTGGACATCTAATAGATAAACCCGATATTTCAAAGAGCCAGTTTATAAAGCCTTGGGTTTGGCGTAACTTAAGACCGAATAAGCATCTGATCTTCAAACACTGTAATATAGCGTGATCACTATAGCGTCTAGGTCTTCCTCGTTTCATTTCCTCTCTGTAATCAGCATACCAGCCAATCGCCAAATCACTGGCAATCATAAAATCTATGCGACCCCTATTGCGTAAAAAATTATTATATTCTGACCAATTCGTTATTTTATATTTAGAATACTTGCGTGATTTACTAAAAGGGGCTTTCTTCCGAGATCTCATATAATCTGGATTATTTTTAATTCAGGACATCTTACCAGATTATCACCACTCTTGCTCTACAAATCTTATTTATGCAACAAAGCCAGGGGCAGTATATTCAAAAGCTTATTTATGCAACAAAGCCTTGACACACAGCCCAGCAATCATACTAATACGTGATTGATGTTGATAGACCTTTTCACCATAACATCTTTGACCGATAATGCTCGGCTTTGTTGCATAAATAAGCTTTTGAATATACTGCCCCTAACCCCGCAATGCTAGCCTAGCCAACAGGCACAGAGATAGGTTTACCAATTTCAAACATTTTGTTTAATAAGTGGCATTTAATAGACATTTCTTTTGTCATATTTTGATCATGTCTTGATAGAAACTTACTACCAAAAGAAGTTTTAAATCGAAAGAACGTGTTCTCTACACGCTCCCTTCTACCATAATTATTCTTTACCCTCCATGCTTGGTATCCTTTGTTTTGTTGATATATAACAGCTGCATCTCTCTCAGTTTTATCCCTAAGCGATTGAACTTTTACTGAAGAGTTTGGGGGTCTAATAACTGGTTTTATCTTCTTCTTTCTCAACAATTGATATGTAGATTCACCGTCATACCCTCGATCTCCCAGAAAATCCTTGGCTCTGACATTAGCTATTAGTAGTCCAATCTGTGATCTATCATCTATAGTATGCTCTGTGGTACTATCGGCAAGTATCATACCTTGATCTTCTATAACGATATGTAGCTTTTTCCATATGCGACGCTTATATTGTGCTTACCATGCTTATTTTCTAGCCATTCGTTCCCTGTGTAGGCTTGTATCCCTGTACTATCCATTGAAATACAACTAAATTCTTTATCTTGATTTCCATGTAAATACCTAAGATCTAATGACTTCATACGCTTACTTAATGTTGTATAGTCTGGACATCTAATAGATAAACCCGATATTTCAAAGAGCCAGTTTATAAAGCCTTGGGTTTGGCGTAACTTAAGACCGAATAAGCATCTGATCTTCAAACACTGTAATATAGCGTGATCACTATAGCGTCTAGGTCTTCCTCGTTTCATTTCCTCTCTGTAATCAGCATACCAGCCAATCGCCAAATCACTGGCAATCATAAAATCTATGCGACCCCTATTGCGTAAAAAATTATTATATTCTGACCAATTCGTTATTTTATATTTAGAATACTTGCGTGATTTACTAAAAGGGGCTTTCTTCCGAGATCTCATATAATCTGGATTATTTTTTAATTCAGGACATCTTACCAGATTATCACCACTCTTGCTCTACAAATTTTATTTATGCAACAAAGCCGAGGAGCATCATTTAAATATAGATATATCATGGCTCATTTAACGATAGATGAAAGATTTAAAATATACGAAATGAATAAGAGTGGTTATAGCTCGCGATATATAGGGACAAAGATTGGCCGTGATAAAAGCACTATATGTTATGAACTCAAGAGAATGAGGCATAATTATAGACCAGATAGGGCTAACACACTTGCTTGCAGTTTAAGGCAAGGTAAGAGAAAAAGAAAATTAGATATTGATAATAATTTACGAGCAGAAATAATAAAGCAGTTAACACAGGGTATTTCACCAGATATAATTTCAGGTAGACGTAAACTATCACGAGATACTGTCAATATTTCTACAGAGAGTATATACCAGTTTATTTATACATCTCCTATAGCACAAAGGCAAAAATTATATTTATCTTTAGCAAGAAAAAGGAAAAATAGGTTGCATCATGGTACAAGAATCAGAAACAAAAGAATTACAATACCAAATCGAGTTTCCATTACTGAAAGACCAGAGATAAATAGAAAGATAGCAGCAATAGGTCATTTAGAAGGTGATTTAACTTTTAACAAAGGTAATCAAAGTCGTAATATAGGCGCTCTTGTGGATATCAGAACACAAAAAGTGTTTCTCACTTTAAACCGTTCAAAAAGAACACAAGATGTGATTGGTAACATGAATAAAAAACTTAAACAATTGTCGCATATAATCAAAAGCATAACGTTAGATAATGGCAAAGAATTTACCAATCATGAACAACTATTGCCAAAATCTGAACGAAAAGTATAGAGTCTTTTGCAATGATTGTGTAAATTTTTGTTGAGCCTATATTAGAAGTAATTAAAAATATAGGTAACAGAAATGCAAATAGAGAAGAATAAAAAAATAAATGAAGCAATAGATTTGCTGATAGAAGGTGGAGTAGATTTAAAAACAGTACTAAGTCAGAATGGATTAATTAAGGAATTAACCAAGGGTATTTTAGAGCGAGCACTGCATGCTGAGATGTCAGAACATTTAGGTTATAGCAAGTATGATAGAGCTGAAACTGAGAATGCGAGGAATGGTAGTTTTAGTAAGAATCTGATTAGTGAGAATGGTACTATAGAGCTAAATGTTCCAAGAGACAGACAAGGTAAATTTGAACCTATAATAGTCTCAAAGAAACAAACAAGAATAGATGGCTTAGACCAAAAGATAATATCCTTATATGCGAAGGGTATGAGTGTGTCTGATATTAAAACACAATTGCAAGAATTATATGGAGCTGAGATCAGTGAGAGCCTAATCAGCAGGATTACAGATGAAGTAATAGATGAGGTCAAGATTTGGCAGAGTAGACCTCTTGAATCAGTATACCCTATAGTATATTTTGACTGTTTAGTAGTGAAAGTAAGACAAGATAAACTTATTATTAATAAATCAGTATATGTAGCTTTAGGAATAGATTTATCTGGCAGAAAGGATATTTTAGGCTTATGGATAAGTGAGAATGAAGGAGCTAAATTTTGGCTTGGTAATTTTACTGAAATGAAGAATCGAGGAGTAAAAGATATCTTAATTGCTTGTAGTGATAATCTAACTGGTATGTCTGATGCTATTGCATCAGTATATCCGAAAACTGAACATCAAATTTGTATTGTCCATCAGATCAGGAATAGCCTCAAATATGTATCATATAAAGATAGAAAGCAATTAGCAGCGGATTTGAAACTAATCTATACTTCTGCTACTGAAAAAGAAGCAGAATTAGCTCTTGAGTCATTTGATCAAAAATGGAGTAAGCAATATCCGCATATAGCTAAATCTTGGTATAATAATTGGGATAATTTGATAATTTTCTTGCAATATCCAAAGGAGATTCGTAAGATTATTTACACTACAAATGCGATAGAATCGCTGAATAGCCAATTGAGAAAAGTTACTAAGAATAAACGCATCTTTCCAAATGATGACGCAGTATTTAGTCCGTCCGCCAAAACTCTACAAGCCTTATAGATAATATGGTTTTAAGACAAGAAGTAATACAACAATCCGTAAGAAAATGATAAAATATGGTCATAAACCTTATGGATTTCAGTCAATGCCAATAGACAACATTATCAAATCGCAAGAACAAGGGAAACTGTTTGGTTATAAATTAAAAGAAGAATTAAACCCAAATAATAAGCTATATAAATTAAGAGAATTAATAAATTGGTCTAGGCTCGAAGAGTGGTTATCAAAAAATGTTTGTATTAAGAAATTTGGTAGAAATAGAAAATGTCATAGAGTGATGCTTGGCATAACGATGCTACAAGCAATGTATAATTTTTCAGATTCATTATCAGAGGAAGAGCTAAAAGAGAATATGTATTGGCAGTATTTCTGCGGGTGGGAATATATAGAAAAAGACATAGCTATCTCGGAAACTAGTATACGACGGTTTCGTAGTGTATTAGGTGAAGCTGGATATAATGAGATATTATCGGAGTTGATCAGGGTTGGGATAAAAACTAACACAATTAAAAAAAAAGATTTGGAATTGGAAAGTTCTATAATTAATTAAGCCAGATATAATCAATTTTTAATCTCTCAGGGTTTAATTCCCCGAAGCTCTGCTTCGTGATATCATAAGAAACAACTAAAACTTTTTTAGATACCTCGTAGCTCTGCTGCGAGGAGCATCATTAATAAGTTTATCTTGTCCGTCCGCCAAAACTCTACAAGCCTTATAGATAATATGGTTTTAAGACAAGAAGTAATACAACAATCCGTAAGAAAATGATAAAATATGGTCATAAACCTTATGGATTTCAGTCAATGCCAATAGACAACATTATCAAATCGCAAGAACAAGGGAAACTGTTTGGTTATAAATTAAAAGAAGAATTAAACCCAAATAATAAGCTATATAAATTAAGAGAATTAATAAATTGGTCTAGGCTCGAAGAGTGGTTATCAAAAAATGTTTGTATTAAGAAATTTGGTAGAAATAGAAAATGTCATAGAGTGATGCTTGGCATAACGATGCTACAAGCAATGTATAATTTTTCAGATTCATTATCAGAGGAAGAGCTAAAAGAGAATATGTATTGGCAGTATTTCTGCGGGTGGGAATATATAGAAAAAGACATAGCTATCTCGGAAACTAGTATACGACGGTTTCGTAGTGTATTAGGTGAAGCTGGATATAATGAGATATTATCGGAGTTGATCAGGGTTGGGATAAAAACTAACACAATTAAAAAAAAAGATTTGGAATTAATCATCGCTGATACGACTGTACAAATTAAGAATATCAAACACCCACACGATGTTTATTTAATGGATAAAGCTAGGCTTAGCATAGTAAAGCTTTGCAACAGTTTGGGTATACATTTGAATGAAACATACGCTAGAACCTATAAACGCGATATAGTAAAGCTATGGAAATATAAAGAACATAGTAAAGCCAAGAAGCGTTGGAAAATAATGAAGCATTTAAAAATATTACTGGGTCGTTTGATTAGAGTATGTGAGCGTGAGATCAAAAATAAGCAATTAAACTTGTCTCTCAAAAATCAAGAAGTATTGCAAAAAATAAAACAAATACATAACCAATCTGTTTTAAAAAGAGAAGCTAAAAAGCAATATAAAGAAGATAACAAAGTATTATATAGTTTTCATGCCCCTGAAGTAGAGTGTATAGGAAAGGGAAAACGCAACAAGCCATATGAGTTTGGCAATAAAGTAGCGGTAGTAGTAAGTGGTCGTAGAAATTTTGTTTTATCCGCAAAATCGTTTCATAATAATCCTTATGATGGTCATACATTGCATCAGAGCTTTGAAGCAGTAGAGAGTGTCACTGGAATCAAGATAAAGAAATCATTTGTTGATCTTGGGTATAGTGGTAGCAATGTAAAGGAGAAGAGTAAGGTATATACCCCAAAAACGCGGAAGAAGTTGTTACAAGAGGACAAGTCTATGATCAAGAGACGCAGTGCCATAGAACCAATAATAGGTCACTTAAAGCAATATGGTCGGATGGGTAGAAACTTCTTGAAAGGTATGATAGGAGATATTATCAATCCAATAATCTCTGCTATTGGTTTGAATTTACGATGCATTGCAAATCATTTACAAATCGTGTCTAACTCCACATAAATCAAAAATATCATCATGCAAAAACTAGATGAACGATAAAAAATCGTTAACAATAGCTCCATATCAAAATTAGACCAACACAGAAATGTATCAGTAAAAATTAACATAACTTATTAATTTTTATTGAAAATCTTAGCAATTTGTTGTCAAAACTCTATCCCATTACAAATGATCAGGATTTGAAGTGTTTTTGGCGGATAGACTATCTTGTCTTACTTTCACTACTAAACAGTCAAAATATACTATAGGGTATACTGATTCAAGAGGTCTACTCTGCCAAATCTTGACCTCATCTATTACTTCATCTGTAATCCTGCTGATTAGGCTCTCACTGATCTCAGCTCCATATAATTCTTGCAATTGTGTTTTAATATCAGACACACTCATACCCTTCGCATATAAGGATATTATCTTTTGGTCTAAGCCATCTATTCTTGTTTGTTTCTTTGAGACTATTATAGGTTCAAATTTACCTTGTCTGTCTCTTGGAACATTTAGCTCTATAGTACCATTCTCACTAATCAGATTCTTACTAAAACTACCATTCCTCGCATTCTCAGTTTCAGCTCTATCATACTTGCTATAACCTAAATGTTCTGACATCTCAGCATGCAGTGCTCGCTCTAAAATACCCTTGGTTAATTCCTTAATTAATCCATTCTGACTTAGTACTGTTTTTAAATCTACTCCGCCTTCTATCAGCAAATCTATTGCTTCATTTATTTTTTTATTCTTCTCTATTTGCATTTCTGTTACCTATATTTTTAATTACTTCTAATATAGGCTCAACAAAAATTTACACAATCATTGCAAAAGACTCTTTAATATTCGTCATGGGATAGTGGACTGGAATCAAGATAAAGAAATCATTTGTTGATCTTGGGTATAGTGGTAGCAATGTAAAGGAGAAGAGTAAGGTATATACCCCAAAAACGCGGAAGAAGTTGTTACAAGAGGACAAGTCTATGATCAAGAGACGCAGTGCCATAGAACCAATAATAGGTCACTTAAAGCAATATGGTCGGATGGGTAGAAACTTCTTGAAAGGTATGATAGGAGATATTATCAATCCAATAATCTCTGCTATTGGTTTGAATTTACGATGCATTGCAAATCATTTACAAATCGTGTCTAACTCCACATAAATCAAAAATATCATCATGCAAAAACTAGATGAACGATAAAAAATCGTTAACAATAGCTCCATATCAAAATTAGACCAACACAGAAATGTATCAGTAAAAATTAACATAACTTATTAATTTTTATTGAAAATCTTAGCAATTTGTTGTCAAAACTCTATCCCATTACAAATGATCAGGATTTGAAGTGTTTTTGGCGGATAGACTATCTTGTCTTACTTTCACTACTAAACAGTCAAAATATACTATAGGGTATACTGATTCAAGAGGTCTACTCTGCCAAATCTTGACCTCATCTATTACTTCATCTGTAATCCTGCTGATTAGGCTCTCACTGATCTCAGCTCCATATAATTCTTGCAATTGTGTTTTAATATCAGACACACTCATACCCTTCGCATATAAGGATATTATCTTTTGGTCTAAGCCATCTATTCTTGTTTGTTTCTTTGAGACTATTATAGGTTCAAATTTACCTTGTCTGTCTCTTGGAACATTTAGCTCTATAGTACCATTCTCACTAATCAGATTCTTACTAAAACTACCATTCCTCGCATTCTCAGTTTCAGCTCTATCATACTTGCTATAACCTAAATGTTCTGACATCTCAGCATGCAGTGCTCGCTCTAAAATACCCTTGGTTAATTCCTTAATTAATCCATTCTGACTTAGTACTGTTTTTAAATCTACTCCGCCTTCTATCAGCAAATCTATTGCTTCATTTATTTTTTTATTCTTCTCTATTTGCATTTCTGTTACCTATATTTTTAATTACTTCTAATATAGGCTCAACAAAAATTTACACAATCATTGCAAAAGACTCTTTAATATTCGTCATGGGATAGTGGACTAATGGTATGGACCTCCTGATATAGAGAATGAAAAGCAGTTGCTAATCTTCTAGGGTTAATATTTAACATATTAAAACAACAATTAAGGAGGTCCATATGGAGGTTACTACAATTGGTATAGATATTGCAAAAAGAATTTTTCAAATTCATGGTGTAGATAAAAATGGCAAGACAGTATTAAAGAAAAAATTGATGAGAGATCAGGTTTTGACATTTATGGCTAATTTACCACAATGTTTAGTAGGGATGGAAGCTTGTGGTGGTTCTAGTTATTGGGCAAGAGAAATAACTAAATTAGGGCATGAAGTAAAACTAATGGCACCGCAATTTGTCAAACCATATGTTAAAACTAATAAAAATGATCAAGCAGATGCTGAAGCGATATGTGAAGCCGTGACAAGACCTAATATGAGATTTGTTGCAATTAAAACTATAGAGCAACAAGAAATTTTATCAATACATAGGGTAAGAGAGAGATTGGTAAAAAATCGTACAGCACTTGCTAATGAAATTAGGGGGCTACTACATGAGTTTGGTTTTATTGTTCCTCAAGGCATTAATAAGGTTATCACAAAATTAATTGAGATTTTAGATGCAGGGAAATTAAGCCAGTTAAGTTATCAAACATTTAGTGAACTAAAAGAAGAATTCTTAGATAATAACAGAAAAATAAAAGAGATAGAAAAACGATTAACAATGATAGCAAGTAACCTAACTCAATATCAACGATTAAGAGCTATACCTGGTCTTGGTTTAATTACTGCTACTGCTTTAATAGCATCAATAGGTAATGCTACAAGTTTTGAGAATGGCAGGCAATTATCGGCATGGCTAGGATTAGTGCCAAGACAACATTCAAGTGGTGGGAAGGATAAGCTGCTGGGAATTAGCAAGCGAGGTGATGTATACTTACGCACTTTATTAATTCAAGGGGCTAGAGCTGTACTAAATGCCAAGATAAGATTTACATCGGAAGAACAGAAATCTAAAAAAGATTTTAGCCAATTTACGAAATGGATGTTTAATTTATCTGAGCGAAGTAGCCATAATAAAACGACAGTTGCCATAGCTAATAAGTTGGCAAGAGTGGTGTTTGCTGTACTAAGATCAGGAGATGATTATGTAGAGAGTAAAGTTTGTAGCTAAAGAGTGTGTAGCATAGCACTTATAAGTAAAATAAATGGTGATTTATATAATGAATAGGTAAAAGCAAAACAATATGTAAGAGATTCCAACCCGAAATATGCTTGAGATAATTAATATTGATGGTAAATAAGACAAACCTTAGCTTACAAAAAAACTGCGTTTTTCAGTGGCTCTTTTAGAAGCCGATGGACTGATAAGTATATAGTTTGTAAGCCAGCGAATTCCATCAGGGCTGTAGAATAAATTAGGTTGATTTATCAGCTATAAGCCGGATACATGACTGCATTTGTTTGTTTTTATTATTGATGTTATTTTTTTCTTGCATTCTACAGGAGGTCCATACATGAAAAATCAAGACAAAAAAATGAGTAGTATGTTTTCCTAATTTTTCGATTATCAGGCAGCAATTTGCTGATAATTTTGCATATAATTCAGATATACATTCATAGGCTTTTTATAACCAATACTTGAATGAAATCTGTGATAATTATATTTATTCAGATAATGATCAATCCCCTCTTTTAACTCTTTAACATTGTTAAAATCATTAATAAAGATACAATTATATTTTAAAGTTCTAAAAAACCTTTCTATTACTATATTATCAATACTTCTACCTTTGCCATTCATTGAAATTTGGATATCATGCTCCTTGAGAATATTTATGTGGTCATAACTGGTATATTGGCTACCTTGATCACTATTAAATATCTGTGGAGCGTTATACTTACTGAGAGCTTGTTTCAAGACATCAGTTACAAGAGATGCATCCATAGAATTTGACAGTTTATAGCTCAATATGGCCTTGCTATGCCAATCTATAATAGCTGCCATATACATAAAGCCACCATTAGTTCTAATGTAAGTAATGTCACCACTCCAAACCTCATTCACATTAGGCACATACACTTGCTTTGTTGAGCCAGATTTAGTCCAATATTGATCAAGTAAGTAGCTATAGATCTTATGCTCACTATCGTTTCGAGAAGTAGATTTTTTCTTATGTGGGTAAATAGCTTCTATACCCATCATCCTCATATATTTCAGTACTCGATCTTTACCGACAATAAAACCATCTTCTAGTAACTGTTGATGAATATAGCGATAACCAAATTCAGGATTATCTGTATATATTTCATCTATTCTATTTAAAATACTTAATTTATTTATACTCATCTCCTTGGATTTATAGTAGGCTGTAGATCGACTAATCTTTAATAGTTCACACTGTCTTGATTTTGAGAGTTGATTTAGCTTGGAGTGTACAAGACTCTTTTTATTTGATAAATCCAAGCTTTTGAGCTTTCCCACGGCCCAGTCCCTCTCAACTGTGATTCTACCAAGAGCTTTAGCAAGTTCATCATTTTGCTCTTGTAAATGATTTATTTGTTCTTGATATTCACTCAAAACTTTAGCTGGTTCAAAAGCTAATGCCGCATTACCTAAAAACTGTTTTTTCCAATTTTGAATTGTTTTAACACTTATTGCATATTTTGAAGCTAACTGACCAAGTGTCGACTCCTCTTTTATTAATTCTAATACTATCCCCGTTTTTTCTGAAGCACTGAAAATTTTTACTTTATTTTTCTTCATCTTTCCTCTTAAGTTTATTGCTATTTATTCTAACTTATTGCGGAAACACACTCCTTCATTTTTTTGTCCAATTTTTTCATGTATGGACCTCCTGTAGAATGCAAGAAAAAAATAACATCAATAATAAAAACAAACAAATGCAGTCATGTATCCGGCTTATAGCTGATAAATCAACCTAATTTATTCTACAGCCCTGATGGAATTCGCTGGCTTACAAACTATATACTTATCAGTCCATCGGCTTCTAAAAGAGCCACTGAAAAACGCAGTTTTTTTGTAAGCTAAGGTTTGTCTTATTTACCATCAATATTAATTATCTCAAGCATATTTCGGGTTGGAATCTCTTACATATTGTTTTGCTTTTACCTATTCATTATATAAATCACCATTTATTTTACTTATAAGTGCTATGCTACACACTCTTTAGCTACAAACTTTACTCTCTACATAATCATCTCCTGATCTTAGTACAGCAAACACCACTCTTGCCAACTTATTAGCTATGGCAACTGTCGTTTTATTATGGCTACTTCGCTCAGATAAATTAAACATCCATTTCGTAAATTGGCTAAAATCTTTTTTAGATTTCTGTTCTTCCGATGTAAATCTTATCTTGGCATTTAGTACAGCTCTAGCCCCTTGAATTAATAAAGTGCGTAAGTATACATCACCTCGCTTGCTAATTCCCAGCAGCTTATCCTTCCCACCACTTGAATGTTGTCTTGGCACTAATCCTAGCCATGCCGATAATTGCCTGCCATTCTCAAAACTTGTAGCATTACCTATTGATGCTATTAAAGCAGTAGCAGTAATTAAACCAAGACCAGGTATAGCTCTTAATCGTTGATATTGAGTTAGGTTACTTGCTATCATTGTTAATCGTTTTTCTATCTCTTTTATTTTTCTGTTATTATCTAAGAATTCTTCTTTTAGTTCACTAAATGTTTGATAACTTAACTGGCTTAATTTCCCTGCATCTAAAATCTCAATTAATTTTGTGATAACCTTATTAATGCCTTGAGGAACAATAAAACCAAACTCATGTAGTAGCCCCCTAATTTCATTAGCAAGTGCTGTACGATTTTTTACCAATCTCTCTCTTACCCTATGTATTGATAAAATTTCTTGTTGCTCTATAGTTTTAATTGCAACAAATCTCATATTAGGTCTTGTCACGGCTTCACATATCGCTTCAGCATCTGCTTGATCATTTTTATTAGTTTTAACATATGGTTTGACAAATTGCGGTGCCATTAGTTTTACTTCATGCCCTAATTTAGTTATTTCTCTTGCCCAATAACTAGAACCACCACAAGCTTCCATCCCTACTAAACATTGTGGTAAATTAGCCATAAATGTCAAAACCTGATCTCTCATCAATTTTTTCTTTAATACTGTCTTGCCATTTTTATCTACACCATGAATTTGAAAAATTCTTTTTGCAATATCTATACCAATTGTAGTAACCTCCATATGGACCTCCTTAATTGTTGTTTTAATATGTTAAATATTAACCCTAGAAGATTAGCAACTGCTTTTCATTCTCTATATCAGGAGGTCCATACCATTAGTCCATTATATTCATATATTTTACAAAAATTATCTACTAAATAATATATAGTTATGATACATCTTTTCATGTTGAGTTACTGATCTTTTATTAAAAAAATCTATCATAACTCAACATTAATCTCCTTTAAACCCTTTATCTATAAGCTTTCTATCTATCCCTTATCCTAAATTAGCGTTTTCAGTCCACTAATCCTGGATTATTTTTAATTCAGGACATCTTACCAGATTATCACCACTCTTTCTCTACAAATCTTATTTATGCAACAAAGCCATACCTCGTAGCTCTGCTGCGAGGAGCATCATTTAAATATAGATATATCATGGCTCATTTAACGATAGATGAAAGATTTAAAATATACGAAATGAATAAGAGTGGTTATAGCTCGCGATATATAGGGACAAAGATTGGCCGTGATAAAAGCACTATATGTTATGAACTCAAGAGAATGAGGCATAATTATAGACCAGATAGGGCTAACACACTTGCTTGCAGTTTAAGGCAAGGTAAGAGAAAAAGAAAATTAGATATTGATAATAATTTACGAGCAGAAATAATAAAGCAGTTAACACAGGGTATTTCACCAGATATAATTTCAGGTAGACGTAAACTATCACGAGATACTGTCAATATTTCTACAGAGAGTATATACCAGTTTATTTATACATCTCCTATAGCACAAAGGCAAAAATTATATTTATCTTTAGCAAGAAAAAGGAAAAATAGGTTGCATCATGGTACAAGAATCAGAAACAAAAGAATTACAATACCAAATCGAGTTTCCATTACTGAAAGACCAGAGATAAATAGAAAGATAGCAGCAATAGGTCATTTAGAAGGTGATTTAACTTTTAACAAAGGTAATCAAAGTCGTAATATAGGCGCTCTTGTGGATATCAGAACACAAAAAGTGTTTCTCACTTTAAACCGTTCAAAAAGAACACAAGATGTGATTGGTAACATGAATAAAAAACTTAAACAATTGTCGCATATAATCAAAAGCATAACGTTAGATAATGGCAAAGAATTTACCAATCATGAACAACTATTGCCAAAATCTGAACGAAAAGTATATTTTTGCAATCCTTATTCTCCATGGCAAAAACCATTGATAGAGAAGATTAACTCAATGGTGCACAGAGTATACTCTAAATCTTTAGATATAAAAAAATTAACAATAAAGCAATTACAAGAAATTGAGGATTTTTTAAATAATTTACCAAGAAAAGTGCTCGGTTATAAAACACCCAATGAGGTATGGGAAGAAAATATAAATCTGGCTTAAATGATGCTCCTCGCAGCAGAGCTACGAGGTATCTAAAAAAGTTTTAGTTGTTTCTTATGATATCACGAAGCAGAGCTTCGGGGAATTAAACCCTGAGAGATTAATACTGGAATTTACCATTAATCATCGCTGATACGACTGTACAAATTAAGAATATCAAACACCCACACGATGTTTATTTAATGGATAAAGCTAGGCTTAGCATAGTAAAGCTTTGCAACAGTTTGGGTATACATTTGAATGAAACATACGCTAGAACCTATAAACGCGATATAGTAAAGCTATGGAAATATAAAGAACATAGTAAAGCCAAGAAGCGTTGGAAAATAATGAAGCATTTAAAAATATTACTGGGTCGTTTGATTAGAGTATGTGAGCGTGAGATCAAAAATAAGCAATTAAACTTGTCTCTCAAAAATCAAGAAGTATTGCAAAAAATAAAACAAATACATAACCAATCTGTTTTAAAAAGAGAAGCTAAAAAGCAATATAAAGAAGATAACAAAGTATTATATAGTTTTCATGCCCCTGAAGTAGAGTGTATAGGAAAGGGAAAACGCAACAAGCCATATGAGTTTGGCAATAAAGTAGCGGTAGTAGTAAGTGGTCGTAGAAATTTTGTTTTATCCGCAAAATCGTTTCATAATAATCCTTATGATGGTCATACATTGCATCAGAGCTTTGAAGCAGTAGAGAGTGTCACTGGAATCAAGATAAAGAAATCATTTGTTGATCTTGGGTATAGTGGTAGCAATGTAAAGGAGAAGAGTAAGGTATATACCCCAAAAACGCGGAAGAAGTTGTTACAAGAGGACAAGTCTATGATCAAGAGACGCAGTGCCATAGAACCAATAATAGGTCACTTAAAGCAATATGGTCGGATGGGTAGAAACTTCTTGAAAGGTATGATAGGAGATATTATCAATCCAATAATCTCTGCTATTGGTTTGAATTTACGATGCATTGCAAATCTATAATGGACTAATGGTATGGACCTCCTGATATAGAGAATGAAAAGCAGTTGCTAATCTTCTAGGGTTAATATTTAACATATTAAAACAACAATTAAGGAGGTCCATATGGAGGTTACTACAATTGGTATAGATATTGCAAAAAGAATTTTTCAAATTCATGGTGTAGATAAAAATGGCAAGACAGTATTAAAGAAAAAATTGATGAGAGATCAGGTTTTGACATTTATGGCTAATTTACCACAATGTTTAGTAGGGATGGAAGCTTGTGGTGGTTCTAGTTATTGGGCAAGAGAAATAACTAAATTAGGGCATGAAGTAAAACTAATGGCACCGCAATTTGTCAAACCATATGTTAAAACTAATAAAAATGATCAAGCAGATGCTGAAGCGATATGTGAAGCCGTGACAAGACCTAATATGAGATTTGTTGCAATTAAAACTATAGAGCAACAAGAAATTTTATCAATACATAGGGTAAGAGAGAGATTGGTAAAAAATCGTACAGCACTTGCTAATGAAATTAGGGGGCTACTACATGAGTTTGGTTTTATTGTTCCTCAAGGCATTAATAAGGTTATCACAAAATTAATTGAGATTTTAGATGCAGGGAAATTAAGCCAGTTAAGTTATCAAACATTTAGTGAACTAAAAGAAGAATTCTTAGATAATAACAGAAAAATAAAAGAGATAGAAAAACGATTAACAATGATAGCAAGTAACCTAACTCAATATCAACGATTAAGAGCTATACCTGGTCTTGGTTTAATTACTGCTACTGCTTTAATAGCATCAATAGGTAATGCTACAAGTTTTGAGAATGGCAGGCAATTATCGGCATGGCTAGGATTAGTGCCAAGACAACATTCAAGTGGTGGGAAGGATAAGCTGCTGGGAATTAGCAAGCGAGGTGATGTATACTTACGCACTTTATTAATTCAAGGGGCTAGAGCTGTACTAAATGCCAAGATAAGATTTACATCGGAAGAACAGAAATCTAAAAAAGATTTTAGCCAATTTACGAAATGGATGTTTAATTTATCTGAGCGAAGTAGCCATAATAAAACGACAGTTGCCATAGCTAATAAGTTGGCAAGAGTGGTGTTTGCTGTACTAAGATCAGGAGATGATTATGTAGAGAGTAAAGTTTGTAGCTAAAGAGTGTGTAGCATAGCACTTATAAGTAAAATAAATGGTGATTTATATAATGAATAGGTAAAAGCAAAACAATATGTAAGAGATTCCAACCCGAAATATGCTTGAGATAATTAATATTGATGGTAAATAAGACAAACCTTAGCTTACAAAAAAACTGCGTTTTTCAGTGGCTCTTTTAGAAGCCGATGGACTGATAAGTATATAGTTTGTAAGCCAGCGAATTCCATCAGGGCTGTAGAATAAATTAGGTTGATTTATCAGCTATAAGCCGGATACATGACTGCATTTGTTTGTTTTTATTATTGATGTTATTTTTTTCTTGCATTCTACAGGAGGTCCATACATGAAAAAATTGGACAAAAAAATGAAGGAGTGTGTTTCCGCAATAAGTTAGAATAAATAGCAATAAACTTAAGAGGAAAGATGAAGAAAAATAAAGTAAAAATTTTCAGTGCTTCAGAAAAAACGGGGATAGTATTAGAATTAATAAAAGAGGAGTCGACACTTGGTCAGTTAGCTTCAAAATATGCAATAAGTGTTAAAACAATTCAAAATTGGAAAAAACAGTTTTTAGGTAATGCGGCATTAGCTTTTGAACCAGCTAAAGTTTTGAGTGAATATCAAGAACAAATAAATCATTTACAAGAGCAAAATGATGAACTTGCTAAAGCTCTTGGTAGAATCACAGTTGAGAGGGACTGGGCCGTGGGAAAGCTCAAAAGCTTGGATTTATCAAATAAAAAGAGTCTTGTACACTCCAAGCTAAATCAACTCTCAAAATCAAGACAGTGTGAACTATTAAAGATTAGTCGATCTACAGCCTACTATAAATCCAAGGAGATGAGTATAAATAAATTAAGTATTTTAAATAGAATAGATGAAATATATACAGATAATCCTGAATTTGGTTATCGCTATATTCATCAACAGTTACTAGAAGATGGTTTTATTGTCGGTAAAGATCGAGTACTGAAATATATGAGGATGATGGGTATAGAAGCTATTTACCCACATAAGAAAAAATCTACTTCTCGAAACGATAGTGAGCATAAGATCTATAGCTACTTACTTGATCAATATTGGACTAAATCTGGCTCAACAAAGCAAGTGTATGTGCCTAATGTGAATGAGGTTTGGAGTGGTGACATTACTTACATTAGAACTAATGGTGGCTTTATGTATATGGCAGCTATTATAGATTGGCATAGCAAGGCCATATTGAGCTATAAACTGTCAAATTCTATGGATGCATCTCTTGTAACTGATGTCTTGAAACAAGCTCTCAGTAAGTATAACGCTCCACAGATATTTAATAGTGATCAAGGTAGCCAATATACCAGTTATGACCACATAAATATTCTCAAGGAGCATGATATCCAAATTTCAATGAATGGCAAAGGTAGAAGTATTGATAATATAGTAATAGAAAGGTTTTTTAGAACTTTAAAATATAATTGTATCTTTATTAATGATTTTAACAATGTTAAAGAGTTAAAAGAGGGGATTGATCATTATCTGAATAAATATAATTATCACAGATTTCATTCAAGTATTGGTTATAAAAAGCCTATGAATGTATATCTGAATTATATGCAAAATTATCAGCAAATTGCTGCCTGATAATCGAAAAATTAGGAAAACATACTACTCATTTTTTTGTCTTGATTTTTCATGTATGGACCTCCTGTAGAATGCAAGAAAAAAATAACATCAATAATAAAAACAAACAAATGCAGTCATGTATCCGGCTTATAGCTGATAAATCAACCTAATTTATTCTACACAGGAGTTTCGCACTTAGCAAAATTGTGTATTAGTTAGAAGCCATTTAATGTTGTTCTGAATTGATGTTTTTATAACTTCCCAAGTTTGTTGATATAAAGTAATGTTTTCATTTATCCTCCTTTTGTTCATATCAAGCCAGGCCAATACAGCAAGGCAAATATGATTTCTTTGAGCTCGACCCGTGCGTGCCTGACAGCATTCAATACCACAAGTTTGTTTCAATTCTCGATGATAAACTTCTATAGACCAACGCGCCTTAACAATTTTCTCTATTTGCTCACGTGTAGGATTCTCTAAATTAGTTGTTATGTAATCAATGCGACCATTTTTTGCCACAAACTTAAATACCGTAACCCAACCGTATCCACGTAGGTGAATTTTTAGCCCTTCATCGGGAATCTCTAAAGTTTCCAAGCTAACATTACGATTAACTTTTCTATTTTTTCTTAGGTTGGTAACCCATATCCAACCTAAATTACGTATATGTTTTAAATTATCCAAACCACTATACCAAGCATCCATAACTATAGCATCAGGCTTGATACCTCTTTCTTTAGCTAAAGTAAGCATATCACAAAAATGCTCGTTCTTTGTTTTACCATCAGTTTCTTTATCATATATTCTATAATCTACAGGAGTAGATTGATCAATTTGAGTATTGTAATGCAGTAAGTTTACCATTCCTATACCAGGTATAACATCATGTACAGCCCCAGAATATTGATAATTTACAAGCTCGATCCTCTTACTGTATTGCTTTGACAATAAGGTGTCATCTCCCACTAATAAACAAGGATCTTCCAGATCAATATATTTTGACACTTTGCTATAGATTTCGCTAGGGCGAAAATCCTTACTCTTTAACCATCGACTTGCACTATCGTGCGATAGATCTAATGGACTTACTTCAGATAATGCTTTGCTAGTATATCTTACACTACTTGCTTGTAAGAATGATTTATATAAATCTTTGCTACATTTTGATCTTGTCATTTTTATCTAAAACTATTTTTCTCTAGATTAGCATATTATTTGCTAAGTGCGAAACTCCTGTATGTATTGGCAGTATTTCTGCGGGTGGGAATATATAGAAAAAGACATAGCTATCTCGGAAACTAGTATACGACGGTTTCGTAGTGTATTAGGTGAAGCTGGATATAATGAGATATTATCGGAGTTGATCAGGGTTGGGATAAAAACTAACACAATTAAAAAAAAAGATTTGGAATTAATCATCGCTGATACGACTGTACAAATTAAGAATATCAAACACCCACACGATGTTTATTTAATGGATAAAGCTAGGCTTAGCATAGTAAAGCTTTGCAACAGTTTGGGTATACATTTGAATGAAACATACGCTAGAACCTATAAACGCGATATAGTAAAGCTATGGAAATATAAAGAACATAGTAAAGCCAAGAAGCGTTGGAAAATAATGAAGCATTTAAAAATATTACTGGGTCGTTTGATTAGAGTATGTGAGCGTGAGATCAAAAATAAGCAATTAAACTTGTCTCTCAAAAATCAAGAAGTATTGCAAAAAATAAAACAAATACATAACCAATCTGTTTTAAAAAGAGAAGCTAAAAAGCAATATAAAGAAGATAACAAAGTATTATATAGTTTTCATGCCCCTGAAGTAGAGTGTATAGGAAAGGGAAAACGCAACAAGCCATATGAGTTTGGCAATAAAGTAGCGGTAGTAGTAAGTGGTCGTAGAAATTTTGTTTTATCCGCAAAATCGTTTCATAATAATCCTTATGATGGTCATACATTGCATCAGAGCTTTGAAGCAGTAGAGAGTGTCACTGGAATCAAGATAAAGAAATCATTTGTTGATCTTGGGTATAGTGGTAGCAATGTAAAGGAGAAGAGTAAGGTATATACCCCAAAAACGCGGAAGAAGTTGTTACAAGAGGACAAGTCTATGATCAAGAGACGCAGTGCCATAGAACCAATAATAGGTCACTTAAAGCAATATGGTCGGATGGGTAGAAACTTCTTGAAAGGTATGATAGGAGATATTATCAATCCAATAATCTCTGCTATTGGTTTGAATTTACGATGCATTGCAAATCATTTACAAATCGTGTCTAACTCCACATAAATCAAAAATATCATCATGCAAAAACTAGATGAACGATAAAAAATCGTTAACAATAGCTCCATATCAAAATTAGACCAACACAGAAATGTATCAGTAAAAATTAACATAACTTATTAATTTTTATTGAAAATCTTAGCAATTTGTTGTCAAAACTCTATCCCATTACAAATGATCAGGATTTGAAGTGTTTTTGGCGGATAGACTAGTTAATTTTTTGCCTTTAGCTGTAGCGATTCTATAACTTTCAGTATTGAGTTCAAGAATTGAAGAATGGTGAACCAATCTGTCAATAACTGCTGACGTAGTCATTTCATCTTTAAAAATAGTATTCCATTTTGCAAAAACTAAATTGCTAGTAATTAATACACTACGCATTTCATAACGTTCAGCTAATAAGGTAAATAAAACATCAGTTTCTTCACGATTATATGGTACATATGATATATCATCAATTATCAATATTTCAAAATAATCGAATTTTTTAATAATTTGCTTAAGTTTTAAACTAAGCTTTGCTTCTAGTAATTGTTGAACCAAATTAGCTGCTGTTGTATATAATACACGTCTACCAGCAAGACACCACTCACGTGCTAAACCTATACTAAGATGACTTTTGCCAGTGCCAGGATTACCAAAAATAAGTATATTTTCATAGCGATCCATAAATTCTCCTTGTGCAAGATATTGGATCTTAGTTGGCGATAATCCTGGGATACGCTTAATATCAAAGTTGCTTAATAACTTATCTCGAGAGAGTTTTGCTTGCTTCAGCAATCTGGCAATACGTTGTTGTTGTCTATGTTCTAACTCACGTATGGCTAACTCCTGTAGATAATCTATATATGTTTTCTTTTCTTGCTCAAAGCTTTCTGCAACTGATTTATAGCACGATGCAAAAGTAGGTAAGCAAAGGTTCTTGAGTAAATTATTTAGCGGTTGCGGAGTTATAGCTAACACGGAAATGTTTCTACCACAGATTAGGAAAAACTTAGGCATTGATCAATAATTTTATGTAAACAGTTTTTAAAGTTAGTCCAGCAATATTTAATAGGATTTAGATCTGGTGAATATGTGAGTAAATACAAAAACTATGGTAAAAACCTTTTCGCGTTGAGTCTTTTGCAATAATTGTGTAAATTTTTGTTGAGCCTATATTAGAAGTAATTAAAAATATAGGTAACAGAAATGCAAATAGAGAAGAATAAAAAAATAAATGAAGCAATAGATTTGCTGATAGAAGGCGGAGTAGATTTAAAAACAGTACTAAGTCAGAATGGATTAATTAAGGAATTAACCAAGGGTATTTTAGAGCGAGCACTGCATGCTGAGATGTCAGAACATTTAGGTTATAGCAAGTATGATAGAGCTGAAACTGAGAATGCGAGGAATGGTAGTTTTAGTAAGAATCTGATTAGTGAGAATGGTACTATAGAGATAAATGTTCCAAGAGACAGACAAGGTAAATTTGAACCTATAATAGTCTCAAAGAAACAAACAAGAATAGATGGCTTAGACCAAAAGATAATATCCTTATATGCGAAGGGTATGAGTGTGTCTGATATTAAAACACAATTGCAAGAATTATATGGAGCTGAGATCAGTGAGAGCCTAATCAGCAGGATTACAGATGAAGTAATAGATGAGGTCAAGATTTGGCAGAGTAGACCTCTTGAATCAGTATACCCTATAGTATATTTTGACTGTTTAGTAGTGAAAGTGAGACAAGATAAACTTATTATTAATAAATCAGTATATGTAGCTTTAGGAATAGATTTATCTGGCAGAAAGGATATTTTAGGCTTATGGATAAGTGAGAATGAAGGAGCTAAATTTTGGCTTGGTAATTTTACTGAAATGAAGAAGGTAAATTCCAGTATTAATTAAGTGTAATAGTTGAGATTATATCTTACATTTAGTAAAATAAATTAATTATTAAATGGAGATAAAGAATGAACTTAAATCAAAAAATAATAAAACCAAAATTAGGTTTACTTGAATTAGCTAAGAGCCTTGGTAGTATATCATCAGCATGTAAAGCGATGGGATATAGTAGAGATAGTTATTACAGATTTAAAGAACTGTATGAAACTGGTGGCGAAGAAGCGTTGTATGAAATTAGTCGAAGAAAGCCAATAATAGCGAATAGAGTTGATCCTGCTGTAGAGAAAGCAGTACTAGATATGGCAATAGAATATCCAGCATATGGTCAGCTAAGAGTATCAAATGAGCTTAAAAAGACAGGTGTACTTGTATCACCTGGGGGAGTAAGATCAATTTGGTTACGTAATGATTTAAACAACATCAGTAAAAGACTTAAAGCATTAGAAGCAAAAATGGCTCAAGATGGTATTGTGCTTACTGAGGCACAATTACAAGTGCTAGAGAAGCGTCGTAATGAAAAAGAAGCTCATGGAGAAATTGAGACACAGCATCCAGGGTATCTAGGATGCCAAGATACATATTATGTAGGCAACTTTAAGGGTATAGGTAAGGTTTATTCTCAGGTATTTATTGATAGCTACAGCAGAGTAGCTGATGTTAAACTATATACTGATAAAACAGCTTTAACTGCTGCTGATATGCTTAATGACCGAGTGTTACCATGGTATGAGACTCAAGGGATACCAATACTTCGTATTCTGACAGATCGTGGGTCAGAATATAAGGGGAATATAGAGCATCATGCTTTTGAATTATTTCTAAGTATCGAAGGTATAGAGCATACTACTACTAAAGCATATTCTCCTCAAACAAACGGTATGTGTGAGCGTTTTAATAAAACCATGAAACAAGAATTCTTTGATACAGCTATGCGGAAAAAGATTTATACAGCTCTTGATGACCTACAATTAGATCTTGATATCTGGCTAGAGTATTTCAATAATGAAAGACCTCATTCTGGTAAATATTGTTATGGAAAAACTCCTATGCAAACTTTTAAGGATAGTAAGAAATTAGCTGTTGAAAAGAATAATGAAATCTTGTATCTTGAATATGTATCTGACAGTCAAAATTTAACTGACAATCAGGGGCAAAATTTATAGTGTCTGTAAGATCAAATCTTAACTTCTACAAACGTTATGCTTTTGATTATATGCGACAATTGTTTAAGTTTTTTATTCATGTTACCAATCACATCTTGTGTTCTTTTTGAACGGTTTAAAGTGAGAAACACTTTTTGTGTTCTGATATCCACAAGAGCGCCTATATTACGACTTTGATTACCTTTGTTAAAAGTTAAATCACCTTCTAAATGACCTATTGCTGCTATCTTTCTATTTATCTCTGGTCTTTCAGTAATGGAAACTCGATTTGGTATTGTAATTCTTTTGTTTCTGATTCTTGTACCATGATGCAACCTATTTTTCCTTTTTCTTGCTAAAGATAAATATAATTTTTGCCTTTGTGCTATAGGAGATGTATAAATAAACTGGTATAGCTAACGCGAAAAGGTTTTTACCATAGTTTTTGTATTTACTCACATATTCACCAGATCTAAATCCTATTAAACATTGCTGGACTAACTTTAAAAACTGTTTACATAAAATTATTGATCAATGCCTAAGTTTTTCCTAATCTGTGGTAGAAACATTTCCGTGTTAGCTATATATACTCTCTGTAGAAATATTGACAGTATCTCGTGATAGTTTACGTCTACCTGAAATTATATCTGGTGAAATACCCTGTGTTAACTGCTTTATTATTTCTGCTCGTAAATTATTATCAATATCTAATTTTCTTTTTCTCTTACCTTGCCTTAAACTGCAAGCAAGTGTGTTAGCCCTATCTGGTCTATAATTATGCCTCATTCTCTTGAGTTCATAACATATAGTGCTTTTATCACGGCCAATCTTTGTCCCTATATATCGCGAGCTATAACCACTCTTATTCATTTCGTATATTTTAAATCTTTCATCTATCGTTAAATGAGCCATGATATATCTATATTTAAATGATGCTCCTCGCAGCAGAGCTACGAGGTATCTAAAAAAGTTTTAGTTGTTTCTTATGATATCACGAAGCAGAGCTTCGGGGAATTAAACCCTGAGAGATTAAAAATTGATTATATCTGGCTTAATTAATTATAGAACTTTCCTATAACCCTTATCGCCAAACAATAATCCCGTGATATGTTTGGTGATTATCGAAACCGGCGCTCTATCATCTACATTACCAGGCGTTAGTTTTAGACCTTGAATCTCACCTTTTTCGTGAATAACCAAATGTAATTTTAGACCAAAAAACCAACTTTTTGTTGTTTTACCCAAAGCAGCAATACCGGCAAAGACTTTATTACGAGAGATTCTTTTTCGATGACAAACCTCTAAAGATGTGGCGTCAATATAAGAAACTCCCGTAGATTGAGCTGCCTGCATATACCATTCAAGTAATAAAACTAAATAACTCAGAACTCTTGGTTTTAGAGCTATAAAACGAGTATATGATGGAAGAGTTACAAAGTCTGATTTATATAATTGTAGATAGGACGAGTCTTTTGCAATGATTGTGTAAATTTTTGTTGAGCCTATATTAGAAGTAATTAAAAATATAGGTAACAGAAATGCAAATAGAGAAGAATAAAAAAATAAATGAAGCAATAGATTTGCTGATAGAAGGCGGAGTAGATTTAAAAACAGTACTAAGTCAGAATGGATTAATTAAGGAATTAACCAAGGGTATTTTAGAGCGAGCACTATAATGGACTAATGGTATGGACCTCCTGATATAGAGAATGAAAAGCAGTTGCTAATCTTCTAGGGTTAATATTTAACATATTAAAACAACAATTAAGGAGGTCCATATGGAGGTTACTACAATTGGTATAGATATTGCAAAAAGAATTTTTCAAATTCATGGTGTAGATAAAAATGGCAAGACAGTATTAAAGAAAAAATTGATGAGAGATCAGGTTTTGACATTTATGGCTAATTTACCACAATGTTTAGTAGGGATGGAAGCTTGTGGTGGTTCTAGTTATTGGGCAAGAGAAATAACTAAATTAGGGCATGAAGTAAAACTAATGGCACCGCAATTTGTCAAACCATATGTTAAAACTAATAAAAATGATCAAGCAGATGCTGAAGCGATATGTGAAGCCGTGACAAGACCTAATATGAGATTTGTTGCAATTAAAACTATAGAGCAACAAGAAATTTTATCAATACATAGGGTAAGAGAGAGATTGGTAAAAAATCGTACAGCACTTGCTAATGAAATTAGGGGGCTACTACATGAGTTTGGTTTTATTGTTCCTCAAGGCATTAATAAGGTTATCACAAAATTAATTGAGATTTTAGATGCAGGGAAATTAAGCCAGTTAAGTTATCAAACATTTAGTGAACTAAAAGAAGAATTCTTAGATAATAACAGAAAAATAAAAGAGATAGAAAAACGATTAACAATGATAGCAAGTAACCTAACTCAATATCAACGATTAAGAGCTATACCTGGTCTTGGTTTAATTACTGCTACTGCTTTAATAGCATCAATAGGTAATGCTACAAGTTTTGAGAATGGCAGGCAATTATCGGCATGGCTAGGATTAGTGCCAAGACAACATTCAAGTGGTGGGAAGGATAAGCTGCTGGGAATTAGCAAGCGAGGTGATGTATACTTACGCACTTTATTAATTCAAGGGGCTAGAGCTGTACTAAATGCCAAGATAAGATTTACATCGGAAGAACAGAAATCTAAAAAAGATTTTAGCCAATTTACGAAATGGATGTTTAATTTATCTGAGCGAAGTAGCCATAATAAAACGACAGTTGCCATAGCTAATAAGTTGGCAAGAGTGGTGTTTGCTGTACTAAGATCAGGAGATGATTATGTAGAGAGTAAAGTTTGTAGCTAAAGAGTGTGTAGCATAGCACTTATAAGTAAAATAAATGGTGATTTATATAATGAATAGGTAAAAGCAAAACAATATGTAAGAGATTCCAACCCGAAATATGCTTGAGATAATTAATATTGATGGTAAATAAGACAAACCTTAGCTTACAAAAAAACTGCGTTTTTCAGTGGCTCTTTTAGAAGCCGATGGACTGATAAGTATATAGTTTGTAAGCCAGCGAATTCCATCAGGGCTGTAGAATAAATTAGGTTGATTTATCAGCTATAAGCCGGATACATGACTGCATTTGTTTGTTTTTATTATTGATGTTATTTTTTTCTTGCATTCTACAGGAGGTCCATACATGAAAAAATTGGACAAAAAAATGAAGGAGTGTGTTTCCGCAATAAGTTAGAATAAATAGCAATAAACTTAAGAGGAAAGATGAAGAAAAATAAAGTCAGGAGTTTCGCACTTAGCAAAATTGTGTATTAGTTAGAAGCCATTTAATGTTGTTCTGAATTGATGTTTTTATAACTTCCCAAGTTTGTTGATATAAAGTAATGTTTTCATTTATCCTCCTTTTGTTCATATCAAGCCAGGCCAATACAGCAAGGCAAATATGATTTCTTTGAGCTCGACCCGTGCGTGCCTGACAGCATTCAATACCACAAGTTTGTTTCAATTCTCGATGATAAACTTCTATAGACCAACGCGCCTTAACAATTTTCTCTATTTGCTCACGTGTAGGATTCTCTAAATTAGTTGTTATGTAATCAATGCGACCATTTTTTGCCACAAACTTAAATACCGTAACCCAACCGTATCCACGTAGGTGAATTTTTAGCCCTTCATCGGGAATCTCTAAAGTTTCCAAGCTAACATTACGATTAACTTTTCTATTTTTTCTTAGGTTGGTAACCCATATCCAACCTAAATTACGTATATGTTTTAAATTATCCAAACCACTATACCAAGCATCCATAACTATAGCATCAGGCTTGATACCTCTTTCTTTAGCTAAAGTAAGCATATCACAAAAATGCTCGTTCTTTGTTTTACCATCAGTTTCTTTATCATATATTCTATAATCTACAGGAGTAGATTGATCAATTTGAGTATTGTAATGCAGTAAGTTTACCATTCCTATACCAGGTATAACATCATGTACAGCCCCAGAATATTGATAATTTACAAGCTCGATCCTCTTACTGTATTGCTTTGACAATAAGGTGTCATCTCCTACTAATAAACAAGGATCTTCCAGATCAATATATTTTGACACTTTGCTATAGATTTCGCTAGGGCGAAAATCCTTACTCTTTAACCATCGACTTGCACTATCGTGCGATAGATCTAATGGACTTACTTCAGATAATGCTTTGCTAGTATATCTTACACTACTTGCTTGTAAGAATGATTTATATAAATCTTTGCTACATTTTGATCTTGTCATTTTTATCTAAAACTATTTTTCTCTAGATTAGCATATTATTTGCTAAGTGCGAAACTCCTGAAAGTAAAAATTTTCAGTGCTTCAGAAAAAACGGGGATAGTATTAGAATTAATAAAAGAGGAGTCGACACTTGGTCAGTTAGCTTCAAAATATGCAATAAGTGTTAAAACAATTCAAAATTGGAAAAAACAGTTTTTAGGTAATGCGGCATTAGCTTTTGAACCAGCTAAAGTTTTGAGTGAATATCAAGCACAAATAAATCATTTACAAGAGCAAAATGATGAACTTGCTAAAGCTCTTGGTAGAATCACAGTTGAGAGGGACTGGGCCGTGGGAAAGCTCAAAAGCTTGGATTTATCAAATAAAAAGAGTCTTGTACACTCCAAGCTAAATCAACTCTCAAAATCAAGACAGTGTGAACTATTAAAGATTAGTCGATCTACAGCCTACTATAAATCCAAGGAGATGAGTATAAATAAATTAAGTATTTTAAATAGAATAGATGAAATATATACAGATAATCCTGAATTTGGTTATCGCTATATTCATCAACAGTTACTAGAAGATGGTTTTATTGTCGGTAAAGATCGAGTACTGAAATATATGAGGATGATGGGTATAGAAGCTATTTACCCACATAAGAAAAAATCTACTTCTCGAAACGATAGTGAGCATAAGATCTATAGCTACTTACTTGATCAATATTGGACTAAATCTGGCTCAACAAAGCAAGTGTATGTGCCTAATGTGAATGAGGTTTGGAGTGGTGACATTACTTACATTAGAACTAATGGTGGCTTTATGTATATGGCAGCTATTATAGATTGGCATAGCAAGGCCATATTGAGCTATAAACTGTCAAATTCTATGGATGCATCTCTTGTAACTGATGTCTTGAAACAAGCTCTCAGTAAGTATAACGCTCCACAGATATTTAATAGTGATCAAGGTAGCCAATATACCAGTTATGACCACATAAATATTCTCAAGGAGCATGATATCCAAATTTCAATGAATGGCAAAGGTAGAAGTATTGATAATATAGTAATAGAAAGGTTTTTTAGAACTTTAAAATATAATTGTATCTTTATTAATGATTTTAACAATGTTAAAGAGTTAAAAGAGGGGATTGATCATTATCTGAATAAATATAATTATCACAGATTTCATTCAAGTATTGGTTATAAAAAGCCTATGAATGTATATCTGAATTATATGCAAAATTATCAGCAAATTGCTGCCTGATAATCGAAAAATTAGGAAAACATACTACTCATTTTTTTGTCTTGATTTTTCATGTATGGACCTCCTGTAGAATGCAAGAAAAAAATAACATCAATAATAAAAACAAACAAATGCAGTCATGTATCCGGCTTATAGCTGATAAATCAACCTAATTTATTCTACAGCCCTGATGGAATTCGCTGGCTTACAAACTATATACTTATCAGTCCATCGGCTTCTAAAAGAGCCACTGAAAAACGCAGTTTTTTTGTAAGCTAAGGTTTGTCTTATTTACCATCAATATTAATTATCTCAAGCATATTTCGGGTTGGAATCTCTTACATATTGTTTTGCTTTTACCTATTCATTATATAAATCACCATTTATTTTACTTATAAGTGCTATGCTACACACTCTTTAGCTACAAACTTTACTCTCTACATAATCATCTCCTGATCTTAGTACAGCAAACACCACTCTTGCCAACTTATTAGCTATGGCAACTGTCGTTTTATTATGGCTACTTCGCTCAGATAAATTAAACATCCATTTCGTAAATTGGCTAAAATCTTTTTTAGATTTCTGTTCTTCCGATGTAAATCTTATCTTGGCATTTAGTACAGCTCTAGCCCCTTGAATTAATAAAGTGCGTAAGTATACATCACCTCGCTTGCTAATTCCCAGCAGCTTATCCTTCCCACCACTTGAATGTTGTCTTGGCACTAATCCTAGCCATGCCGATAATTGCCTGCCATTCTCAAAACTTGTAGCATTACCTATTGATGCTATTAAAGCAGTAGCAGTAATTAAACCAAGACCAGGTATAGCTCTTAATCGTTGATATTGAGTTAGGTTACTTGCTATCATTGTTAATCGTTTTTCTATCTCTTTTATTTTTCTGTTATTATCTAAGAATTCTTCTTTTAGTTCACTAAATGTTTGATAACTTAACTGGCTTAATTTCCCTGCATCTAAAATCTCAATTAATTTTGTGATAACCTTATTAATGCCTTGAGGAACAATAAAACCAAACTCATGTAGTAGCCCCCTAATTTCATTAGCAAGTGCTGTACGATTTTTTACCAATCTCTCTCTTACCCTATGTATTGATAAAATTTCTTGTTGCTCTATAGTTTTAATTGCAACAAATCTCATATTAGGTCTTGTCACGGCTTCACATATCGCTTCAGCATCTGCTTGATCATTTTTATTAGTTTTAACATATGGTTTGACAAATTGCGGTGCCATTAGTTTTACTTCATGCCCTAATTTAGTTATTTCTCTTGCCCAATAACTAGAACCACCACAAGCTTCCATCCCTACTAAACATTGTGGTAAATTAGCCATAAATGTCAAAACCTGATCTCTCATCAATTTTTTCTTTAATACTGTCTTGCCATTTTTATCTACACCATGAATTTGAAAAATTCTTTTTGCAATATCTATACCAATTGTAGTAACCTCCATATGGACCTCCTTAATTGTTGTTTTAATATGTTAAATATTAACCCTAGAAGATTAGCAACTGCTTTTCATTCTCTATATCAGGAGGTCCATACCATTAGTCCACTATCCACTGCATGCTGAGATGTCAGAACATTTAGGTTATAGCAAGTATGATAGAGCTGAAACTGAGAATGCGAGGAATGGTAGTTTTAGTAAGAATCTGATTAGTGAGAATGGTACTATAGAGATAAATGTTCCAAGAGACAGACAAGGTAAATTTGAACCTATAATAGTCTCAAAGAAACAAACAAGAATAGATGGCTTAGACCAAAAGATAATATCCTTATATGCGAAGGGTATGAGTGTGTCTGATATTAACAGGAGTTTCGCACTTAGCAAAATTGTGTATTAGTTAGAAGCCATTTAATGTTGTTCTGAATTGATGTTTTTATAACTTCCCAAGTTTGTTGATATAAAGTAATGTTTTCATTTATCCTCCTTTTGTTCATATCAAGCCAGGCCAATACAGCAAGGCAAATATGATTTCTTTGAGCTCGACCCGTGCGTGCCTGACAGCATTCAATACCACAAGTTTGTTTCAATTCTCGATGATAAACTTCTATAGACCAACGCGCCTTAACAATTTTCTCTATTTGCTCACGTGTAGGATTCTCTAAATTAGTTGTTATGTAATCAATGCGACCATTTTTTGCCACAAACTTAAATACCGTAACCCAACCGTATCCACGTAGGTGAATTTTTAGCCCTTCATCGGGAATCTCTAAAGTTTCCAAGCTAACATTACGATTAACTTTTCTATTTTTTCTTAGGTTGGTAACCCATATCCAACCTAAATTACGTATATGTTTTAAATTATCCAAACCACTATACCAAGCATCCATAACTATAGCATCAGGCTTGATACCTCTTTCTTTAGCTAAAGTAAGCATATCACAAAAATGCTCGTTCTTTGTTTTACCATCAGTTTCTTTATCATATATTCTATAATCTACAGGAGTAGATTGATCAATTTGAGTATTGTAATGCAGTAAGTTTACCATTCCTATACCAGGTATAACATCATGTACAGCCCCAGAATATTGATAATTTACAAGCTCGATCCTCTTACTGTATTGCTTTGACAATAAGGTGTCATCTCCTACTAATAAACAAGGATCTTCCAGATCAATATATTTTGACACTTTGCTATAGATTTCGCTAGGGCGAAAATCCTTACTCTTTAACCATCGACTTGCACTATCGTGCGATAGATCTAATGGACTTACTTCAGATAATGCTTTGCTAGTATATCTTACACTACTTGCTTGTAAGAATGATTTATATAAATCTTTGCTACATTTTGATCTTGTCATTTTTATCTAAAACTATTTTTCTCTAGATTAGCATATTATTTGCTAAGTGCGAAACTCCTGATTAAAACACAATTGCAAGAATTATATGGAGCTGAGATCAGTGAGAGCCTAATCAGCAGGATTACAGATGAAGTAATAGATGAGGTCAAGATTTGGCAGAGTAGACCTCTTGAATCAGTATACCCTATAGTATATTTTGACTGTTTAGTAGTGAAAGTAAGACAAGATAAACTTATTATTAATAAATCAGTATATGTAGCTTTAGGAATAGATTTATCTGGCAGAAAGGATATTTTAGGCTTATGGATAAGTGAGAATGAAGGAGCTAAATTTTGGCTTGGTAATTTTACTGAAATGAAGAATCGAGGAGTAAAAGATATCTTAATTGCTTGTAGTGATAATCTAACTGGTATGTCTGATGCTATTGCATCAGTATATCCGAAAACTGAACATCAAATTTGTATTGTCCATCAGATCAGGAATAGCCTCAAATATGTATCATATAAAGATAGAAAGCAATTAGCAGCGGATTTGAAACTAATCTATACTTCTGCTACTGAAAAAGAAGCAGAATTAGCTCTTGAGTCATTTGATCAAAAATGGAGTAAGCAATATCCGCATATAGCTAAATCTTGGTATAATAATTGGGATAATTTGATAATTTTCTTGCAATATCCAAAGGAGATTCGTAAGATTATTTACACTACAAATGCGATAGAATCGCTGAATAGCCAATTGAGAAAAGTTACTAAGAATAAACGCATCTTTCCAAATGATGACGCAGTATTTAAGGTTTTATATCTGACAATTGGTTATATTACCAAAAAATGGTCTATGCCTATCCCCAATTGGAATGAAGCTATGGCTCATTTTATGATCAAATTTGATGGTAGAATTTAATGGTTCACGAAATTTACACAATTGATGAGACAGAGCCTAGCCAATTGAGAAAAGTTACTAAGAATAAACGCATCTTTCCAAATGATGACGCAGTATTTAAAGTTTTATATCTGACAATTGATTATATTACCAAAAAATGGTCTATGCCTATCCCCAATTGGAATGAAGCTATGGCTCATTTTATGATCAAATTTGATGGTAGAATTTAATGGTTCACGAAATTTACACAATTGATGAGACAGAGCCGATAGGACATATAAAAATATTTAAAGTTTTTACAAGGTGATTGATGGTATAAAAGCACTATTGTTAACAGCTCAGAATAGCTTATTTCAGGCTTTCTTGTAGGGTTTTTAATGATGCTCCTCGCAGCAGAGCTACGAGGTATCTAAAAAAGTTTTAGTTGTTTCTTATGATATCACGAAGCAGAGCTTCGGGGAATTAAACCCTGAGAGATTAATAATAAGTTTATCTTGTCTTACTTTCACTACTAAACAGTCAAAATATACTATAGGGTATACTGATTCAAGAGGTCTACTCTGCCAAATCTTGACCTCATCTATTACTTCATCTGTAATCCTGCTGATTAGGCTCTCACTGATCTCAGCTCCATATAATTCTTGCAATTGTGTTTTAATATCAGACACACTCATACCCTTCGCATATAAGGATATTATCTTTTGGTCTAAGCCATCTATTCTTGTTTGTTTCTTTGAGACTATTATAGGTTCAAATTTACCTTGTCTGTCTCTTGGAACATTTAGCTCTATAGTACCATTCTCACTAATCAGATTCTTACTAAAACTACCATTCCTCGCATTCTCAGTTTCAGCTCTATCATACTTGCTATAACCTAAATGTTCTGACATCTCAGCATGCAGTGCTCGCTCTAAAATACCCTTGGTTAATTCCTTAATTAATCTCTCAGGGTTTAATTCCCCGAAGCTCTGCTTCGTGATATCATAAGAAACAACTAAAACTTTTTTAGATACCTCGTAGCTCTGCTGCGAGGAGCATCATTCCATTCTGACTTAGTACTGTTTTTAAATCTACTCCACCTTCTATCAGCAAATCTATTGCTTCATTTATTTTTTTATTCTTCTCTATTTGCATTTCTGTTACCTATATTTTTAATTACTTCTAATATAGGCTCAACAAAAATTTACACAATCATTGCAAAAGACTCGGAATGCACCTACAATATTATCAGTACGTGTTAATCCAAGCAGTACAGTTAGTATTTTATCTGTAGCTTATTCTGTGCCTAGTCGCTTAATAGGTTATACTTTAAAAGCTTATATTTATTCTGAAGAAATAGAGCTTTACTATGGTAACAAATGTTTACAAAAAATGTCTAGAATCAGCAATGGCTATGTTATTGATTATAGACATATTATTGATAGTTTAGTACGTAAACCTGGAGCATTTGTTCAATATCAATATTATGAAGCTTTATTCCCACGTGCTATATTTCGTCAGGTATATGACCAGCTTATCTCTATATATCCATATAAAGGGCATAAAATATATCTTAAAATATTACAATTAGCAAAAATGTATGGAGAATTGAATGTAGTTACTGCATTAGAAGTGCTATTAGAAAAGAAGATTGAGCCAATAATTGATCATATTACAGATTTACTAAATAGCCAGACTCAAACTGTTTGTTCAGTAAAAATTAATCAACCAATACTGTCTGAATATGATCAATTACATTGCTTTAAAACAATGGAGGTTGCATGAGTAGACAGATAATAACTCCGCAACCGCTAAATAATTTACTCAAGAACCTTTGCTTACCTACTTTTGCATCGTGCTATAAATCAGTTGCAGAAAGCTTTGAGCAAGAAAAGAAAACATATATAGATTATCTACAGGAGTTAGCCATACGTGAGTTAGAACATAGACAACAACAACGTATTGCCAGATTGCTGAAGCAAGCAAAACTCTCTCGAGATAAGTTATTAAGCAACTTTGATATTAAGCGTATCCCAGGATTATCGCCAACTAAGATCCAATATCTTGCACAAGGAGAATTTATGGATCGCTATGAAAATATACTTATTTTTGGTAATCCTGGCACTGGCAAAAGTCATCTTAGTATAGGTTTAGCACGTGAGTAGTGTCTTGCTGGTAGACGTGTATTATATACAACAGCAGCTAATTTGGTTCAACAATTACTAGAAGCAAAGCTTAGTTTAAAACTTAAGCAAATTATTAAAAAATTCGATTATTTTGAAATATTGATAATTGATGATATATCATATGTACCATATAATCGTGAAGAAACTGATGTTTTATTTACCTTATTAGCTGAACGTTATGAAATGCGTAGTGTATTAATCTCTCAGGGTTTAATTCCCCGAAGCTCTGCTTCGTGATATACTACTTGAATGGAAGAAAGCAGTTATATACATAAGAGTCATAATGTCACAGTACTAATATATCATTTAGTAACGCCGGCAAAGTATAGAAGAGTAATATTCAATCAAGAACTAGATGATTATTTGTGTAAAATTTGTGAGCACATAGAAGATCGTTATGAAATTAGATTTTTAGAAATAGGAGTAGATAAAGATCACGTACATTTTTTATTACAGTCAATACCAATGTATAGCCCAACAAAAATAACTCAAATCATAAAAAGTATTACTTCTAAGAAAATGTTTGAGAAATATCCAAATCTTAAAGAAAAATTATGGGGAAGTGAGTTTTGGAGTAAAGGATATTTTATGAGCACAGTAGGTAAACATGGTGATGAGCAGAAATTACGTAATTATGTACAGAATCAAGGTTCAGGCAAACCTTCTTATAAAGCATTTCAACAAAAACAGTTAAAGCTTTTTGGATAGATACCTCGTAGCTCTGCTGCGAGGAGCATCATTTACTAGCAATTTAGTTTTTGCAAAATGGAATACTATTTTTAAAGATGAAATGACTACGTCAGCAGTTATTGACAGATTGGTTCACCATTCTTCAATTCTTGAACTCAATACTGAAAGTTATAGAATCGCTACAGCTAAAGGCAAAAAATTAACTATAAAATCGGAGGATAATAATGTAACACTTTAGACAATATTTTTTACTCAAAAATGGGTAATTTTAATATTCGTCATGGGTAATTCTAATGTTCGTTCATCACTAACGTCTGATGCTATTGCATCAGTATATCCGAAAACTGAACATCAAATTTGTATTGTCCATCAGATCAGGAATAGCCTCAAATATGTATCATATAAAGATAGAAAGCAATTAGCAGCGGATTTGAAACTAATCTATACTTCTGCTACTGAAAAAGAAGCAGAATTAGCTCTTGAGTCATTTGATCAAAAATGGAGTAAGCAATATCCGCATATAGCTAAATCTTGGTATAATAATTGGGATAATTTGATAATTTTCTTGCAATATCCAAAGGAGATTCGTAAGATTATTTACACTACAAATGCGATAGAATCGCTGAATAGCCAATTGAGAAAAGTTACTAAGAATAAACGCATCTTTCCAAATGATGACGCAGTATTTAAAGTTTTATATCTGACAATTGATTATATTACCAAAAAATGGTCTATGCCTATCCCCAATTGGAATGAAGCTATGGCTCATTTTATGATCAAATTTGATGGTAGAATTTAATGGTTCACGAAATTTACACAATTGATGAGACAGAGCCAATTAATGGTAGAAATGATTTATTAATCCACTGCTCGCTAATTTTACAAAAATCATCGACAAAACAAAATAATGCAGTAATATCTTTCTTCATGGGGATACTCTTGTTTTTTTGCTAAAAATTATATAGTCCGTCCGCCAAAACTCTACAAGCCTTATAGATAATATGGTTTTAAGACAAGAAGTAATACAACAATCCGTAAGAAAATGATAAAATATGGTCATAAACCTTATGGATTTCAGTCAATGCCAATAGACAACATTATCAAATCGCAAGAACAAGGGAAACTGTTTGGTTATAAATTAAAAGAAGAATTAAACCCAAATAATAAGCTATATAAATTAAGAGAATTAATAAATTGGTCTAGGCTCGAAGAGTGGTTATCAAAAAATGTTTGTATTAAGAAATTTGGTAGAAATAGAAAATGTCATAGAGTGATGCTTGGCATAACGATGCTACAAGCAATGTATAATTTTTCAGATTCATTATCAGAGGAAGAGCTAAAAGAGAATATGTATTGGCAGTATTTCTGCGGGTGGGAATATATAGAAAAAGACATAGCTATCTCGGAAACTAGTATACGACGGTTTCGTAGTGTATTAGGTGAAGCTGGATATAATGAGATATTATCGGAGTTTATCAGGGTTGGGATAAAAACTAACACAATTAAAAAAAAAGATTTGGAATTAATCATCGCTGATACGACTGTACAAATTAAGAATATCAAACACCCACACGATGTTTATTTAATGGATAAAGCTAGGCTTAGCATAGTAAAGCTTTGCAACAGTTTGGGTATACATTTGAATGAAACATACGCTAGAACCTATAAACGCGATATAGTAAAGCTATGGAAATATAAAGAACATAGTAAAGCCAAGAAGCGTTGGAAAATAATGAAGCATTTAAAAATATTACTGGGTCGTTTGATTAGAGTATGTGAGCGTGAGATCAAAAATAAGCAATTAAACTTGTCTCTCAAAAATCAAGAAGTATTGCAAAAAATAAAACAAATACATAACCAATCTGTTTTAAAAAGAGAAGCTAAAAAGCAATATAAAGAAGATAACAAAGTATTATATAGTTTTCATGCCCCTGAAGTAGAGTGTATAGGAAAGGGAAAACGCAACAAGCCATATGAGTTTGGCAATAAAGTAGCGGTAGTAGTAAGTGGTCGTAGAAATTTTGTTTTATCCGCAAAATCGTTTCATAATAATCCTTATGATGGTCATACATTGCATCAGAGCTTTGAAGCAGTAGAGAGTGTCACTGGAATCAAGATAAAGAAATCATTTGTTGATCTTGGGTATAGTGGTAGCAATGTAAAGGAGAAGAGTAAGGTATATACCCCAAAAACGCGGAAGAAGTTGTTACAAGAGGACAAGTCTATGATCAAGAGACGCAGTGCCATAGAACCAATAATAGGTCACTTAAAGCAATATGGTCGGATGGGTAGAAACTTCTTGAAAGGTATGATAGGAGATATTATCAATCCAATAATCTCTGCTATTGGTTTGAATTTACGATGCATTGCAAATCATTTACAAATCGTGTCTAACTCCACATAAATCAAAAATATCATCATGCAAAAACTAGATGAACGATAAAAAATCGTTAACAATAGCTCCATATCAAAATTAGACCAACACAGAAATGTATCAGTAAAAATTAACATAACTTATTAATTTTTATTGAAAATCTTAGCAATTTGTTGTCAAAACTCTATCCCATTACAAATGATCAGGATTTGAAGTGTTTTTGGCGGATAGACTATCTACTAAATAATATACAGTTATGATACATCTTTTCATGTTGAGTTACTGATCTTTTATTAAAAAAATCTATCATAACTCAACATTAATCTCCTTTAAACCCTTTATCTATAAGCTTTCTATCTATCCCTCATCCTAAATTAGCGTTTTTAGTAATTTGCCGCATTAACGGATCTAGTAACTTTTCATTTTGTAATAAAACTGAAACCATATCTTGCAATATTTCTACATACTTACTTATTTTATTGATAAGAGCGTATTTTTAGAAATCTTCACAGCTTGGAAAGAAGGCTAATTAAAGACCAGGTCCTCTTGTTCTTACTTTCTGATTCTCTTGATGAATATCAGGTTTGTCTTTTGAAGATGTTTGAGATTGGTTGGCAAATAATAATTTATCAAATATTTCAGGGTTTGCTTTTCTTATTGCAACTAAATTAAGATTAGGATTATTAACTTCTTTTGGCTCAACAGTTTTATTCATTAATTTTGTTAAGCCGGCAGCAATTTGTTCGTTTGTTAAAGCATTTAAAAAGATTTTATTATCAATTTCTTTTTTTACATGTTCATCACTTAACGCTGCATATTTATTTATTGATTGTTCTAATCTTTTCTTTAAATAATCTTGACCTGTAAAAATTGACTTAAACTTTTCCCAAAGAGAAGTACCTTTGTCATTAATTTCTTTTAGCTCCGAGACTATTTTAGGACTATTTTCAGTTAGATAAGCAGAATCTAAATTCTTTAAAATTGCTCCTGTTTTTTCAATAAGTTTTTCATTTGCACTTTCATATAAAGAGGAAAAAAGCTTTACTACAGGTTCTAACGCTTTACTTTCGCGAGTATTTTTATCTAACCTTTCGGTCAGTTGATTTATCGAACCTTCTACTGCTTGAGAAATTTCTTTTCTATCCATTTCCGATTCTGTGTATGTTTTTTTATTTTTTTGCCCACTTTGAATAAATTCCTTACATTGTTGCAATTGTTGTTGTGAGAAAGAATTAGATAATTTTTTTGTAACTGCTTCTAGCAGTGTTTCAGTATATCCTTTTGCAGGAATCTTATTATTGCTCACTTCAACTAATGATTCATTAATTGCATTTGTTAAAGTACTTATATCTTGATCATTAAATTCACTTAGTACACGTTTCATTGATGCTAAATCTAAACCTGGTCTAAATCCTTTTAGATTGGCTTCAATTTTTGCAGCATAAAGTTTAATTTTATCTCTATTTTGCTTTGTAGTTATTGCAGCATTTTGTTTTGCATTTTCATTTATGCTCTCAACAAAATCTTGAATTTTTTCTTCTTTAAGATAGGATCTTATAAGATCATAACCTAAATCTGACCCTCCACCAAAATTTTGTATATATTGAAGTGGTTGATCAAAAAAAGAAAGATCCTTAGGTACTAATGACTGATATTGATCAAACTTTCTAATTACTCCTGTAATATCGTTGATTTTAGCGTTTACTACATTTCTATTTGATAATTGCTGGTTCTGATCATCAATTTTTAAATTTTTTGTCTCTTCAATCTCATTAATTGTTTTATCAGCTAAGTCTTTTTTTGGTAATTGCTGAGCTGGATCATCAATATTTAAGTCCTTTTCTTGAATATCAATTATGTCTTCCATTTCCTGAACTCTGTCATCAGCTTTTAAATTCTCTATCATATTATTCCTTTTTTAATTTATTTAAATAATAATAAACATAATAGAAAAAATGCCAAATTAATTTTAAATTCTAGCAAAAAAAATAGTTAAAATTTATAAAAAGAATCATATTTTTTCATAAAAGATGTGCGGATAATCATTTCCTCTGGGATTTCAGCTAAGAACCTTGATGGGTATGATCTGACTATTTCGTAGAATATTTTACGGCTTTCAGCATGGGTAATATAAAGCTCTTTTTTAGCTCTAGTAATACCAACATAAGCAATGCGGCGTTCTTCTTCCAAACCTTTTTCACCCTCTTCATCTAAAGATCTTTGAGACGGAAACACCCCCTCTTCCCAACCTGGCAAAAATACTACATCAAATTCAAGACCCTTAGCACCGTGTAGTGTCATTATTGTTACAGAACCACCATAATTGGTTTCTAAAACTTCATTTTCCATAACTAAGCTAGAATGCTCAATAAAATCATGAATATCGTTAAACTCAACAATAGCTCTTAGCATTTCGTTGATATTCTCGATCCTGCCTAAAGCTTCTTCAGTTTTCTCTTCCTGAAGCATTTCTAAATATCCGGAATCATCGAGTATTGCTTTAGTTACATTTATTGGAGCATCAAAGCTAAATCTTTCATGCCAATTGCTAATTTTGGTAACTAAATCTTTTAAAGTTTCATAGGATTTTGTTTTTATCTCCCCATCTTCTAGCATTTCTTTAATAGCGGCAAAATTAGAGATATTTTTTTCTATAGCATATAGTTTAATTTTATTTAACGTCACTGCCCCTATTGCTCTTTTCGGTACGTTAATAATACGCTCTAATGCTAAATTATCATTTTGGTTTAAGGCAATACGGATATAAGCCAGCACATCTCTTATTTCCATACGTTCATAGAACCGCAAACCGCCGATAATTTTATAAGGCATAGCACTATTTATAAAGGCTTCTTCAAAGCTTCTAGTTTGAAACCCTGCCCTTATTAATATAGCAATATTTCCTGCACTATATCTTCCCTCTCGCACTAACCTAGCTATTTCGGAGACAATATATCTTGCTTCTTCTTTATCATTCCAACAAGATATAATTTTGATCTTTTCACCACTTTCCTTATCAGTCCATAAGGTTTTGCCATGACGATTTTTATTGTTATTGATAACATTCGAAGCAGCCGCAAGAATTGGCAGAGTTGATCTATAATTCTGCTCTAATTTAATAATTGTGGCATTTAAAAAATCCTTTTCAAAACGTAATATATTACCAACTTCTGCACCACGCCAACCATAAATAGACTGATCATCATCACCAACACAGCAGATATTTTTACTGAAGCTCGCAAGCATTCTTGCCCATAAATATTGCACGACATTAGTATCTTGATACTCATCAATTAAAATATAACGATATTTTTCTTGGTAATATTTTAATATCTCAGGGTTTTTAATGAAAAGCTCATTATTATAAAGCAATAAATCCCCAAAATCCACTACGTTAGAGATAAGTAAATTTTGCTGATATTCTTCATAAACAAGTTTTGCTACACGTTGCAGCGGTAAATTAGTATCAGAACTTGATAATTTATTTGGCAATAAACCTTGATCTTTCCAACGTGAGATTACGATATGTATTAATTTAGGAGCATATTTTTTAGTATCAATATTTTTAAGCTTTACTATATCCTTAATCAATCTTAGTTGATCATCTTGGCTAATAATAGTGAATCTGCTATTTAAACCGAGATTTAAATGCTCTATTTGATCACGCAATATCCTTGCTGCCATTGAGTGGAAAGTGCCAATGTTAAGACCGTAAGAGCTAACCAAATTATGGACTCTTTCCTGCATCTCTTTTGCTGCTTTATTCGTGAAAGTAACAGCTAAAATATTCTGCGGGGATGCTAAATTTTGATGAATAATATTTGCAATTCTTGAGGTGAGTACTTTCGTCTTACCAGTTCCTGCTCCTGCAAGCAAAAGAAGAGGTCCTTCGGTATGAAGAACTGCTTTTTGCTGCTGCTCATTTAATGAATGTAAGAAGTCTTGATTTGGCATATATGGGTATATTTGTTATGTGGGTTCAATCCCAGGGCTTGAAAAGAGCTTTTATTGTCATTCCGTTGATCGCAGGAATGACACTATAGAATAATACCCCTATTTCTGCTTTTATCAATAACAATTTATCTAATTCTTTTAAGGTTTTTTAGAATATAAGAAAGGGTAATTATAGGGTTACAAATTATTATTTTTAATAATTTGAGATAAGAATTTAAATTTTTATCCTCAATAAACCAGCTATATAAATCATCTATAGGCTTAATCTTATTGGGAATAATATATTTATCCTTAAATAATTCCTTTAAAGCTTTTTTAGCTTTTTGGGCTTCTGCTTTACGCTCAGTTGTTAGGCTCTGATCATGCACCATATAAAAATATAGCGACTCTGGTATATGAGCAAACTTTGTAACAAGCCCAAACCGAAGCCAATATTCATAATCATCAACTAAATGCATGTTTTCGTTATATCCGCCTACCATCTTTGCTATATCCGCCCTATATAGAAAGCATGCCCCGACACAATCACGAATAGGTAGAAATTCTGGAGATTCTTGATAGAGCCGTGCCCCTATTTTGCCCTGCTCATCAATTAAAGTATAATCGGTATAAACAAGCCCTATATCCGGTGAATTATCTAAAACATCATTCATTTTTGCTAAAGCATTTTCATGCAAAAGATTATCATCAGAAGTCCAAGTAAAATACTGCCCCCTAGCCTCCTTAAAAGCAATATTAAGACTAGCTGGCAATCTTTTATTAGGCTCATTTCTTATTACTTTGATACGCTGATCCTGCTTTGCATATTTCTTTGCTATTTCAAAACTTTTACCTTTAGAGCAGTCATCGATTATAATAAGCTCAAAATCTTTAAATGTTTGATTAAGGCAGCTTTCAATAGCTTTCGGCAATAATTTTTCCCTATTGTAAACCGGTAAAACTATTGATATTTTTGGAAAATTATTATTCATATTTATATGTTTTATTATTGTGTCATTGCGAGCGAATGAAATGAGTGCGGCAATCTTGTAAAGCAGGACACCTGAGATTGCTTCGTCGATGCGTTGCCTCTCCTCGCAATGACGTTTTAGTCTTAACCATACCAAGGAGCCAAAGATAAACCTATCTTAATCCCCTTCACAGTAATATCTTCTTCCTGACTAGCAAGATACTTCTCTTCTTTAATTAAAGCTATAGCCTTATTTTGATAGCTGGAACATATTATGCCTATTGAATCATTTCCTGCAAGTATTTCCTCATCTTTAATCAAAGATGATAAATCTTCCTCAGCTATAATTTTGTATATCTTTCTTCTTATCACCCCTTGATATTTAGCCCTTGAAATAACTTCCTGCCCTACATAACAACCTTTATCATAGCTAACTCCCTCTAGCTCCTCAATACCATATAAAGTGGGTATAGATTTACCAGTGATTAGATCATCTGCCCCATCTATTATGGCCAAATTATATTTATCTTCTAGATATAATTTTTTACTTAGATTCCCGCCTACGCGGGAATGACATAATTGGCTTAGTGTTATTGAGCGAAATCCCAGCAAATTATATCGAGGATCACGAACCGATACTAACCCCCCTGTCTTTAATTCCTCAGAAGAATAAGCAATTTTATACTCATCTTTACAACCTACTATTTCTATTTTAGAGCGGAACTTATAAAAATTTAAGTGATCTATTAAGGCAGTTTTACTTTTCTCATCAATATCAATATAAATTTCTTCAATATTATGTACATATACAAAGAAATCAAATAAATATCTACCTTGATTATTAAGTAAATAAGTATAACAATAATTACTCTTATTGATATCATTAGTTGTAAAGTTTTGCAGGAACTTTAACGAATCCGAACCCGCTATTTTAATAACCTCTCTATTGTTTAATATTTCGTACATAATTATAATATTATTGACTTTCTATGCTCCACACTACTATACTTTAAATTTATGTAAATTAAACTTAAATAATTATGAGATGTTCATCTTACTGTGTTTCTTCTGAATATAAGATGAGTGATCTAGTTACTAATTTAAAAAAGATTGGGCTTGAACCTCAGCATTTTGATGATGTTTTATATATTCGGAAAGAAATAAATAAAGATTCTGATTATATAGATATCTTTTTCTTTCCATTTGGTTGTGTAACTATTTGGGGTGGTGACGAAATTCAGGAAAAAGTAATTTTAAATGATACTGATTTAGTAACGATAAATAGACTTGCTGAACCTGTATCCGATTATATTTATTTTGAATATAATGAAGAACACGAAAAAACTTTTATTGACGAAGAAAAAAACAAAATAATTTTAGCTGATAAATCGGTATTTGTTAAGCTATCTATTTCTCATGCACTTGCCCAATCTGTTAAGCTTAGCGTTCTTGAGCAATCTGTGAGTAATTTGATCTCTCAAACCACTCCTATACAACAAGAGCTAGCTAGAACCGGTAGTGTATCACTCTCTAAAAAAGAAATATTACAACAAATAGGTATATTATTTAGTGAACGCTATTCAATTAGCTTACATAGCGATATATTCGATACTCCTGAATTTTTTTGGCGTCGTCCTAGCTATGAGCCCCTATATCTTATGACGGCAGAATTTCAAGACATAGAAATAAGACAAAATATAATGAATCATCGCCTTAATATGATTCATGAGTTGCTCGATATCCTTTCAAATGACCTTAATTATAAACATTCTACTAAACTTGAGTGGATTATTATTATATTAATTGGTCTTGAAGTAGTATTATCTTTATCTCATACTAATCTTTTTCTAAAAATTATTGGAGCTTTGTAAATAGCTTCATTTATGCAAATTATTAATAGTCAAAAAGTATTAGAAGAGTTTTGTAGGGAATTATCCACCAAAAAATGGTTGAGTATAGATACAGAATTTGAACGTCGTTATACCTATTATGCTAAACTTAGTATAATCCAAGTAAAAGCAGAGGGTTGCAGCATAATAATTGATGCAATAAATAACCTAGCTTTAAATGTCTTTAACAAGTTACTTATAGATAATAATATTATTAAAATATTTCATGCACCTCGTGAAGATTTCGAAATTTTTTATAATTTATTTAAGACTCTACCTTCTAATATTTTTGATGTACAAGTTGCTGCAAATGTTTGTGGTCTTGGTAGTCAACTAAGCTATGATGATATTTGTTATAAACTTTTCAAAATCAATATTGATAAAACACATCAAAAATCTAACTGGTTAAAACGCCCTATTACTGAAGATATGCTGAATTACGCGTTTTTAGATGTTGAATATTTGGACAAAATATATAAACAACTAAATAAGATAATTTTGGATAATAATTTAACGAATCAATATCAGTCCATGCTCCAGTTTTTATTTAATATTAAAAACTATGAGGTAAAACCCGAAGATGCTTGGAAAAAAGTAAAATTTAGAATTGAAATTAAAGATTTTAATACTAAAATACAAATGCTTGCAGCTTATCGTGAAGAAAAGGCACAAACTATAAATATCCCTCGAAAACATTTCATTTCAGATGAAGACTTAATGAAGTTGTGTAAATATTTACCTTTAACTGAACAAGATTTTAAAAATCTAAACCTAAAAAGTAGACATTTACTAAAACCCAGATACAAAGAAGAGCTAATACAATTATGCAATAGCTATATAGTCCGTCCGCCAAAACTCTACAAGCCTTATAGATAATATGGTTTTAAGACAAGAAGTAATACAACAATCCGTAAGAAAATGATAAAATATGGTCATAAACCTTATGGATTTCAGTCAATGCCAATAGACAACATTATCAAATCGCAAGAACAAGGGAAACTGTTTGGTTATAAATTAAAAGAAGAATTAAACCCAAATAATAAGCTATATAAATTAAGAGAATTAATAAATTGGTCTAGGCTCGAAGAGTGGTTATCAAAAAATGTTTGTATTAAGAAATTTGGTAGAAATAGAAAATGTCATAGAGTGATGCTTGGCATAACGATGCTACAAGCAATGTATAATTTTTCAGATTCATTATCAGAGGAAGAGCTAAAAGAGAATATGTATTGGCAGTATTTCTGCGGGTGGGAATATATAGAAAAAGACATAGCTATCTCGGAAACTAGTATACGACGGTTTCGTAGTGTATTAGGTGAAGCTGGATATAATGAGATATTATCGGAGTTGATCAGGGTTGGGATAAAAACTAACACAATTAAAAAAAAAGATTTGGAATTAATCATCGCTGATACGACTGTACAAATTAAGAATATCAAACACCCACACGATGTGTATTTAATGGATAAAGCTAGGCTTAGCATAGTAAAGCTTTGCAACAGTTTGGGTATACATTTGAATGAAACATACGCTAGAACCTATAAACGCGATATAGTAAAGCTATGGAAATATAAAGAACATAGTAAAGCCAAGAAGCGTTGGAAAATAATGAAGCATTTAAAAATATTACTGGGTCGTTTGATTAGAGTATGTGAGCGTGAGATCAAAAATAAGCAATTAAACTTGTCAGGAGTTTCGCACTTAGCAAATAATATGCTAATCTAGAGAAAAATAGTTTTAGATAAAAATGACAAGATCAAAATGTAGCAAAGATTTATATAAATCATTCTTACAAGCAAGTAGTGTAAGATATACTAGCAAAGCATTATCTGAAGTAAGTCCATTAGATCTATCGCACGATAGTGCAAGTCGATGGTTAAAGAGTAAGGATTTTCGCCCTAGCGAAATCTATAGCAAAGTGTCAAAATATATTGATCTGGAAGATCCTTGTTTATTAGTGGGAGATGACACCTTATTGTCAAAGCAATACAGTAAGAGGATCGAGCTTGTAAATTATCAATATTCTGGGGCTGTACATGATGTTATACCTGGTATAGGAATGGTAAACTTACTGCATTACAATACTCAAATTGATCAATCTACTCCTGTAGATTATAGAATATATGATAAAGAAACTGATGGTAAAACAAAGAACGAGCATTTTTGTGATATGCTTACTTTAGCTAAAGAAAGAGGTATCAAGCCTGATGCTATAGTTATGGATGCTTGGTATAGTGGTTTGGATAATTTAAAACATATACGTAATTTAGGTTGGATATGGGTTACCAACCTAAGAAAAAATAGAAAAGTTAATCGTAATGTTAGCTTGGAAACTTTAGAGATTCCCGATGAAGGGCTAAAAATTCACCTACGTGGATACGGTTGGGTTACGGTATTTAAGTTTGTGGCAAAAAATGGTCGCATTGATTACATAACAACTAATTTAGAGAATCCTACACGTGAGCAAATAGAGAAAATTGTTAAGGCGCGTTGGTCTATAGAAGTTTATCATCGAGAATTGAAACAAACTTGTGGTATTGAATGCTGTCAGGCACGCACGGGTCGAGCTCAAAGAAATCATATTTGCCTTGCTGTATTGGCCTGGCTTGATATGAACAAAAGGAGGATAAATGAAAACATTACTTTATATCAACAAACTTGGGAAGTTATAAAAACATCAATTCAGAACAACATTAAATGGCTTCTAACTAATACACAATTTTGCTAAGTGCGAAACTCCTGCTTGTCTCTCAAAAATCAAGAAGTATTGCAAAAAATAAAACAAATACATAACCAATCTGTTTTAAAAAGAGAAGCTAAAAAGCAATATAAAGAAGATAACAAAGTATTATATAGTTTTCATGCCCCTGAAGTAGAGTGTATAGGAAAGGGAAAACGCAACAAGCCATATGAGTTTGGCAATAAAGTAGCGGTAGTAGTAAGTGGTCGTAGAAATTTTGTTTTATCCGCAAAATCGTTTCATAATAATCCTTATGATGGTCATACATTGCATCAGAGCTTTGAAGCAGTAGAGAGTGTCACTGGAATCAAGATAAAGAAATCATTTGTTGATCTTGGGTATAGTGGTAGCAATGTAAAGGAGAAGAGTAAGGTATATACCCCAAAAACGCGGAAGAAGTTGTTACAAGAGGACAAGTCTATGATCAAGAGACGCAGTGCCATAGAACCAATAATAGGTCACTTAAAGCAATATGGTCGGATGGGTAGAAACTTCTTGAAAGGTATGATAGGAGATATTATCAATCCAATAATCTCTGCTATTGGTTTGAATTTACGATGCATTGCAAATCATTTACAAATCGTGTCTAACTCCACATAAATCAAAAATATCATCATGCAAAAACTAGATGAACGATAAAAAATCGTTAACAATAGCTCCATATCAAAATTAGACCAACACAGAAATGTATCAGTAAAAATTAACATAACTTATTAATTTTTATTGAAAATCTTAGCAATTTGTTGTCAAAACTCTATCCCATTACAAATGATCAGGATTTGAAGTGTTTTTGGCGGATAGACTATATACATAAAATAGAATAGCACTGAAAAGTTATTATTATATGTCATTCCCGCTTAAGGCTTGCTTGCGTAGATCGAGAGTCGTCATTGCGAGGAGCAAAGCGACGTGGCAATCTCAGGAAATAATGATGAGATTGCTTTGTCAAAACTTACAGTTTTTCCTCGCAATGACGAGAAAATGATGCTCCTCGCAGCAGAGCTACGAGGTATCTATCCAAAAAGCTTTAACTGTTTTTGTTGAAATGCTTTATAAGAAGGTTTGCCTGAACCTTGATTCTGTACATAATTACGTAATTTCTGCTCATCACCATGTTTACCTACTGTGCTCATAAAATATCCTTTACTCCAAAACTCACTTCCCCATAATTTTTCTTTAAGATTTGGATATTTCTCAAACATTTTCTTAGAAGTAATACTTTTTACTGAAGTTTTGACAAAAAATTTTTATTAAAAAAAGTGGCGAGTGTATCAATCTATAATTTGTATTATATATCAAATAATTTACTTTAAATTGTATAAAGATCGCTTTTAAGCTGATAAAAGCACTAAATATTTAACTTTAAATATAAATTTTTACTTTAGTCAGAAAAATTAGAATTTTTGTCAAAACTTCAGTTTATTATTTGAGTTATTTTTGTTGGGCTATACATTGGTATTGACTGTAATAAAAAATGTACGTGATCTTCATCTACTCCTATTTCTAAAAATCTCATTTCATAACGATCTTCTATGTGCTCACAAATTTTACACAAATAATCATCTAGTTCTTGATTGAATATTACTCTTCTATACTTTGCCGGCGTTACTAAATGATATATTAGTACTGTGACATTATGACTCTTATGTATATAACTGCTTTCTTCCATTCAAGTAGTATATCACGAAGCAGAGCTTCGGGGAATTAAACCCTGAGAGATTAACCAAGGGTATTTTAGAGCGAGCACTGCATGCTGAGATGTCAGAACATTTAGGTTATAGCAAGTATGATAGAGCTGAAACTGAGAATGCGAGGAATGGTAGTTTTAGTAAGAATCTGATAGTGACTAACGAATATTAGAATTACCCTCAACGAACATTAAAATTACCTATAAACCTGAATTCTGGATTAATCTAGGTTTGGAAGTAAGTATTTACAAGGGATAGAAGATACTCTATATAATTTTTAGCAAAAAAACAAGAGTATCCCCATGAAGAAAGATATTACTGCATTATTTTGTTTTGTCGATGATTTTTGTAAAATTAGCGAGCAGTGGATTAATAAATCATTTCTACCATTAATTAATAAAAACCCTACAAGAAAGCCTGAAATAAGCTATTCTGAGCTGTTAACAATAGTGCTTTTATACCATCAATCACCTTGTAAAAACTTTAAATATTTTTATATGTCCTATCTACAATTATATAAATCAGACTTTGTAACTCTTCCATCATATACTCGTTTTATAGCTCTAAAACCAAGAGTTCTGAGTTATTTAGTTTTATTACTTGAATGGTATATGCAGGCAGCTCAATCTACGGGAGTTTCTTATATTGACGCCACATCTTTAGAGGTTTGTCATCGAAAAAGAATCTCTCGTAATAAAGTCTTTGCCGGTATTGCTGCTTTGGGTAAAACAACAAAAAGTTGGTTTTTTGGTCTAAAATTACATTTGGTTATTAACGAAAAAGGTGAGATTCAAGGTCTAAAACTAACGCCTGGTAATGTAGATGATAGAGCGCCGGTTTCGATAATCACCAAACATATCACGGGATTATTGTTTGGCGATAAGGGTTATATCAAACAGGAGCTCTTTGATGATCGGAAAGTTCTATAATTAATTAAGCCAGATATAATCAATTTTTAATTAAATATAGATATATCATGGCTCATTTAACGATAGATGAAAGATTTAAAATATACGAAATGAATAAGAGTGGTTATAGCTCGCGATATATAGGGACAAAGATTGGCCGTGATAAAAGCACTATATGTTATGAACTCAAGAGAATGAGGCATAATTATAGACCAGATAGGGCTAACACACTTGCTTGCAGTTTAAGGCAAGGTAAGAGAAAAAGAAAATTAGATATTGATAATAATTTACGAGCAGAAATAATAAAGCAGTTAACACAGGGTATTTCACCAGATATAATTTCAGGTAGACGTAAACTATCACGAGATACTGTCAATATTTCTACAGAGAGTATATACCAGTTTATTTATACATCTCCTATAGCACAAAGGCAAAAATTATATTTATCTTTAGCAAGAAAAAGGAAAAATAGGTTGCATCATGGTACAAGAATCAGAAACAAAAGAATTACAATACCAAATCGAGTTTCCATTACTGAAAGACCAGAGATAAATAGAAAGATAGCAGCAATAGGTCATTTAGAAGGTGATTTAACTTTTAACAAAGGTAATCAAAGTCGTAATATAGGCGCTCTTGTGGATATCAGAACACAAAAAGTGTTTCTCACAGGAGTTTCGCACTTAGCAAAATTGTGTATTAGTTAGAAGCCATTTAATGTTGTTCTGAATTGATGTTTTTATAACTTCCCAAGTTTGTTGATATAAAGTAATGTTTTCATTTATCCTCCTTTTGTTCATATCAAGCCAGGCCAATACAGCAAGGCAAATATGATTTCTTTGAGCTCGACCCGTGCGTGCCTGACAGCATTCAATACCACAAGTTTGTTTCAATTCTCGATGATAAACTTCTATAGACCAACGCGCCTTAACAATTTTCTCTATTTGCTCACGTGTAGGATTCTCTAAATTAGTTGTTATGTAATCAATGCGACCATTTTTTGCCACAAACTTAAATACCGTAACCCAACCGTATCCACGTAGGTGAATTTTTAGCCCTTCATCGGGAATCTCTAAAGTTTCCAAGCTAACATTACGATTAACTTTTCTATTTTTTCTTAGGTTGGTAACCCATATCCAACCTAAATTACGTATATGTTTTAAATTATCCAAACCACTATACCAAGCATCCATAACTATAGCATCAGGCTTGATACCTCTTTCTTTAGCTAAAGTAAGCATATCACAAAAATGCTCGTTCTTTGTTTTACCATCAGTTTCTTTATCATATATTCTATAATCTACAGGAGTAGATTGATCAATTTGAGTATTGTAATGCAGTAAGTTTACCATTCCTATACCAGGTATAACATCATGTACAGCCCCAGAATATTGATAATTTACAAGCTCGATCCTCTTACTGTATTGCTTTGACAATAAGGTGTCATCTCCCACTAATAAACAAGGATCTTCCAGATCAATATATTTTGACACTTTGCTATAGATTTCGCTAGGGCGAAAATCCTTACTCTTTAACCATCGACTTGCACTATCGTGCGATAGATCTAATGGACTTACTTCAGATAATGCTTTGCTAGTATATCTTACACTACTTGCTTGTAAGAATGATTTATATAAATCTTTGCTACATTTTGATCTTGTCATTTTTATCTAAAACTATTTTTCTCTAGATTAGCATATTATTTGCTAAGTGCGAAACTCCTGTCTCACTTTAAACCGTTCAAAAAGAACACAAGATGTGATTGGTAACATGAATAAAAAACTTAAACAATTGTCGCATATAATCAAAAGCATAACGTTAGATAATGGCAAAGAATTTACCAATCATGAACAACTATTGCCAAAATCTGAACGAAAAGTATATTTTTGCAATCCTTATTCTCCATGGCAAAAACCATTGATAGAGAAGATTAACTCAATGGTGCACAGAGTATACTCTAAATCTTTAGATATAAAAAAATTAACAATAAAGCAATTACAAGAAATTGAGGATTTTTTAAATAATTTACCAAGAAAAGTGCTCGGTTATAAAACACCCAATGAGGTATGGGAAGAAAATATAAATCTGGCTTAATTAATACTGGAATTTACCATTTGCCAATCAATAGCATGCCAATTGATCTTTTTTGCATTAATAGTAGTTTTAAATATAAATACTCCTTTTGAAAGAAACTGAAGTTTTGACAAAAAATTTTTATTAAAAAAAGTGGCGAGTGTATCAATCTATAATTTGTATTATATATCAAATAATTTACTTTAAATTGTAGAAATATCGCTTTTAAGCTGATAAAAGCACTAAATATTTAACTTTAAATATAAATTTTTACTTTAGTCAGAAAAATTAGAATTTTTGTCAAAACTTCAGAAGAAAAGAAGTTTACATATTATCTAAAAAACTCTGGTTTAAATAGCTTAAAACTTTCCTGAGCTGACGTTGGTAATGGTGTTAAATTATATTGCGGATCAAAAGCATTTCCGTAAATCTTTTCTGTCTTTTTAATTGAATTTGGAAATTTTAAAGATAATAATATAGACTTTAAAATAGTAAAAATTGCTATGTAAGGATCAGTTTCAGGAGAAGATAAGCGATGCTCTAAACGTTTAGGAACAACATTTGGAGTTCGAATAGCTACACTTCTGTTATTTCCTCCATAAGATACATGAGTCGGTGCCATAAAATCTTTATCAAGGCGTACATAATCAATACTACCCGGCATAAAAGCAAGTAGAGTATCTAGCATGTAATGGCATAAACCTTGTGCTGCTAGCATTATATAATCACCAGATTCTATATCAAAACTTATATGGAAATGCATACTATTTCCATAATCATTTAAAAAAGGTTTAGGAGAGAAATCCGTATGACCATTTAAATACTCAGCTATTTTTGTTAAAGTATTTTTAACTTTAAGTATCATTTTTGCATAATTTACTAAATCATGGGATGGAGGAAGATCTATTTCGAATTGATTATTACCCTTTTCTTTTTTTATTTTAGAAATTTTAAACTTCGTTAAATATTTTCTTGCAAGTATTTCAAATTTAGATATATCAATATTAGGGCTTAAATAAAACTCTATCTCTACCCCAATAATAGGTATTAAATTATAATCTTTATGAAATTGGAAAATGATCTTTTCTAGCTGTTTCTTTTTTTGTAGGTTATTAGATAAGGTATTAATAAAATTATTATAGGATATTTGCATGGAAGCACTAATAAACGGACTAGTATATTATAAAATTTTTGACGGAACATTCAAGGATTCTAGTCATAGATATGTAAAAAAAAATAATTCTATAGATGAAATAGAAATAATAAGAAACAAAAAAGCCATAACTGATTATTTTAAAGCAGAAGATATTCTAATTTTCAATCAAGTTCACGGTATAGATGTTATTGATGCAGATAATAATTCTATTATCATACCTGAAGCTGATGGCAGTATTACTACTAGAAAAAATTTAGTTCTAGCAGTGCAAACTGCAGATTGTGTACCAGTTTTACTTACAAGCGGTGATGGTAAAATAATTGGAGCAGCACATACAGGATGGAAAGGTGCTATAAACGGTATTATCCATAATATAGTTAATAAAATGATAGAAAAAGGTGCAAAAAATTTGGCTGCAATGATAGGTCCTGCTATAGCTCAAGAATCATATGAAGTTGATGCAAAATATTATAAAGCTTTTTTAGATAAAGATATTAATAATAAGCAATTCTTCATAAATTCAAAAAAAGAAAATCATTATATGTTTGATTTACCAGGATTTGTAGAATTACAGCTTAAGCAAACAGGAGTTAAAAGTATTAAAAGGATTACAGAGGATACTTATGCAAACCCAGCAAAATATCCTAGCAAAAGACGCTCTTACCACTTGCAAGAACCTTATAATCAAAATATATTATCAACCATTATTATTAAATGATCGAATATTATGAACCAAGAAAAATCTTACTATCAAATAGTTTACGCTCCAAACGATATTTTTAAGAAGCAAGCAGAACATATAGAAGTTGTTGATGATAATATTCGTACTATTGTAGACAAAATGCTTAATCTGAAGTTTTGACAAAAAGATAGCCAAACTTATAAGTTATGATATAAATACGCTCAAATACAAAAGGGGTTTTAGTGTGTATGATTATACAAGAAATGTTGCAAGAAATAAAAAATTTTTCCCTATAATCAAGATGTGGTTTTAGAATTAATACTATCACTAGTAACTAATGATAGCGTTAAAGCAAGATCTGTTGTTGAATTAACAACTAATAAATATTTTCAGCGTAGTTGGTCAAGTGTATAAAGAGCTATAGAGAATTTTTACTGTGCTCGTGATGAATCATTAAATATAAGAGATAAGCAACGTTTTAAGACTCGAGAAGATATAGAAAAATACTTAATAAGTAAACTGATTAATGAGAGTAAAAACTTACTACAAATAGATACTACAGTGAGTAGCAAGAAAGATTCCAAGAAAGCAATTGATCGTACATATATTAGACAGAATGCTAATAACCGACCAGTTGCGGGTTATGAATATAGTGTAGTTTGCATCGGTGCTCAGCCTAAATGGGCTGTACCAATATCTATAAATAGAGTAAAATCAGATGAGAATAAGTATAGCAAAGGTAGCAAACAAATAATAAAAATTGTTAAGCAAATACCACAAAAGGCTCTAAATATAACAGTAGGTGATGCAGGTTATAGCGCTCTATCTTTCATTCACCCGCTGCACAATGAAGCAAATACGGTGACAATAACCCGCCAAAGAACTAAACAAACCCTCGGCTATAAGCTGAGGGGTTATAAAGTGGAATCGATTAGAAATCGAGGCTCTGTCTCATCAATTGTGTAAATTTCGTGAACCATTAAATTCTACCATCGAATTTGATCATAAAATGAGCCATAGCTTCATTCCAATTGGGGATAGGCATAGACCATTTTTTGGTAATATAATCAATTGTCAGATATAAAACCTTAAATACTGCGTCATCATTTGGAAAGATGCGTTTATTCTTAGTAACTTTTCTCAATTGGCTATTCAGCGATTCTATCGCATTTGTAGTGTAAATAATCTTACGAATCTCCTTTGGATATTGCAAGAAAATTATCAAATTATCCCAATTATTATACCAAGATTTAGCTATATGCGGATATTGCTTACTCCATTTTTGATCAAATGACTCAAGAGCTAATTCTGCTTCTTTTTCAGTAGCAGAAGTATAGATTAGTTTCAAATCCGCTGCTAATTGCTTTCTATCCTGAAGTTTTGACAAAAATTCTAATTTTTCTGACTAAAGTAAAAATTTATATTTAAAGTTAAATATTTAGTGCTTTTATCAGCTTCAAAGTCCGTCCGCCAAAACTCTACAAGCCTTATAGATAATATGGTTTTAAGACAAGAAGTAATACAACAATCCGTAAGAAAATGATAAAATATGGTCATAAACCTTATGGATTTCAGTCAATGCCAATAGACAACATTATCAAATCGCAAGAACAAGGGAAACTGTTTTGTTATAAATTAAAAGAAGAATTAAACCCAAATAATAAGCTATATAAATTAAGAGAATTAATAAATTGGTCTAGGCTCGAAGAGTGGTTATCAAAAAATGTTTGTATTAAGAAATTTGGTAGAAATAGAAAATGTCATAGAGTGATGCTTGGCATAACGATGCTACAAGCAATGTATAATTTTTCAGATTCATTATCAGAGGAAGAGCTAAAAGAGAATATGTATTGGCAGTATTTCTGCGGGTGGGAATATATAGAAAAAGACATAGCTATCTCGGAAACTAGTATACGACGGTTTCGTAGTGTATTAGGTGAAGCTGGATATAATGAGATATTATCGGAGTTGATCAGGGTTGGGATAAAAACTAACACAATTAAAAAAAAAGATTTGGAATTAATCATCGCTGATACGACTGTACAAATTAAGAATATCAAACACCCACACGATGTTTATTTAATGGATAAAGCTAGGCTTAGCATAGTAAAGCTTTGCAACAGTTTGGGTATACATTTGAATGAAACATACGCTAGAACCTATAAACGCGATATAGTAAAGCTATGGAAATATAAAGAACATAGTAAAGCCAAGAAGCGTTGGAAAATAATGAAGCATTTAAAAATATTACTGGGTCGTTTGATTAGAGTATGTGAGCGTGAGATCAAAAATAAGCAATTAAACTTGTCTCTCAAAAATCAAGAAGTATTGCAAAAAATAAAACAAATACATAACCAATCTGTTTTAAAAAGAGAAGCTAAAAAGCAATATAAAGAAGATAACAAAGTATTATATAGTTTTCATGCCCCTGAAGTAGAGTGTATAGGAAAGGGAAAACGCAACAAGCCATATGAGTTTGGCAATAAAGTAGCGGTAGTAGTAAGTGGTCGTAGAAATTTTGTTTTATCCGCAAAATCGTTTCATAATAATCCTTATGATGGTCATACATTGCATCAGAGCTTTGAAGCAGTAGAGAGTGTCACTGGAATCAAGATAAAGAAATCATTTGTTGATCTTGGGTATAGTGGTAGCAATGTAAAGGAGAAGAGTAAGGTATATACCCCAAAAACGCGGAAGAAGTTGTTACAAGAGGACAAGTCTATGATCAAGAGACGCAGTGCCATAGAACCAATAATAGGTCACTTAAAGCAATATGGTCGGATGGGTAGAAACTTCTTGAAAGGTATGATAGGAGATATTATCAATCCAATAATCTCTGCTATTGGTTTGAATTTACGATGCATTGCAAATCATTTACAAATCGTGTCTAACTCCACATAAATCAAAAATATCATCATGCAAAAACTAGATGAACGATAAAAAATCGTTAACAATAGCTCCATATCAAAATTAGACCAACACAGAAATGTATCAGTAAAAATTAACATAACTTATTAATTTTTATTGAAAATCTTAGCAATTTGTTGTCAAAACTCTATCCCATTACAAATGATCAGGATTTGAAGTGTTTTTGGCGGATAGACTTCAAAGCGATATTTCTACAATTTAAAGTAAATGATTTGATATATAATACAAATTATAGATTGATACACTCGCCACTTTTTTTAATGAAATTTGGATATCATGCTCCTTGAGAATATTTATGTGGTCATAACTGGTATATTGGCTACCTTGATCACTATTAAGTCCGTCCGCCAAAACTCTACAAGCCTTATAGATAATATGGTTTTAAGACAAGAAGTAATACAACAATCCGTAAGAAAATGATAAAATATGGTCATAAACCTTATGGATTTCAGTCAATGCCAATAGACAACATTATCAAATCGCAAGAACAAGGGAAACTGTTTGGTTATAAATTAAAAGAAGAATTAAACCCAAATAATAAGCTATATAAATTAAGAGAATTAATAAATTGGTCTAGGCTCGAAGAGTGGTTATCAAAAAATGTTTGTATTAAGAAATTTGGTAGAAATAGAAAATGTCATAGAGTGATGCTTGGCATAACGATGCTACAAGCAATGTATAATTTTTCAGATTCATTATCAGAGGAAGAGCTAAAAGAGAATATGTATTGGCAGTATTTCTGCGGGTGGGAATATATAGAAAAAGACATAGCTATCTCGGAAACTAGTATACGACGGTTTCGTAGTGTATTAGGTGAAGCTGGATATAATGAGATATTATCGGAGTTGATCAGGGTTGGGATAAAAACTAACACAATTAAAAAAAAAGATTTGGAATTAATCATCGCTGATACGACTGTACAAATTAAGAATATCAAACACCCACACGATGTTTATTTAATGGATAAAGCTAGGCTTAGCATAGTAAAGCTTTGCAACAGTTTGGGTATACATTTGAATGAAACATACGCTAGAACCTATAAACGCGATATAGTAAAGCTATGGAAATATAAAGAACATAGTAAAGCCAAGAAGCGTTGGAAAATAATGAAGCATTTAAAAATATTACTGGGTCGTTTGATTAGAGTATGTGAGCGTGAGATCAAAAATAAGCAATTAAACTTGTCTCTCAAAAATCAAGAAGTATTGCAAAAAATAAAACAAATACATAACCAATCTGTTTTAAAAAGAGAAGCTAAAAAGCAATATAAAGAAGATAACAAAGTATTATATAGTTTTCATGCCCCTGAAGTAGAGTGTATAGGAAAGGGAAAACGCAACAAGCCATATGAGTTTGGCAATAAAGTAGCGGTAGTAGTAAGTGGTCGTAGAAATTTTGTTTTATCCGCAAAATCGTTTCATAATAATCCTTATGATGGTCATACATTGCATCAGAGCTTTGAAGCAGTAGAGAGTGTCACTGGAATCAAGATAAAGAAATCATTTGTTGATCTTGGGTATAGTGGTAGCAATGTAAAGGAGAAGAGTAAGGTATATACCCCAAAAACGCGGAAGAAGTTGTTACAAGAGGACAAGTCTATGATCAAGAGACGCAGTGCCATAGAACCAATAATAGGTCACTTAAAGCAATATGGTCGGATGGGTAGAAACTTCTTGAAAGGTATGATAGGAGATATTATCAATCCAATAATCTCTGCTATTGGTTTGAATTTACGATGCATTGCAAATCATTTACAAATCGTGTCTAACTCCACATAAATCAAAAATATCATCATGCAAAAACTAGATGAACGATAAAAAATCGTTAACAATAGCTCCATATCAAAATTAGACCAACACAGAAATGTATCAGTAAAAATTAACATAACTTATTAAGTCCGTCCGCCAAAACTCTACAAGCCTTATAGATAATATGGTTTTAAGACAAGAAGTAATACAACAATCCGTAAGAAAATGATAAAATATGGTCATAAACCTTATGGATTTCAGTCAATGCCAATAGACAACATTATCAAATCGCAAGAACAAGGGAAACTGTTTGGTTATAAATTAAAAGAAGAATTAAACCCAAATAATAAGCTATATAAATTAAGAGAATTAATAAATTGGTCTAGGCTCGAAGAGTGGTTATCAAAAAATGTTTGTATTAAGAAATTTGGTAGAAATAGAAAATGTCATAGAGTGATGCTTGGCATAACGATGCTACAAGCAATGTATAATTTTTCAGATTCATTATCAGAGGAAGAGCTAAAAGAGAATATGTATTGGCAGTATTTCTGCGGGTGGGAATATATAGAAAAAGACATAGCTATCTCGGAAACTAGTATACGACGGTTTCGTAGTGTATTAGGTGAAGCTGGATATAATGAGATATTATCGGAGTTGATCAGGGTTGGGATAAAAACTAACACAATTAAAAAAAAAGATTTGGAATTAATCATCGCTGATACGACTGTACAAATTAAGAATATCAAACACCCACACGATGTTTATTTAATGGATAAAGCTAGGCTTAGCATAGTAAAGCTTTGCAACAGTTTGGGTATACATTTGAATGAAACATACGCTAGAACCTATAAACGCGATATAGTAAAGCTATGGAAATATAAAGAACATAGTAAAGCCAAGAAGCGTTGGAAAATAATGAAGCATTTAAAAATATTACTGGGTCGTTTGATTAGAGTATGTGAGCGTGAGATCAAAAATAAGCAATTAAACTTGTCTCTCAAAAATCAAGAAGTATTGCAAAAAATAAAACAAATACATAACCAATCTGTTTTAAAAAGAGAAGCTAAAAAGCAATATAAAGAAGATAACAAAGTATTATATAGTTTTCATGCCCCTGAAGTAGAGTGTATAGGAAAGGGAAAACGCAACAAGCCATATGAGTTTGGCAATAAAGTAGCGGTAGTAGTAAGTGGTCGTAGAAATTTTGTTTTATCCGCAAAATCGTTTCATAATAATCCTTATGATGGTCATACATTGCATCAGAGCTTTGAAGCAGTAGAGAGTGTCACTGGAATCAAGATAAAGAAATCATTTGTTGATCTTGGGTATAGTGGTAGCAATGTAAAGGAGAAGAGTAAGGTATATACCCCAAAAACGCGGAAGAAGTTGTTACAAGAGGACAAGTCTATGATCAAGAGACGCAGTGCCATAGAACCAATAATAGGTCACTTAAAGCAATATGGTCGGATGGGTAGAAACTTCTTGAAAGGTATGATAGGAGATATTATCAATCCAATAATCTCTGCTATTGGTTTGAATTTACGATGCATTGCAAATCATTTACAAATCGTGTCTAACTCCACATAAATCAAAAATATCATCATGCAAAAACTAGATGAACGATAAAAAATCGTTAACAATAGCTCCATATCAAAATTAGACCAACACAGAAATGTATCAGTAAAAATTAACATAACTTATTAATTTTTATTGAAAATCTTAGCAATTTGTTGTCAAAACTCTATCCCATTACAAATGATCAGGATTTGAAGTGTTTTTGGCGGATAGACTATTAATTTTTATTGAAAATCTTAGCAATTTGTTGTCAAAACTCTATCCCATTACAAATGATCAGGATTTGAAGTGTTTTTGGCGGATAGACTATTAAATATCTGTGGAGCGTTATACTTACTGAGAGCTTGTTTCAAGACATCAGTTACAAGAGATGCATCCATAGAATTTGACAGTTTATAGCTCAATATGGCCTTGCTATGCCAATCTATAATAGCTGCCATAGGCTCTGTCTCATCAATTGTGTAAATTTCGTGAACCATTAAATTCTACCATCAAATTTGATCATAAAATGAGCCATAGCTTCATTCCAATTGGGGATAGGCATAGACCATTTTTTGGTAATATAATCAATTGTCAGATATAAAACTTTAAATACTGCGTCATCATTTGGAAAGATGCGTTTATTCTTAGTAACTTTTCTCAATTGGCTATTCAGCGATTCTATCGCATTTGTAGTGTAAATAATCTTACGAATCTCCTTTGGATATTGCAAGAAAATTATCAAATTATCCCAATTATTATACCAAGATTTAGCTATATGCGGATATTGCTTACTCCATTTTTGATCAAATGACTCAAGAGCTAATTCTGCTTCTTTTTCAGTAGCAGAAGTATAGATTAGTTTCAAATCCGCTGCTAATTGCTTTCTATCTTTATATGATACATATTTGAGGCTATTCCTGATCTGATGGACAATACAAATTTGATGTTCAGTTTTCGGATATACTGATGCAATAGCATCAGACATACCAGTTAGATTATCACTACAAGCAATTAAGATATCTTTTACTCCTCGATTCTTCATTTCAGTAAAATTACCAAGCCAAAATTTAGCTCCTTCATTCTCACTTATCCATAAGCCTAAAATATCCTTTCTGCCAGATAAATCTATTCCTAAAGCTACATATACTGATTTATTAATAATAAGTTTATCTTGTCTTACTTTCACTACTAAACAGTCAAAATATACTATAGGGTATACTGATTCAAGAGGTCTACTCTGCCAAATCTTGACCTCATCTATTACTTCATCTGTAATCCTGCTGATTAGGCTCTCACTGATCTCAGCTCCATATAATTCTTGCAATTGTGTTTTAATATCAGACACACTCATACCCTTCGCATATAAGGATATTATCTTTTGGTCTAAGCCATCTATTCTTGTTTGTTTCTTTGAGACTATTATAGGTTCAAATTTACCTTGTCTGTCTCTTGGAACATTTAGCTCTATAGTACCATTCTCACTAATCAGATTCTTACTAAAACTACCATTCCTCGCATTCTCAGTTTCAGCTCTATCATACTTGCTATAACCTAAATGTTCTGACATCTCAGCATGCAGTGCTCGCTCTAAAATACCCTTGGTTAATTCCTTAATTAATCCATTCTGACTTAGTACTGTTTTTAAATCTACTCCGCCTTCTATCAGCAAATCTATTGCTTCATTTATTTTTTTATTCTTCTCTATTTGCATTTCTGTTACCTATATTTTGAATTACTTCTAATATAGGCTCAACAAAAATTTACACAATCATTGCAAAAGACTCCTGCCATATACATAAAGCCACCATTAGTTCTAATGTAAGTAATGTCACCACTCCAAACCTCATTCACATTAGGCACATACACTTGCTTTGTTGAGCCAGATTTAGTCCAATATTGATCAAGTAAGTAGCTATAGATCTTATGCTCACTATCGTTTCGAGAAGTAGATTTTTTCTTATGTGGGTAAATAGCTTCTATACCCATCATCCTCATATATTTCAGTACTCGATCTTTACCGACAATAAAACCATCTTCTAGTCACTGTTGATGAATATAGCGATAACCAAATTCAGGATTATCTGTATATATTTCATCTATTCTATTTAAAATACTTAATTTATTTGATTTATAGTAGGCTGTAGATCGACTAATCTTTAATAGTTCACACTGTCTTGATTTTGAGAGTTGATTTAGCTTGGAGTGTACAAGACTCTTTTTATTTGATAAATCCAAACTTTTGAGCTTTCCCACGGCCCAGTCCCTCTCAACTGTGATTCTACCAAGAGCTTTAGCAAGTTCATCATTTTGCTCTTGTAAATGATTTATTTGTTCTTGATATTCACTCAAAACTTTAGCTGGTTCAAAAGCTAATGCCGCATTACCTAAAAACTGTTTTTTCCAATTTTGAATTGTTTTAACACTTATTGCATATTTTGAAGCTCACTGACCAAGTGTCGACTCCTCTTTTATTAATTCTAATACTATCCCCGTGTTTTCTGAAGCACTGAAAATTTTTACTTTATTTTTCTTCATCTTTCCTCTTAAGTTTATTGCTATTTATTCTAACTTATTGCGGAAACACACTCCTTCATTTTTTTGTCCAATTTTTTCATGTATGGACCTCCTGTAGAATGCAAGAAAAAAATAACATCAATAATAAAAACAAACAAATGCAGTCATGTATCCGGCTTATAGCTGATAAATCAACCTAATTTATTCTACAGCCCTGATGGAATTCGCTGGCTTACAAACTATATACTTATCAGTCCATCGGCTTCTAAAAGAGCCACTGAAAAACGCAGTTTTTTTGTAAGCTAAGGTTTGTCTTATTTACCATCAATATTAATTATCTCAAGCATATTTCGGGTTGGAATCTCTTACATATTGTTTTGCTTTTACCTATTCATTATATAAATCACCATTTATTTTACTTATAAGTGCTATGCTACACACTCTTTAGCTACAAACTTTACTCTCTACATAATCATCTCCTGATCTTAGTACAGCAAACACCACTCTTGCCAACTTATTAGCTATGGCAACTGTCGTTTTATTATGGCTACTTCGCTCAGATAAATTAAACATCCATTTCGTAAATTGGCTAAAATCTTTTTTAGATTTCTGTTCTTCCGATGTAAATCTTATCTTGGCATTTAGTACAGCTCTAGCCCCTTGAATTAATAAAGTGCGTAAGTATACATCACCTCGCTTGCTAATTCCCAGCAGCTTATCCTTCCCACCACTTGAATGTTGTCTTGGCACTAATCCTAGCCATGCCGATAATTGCCTGCCATTCTCAAAACTTGTAGCATTACCTATTGATGCTATTAAAGCAGTAGCAGTAATTAAACCAAGACCAGGTATAGCTCTTAATCGTTGATATTGAGTTAGGTTACTTGCTATCATTGTTAATCGTTTTTCTATCTCTTTTATTTTTCTGTTATTATCTAAGAATTCTTCTTTTAGTTCACTAAATGTTTGATAACTTAACTGGCTTAATTTCCCTGCATCTAAAATCTCAATTAATTTTGTGATAACCTTATTAATGCCTTGAGGAACAATAAAACCAAACTCATGTAGTAGCCCCCTAATTTCATTAGCAAGTGCTGTACGATTTTTTACCAATCTCTCTCTTACCCTATGTATTGATAAAATTTCTTGTTGCTCTATAGTTTTAATTGCAACAAATCTCATATTAGGTCTTGTCACGGCTTCACATATCGCTTCAGCATCTGCTTGATCATTTTTATTAGTTTTAACATATGGTTTGACAAATTGCGGTGCCATTAGTTTTACTTCATGCCCTAATTTAGTTATTTCTCTTGCCCAATAACTAGAACCACCACAAGCTTCCATCCCTACTAAACATTGTGGTAAATTAGCCATAAATGTCAAAACCTGATCTCTCATCAATTTTTTCTTTAATACTGTCTTGCCATTTTTATCTACACCATGAATTTGAAAAATTCTTTTTGCAATATCTATACCAATTGTAGTAACCTCCATATGGACCTCCTTAATTGTTGTTTTAATATGTTAAATATTAACCCTAGAAGATTAGCAACTGCTTTTCATTCTCTATATCAGGAGGTCCATACCATTAGTCCATTATAGACAAAACAAAATAATGCAGTAATATCTTTCTTCATGGGGATACTCTTGTTTTTTTTGCTAAAAATTATATAGAGTATCTTCTATCCTTTGTAAATACTTACTTCCAAACCTAGATTAATCCAGAATTCAGGTTTATAGTACCTATTTTATTAATAAGAGAGGTTTATGATGAGCAAAAAAATAATTTTAACTTTGAGCATCTGTTCTATTATTTCCTTTAATAGTTATGCTTTTAATGAGTCCACTACTACGGATAAGGTCCAAAGTGAAAATACACAAACAAATAAAATCTCTCATATTAATATGCAAAATCTTCACAAGCTAGCAATATCATTAAAAGATGAGAGTTTTGCCAATAAAATATTAGCATATTCTGACTATTTCATAGGCAAGCCTTATGATACAGAAATAGGCACAAATTTAATTATTTGGGATAAGAATAGAGATAAAAATGAGCTAATCAACCTAGAAACTTTTGACTGTTTTAGCTATATAGAAATGGTTATAGCATTAGCAGAAATAAAAGAACCAAATACGGATTCTGTAAAATTTAAAGAGCAGCTTGCAGAAGCTCTAGCAAAAATTATGTTTCCTTCTGACGATATATCATATGTTAACAGAAGTCATTTCATGGATGAGTGGCTAAAGAATAATAGTAAATATCTTACAATGGAAAATGTATTTGCAAATCTTCCATATGCTAAAGTTAAAACTGCGATGATTAATAAAGCAGGTCTACTTGAAACACAAATTAATAATTATATTAAAGATAATGTATCTACAGATGAATGCTTTTCATTTGGTGAAAAATATAATCAGATAAAATCCATCAAATCTTTTAAATCTGATATTAGTTATATAAGCTTTACTGATTTCTTAGATCATGAGCAGGATCTGACAAAGCAATTTGCAGGAAAAATATATCTTATGGTTATGACAATGGACAACCCAAAACTATTAGAGCTAACAAAATCAGAACATAATATAGCTCACGTTGGGTTTGTATTTACCAAAAACGACAAACTTTATTTTAGGCATGCAACCCCAGTAGGTCCTAAAAAAATTGTTGAAGTGTCTTTAGAAGAATATGCAACTGGTAAAAAAGAAAGTAAAATCTTTACAGGCTTTACTTTATTCAGTTTAGAGCAGAAAGATAACCCTCTTAATAAATAAAAATCAACTTAAAAAAAAGCAAGAAGCATCTAGATTTTTGACCTCAGCGTACGTTTTACTGAAGTTTTGACAAAAAGATAGCCAAACTTATAAGTTATGATATAAATACGCTCAAATCTGAAGTTTTGACAAAAAATTTTTATTAAAAAAAAGTGGCGAGTGTATCAATCTATAATTTGTATTATATATCAAATAATTTACTTTAAATTGTAGAAATATCGCTTTTAAGCTGATAAAAGCACTAAATATTTAACTTTAAATATAAATTTTTACTTTAGTCAGAAAAATTAGAATTTTTGTCAAAACTTCAGTTTATAAGAAGGTTTGCCTGAACCTTGATTCTGTACATGGTAAATTCCAGTATTAATTAAGCCAGATTTATATTTTCTTCCCATACCTCATTGGGTGTTTTATAACCGAGCACTTTTCTTGGTAAATGATTTAAAAAATCCTCAATTTCTTGTAATTGCTTTATTGTTAATTTTTTTATATTTAAAGATTTAGAGTATACTCTGTGCACCATTGAGTTAATCTTCTCTATCAATGGTTTTTGCCATGGAGAATAAGGATTGCAAAAATATACTTTGGCTCTGTCTCATCAATTGTGTAAATTTCGTGAACCATTAAATTCTACCATCAAATTTGATCATAAAATGGGCTCTGTCTCATCAATTGTGTAAATTTCGTGAACCATTAAATTCTACCATCAAATTTGATCATAAAATGAGCCATAGCTTCATTCCAATTGGGGATAGGCATAGACCATTTTTTGGTAATATAATCAATTGTCAGATATAAAACCTTAAATACTGCGTCATCATTTGGAAAGATGCGTTTATTCTTAGTAACTTTTCTCAATTGGCTATTCAGCGATTCTATCGCATTTGTAGTGTAAATAATCTTACGAATCTCCTTTGGATATTGCAAGAAAATTATCAAATTATCCCAATTATTATACCAAGATTTAGCTATATGCGGATATTGCTTACTCCATTTTTGATCAAATGACTCAAGAGCTAATTCTGCTTCTTTTTCAGTAGCAGAAGTATAGATTAGTTTCAAATCCGCTGCTAATTGCTTTCTATCTTTATATGATACATATTTGAGGCTATTCCTGATCTGATGGACAATACAAATTTGATGTTCAGTTTTCGGATATACTGATGCAATAGCATCAGACATACCAGTTAGATTATCACTACAAGCAATTAAGATATCTTTTACTCCTCGATTCTTCATTTCAGTAAAATTACCGAGCCAAAATTTAGCTCCTTCATTCTCACTTATCCATAAGCCTAAAATATCCTTTCTGCCAGATAAATCTATTCCTAAAGCTACATATACTGATTGGAAAGTTCTATAATTAATCTCTCAGGGTTTAATTCCCCGAAGCTCTGCTTCGTGATATCATAAGAAACAACTAAAACTTTTTTAGATACCTCGTAGCTCTGCTGCGAGGAGCATCATTTAAATATAGATATATCATGGCTCATTTAACGATAGATGAAAGATTTAAAATATACGAAATGAATAAGAGTGGTTATAGCTCGCGATATATAGGGACAAAGATTGGCCGTGATAAAAGCACTATATGTTATGAACTCAAGAGAATGAGGCATAATTATAGACCAGATAGGGCTAACACACTTGCTTGCAGTTTAAGGCAAGGTAAGAGAAAAAGAAAATTAGATATTGATAATAATTTACGAGCAGAAATAATAAAGCAGTTAACACAGGGTATTTCACCAGATATAATTTCAGGTAGACGTAAACTATCACGAGATACTGTCAATATTTCTACAGAGAGTATATACCAGTTTATTTATACATCTCCTATAGCACAAAGGCAAAAATTATATTTATCTTTAGCAAGAAAAAGGAAAAATAGGTTGCATCATGGTACAAGAATCAGAAACAAAAGAATTACAATACCAAATCGAGTTTCCATTACTGAAAGACCAGAGATAAATAGAAAGATAGCAGCAATAGGTCATTTAGAAGGTGATTTAACTTTTAACAAAGGTAATCAAAGTCGTAATATAGGCGCTCTTGTGGATATCAGAACACAAAAAGTGTTTCTCACTTTAAACCGTTCAAAAAGAACACAAGATGTGATTGGTAACATGAATAAAAAACTTAAACAATTGTCGCATATAATCAAAAGCATAACGTTAGATAATGGCAAAGAATTTACCAATCATGAACAACTATTGCCAAAATCTGAACGAAAAGTATATTTTTGCAATCCTTATTCTCCATGGCAAAAACCATTGATAGAGAAGATTAACTCAATGGTGCACAGAGTATACTCTAAATCTTTAGATATAAAAAAATTAACAATAAAGCAATTACAAGAAATTGAGGATTTTTTAAATAATTTACCAAGAAAAGTGCTCGGTTATAAAACACCCAATGAGGTATGGGAAGAAAATATAAATCTGGCTTAAATGATGCTCCTCGCAGCAGAGCTACGAGGTATCTAAAAAAGTTTTAGTTGTTTCTTATGATATCACGAAGCAGAGCTTCGGGGAATTAAACCCTGAGAGATTAATACTGGAATTTACCGGATTTAGATCTGGTGAATATGTGAGTAAATACAAAAACTATGGTAAAAACCTTTTCGCGTTAGCTATATGATATCACGAAGCAGAGCTTCGGGGAATTAAACCCTGAGAGATTAATTATGTTTTTATCCTGATGTCATACCGTAGCTTGTCCGGCTTTGTTGTATGGATCGAAAAACACCTTATTATGTCATTCCCGCGTAGGCGGGAATCCAGAGTAAAGCGAGATAAATCGAGCTTTTAGCTTTAAAAATTTATCGTTTTTAAAACTTTTAGTTACTGGATTCCCGCCTACGCGGGAATGACATCAAAGCCATGCAACAAAGCCAAAATGACAAATAATTACATTTAAAAATTTTATGGAAATTCACACTCAAAAAATTGTTGATACAAAAATATCTAAATTGAATAAGCTATTAAATGATATAACTGATTCTAACAAGCATCAAGAAATACTAAATAGTGATGATGCCCTAGGTAATGAATCATGGTAACTAACTTAAAAAATAAATATAAAAATTAACACAAACAGAATAATAATTATGGATATAACTACTGAGGATTTAAACCACGATGACCATCACACTCCGCACGGCTGGAAGAGGTGGCTGTTTTCTACTAATCACAAGGATATCGGCATTATGTATATCATATTTGCCATATTTGCCGGAATTGTCGGCGGGTTGTTTTCGCTGCTGTTTAGGCTAGAACTTGCAATGCCAGGTGGTACTTTCCTAAATCATGATTTCCAGCTATATAATGTGCTGATTACTGCCCATGCGGTGATTATGGTGTTTTTCATGATTATGCCGGCTTTGTTCGGTGGTTTCGGTAATTACTTTGTACCTTTACTAATAGGTGCTCCCGATATGGCATTCCCACGCCTCAACAATATCAGTTTCTGGCTGCTAGTTCCAGCTTTCATCCTACTTATGGGGTCAGCTTTTGTTGATGGCGGACCAGGAACAGGCTGGACGCTCTACCCTCCTTTAAGTAGTATAAGCGGACATCCAGGAGCAGCGGTTGATATGGCTATTTTCAGTCTGCATTTAACAGGACTTTCATCAATACTTGGCTCAATCAACTTAATCGTTACTATCTTTAATATGAGAGCACCCGGGATGGGACTATTCAAAATGCCATTATTTGTCTGGTCTATTTTAGTTACTGCATTCTTGATAATTTTAGCTATGCCAGTGCTTGGCGGAGCTATTACTATGTTACTTACCGATCGTAATTTCGGTACTACTTTCTTTAAAACTGATGGTGGTGGTGATCCAGTATTATTTCAGCACTTATTTTGGTTTTTTGGTCACCCTGAAGTATATATCGTAATACTTCCAGGTTTTGGTATTGTAAGCCAAGTTATCTCTACTTTCTCACGTAAACCAATATTTGGCTATCAAGGCATGGTCGGAGCTATGGTAATAATCGGCTTTGTCGGGTTTATTGTATGGGCTCACCATATGTTTACAGTTGGACTTTCTTACAACGCACTTATATATTTCACTGCCGGCACAATGATTATCGCAATTCCAACAGGTATCAAAATATTTAGCTGGATCGCAACTATGTGGGGTGGTTCAATTACTTTCCCAACGCCTATGCTATTCTCTATAGGATTTATTATATTATTCACGATTGGTGGTGTAACTGGCATAATCTTATCAAACTCGGCACTTGATAGAGTTCTACACGATACATATTATGTTGTGGCACATTTCCATTATACGATGTCGCTCGGTGCTTTATTTACGGCATTTGCTGGCTTTTACTATTGGTTCGGTAAAATATCAGGCAAGCAATATCCTGAGATCTTAGGCAAAATCCATTTCTGGATTACTTTTGTCGGTGTTAATCTAACTTTCTTTCCGCAACATTTCTTAGGGCTTGCAGGTATGCCAAGAAGAATACCAGACTACCCTGCAGCTTTTGCCGGTTGGAATATGGTTTCATCGATAGGGGCAGGGATTTCTATGGCAGCTGCTTTATATTTCGTGTTTATCGTTTTCTATACGTTGAAATATGGCAAAGACTGTCTAAATAACCCTTGGGGTGATGGAGCTGATACGCTTGAGTGGACACTTACCTCCCCTCCTCCATTTCATACATTTGAAACACCACCGCATATTGAGGAATAATTTATGATTCTCAGAAGATTTTTTGTTTTCCTGATTGATAAAATTATAATTGGAATATTGCTATCATTGACTATAGCATTTGTAAAAGACACTATAATAGAAATTGCTTTATTTTTTATTATTTCAGGATTTTATTTTTCTTACCTAGAATCTTCAAAAATACAAGCCTCTATTGGGAAAAAATTACTAGATTTAAAAGTAGTTCATCAAAAGGGAACTACTCTTAAAGGTAGTGAAGCATTTATTAGATTTATCACTTTTTATGTGATTAAAACAGTTAAAAGTAAAGCATGTGGGAATATATTATCCACTAAAATATGAAATTAACCTCCTTGAAATATTAAATATTCATCATGAAATAAAATATTGTGCTTATAATTATAATGATGAATTAGTTTTAGGGAGTTTTAAAACTTTAGAACCGATAAATAATGATTTCTATAAACCAGAATTGATAATTGTTCCAGGTCTGGCATTTAGTAAAGATGGCTATAGACTTGGTTACGGTAAAGGACATTTTGATCGATACCTAAATAATAATAAAGATATATTAACTGTCGGTGTTTGTTTAAAAAAACAAGTTATAGATAACTTTCCTGTTGAATTACATGATCAGAAACTTAATTTTATTATTGCTATATGAAAAACATGAATAGAAAACCTATAATAGGAATTACTCCTGATTTAGCTCAAAATTGTGAAAAATATACTTATGCCGCCTTTCCTTGGTATGCATTACGTAAGAATTATACCGATGCAATAATTGAAGCTGGCGGCGTCCCTATGTTACTGCCATACCAAGCTGAAACAATAGATCATCTCATGGATTTTATTGATGGTGTTATATTACCTGGCGGTGATGAAGATATACACCCTAAATTTTATGAGCCTGAATATGCTGAAGATGTAGTAATTTCTAATGAAGAGCGTGATAATTTTGAAATATTAATTTTAAAGAAATCGTTAGAAAAAAATATACCTGTTTTAGGAATATGCCGAGGAATGCAACTAATAAATGTTGTTCTAGGCGGCACTCTTATTAAGCATATTCCAGATTATATTGCAGAGACAAAACAGCCTATAATCATAAACCATACACAGCCTCATCCTAAAAATATAGTCTCGCATGCAATTAGTATAAAGCCAAATACTAAGCTTGCTAAAATGGCAAATAATAAGCTGAGCACAATGGTTAACTCAGCTCACCATCAAGCCATTAAACAAATTGGTAATAATCTTATTATATCAGCAAAAGCAGAAGACGGTATTATAGAAGCAATAGAATCAACAAACCATAAATTTCTTATCGGCGTACAGTGGCATCCTGAATATGTCAATGATAATGGCATAGACCTAATTCTATTCAAAGAGCTAATAAAAGCTAGTAGTAGTATATTGTAAATTGTCTTTTTCCATTATAAAGTCTCTCCGCCAAAACTCTAAAAGCCTTATAGGCAATAGGGTTTTAAGGCAAAAATGCATAGTAAAATCCATAAGAAAATGAAAGGTTTTATATGAAAAGCTTATGGAAATACGAAAAAATGGCAATGAGAACATTGAGTACATTTTGAGAAATAGTGTGTTTTTTCATAGAAAAATTTAAAATTAGCCCTCAAAATTAGAGTAATTTGCTCTAAAATCGCACTATTTTTGGAAATTAGTGACACAAGTGATATTTTTTAGAGTTTTGGCGGACGGACTATAAAAGTATCTCATATATATACTGAGATGTAGGAGTATTTATAAGTACTTTTATCTGCATAACAATAACTCTAAGTTAATAAAACTGAAGTTTTGACAAAATCCTTTCCATAAGGAGGGAAAGTTCTATAATTAATCTCTCAGGGTTTAATTCCCCGAAGCTCTGCTTCGTGATATCATAAGAAACAACTAAAACTTTTTTAGATACCTCGTAGCTCTGCTGCGAGGAGCATCATTTAAATATAGATATATCATGGCTCATTTAACGATAGATGAAAGATTTAAAATATACGAAATGAATAAGAGTGGTTATAGCTCGCGATATATAGGGACAAAGATTGGCCGTGATAAAAGCACTATATGTTATGAACTCAAGAGAATGAGGCATAATTATAGACCAGATAGGGCTAACACACTTGCTTGCAGTTTAAGGCAAGGTAAGAGAAAAAGAAAATTAGATATTGATAATAATTTACGAGTAGAAATAATAAAGCAGTTAACACAGGGTATTTCACCAGATATAATTTCAGGTAGACGTAAACTATCACTAGATACTGTCAATATTTCTACAGAGAGTATATACCAGTTTATTTATACGATAGTGGACTAATGGTATGGACCTCCTGATATAGAGAATGAAAAGCAGTTGCTAATCTTCTAGGGTTAATATTTAACATATTAAAACAACAATTAAGGAGGTCCATATGGAGGTTACTACAATTGGTATAGATATTGCAAAAAGAATTTTTCAAATTCATGGTGTAGATAAAAATGGCAAGACAGTATTAAAGAAAAAATTGATGAGAGATCAGGTTTTGACATTTATGGCTAATTTACCACAATGTTTAGTAGGGATGGAAGCTTGTGGTGGTTCTAGTTATTGGGCAAGAGAAATAACTAAATTAGGGCATGAAGTAAAACTAATGGCACCGCAATTTGTCAAACCATATGTTAAAACTAATAAAAATGATCAAGCAGATGCTGAAGCGATATGTGAAGCCGTGACAAGACCTAATATGAGATTTGTTGCAATTAAAACTATAGAGCAACAAGAAATTTTATCAATACATAGGGTAAGAGAGAGATTGGTAAAAAATCGTACAGCACTTGCTAATGAAATTAGGGGGCTACTACATGAGTTTGGTTTTATTGTTCCTCAAGGCATTAATAAGGTTATCACAAAATTAATTGAGATTTTAGATGCAGGGAAATTAAGCCAGTTAAGTTATCAAACATTTAGTGAACTAAAAGAAGAATTCTTAGATAATAACAGAAAAATAAAAGAGATAGAAAAACGATTAACAATGATAGCAAGTAACCTAACTCAATATCAACGATTAAGAGCTATACCTGGTCTTGGTTTAATTACTGCTACTGCTTTAATAGCATCAATAGGTAATGCTACAAGTTTTGAGAATGGCAGGCAATTATCGGCATGGCTAGGATTAGTGCCAAGACAACATTCAAGTGGTGGGAAGGATAAGCTGCTGGGAATTAGCAAGCGAGGTGATGTATACTTACGCACTTTATTAATTCAAGGGGCTAGAGCTGTACTAAATGCCAAGATAAGATTTACATCGGAAGAACAGAAATCTAAAAAAGATTTTAGCCAATTTACGAAATGGATGTTTAATTTATCTGAGCGAAGTAGCCATAATAAAACGACAGTTGCCATAGCTAATAAGTTGGCAAGAGTGGTGTTTGCTGTACTAAGATCAGGAGATGATTATGTAGAGAGTAAAGTTTGTAGCTAAAGAGTGTGTAGCATAGCACTTATAAGTAAAATAAATGGTGATTTATATAATGAATAGGTAAAAGCAAAACAATATGTAAGAGATTCCAACCCGAAATATGCTTGAGATAATTAATATTGATGGTAAATAAGACAAACCTTAGCTTACAAAAAAACTGCGTTTTTCAGTGGCTCTTTTAGAAGCCGATGGACTGATAAGTATATAGTTTGTAAGCCAGCGAATTCCATCAGGGCTGTAGCAGGAGTTTCGCACTTAGCAAAGTTGCGAATCAGTTAAAAGCCATCTGATATTGTTTTGAATTGATGTTTTTATAACTTCCCAAGTTTGTTGATATAAAGTAATGTTTTCATTTATCCTCCTTTTATTCATATCAAGCCAGGCAAATACTGCAAGGCAAATATGATTTCTTTGACTCGGCCCGTGCGTGCCTGACAGCGTTCAATACCACAAGTTTGTTTTAATTCTCGATGATAAACCTCTATAGACCAACGTGCCTTAACAATTTTCTCTATTTGCTCACGTGTGGGATTTTCCAAGTTCGTTGTTATGTAATCAATGCGACCATTCTTTGCCACAAACTTAAATACCGTAACCCAACCGTATCCACGTAGGTGAATTTTTAGCCCCTCATCGGGTATCTCTAAACTTTCCAAGCTAACATTATGATTAACTTTTCTATTTTTCCTTAGGGTGGTAACCCATAGCCAGCCTAAATTACGTATATGTTTTAAATTCTCCAACCCGCTATACCAAGCATCCATGACTATGGCATCAGGATTGAGACCTCTTTCTTTAGCTAAAGTAAGCATATCACAAAAATGCTCATTCTTTGTTTTACCATCAGTGTCTTTATCATATATTCTATAATCTACGGGAGTAGATTGAGCAATTTTAGTATTGTAATGTAGTAAGTTTACCATTCCTATACCAGGTATAACATCATGTACAGCTCCAGAATATTGATAACGTACAAGCTCAATCTTCTGACTGTATTGCTTTGATAATAAGGTGTCATCCCCCACTAATAAACACGGTGCTTCCCAATCTATATATTTTGACACTTCCTTATAGATTTCGCTAGGACGAAAATCCTTACTCTTTAACCATCGACTTGCACTATCGTGAGATAGATCTACTGGACTCACTTCAGATAATGCCTTGCTAGTATATCTGACACTACTTGCTTGTAAAAATGATTTATATAAGTCCTTGCTACATTTTGTTCTTGTCATTTTTATCTAAAACTATTTTTCTCTAGATTAACATACTTTTTGCTAAGTGCGAAACTCCTGTCAGGGTTTAATTCCCCGAAGCTCTGCTTCGTGATATCATAAGAAACAACTAAAACTTTTTTAGATACCTCGTAGCTCTGCTGCGAGGAGCATCATTAAAAAGCTAGCATTACCCAATAATATTAGTGAGTATAAACCAGCAATATTAGACAAAATTGCTACAGTTTTTGATACATTATGTACCCAAATAGAATAAATAAATTTTGTTATTACTAAAAAAGTATAAAAAAATTGGAATACATTTCTCCTTATGGAAAGGATTTTGTCAAAACTTCAGTTGATTATCTCTATCATATAATAACGTCATAGAGTAAGCTAGTACGCTGAAAATGCAAATATATAAAATAGGGAATAGGGTAAAATTATATTTTTTTATTACCAATAGACATACATAATTAGCAGTACCAGACATTAGCATCGAGCCTATAGTATGCCCAAAACTTATGACACGATAACGCTCTCTAACTGCAAAAGATTTAATAACCACACTATGAGCAAGAGCGTTAAACGGAGCAACTGAAGCAGCTAGCATTAAACTAGCAAAAAGCCCTAAATTGGTCATTTGATACTCTACCGCTATCGTAAAAATTATACTTGCTGTAATGGTAGATATGAGGGCAGTTTTTAATACTATATTAACACGGATACGATCGGCAATAAATCCGGCGATTGGCATAAAAACAGCAAAGCATAATACTACTAATACCGAAAAGGAACTCATTATAACGCCGGTTGCAGGCAGCACAAGCGGTAAATATTGCTTCATGAAAATGATTGCAATTTGATATGTTGCTCCAAAACCTCCTGCTAAAAATATGAGAGGCAAAATATTCTTCCATTGTTTTCTAATCAAAACATTAAATTTTTGAATAGAATTATTACCACCAGCTTTTTTAAATTCAGGTGTCTCATCGAATTTCTGACGATAATAAAGAGTTACAAGCCCCAATGGTACGCTCAATAAAAATGGAATACGCCAACTCCAATCAGGAAAAATATGTGCATTAAAGAAGTTGGTTACCCCAATTCCCGATAATAATCCAATAACTCCTGTACATCTAGTGATAGCTGAAGCTGTAAATTGGTATTTTGGACCTAAATGTTCAATAACATAAATTGCAGCACCATCATACTCACCTGCAATAAATATGCCTTGCATAAAACGGCATAAAACAAGGATTATCGTACTCCAAACTCCAAGGGTAGAGTAGTCAGGTAATAACCCTATTATTAAGGTGGGAATTATAATACCGATAATTGTAAAGCTAAGGGCTTTTTTTCTGCCATATTTATCACCTATACGTCCAAATATATAAGCTCCAAGAGGCTTTGACAGATATGCAACAGCATATACAGCAAAAACATTTACAAGTTTTGTTAATTGATCCGTATCAGGGGAAAAGAATTTTTCAGCAATAATTGCAGCAGAAAATCCGTATAGGCTGTAGTCGTAATATTCAATGATGGTACCTAAAAAAGCACCAAGCACTTTATTAGCAGATTTTTTTTGTTTCATTTTAGAGGTGTATACTTTTTTCTTTTAAAAGTAATATTTCATACTCCTAAAAGAAGATTATAATGTAGGTAGACGAAGTTTTATTTGGAAAAGAGAAATCGACTTTGAAGCTTATAACCGCAGCGTACATACTAGTATAGTAGCGGATTATAAGCAAAAAGTAACGCCGCCAATTTTTCAAATAAAACGAGTATACATGACCGCTTTAGTCGTTACTTAAAATCCTTCAAAGACCTTTATGTAAAGGTGGACTTCATATATCTAAACTTAAATGAGTATTAGACAGGGACGATGTCCTAAAGTTAGTGGTAGTCCTAGGCTAATATTAAGCTCACGAACCAAGCAGCCAAACGTTAATATATCACTTTTCCATCTTGCGTGCAAGGTTTTCTAGATAACCTGCTATAGTGGATAAAGTTTCTGCAAATTTTTCGGCTCTGTTTCATCAATTGTGTAAATTTCGTGAGCCATTAAATCCTACCATCAAATTTGATCATAAAATGAGCCATAGCGTCATTCCAATTGGGGATAGGCATAGACCATTTTTTGGTAATATAATCAATTGTCAGATATAAAACCTTAAATACTGCGTCATCATTTGGAAAGATGCGTTTATTCTTAGTAACTTTTCTCAATTGGCTATTCAGCGATTCTATCGCATTTGTAGTGTAAATAATCTTACGAATCTCCTTTGGATATTGCCAGAAAATTATCAAATTATCCCAATTATTATACCAAGATTTAGCTATATGCGGATATTGCTTACTCCATTTTTGATCAAATGACTCAAGAGCTAATTCTGCTTCTTTTTCAGTAGCAGAAGTATAGATTAGTTTCAAATCCGCTGCTAATTGCTTTCTATCTTTATATGATACATATTTGAGGCTATGCCTGATCTGATGGACAATACAAATTTGATGTTCAGTTTTCGGGTATACTGATGCAATAGCATCAGACATACCAGTTAGATTATCACTACAAGCAATTAAGATATCTTTTACTCCTCTATTTTTCATCTCAGTAAAATTACCAAGCCAAAATTTAGCTCCTTCATTCTCACTTATCCATAAGCCTAAAATATCCTTTCTGCCAGATAAATCTATTCCTAAAGCTACATATACTGATTTATTAATAATAAGTTTATCTTGTCTTACTTTCACTACTAAACAGTCAAAATATACTATAGGGTATACTGATTCAAGAGGTCTACTCTGCCAAATCTTGACCTCATCTATTACTTCATCTGTAATCCTGCTGATTAGGCTCTCACTGATCTCAGCTCCATATAATTCTTGCAATTGTGTTTTAATATCAGACACACTCATACCCTTCGCATATAAGGATATTATCTTTTGGTCTAAGCCATCTATTCTTGTTTGTTTCTTTGAGACTATTATAGGTTCAAATTTACCTTGTCTGTCTCTTGGAACATTTATCTCTATAGTACCATTCTCACTAATCAGATTCTTACTAAAACTACCATTCCTCGCATTCTCAGTTTCAGCTCTATCATACTTGCTATAACCTAAATGTTCTGACATCTCAGCATGCAGTGCTCGCTCTAAAATACCCTTGGTTAATCTCTCAGGGTTTAATTCCCCGAAGCTCTGCTTCGTGATATCATAAGAAACAACTAAAACTTTTTTAGATACCTCGCAGCAGAGCTACGAACCTGAATTCTGGATTAATCTAGGTTTGGAAGTAAGTATTTACAAGGGATAGAAGATACTCTAGGAAAGTTCTATAATTAATTAAGCCAGATATAATCAATTTTTAATCTCTCAGGGTTTAATTCCCCGAAGCTCTGCTTCGTGATATCATAAGAAACAACTAAAACTTTTTTAGATACCTCGTAGCTCTGCTGCGAGGAGCATCATTTAAATATAGATATATCATGGCTCATTTAACGATAGATGAAAGATTTAAAATATACGAAATGAATAAGAGTGGTTATAGCTCGCGATATATAGGGACAAAGATTGGCCGTGATAAAAGCACTATATGTTATGAACTCAAGAGAATGAGGCATAATTATAGACCAGATAGGGCTAACACACTTGCTTGCAGTTTAAGGCAAGGTAAGAGAAAAAGAAAATTAGATATTGATAATAATTTACGAGCAGAAATAATAAAGCAGTTAACACAGGGTATTTCACCAGATATAATTTCAGGTAGACGTAAACTATCACGAGATACTGTCAATATTTCTACAGAGAGTATATACCAGTTTATTTATACATCTCCTATAGCACAAAGGCAAAAATTATATTTATCTTTAGCAAGAAAAAGGAAAAATAGGTTGCATCATGGTACAAGAATCAGAAACAAAAGAATTACAATACCAAATCGAGTTTCCATTACTGAAAGACCAGAGATAAATAGAAAGATAGCAGCAATAGGTCATTTAGAAGGTGATTTAACTTTTAACAAAGGTAATCAAAGTCGTAATATAGGCGCTCTTGTGGATATCAGAACACAAAAAGTGTTTCTCACTTTAAACCGTTCAAAAAGAACACAAGATGTGATTGGTAACATGAATAAAAAACTTAAACAATTGTCGCATATAGCTAACACGGAAATGTTTCTACCACAGATTAGGAAAAACTTAGGCATTGATCAATAATTTTACGTAAACAGTTTTTAAAGTTAGTCCAGCAATGTTTAATAGGATTTAGATCTGGTGAATATGTGAGTAAATACAAAAACTATGGTAAAAACCTTTCCGCGTTAGCTATATTTGGGTACATAATGTATCAAAAACTGTAGCAATTTTGTCTACTGAAGTTTTGACAAAAAATTTTTATTAAAAAAAGTGGCGAGCGTATCAATCTATAATTTGTATTATATATCAAATAATTTACTTTAAATTGTAGAAATATCGCTTTTAAGCTGATAAAAGCACTAAATATTTAACTTTAAATATAAATTTTTAGAGTCTTTTGCAATGATTGTGTAAATTTTTGTTGAGCCTATATTAGAAGTAATTAAAAATATAGGTAACAGAAATGCAAATAGAGAAGAATAAAAAAATAAATGAAGCAATAGATTTGCTGATAGAAGGCGGAGTAGATTTAAAAACAGTACTAAGTCAGAATGGATTAATTAAGGAATTAACCAAGGGTATTTTAGAGCGAGCACTGCATGCTGAGATGTCAGAACATTTAGGTTATAGCAAGTATGATAGAGCTGAAACTGAGAATGCGAGGAATGGTAGTTTTAGTAAGAATCTGATTAGTGAGAATGGTACTATAGAGATAAATGTTCCAAGAGACAGACAAGGTAAATTTGAACCTATAATAGTCTCAAAGAAACAAACAAGAATAGATGGCTTAGACCAAAAGATAATATCCTTATATGCGAAGGGTATGAGTGTGTCTGATATTAAAACACAATTGCAAGAATTATATGGAGCTGAGATCAGTGAGAGCCTAATCAGCAGGATTACAGATGAAGTAATAGATGAGGTCAAGATTTGGCAGAGTAGACCTCTTGAATCAGTATACCCTATAGTATATTTTGACTGTTTAGTAGTGAAAGTGAGACAAGATAAACTTATTATTAATAAATCAGTATATGTAGCTTTAGGAATAGATTTATCTGGCAGAAAGGATATTTTAGGCTTATGGATAAGTGAGAATGAAGGAGCTAAATTTTGGCTTGGTAATTTTACTGAAATGAAGAATCGAGGAGTAAAAGATATCTTAATTGCTTGTAGTGATAATCTAACTGGTATGTCTGATGCTATCGCATCAGTATATCCGAAAACTGAACATCAAATTTGTATGGTCCACCAGATCAGGAATAGCCTCAAATATGTATCATATAAAGATAGAAAGCAATTAGCAGCGGATTTGAAACTAATCTATACTTCTGCTACTGAAAAAGAAGCAGAATTAGCTCTTGAGTCATTTGATCAAAAATGGAGTAAGCAATATCCGCATATAGCTAAATCTTGGTATAATAATTGGGATAATTTGATAATTTTCTTGCAATATCCAAAGGAGATTCGTAAGATTATTTACACTACAAATGCGATAGAATCGCTGAATAGCCAATTGAGAAAAGTTACTAAGAATAAACGCATCTTTCCAAATGATGACGCAGTATTGAAGGTTTTATATCTGACAATTGATTATATTACCAAAAAATGGTCTATGCCTATCCCCAATTGGAATGAAGCTATGGCTCATTTTATGATCAAATTTGATGGTAGAATTTAATGGTTCACGAAATTTACACAATTGATGAGACAGAGCCAATTTTTACTTTAGTCAGCAAAATTAGAATTTTTGTCAAAACTTCAGTTATTTGGATCATTTGTTTGAAATTTATCCATCAATAATTTTGACTTCCCAAATTTAAAAAAATGCTCAATATCAAACCTTTGTCTATAGTATTCATATACTTCTTTACCACTGATTTTATCTTTTTGTTGACCAGAAACACATAACCATAAATCTCTGTTATATTTCCCATTTCCTGATGCATCTAACACCTTAACCTGAATAAAATTTAGCGGTTTATCAGACATGATATGCTGTTTCTTACCCTTGATTAGATAATTCTTAAATAGTGAAATACTAATTGATATGTTACCATTTTTTGTAGCTTTTACTACAGTTTCTTCTGTATCTGGAATCAGTAAATTATCAGAACTACTACAAGAAATCTTAGCTCCATAAAATCTTTTACGCCCTCTTGTTTTTTGCTTCTCTGTATATATTTTGTAAATACTGCGATTAATCCCTGTTGGGTTAAATTCCCCGTGGCTTGCCACGATTATTTGGCGGGTTATTGTCACCGTATTTGCTTCATTGTGCAGCGGGTGAATGAAAGATAGAGCGCTATAACCTGCATCACCTACTGTTATATTTAGAGCCTTTTGTGGTATTTGCTTAACAATTTTTATTATTTGTTTGCTACCTTTGCTATACTTAGGAAAGTTCTATAATTAATTAAGCCAGATATAATCAATTTTTAATCTCTCAGGGTTTAATTCCCCGAAGCTCTGCTTCGTGATATCATAAGAAACAACTAAAACTTTTTTAGATACCTCGTAGCTCTGCTGCGAGGAGCATCATTAATAAAAATTTTTTGTCAAAACTTCAGTAAGTCAGTAAGTGGCAGTGATTTATCGCATGCATTAGCTATTTTTGGTATAACTGGAATTTGAGCTATTAATGGTATATTATATTTTTGTGATAAATGACTTCCACTATTACCATCAAATAAATCGCTCATATTCTCGATTATTCCAATTATCGGTAAATTTAATTTTTGATATAAATCTATAGAACGTACGACATCTATCTCTGACATTTTTTGCGGAGTAGTGACGATTACCACGCCGTCTAAATGGTAATTCTCCAGCATACTTAAATGAATATCCCCTGTTCCTGGTGGCATATCAATAATCAAATAATCAAGATTATCCCATTTCGTCACTGATAACAATTGATAAATAGTTTTACTAGCCATAGGACCACGCCAAATAATTGCGGAATAATCTTTAACAAAAAAGCCTATTGATATCACCTCGATATTTTTTGCTTTTACCGGTATTATTCGCCCATTGACTGTTTGCGGTACTTCATTAATACCAAATATATGTGGAATTGAAGGTCCGTAAATATCAGCATCAACTATGCCCACTCGGTAATTCTCTAAACTTAATTGTTGAGCAATAAGAGCTGAAATAGTAGATTTGCCGACTCCTCCTTTACCTGATGCAACTAAGATAATCTTTTTAACATTCTCTACAAAATGTTTGGGTTTTTGAGGTTTTTTTTCTACTGTTTTACTCTCAGTAAAAACAATAGTTATTTTACCTATACCAACTATTTCATTAAGCTTTTTAATTGCTTCATTCTTTATTTCTTCTGCTTCTAATTTGTCAATGCCTGATATATCTATTGAAAAACCAACATTATTATGTTTAATTATAATATTTGATATAACTTGTTTTAAAAAAGTACCGTCTTTAAAAGCAATATTATGCAGTTTATCGATAATTTGGTTTTGGTGTAAATCAGCCATAATTAAATTTCCTTTTTAAGTCTGCTATAAGTTCGCAACTTGACGTTAAATACTATAATATATATAATCACTAAATCTTCAAATTTCAAAATTAATATAAAAAGCAAATGCTTAGTAAAAAATATATCCCAATTTTCAAAAAATCTCCGTGGAAAGATTTTGATAACGATAAAGATGATAACATATTCACAAGACCAAGAAAAAATCAATTTAATTTTGATCAATTTCAGTTTCAATTTAATTTCAGTACAAAAACAATAATTTTAGTTGCTCTAGCATCTTTTGTTTTGTGGCTTGCTTCAGGTATTTATGAAGTAAAAGAAGGTGAAGAAGCGGCTGTAACAAGATTTGGACGTTTTGTTCGTAAAGGTTACGCTGGTCTTAATTATCGTTTACCTGCCCCATTTGAAAAAGAAATAGTCGAGAAAGTTAAACAATCAAGACGAATTGAGATTGGATATCGTACAAATAACTCTGTGCGTAGTGGTGGTGATACCAAAAATATTGCCGGTGAAAGTATTATGTTAACTGGTGATGAGAATATTGTTGCTTTAAATTGTGACGTAATGTGGCATATTAGTAATCTTGAGGATTTTATGTTTAACGTACAAAAGCCTGAAGAAACAGTTAAGTCAACGGTAGAAAGTGCCGTTAGAGAAGTGATAGGGAACACGCCTATTTCTTGGGTCTTATCTGATCAGAAGCAGGAAATTACTCATAAAATAGAAACATTAGCACAAAAAATTCTAGATAGTTATAACGTTGGAGTAATGATTGAAAAGGTGCAATTATTAAAAGCTGAGCCACCTGCTGAGGTTATAGATGCTTATAGAGATGTGCAAACTTCAAAAGCAGATAAAGAAAAAGAAATAAATCAAGCTCAAGCCTATAATAATAAAGTATTACCGGAAGCTAGAGGGGCAGCAGCTAGAATTATAGAAGAAGCAGAAGCCTATAGAGAGGAAATAATATCAAAGGCCGAGGGAGATAGCCAAAGATTTAGTGCAATTTATAAGCAATATGCTATAAATAAGCAAGTAACTAGAGACAGGCTATATTTAGAAGTAGCTGAAGAAGTATTAAGTGGCTCAAGTAAGACTATTATTAATAATGCGTTACTTCCGCATATGGCTATTAAGCCTTAATGTCATCCCCGCGTAGGCGGGGATCCAGCATAAAGCGAGATATATCGAGCTTTTTATTTTAAACATTTACTGTATTCATGTTTATTTTTCTGGATTCCCGCCTCCGCGGGAATGACATAAAAAACAGTTCTCGATTTATGCAACAACATCGGTCAAGCCGTAGTGTGACATACAAAAAACAACAAAAAATGTTAAATTAAATGCAAAAGATTTACTATATAATTTTTACGGCTATTTTGGGGCTGATATTAATTTCTAGCTCACTATTTTCAGTTGATCAACGTCAATCTGCTGTAGTATTCCAATTTGGTGAAGCAGTAAGAACCATAGAAAAACCTGGACTACATATTAAAGTTCCGTTAATTCAAAATGTTGAATTTTTTGATAAGCGTCTTTTAGATGTTGAAGTTGAAGCAAAAGAGTTAACGGCTGCTGATGGTAAAAGAGTTATTGTTGATGCTTATGCTAAGTTTCAAATTAATAATCCTGTAATGTTTTATAAAACGGTCCATGATTATCAAGGAGTCAAAATTAGGCTGACTCGTAACCTTGAATCTTCAATGCGAAAAGTAATAGGTAAGATTGCACTAAGTAGTTTATTATCGCAAGAGCGTAGTAATGTAATGCTTAATATTTTAAATCAAGTAGACGGTGAAGCTAAAAGCTTCGGTATTGATGTGGTTGATGTTAGAATTTTAAGAGCTGACTTACCAAAGGAAAATAGTGCAGCTATTTATCGTCGTATGCAAACTGCACGTGCAAAAGAAGCAACACAAATTAGGGCAGAAGGGCAGGAAGAAAGTGTTCGTATTCGCTCAAAAGCAGATAAGGAAAGTAAGATAATACTTGCTAAAGCTTACAAAGATGCTCAAATTATCAAAGGTGATGGTGATGAGAAAGCGGCTAAAATATATAATTCTGCTTATTCTGCCGATCCGGAATTTTACAAATTTTATAAGTCGCTTTTAGTATATAAAAATTCTTTAAAGAAAGAAGATACTAATTTTATCATTTCGCCCGATGCTGAAGTTTTAAAATATCTTAATTTAGCTAAGTAGTATATGAATCTGAAAATATTTTTTGTTATAATAATTTTAATATTTAATAACAATGTTTTAGCGAAAGAGAATAATAAATCTTCAAAAGCAATAGATTTGGAAGAGGAAAGTGAATTTACTGAAATAAATTCCATACCTCTAAAAGTAAATAATGCATCACGTTATAGTTTTGCTGATATAGTTGAGCCTTTAATCCCTGCTGTTGTTAATATTTCTACTATAGAATATGTTAATAGTAAGTCAGAAGCTGCAGAAAAAGATCCTTTACAAGAAAAAAAACCTCTGGATTTCATTAATGATTTTCTAGAACGTCTTAACATACCTCTCAATCTTGAAGAAGTTGACCCTACTCTAAAGGCGATGCCACTCGGTTCTGGGTTTATTATTGAGCCTAATGGTTTGATAGTTACAAATTATCACGTGATTGCTAATGTTAGTAAAATTAATGTAAAATTAGCCGATAACACTGAATTACCAGCTAAGTTAATAGGTAGTGATATTAAAACTGATTTAGCTCTTTTAAAAATAGATGTTGAAGAACCGCTGCCTTTTGTCGAATTTGGTGACTCAAATGATGCAAGAGTAGGAGACTGGGTTATTGCAATCGGTAATCCTTTTGGTAATCTTGGTGGTACTGTTACTGCCGGTATTATTTCTTCAAAAGGACGAGATATTGATATTGACACTAACAATATAGTCGATAATTTTATCCAAACAGATGTGGCAATTAATAACGGCAATTCTGGTGGTCCTATGTTTAATCTGGACCAAAAAGTAATTGGTGTAAATACGGCAATTTTCTCACCGCTTGGCACTAATATAGGTATTGGTTTTGCTATCCCTTCAAATACTGCAAAGCCTATAATTGAGCGTCTTAAAAAAGATGGTAAAATAAATAGAGGTCGTCTTGGTGTAACAATACAAGATTTGACCGAAGAAATATCAGAAGGCTTAGGGCTAAAAGACACTAATGGTGTGTTAGTTGCTAAGATACAAAAAGATGATCCAGGTGATAAAGCAGGCATCAAAACAGGTGATATAATATTAGAGTTTGCAGGGCAGGCAGTTAAAAATACTAAAAGATTACGTGTAATTGTTGCCGATATTCCTGTTGATCAAGAAGTGAAAGTAAAAGTATTAAGAGATGGAGAAACAATAGAACTACCAATAAAAATGACATCAGATAATGAGGAAGTTAAACAAGAAGCTGCGGAAGAAAATATAGAAAAAGTTACTAAGAAAGAAGATAATGGCACGTCTATTGTAAAAAGTAATATCACTTTTAGTAATTTGACTGAGGAATGAAAGCAAAAATTTGCTATATCTGCTGATAAAATAGGATTAGTTATTACAAATGTTGATGAAGAGTAGCTTTAGAGTTGGTGATTTAGTAAGTAATGTTAATCAACTGAAGTTTTGACAAAAATTCTAATTTTTCTGACTAAAGTAAAAATTTATATTTAAAGTTAAATATTTAGTGCTTTTATCAGCTTAAAAGCGATATTGCTGCAATTTAAAGTAAATTATTTGATATATAATACAAATTATAGATTGATACACTCGCCACTTTTTTTAATCCCTGTTGGGTTAAATTCCCCGTGGCTTGCCACGATTATTTGAATCAAGCAGGACGGTCCGCAGGAAAATTTGCCGTAAATACCCCGTAGGCTTGCCTCGGGGATAGGCAAATTTAGTTCTGCGAATTTATTAAAAATTTTTTGTCAAAACTTCAGTAATCAAGAAAGCATAAGCGATATAAATACACTAGAAGAATTATATGAAAATGCTAAAAAATCAGAAAAGCAAAATATTTTGCTTTTGATTGAGAGAGGTGATAGTAGTATGTTCGTTCCATTATCTGTAATGTGATTAAGCGTTATCTTATGCATTAGGTTACAGTGTCATCCCGTGGCTTGACCACGGGATCCAGAAAAATAATAAAAATACAAAAAGCTCGATTTATCTCGCTTTATGCTGGATCTAGTTAGCAAGCCACGGGATGACATAAACCATATAAAATAAAAACAACCAATACCATAATTTATGAGTGAAAAAATTGCAATTTTAAGTGCATATAGTTTTGTAAATATAGAAGAGCCGGAAAACCTAATACCAAAACTATTATTTGTCGGTAAAAGAAAATATGTTAAAGGTACTATCTTATTATCGAAAGAGGGCTTTAATGGTTCTTTTTCAGGTTCATATGAAAGTGTAAATCTTGTACTTGAAGAATTAAAAAAACTAACTAATACGAAAGACGTGAATGTTAAAATAAATTACAGCGAAATACATCCTTTTCAAAAGTTAAAAGTCAGGCTTAAAAAAGAAATCGTTGCGATGAATGTTGACAATTTAAATGTTAATTTGTTTAAAGGCGAGTATATAGAAACAAAAGATTGGGATGAATTTATTACAAAACAAGATGTTATAGTAGTGGATACACGTAACGACTATGAAGTGGAAGTCGGTACGTTCAAAGCGGCAATGAATCCATATACTGAAACATTTAAACAATTTCCAGCTTGGGCTGAGCAAAATGCTGAATTACTTAAAGGTAAGAAAATCGCAATGTGCTGTACTGGTGGTATACGTTGTGAGAAATCTACTAGCTTACTGAAAAGTATGGGACATGAAGAGGTATATCACTTAAAAGGTGGTATATTGCAATATCTAGAAGATACGCAAAATAAGAATAATTTATGGCAAGGTGAGTGCTTTGTTTTTGATGACAGAAGAGCAGTGGCGGATGATCTAGCACCCGCTGAAGGGTACTGGCTCGAGAGAAAGTAATGTCATCCCGTAGCTGCATGGACCAGTTTGCCCGTCATTGCAAGGAGCAAAGCGACGGAGCAATCTTATCAAATAATACTAATACTCCTGAGATTGCCACGCTCATTTCATTCGTTCGCAATGACGATCAAGTGACATAGAGTTATGCAGTGCTACACAAATTAATTTATGACTAAAACCAAACAAGAAATTGATAATAAGCGTCCGACTTCGCCGCATCTAACTATATATAAGCCGCAAATAAGTTCTACCTTATCGATTTTGCATCGTATGACAGGGGTAGCTTTATTTTTTGCAGTTTCAATTTTGGCATGGTGGTTTATTCTTAGCAAATTTGATAGTAATTATATAAAGCTAGCTAATTGTTGTTGCATTATAAAAATATGTTTGATACTAACTAGCTTTGCTTGGTTTTATCATGTATGTAACGGCATCAGGCATTTATTTTGGGATATTGGATTAGGCTTTTCTATAAAAGCAGTTAATTTAACAGGCTGGAGCGTGGTTGTTTGTTCTGTCTTATTTACGATATTGTTGTGGGTGTAGTAATATTATTTGTCATCCCGTGGCTTGACCACGGGATCCAGTAAAAATATAAACACAGTAACTTCTTAAAATTAAAAGCTCGGTTTATCTCGCTTTATGCTGGATCCCGTGGACAAGCCACGGGATGACACCGAGGGCGTTTTTTGAATCCCGCTACAAGCTCGCGGGATGACATACTTAATAACGAAAAAAATGTGTTTGGAGAAAATTAATGACATATGATTTTAGAGCAGAGATTGTAAAAGCAAAAAATACTGGTTCTGCTAAAAGTGGTTCACATCATTGGTTGCTACAAAGAATTACCGCTATTATATTAGTGTTGTGTTCTGTATGGTTACTATATTTTACGCTAGCCAATAAAAATAGTGATGTAAACATTATTATTTGGGAGCTGAAAAGACCTATTAATTTAATACCTTTATTAATCGCAGTAATTACTTCTTTATATCATGCCATGCTTGGAATGCAGGTAGTAATAGAGGATTATATAAGCTGCAACAAGTTACGGAATACATTAATTATAGCAGTGAAGCTATTTAGTATTCTAACTATCGTAGCTTTTATAGCAGCTATGTTTTATAAGGGATAATTAATTTAAATGTGTCATGCCGTGGCTTGACCACGGCATCCAGAAAATAATAAAAAATACTAATGTTATTAGTATTTTTAGCTGGACCCCGTGGACAAGCCACGGGGTGACAATAGTGGAAGAAATCCATACAAACATTTAAAAATAGAAAATTAACTTAATGACCAAATCGTATAGTATAATTCATCATAAATTTGACGTAATAGTCGTAGGGGCAGGCGGTGCAGGGTTACGTGCTGCGTTCGGTATGGCTAAAGAGGGTCTTAATACGGCTTGTATATCTAAGCTATTCCCGACTCGTAGCCATACTGTCGCAGCACAAGGCGGTATTAGTGCAGCTCTTGGTAATATGGGAGCGGATGATTGGCGTTGGCATATGTATGATACGGTCAAAGGTTCTGATTGGTTAGGCGATCAGGATGCAATCGAATATATGTGCAAGAATGCTCCGGATGCGATTTTAGAGCTTGAGCATTACGGCGTACCTTTTTCAAGAACCGAAGAGGGAAAAATTTATCAGCGTCCTTTTGGCGGTATGACTACCGAGTACGGCAAAGGCAAGGCAGCACAACGTACATGTGCAGCAGCAGATCGTACTGGACATGCTATACTTCATACTTTATATCAACAATCATTAAAGCATAAAGTACAGTTTTTTATCGAATATTTCGCTATTGATTTATTGATGGAAGATGGTGAATGTAGAGGAGTAGTTGCTTGGAATTTAGATGATGGTAGTCTGCATTGTTTCAGAGCACATAATGTAGTGCTTGCAACGGGCGGATATGGGCGTGCTTATTTTTCAGCAACTTCTGCCCATACTTGCACGGGTGACGGGGGTGGTATGGCTATTAGAGCAGGCTTGCCGCTGCAAGATATGGAGTTTGTCCAGTTCCATCCGACCGGAATATACTCAGCTGGTTGCCTTATAACAGAGGGAGCTAGAGGTGAGGGCGGTTATCTTGTTAACACTAATGGTGAGCGTTTCATGGAACGTTATGCACCGGCTGCAAAGGATTTAGCATCACGGGATGTGGTTTCAAGAGCGATGACTATCGAGATTCGTGAGGGGCGAGGAGTTGGAGAACATAAAGACCATGTATTCTTACATTTAAATCATTTATCACCGGAAATTTTACATAGTCGTTTGCCTGGTATTTCTGAAACAGCTAAAATTTTTGCTGGTGTTGATGTAACCAAAGAGCCTATACCGGTACTTCCTACAGTGCATTATAATATGGGCGGAATACCTACTAATTATCATGGTCAGGTAATAATTAAAGATGGCAAAAATCATAATAGTGTAGTAAAAGGTCTTATGTCGATCGGTGAAGCCGCTTGTGTATCGGTGCATGGAGCTAATCGTCTAGGATCAAATTCTTTGCTTGATTTAGTAGTATTCGGCAGAAGTGCAGCACTAAAAGCAGCTGAGCTTATTAAGCCAGCAAGCCCGCATAAACCTGTATCAGAAGAAGCACTTGAAAAAATTATTAGTAGATTTGATAAAATTCGTCATAGTAGCGGTAATATTTCGGTTGCAGATTTAAGGCTTAAAATGCAAAGAACTATGCAAAGTCATGCTTCAGTGTTTAGAACTCAAGAAGTGCTAGATGAAGGGGCAGAAATGATTAGTGAGATAAGAAGCAGTTATAAAGATATAAAAATTAATGATAAATCTTTAATTTGGAACAGCGATTTAGTTGAAGCTTTAGAGTTAGATAATTTACTTGATCAGGCTTTAGTAACTGTATATTCAGCAGCTGCCAGAAAAGAAAGCAGAGGAGCACACGCAAGGGAAGATTATCCCGATCGTAATGATAAAGATTGGATGCAACATACTCTTAGCGTGGTTGATGAATCCGGCAAGGTGGTGCTTGATTACAAACCTGTTACTTTAACTACTTTGAGTGATGAAGTAAAGGCAATCCCACCAGCGAAGAGAGTATACTAGAATTATCCTTGGTGTTGTTGTTGTGTGGATTGATTTCCCTCTGTCATCCCGCAACTTGATTGCGGGATCCAGCTTAAAATACTAAAAGTATTAGTATTTTTTACTGTTTTCTGGATCCCGTGGACAAGCCACGGGATGACACCGAGGACGTTTTTTGATTCACGCAACAATGCCTCCGTGGGAATGACATAAACGAGCCATGCAATAACGTCCTTTGCTCTTTGCAATGACAAAAATCTGACACAATATCTAAAAATTATATCACTAAAAACATGTTTGAATATTTAATAAAATTTTCTCCAAAAATCCTTTTTATTGTAGAAGGGACTTTGGTCACTTTAAAATATAGCGTTATTGCTGTTATATTTGGTCTAGTTATAGGAGTATTGCTAGCACTTTGTAAGGTAAATAAAAATCGTGTTTTAAGACTTTTTGCAGATTTTTATACTTCTATTTTTAGAGGTACGCCTTTATTAATCCAATTAAGTATCGTATATTTTGCCTCACCTTATTTAATAGGTATTAAATTTACTGTATTTATGGTAGGTGCTATTTCTTTTTCTCTTAATTCAGGTGCTTATGTTTCGGAAGTAATAAGAGCAGGAATTAATGCAGTTGATAAAGGGCAGTTTGAGGCGGCAGAAGCTCTTGCTATCCCCAAATTTTTGATTATGAAAGATATAATTTTGCCACAAGCAATTAAAAATATTTTTCCATCGCTAACCAATGAGCTTATTAATTTAATCAAAGAGTCAGCCATTATTTCAATGTTTGGAGAAATGGACTTGATGAAAAGAGCACAAATTGTATCGCTTGAGACGTATAATTATTTTTTCCCCATGATTGTTGCCGCTTGTTGTTACTATATTTTAGTGATGCTAATAAGTTTTATAGCAAGAATAATAGAGAAAAAACTAATTGTTAGTTAAAACATACTTGCTTTTATGGAAAAAGTAATTATAATTTAAATTTAGTGTAATTTAATTTGACAGTGTAAATATATTATTTGCATTTGTAAAATCATTTAAAATTCAAAGGGCAAAAGTAGTTTTTGCCCTTTAATCATCGTATGTACCTTTGATATTTCAAGATTTGGTACGTCAAATTTCGGGATTCGTTTTTGCTCACGTACTATTTGTACGCTGTGCAGTCTCACCGCTTATTTGACTTCCAACTTTTGAAGTCTCTGTGGTACTTGTAAGTTTTTTTTGGAGTGTTTTTTTAATGCCAACATATAATCAATTAGTGCGTTTTGGAAGAAAATCAAAAGTTCGTAAAACTAAATCTCCTGCGTTAGAGGCTAATCCTTTTAAAAGTGGAGTTTGTTTAGTAGTGAAAACTGTTACTCCTAAAAAGCCTAACTCAGCTCTTCGTAAAGTAGCAACTGTGCGTTTAAGTAATAAAAGAACAGTAAATGTTTATATTCCTGGTGAAAAGCATAGTGTGAAAGAGCACGATAGAGTATTAGTAAGAGGCGGGCAGGTTCCTGATCTTCCAGGGGTAAAATATCACGTGGTACTCGGTGCTTATGATATTGCCGGAGTTAAAGGGCGTAAACAAGGTCGTTCACGTTATGGTGCTCCTCGTAAACAAGTTGTAGCTACAAAAAAATAATTATTAGTTAGAGAGAAAAAGTCAAATGTCACGTCGTCACGCCGCAGAAAAGCGAGTAATTTTACCTGATATGAAGTATAACAGTGTTTTACTTTCTAGGTTTATCAATAATATTATGAAAGAGGGAAAAAAAGCTCTCGCAGAAAAAATAGTTTATTCTGCTTTCGATAAAATTGAAAAAAAACATAAAGCTGATCCGTATCAGACTTTCAGTGATGCTATGAATAATGTAAAGCCATATTTGGAAGTAACTTCTGTAAGAGTAGGTGGAGCTAATTATCAAGTTCCAACTCCGGTTGATGAAAGGAGAGGATATGCTCTTGCATCTCGTTGGATTATTACAGCGGCAACAAAGCGTTCTGAAAAAATGATGATTGATAAACTCGCTGAAGAATTATTGGAAGCTTCAAATAATAGAGGTGTTGCTATTAAGAAAAAAGAAGATACCCATAAAATGGCTGAAGCTAATAAAGCTTTCTCACACTTTAGCCCTAAAAAAACAAAGCAGGGTAACTAAATATGAGTAAAAAGCTTGAAAATATCCGTAATATCGGTATATGTGCTCATATTGATGCAGGTAAAACTACTACTACAGAACGTATTCTATATTATACAGGTAAATCCCATAAAATAGGTGAAGTGCATGAGGGCGGTGCTACCATGGACTGGATGGAGCAGGAGCAAGAACGTGGTATAACAATTACCTCGGCTGCTACTACTTGTAGATGGCAAGATAAACAAATTAATATTATTGATACTCCTGGACACGTTGACTTTACAATTGAAGTAGAACGTTCTTTACGTGTTCTTGATGGTGCTGTTGCAGTGTTTGATGGTGTTGCAGGTGTTGAACCTCAATCTGAAACAGTATGGAGACAAGCTGATAAATATAATGTGCCTAGAATGTGTTTTGTCAATAAAATGGACAGAATGGGAGCAGATTTTTATAGATGCGTTGACATGATCAAGGATCGTTTAGGAGCAAAACCTTTAGTTATTCAGTTGCCTATAGGTATTGAAGAAAATTTCAAAGGAGTTGTTGATCTTGTTAAAATGCAAGCAATAGTTTGGAAAGATGAGTCTTTAGGTGCTGAGTATTCTTATCAAGAAATTCCTGGTGACCTGAAAGCAAAAGCAGAAGAATATCGTGCTAGTTTGCTTGATATGGTTGTTGAACTAGACGATAAAGTCATGGAAAAATACTTGTCTGGTGAAGAAGTAACTGAAGAAGAGATTAAGAAGTTAATAAGAAAAGGTACTATTTCAGCAGCTTTTTATCCAGTTTTATGCGGTAGTGCATTTAAAAATAAAGGTGTACAGCCGCTACTTGATGCTGTAGTAGATTATTTACCATCACCTATTGATATTGCTACAGTAAAAGGCGTTGAAGTTAGTACAGGTGAAGAAAAAGATTTTCCTATTTCTGTTTCTGAGCCATTTTCTGCCTTAGCATTTAAAATTATGAATGATCCATTTGTTGGTTCATTAACTTTTATTAGAGTGTATTCAGGTAAGATTACTTCAGGAACTAGCGTTATTAATACTGTAAAGAATAAGAGAGAGAAAATAGGTAGAATGCTATTAATGCATGCTAATAACCGTGAGGATGTAAAAGAAGCATCAGCAGGTGATATAGTAGCATTAGCAGGGCTTAAAGATACCACTACTGGTGATACATTATCAGATGAAGATAAAAAAGTAATTCTAGAAAGAATGGAATTCCCTGAGCCAGTTATTGAGCTTGCAGTAGAGCCTAAGTCAAAGGTTGATCAAGAAAAAATGGGGCTAGCTCTTTCTCGTTTAGCAGCTGAAGATCCTTCATTTAGAACTTCAACTGATCAAGAAACAGGGCAAACTGTTATTAAAGGAATGGGTGAGCTTCATTTAGAGATCATCATCGATCGTATGAGAAGAGAATTTAAAGTTGAAGCAAATATGGGAGCTCCTCAAGTTGCATATCGTGAAACAATTACTAAAGCTTGCGAAATTGATTATACCCATAAAAAGCAATCAGGTGGTGCAGGTCAATTTGCACGTGTAAAAATCATTTTTGAACCTCTAAAAGATGTGAAAGATCTAAAAGAAGAAGATAAAAATAAGAGCTTTGTTTTTGAAAGTAAAATTGTTGGCGGTGCTGTACCTAAAGAATATATTCCTGGTGTAGAAAAAGGATTAAATAACATTAGGGACACAGGCGTAGTTGCAGGTTATCCTATGATCGATTTTAAAGCTACATTAATTGATGGTGCTTTCCATGATGTAGATTCTAGCGTACTTGCGTTTGAAATTGCAGCAAAAGCAGCATTTAGAGAGGGGATGCCTAAAGGTAATCCTAAATTACTTGAACCTATTATGAAAGTTGAAGTGATTACACCAGATGAGTATATGGGTGATGTTATTGGTGATCTAAATAGTCGTAGAGGACAAGTTCAAGGTATGGAACCAAGAGGTAATGCTCAAGTCATCAAGGCATATGTTCCTTTAGCTGAAATGTTCGGTTATGTTAATACGCTTAGATCTTTATCACAAGGTAGAGCTCAGTATAGCATGGTATTTAATCATTATGATCAAGTACCAACTCAAGTTGCAGATACTATTAAAGTTAAAAAATAATATTTATTATTAGCTTAAAATTAAAAATATTATATTTAAATAAAAAGGTTTCCAATAAATTTTGTTGATTTTTTATTTAAAATATGATAGGAGTGTAGCTCAATTGGTAGAGCACCGGTCTCCAAAACCGGAGGTTGCGGGTTCGATGCCTGTCGCTCCTGCCATTACAAGTAATAGGGTTTTTACTATAAAATAACTTATAAATATGTTTAAAGAATATAAAATATATAAGTTTTTTGAACAAGTTAAACAAGAAGCTTATAAAGTAGTTTGGCCCACTAAAAAAGAGTTAACTGCTTTGACTTTAGTAGTCATAGTAGCGGTTTTTGTTTTTAGCCTAATTTGTTTAGTGCTCGATTATGGTATACATAACATAATACAAATTTTACTTAACATCGGTAAATAGTTATCAAGGAATAAATTGTGGCAGAACAAAATATAGATAATATATTGTCAAATTCTGAAAAAGATACAAAAAAGTGGTATGTTATACATACTGCATCAGGAGCAGAAAATCGTATAAAACGAATTATGCTTGAGAGAATTAGCAAGCAGCAAATGTCAGATTTTTTTGATGATATATTAGTACCGGTTTTTGGTGTTTCTGAAGTTAAACGCGGTAAAAACGTCAAGGTAGAAAAAAAATTAATGCCTAGCTATATTCTAATAAAAATGAATATGACAGATAAATCTTGGCATTTAGTAAAAAATATACCAGGAGTAACAGGCTTTTTAGGTAGTAAAACTACTCCAAAAGCTCTTACAGAAAGCGAAATACAGAACATTAGATTAGAAACCGAAGCTAAAGAAGCAAAAGATGCGAAATTATATGAGGTCGGCGAAATAGTGACTGTTACAGCAGGACCTTTTGAAACCTTTACAGGAACTGTAGAAGAAGTAGACCAAGAAAAAGCTAGATTAAAAGTTTCAGTATCAATATTTGGCAAAGCAACTCCGATAGAGTTAAGTTTTACTCAAGTAAAGAAAAACGACTAATGTAAATAAATAGAATTATTATTTGATTATCTTTAAAGATAAAAAAATTTAAGGCTATGATTAAGAGAGAAAAGAAGGATATTCGTAAATGGCACAAAAAATAGAAGGTTATATTAACTTGAATGTAAATGCTGGTGAAGCTACCCCTGCTCCTCCTATAGGGTCAACGCTTGGACAAAGAAAAGTTAATATCATGGAATTTTGTAAAGCTTTTAATGCTGTTACACAAGGTATTGAAAAAGGGACGCCTCTTCCAACTGTTATTACTATATATGTAGATAAGAGTTTTACTTTTATAGTTAAAACACCGCCAGCATCTCATCTTATAAAGAAATATGCTAAAGTTAAAAAGGGGTCTGGTGCTACTAAAAAGGAAGCTGTGGTAGGTAAAATCACTATGGATGATTGTCGTGAGATCGCAAAGTTAAAAATACCTGATCTAAATACAAAAGATATTAATGCGGCAACAAAGATTATTTGTGGTAGTGCAGCATCTATGGGAATTGAAGTTGTAGGGAATTAATTATTATGTCAAATAACAAAGATGTTGCTATAAAATCTAGCGGCGGTAAGAAAATAGGAGAAGCACGCATTAAAGTAAGATCGGATAGTTTATATAATTTAACAACTGCGGTTGAGAAATTAAAATCCGTTTCTTATGTTAAATTTGATCCAACTTTAGAAATAGTTATGAAGCTTGGAATTGATCCAAGACATTCTGATCAAATGGTACGTGGTGTAGTTAATTTACCCGCAGGTACAGGTAAGACTGTAAGAGTTGCCGTTATTTGTAAAGAAGAAAGAGAAGAAGAAGCGAAAGCTGCAGGTGCAGATTTAGTAGGCTCAAGCAATATTATTGATGAAATTAAAGCCGGTAAGATCAATTTCGATGTATGTATAGCTACTCCTGATATGATGGCAGCTATAGGTTCAGTTGCAAGAATTTTAGGGCCAAAAGGTTTAATGCCGAATCCTAAACTCGGAACTGTGACATTAGATATTAAGGGTGCTGTTAAGAATGCTAAAAGCGGTCAAGTAGAATATAGAGCAGAAAAAGCAGGTATAATTCATGCAGGTCTTGGAAAATTATCTTTTCCAGATCAAGATTTATTAAAAAATTTGAAAGCGTTTATTGATGCAGTAGTTAAAGCAAAACCTACTGGGGTGAAAGGAAGTTATTTAAAAGCAATATATTTATCTTCTACTATGGGTGCATCAGTACAAATAGATTTAGCTAGTATAGCATAAACTAAATTTAATACATTTGAGTCTAGATCCTTTAGCAAAGCCTAATATATTAAACTCGTTTGTACTAAATTTTATAAATTATGCGGTGAAAGCCACTATAGCTTTAAGTAAAACTTCACAAATTGATCTAATATGTCAGTGAAGATAAATTTACTAAGTTTATACTGTTTTTATAAGTAGACTAATAAAATATAAAAAAATAGCTATCTTAATAAATAATAAGTTATTGAGAAAAATATAGAAACATCTCAAGTGTTGTAACAAGGAGAATTAATAAAGTGTTAAGATCGGAAAAACCGGAAGTTGTAGAAGAAATAGCAAGTATTTATAAAGATTCGCCATCTGTAATCGTTGCTCATTATCACGGATTAACTGTTAGTGAAGTCAATTCACTTAGAGAGTCTCTTAAGTCTAAAGATGCAGGTTTTAAAGTTGTTAAAAATACTTTAGCAAAAATAGCAGCAAATAAAGTAGGTCTTGATGATATCGTAAGCTTATTTTCGGGTCCTACCGCTATTGTTTATTCTAAAGAACCGGTTGAAATGGCAAAGTTAGTAGTTAATTTTGCTAAAAGTAATGAAAATCTTAAGATTGTTGGCGGTATAGTCGATAAACAAGTATTAAATGAACATTCAATAAAAGAACTTTCTAAGTTACCTTCATTAAATGAGCTTAGAAGTAAAATTGTTGGGTTATTACAAGCTCCGGCTACTAAGATTGCAGGCGTTTTACAAGCACCGTCTTCAAGCTTAGCCAGGGTAGTACAAGCAAATGCTAGTAAAAATTAATGTCCCCCTTCGGGGATCAAAAATCCCTCGCCTTTAGGCGAAGGGAAGATATAATGAAATTGCTTTAGCAATGAATTTATATCAAGAAATATGAGAAGTTATAGAAAGAATAGTCATAGTCAGTATGATTTAAAAGTGCATCTTATATGGATACCAAAATATAGGAAGAGAATATTGATAGGCAAAGTATCGGAAAGGACTAGAGATTTACTGAGGCAGATTTGCATGGAACATGAAGTACATATAATGTCAGGGAAAATATCATGTGATCACGTACATATGTTTATCTCATATAAGCCGCCAATATCTCTTAGCAAGTTAGTACAGTATTTAAAAGGCATTAGCTCAAGAATTTTATTGCAAGAATTGACTCATTTACGAAAACAATTTTGGGGCAATCATTTGTGGGCTAGGGGCTATATGGCAGTCAGTTCAGGTAATATAACTGATGAAATGATACAGCACTATATTGATGAACAGGAAGGTGAACCTGTGAATGATGATCGATTTCTAATCGATTCCACTTTATAACCCCTCAGCTTATAGCTGAGGGTTGTTTAGTTCAGATAATAATATATAATAAGTAAAAAGGAAAAAATTATGGCAGATTTAGCTAAAATTGAAGAACAATTATCATCTTTAACATTAATGCAAGCAGCTGAGCTTGTAAAAATGTTAGAAGAAAAATGGGGTGTATCTGCAGCAGCACCTATAGCTGTAGCAGCCGCTACCGCTCCTGCTGCTGAAGCAGCTGCTGAAAAAACTGATTTTGAAGTAGTTTTAGCTTCTAGTGGTGATAAAAAAGTGGAAGTAATTAAAGTTGTAAAAGAAATTACAGGTCTTGGTTTAATTGAAGCTAAAAAATTAGTTGATGAAGCTCCAAAGCCAATTAAGCGTAATGTAAAAAAAGCAGAAGCAGAAGAAATTAAAAGCAAATTAGAAGCTGCTGGAGCAAAAGTAGAATTAAAGTAATTTTATTTTCATAATAAATTTTTTACGTTAATATAAAATTTAACATTGCTTATTAGAATTTTTAAAAGCCTTATTTTAGTAGTTAAATTTAAATAAGGCTTTTAGCTATTTTGTTAATGAATTACTTTTTTATAAAGTGATTTGTTAGTAATTTCTAGTAGTTAACGCTAAGTTAAAAATTACCATTAAAAATTTTTATCAAAATTATCTTCATTTAACAAAAATTTTAGTTAATGTAGTGAAGTTATGAAACTGTAAAACCGTATTTACGTTAATAACTTAAACCCTAAGCATTAAAAATGTATATTACTTTAAAAGTTAATGATGCAGATTTAAGACAAGATTTTAAAATCTTGTCATAATGCTTGCGTTAACTGAAGTTTTGACAAAAAATTTTTATTAAAAAAAGTGGCGAGTGTATCAATCTATAATTTGTATTATATATCAAATAATTTACTTTAAATTGTAGAAATATCGCTTTTAAGCTGATAAAGGCACTAAATATTTAACTTTAAATATAAATTTTTACTTTAGTCAGAAAAATTAGAATTTTTGTCAAAACTTCAGGTTAATAAAGTTTAATAATAAGTCTATTTAAGTTTCTTTAACTATTAACTTCAATGTTGATAGTTAATTTTTTATCAGTCAGGAGATTATATGGTTTCATTAAGGGATAATATTGAAGTACAACCCTTGTTACATAATAAAAGAGTAAGAAAAAATTTTGGTCATATAAATTTAGTAGCAGATATACCGAATTTAATTGAGATTCAAAAAAATTCATATGAAAAAAATTTTCTACAGCTAGATACAAAAGATTCCGAAAAAAAAAATAAAGGCTTACAATCTATATTAAATTCAATTTTTCCTATCTCTGATCCTTCTAATATTGCTAACTTAGAATTCGTTAAATATGAATTTGATACTCCAAAATATGATGTAGAAGAATGCACTCAAAGAAGCTTAAGCTATGATTCTGCTCTTAAAGTAACCTTAAGATTAAGTATCTGGGATATAGACGAAGATACTGGAAGCCGAGAGATTAAGGGTATCAAAGAACAACAAGTATATATGGGTAACATCCCATTAATGACTAAAAATGGTACTTTTATCATCAATGGTACAGAAAGGGTAGTTGTATCGCAAATGCATCGCTCACCTGGGGTGTTTTTCTATCATGATGAGGGCAAAGTCCATTCTTCTAGAAAACTTTTATATTCTGCACGTGTTATTCCATATAGAGGATCATGGCTTGATTTAGAGTTTGATGCTAAAGATATTATTTATTTTAGAATAGATAGAAAAAGAAAACTTTATGCTACTACTTTGCTTAAAGCAATAGGCATGAGCACAGAGGAAATAATAAAATTTTATTATGATTCAGTAAATTATAAAGTTGTTAAAAATAAGGGATGGGCAGTTAAATTTATGCCTAGCCATATTACTGCTCATAGATTAACAAGTGATTTAGTAGATGCTGATACGGGAAATGTTTTACTTAAAGCAGGACAAAAAATTACTCCTCGCTTGGCTAAAAAATATGCTGGGGAAGGGCTTAATAATATTTTAGTATCTCATGAAGCTTTAATTGGTAAATATTTATCTGAGGATTTAAAAGACCCTGAAAGCGGTGAAGTATTAGCAAAAATCGGCGAAATGGTTACTGTTGAGTTACTTAGTGTAATTAGTGATCTTAAAATTAAAAATATTAGCGTATTAGTAATTAATCCTCAATCTGGTCCATATATAAGAAATACTTTATTTTCTGATAAAAACCAAGATCGTGAATCAGCATTATTTGATATTTTTAGAGTATTAAGACCGGGAGAGCCTGCTAATATTGAAGCTGCTGAAAGTTTATTTTATAATTTATTCTTTGACCCTGAAAGATATGATCTTTCAGAAGTAGGTCGAATAAAAATGAATTCAAGGTTAGAACTAAATATCTCTGATGAAACTACTGTTTTAACTACAGATGATATAAAAAATATACTAAGAGTTTTAGTAGAGCTTAAAGATGGCAAAGGTGTCATAGACGATATTGATCACTTAGGTAACAGAAGAGTTAGATCGGTTGGTGAATTGATAGAAAATCAATTCAGAATAGGTCTTGTCCGGATGGAAAAGTCAGTGGTTGAAAGAATGTCGGCAGGTGATATTGATACAGTAATGCCTCACGATTTAGTGAATTCTAAAATTTTAGTTTCTGTAGTAAAGGAATTCTTCAGTACTTCGCAATTATCCCAATTTATGGATCAAACAAATCCATTATCTGAAATAACTCATAAAAGAAGATTATCAGCATTAGGTCCTGGTGGTTTTAGTCGTGATAGAGCCGGCTTTGAAGTGCGTGACGTGCATCCAACTCACTATGGTCGTATTTGTCCTATTGAAACACCTGAAGGTCAAAATATCGGATTAATTAACTCTATGGCCACTTATGCTAGAATAAATAAGCATGGTTTCATAGAAAGCCCATATAGAAAAGTCAAAGATGGGCATGTAACCGATGAAGTAGTATATCTTTCAGCTATTGAGGAAGGGAAGTATAAGATCGGTCAAGCAAATTCTAAGGTTGATAAAGACGGAATATTGCAAGGCGAATTTATTAATTGCCGAGTTGAAGGTGGCAATTTTGTAATGGTAGAGCCGCAAGAAGTGGACTTCATTGATGTAACGCCTATGCAGGTTGTATCTGTTGCAGCTTCCCTTATACCGTTCTTAGAAAATGATGATGCTAACCGTGCTTTGATGGGATCAAACATGCAAAGACAAGCGGTTCCTTTAATTAAAACTGATGCACCTTTTGTGGGTACGGGAGTTGAGGGAGTGGTAGCAAAAGATTCTGGAGCATCTGTGCTTGCATTAAATGATGGTATAGTTGAGCAAGTAGATTCAAATAGAATTATAATTAGAGCTATTGGTCAAAAAACCGAAAGTGCCCCTTCAGTTGATATTTATAACTTATTAAAATTCCAAAAGTCTAACCATAATACTTGTATCAATCAAAAGCCTTTAGTTAAGGTTGGTCATTATGTTAAGAAGAATGATATTATAGCTGATGGACCTAGTACCGATAATGGTGAAATTGCTTTAGGCAGAAATGTTTTAGTCGCTTTCTTGCCTTGGAATGGATACAATTTTGAAGATTCAATTCTAATATCAGAACGAATAGTAAAAGAAGATGTCTTTACTTCTGTCCATATTGAAGAGTTTGAAGTAATAGCAAGAGATACTCGCCTTGGTCCAGAAGAAATTACACGTGATATACCGAATGTAAGTGAAGAAGCACTTCGTCATCTTGATGAGGTCGGAATAATTTATGTAGGTGCAGAAGTAAAAGCAGGTGATATTTTAGTAGGGAAAGTAACGCCGAAAAGTGAGTCGCCTATTACTCCTGAAGAAAAATTACTGAGAGCTATTTTTGGAGAAAAAGCTTTTGATGTGAAAGATTCATCACTGCATGTTCCTTCTGGGGTTAGCGGAACGGTAGTAGAAGTAAGAGTATTCTCTCGTCGAGGTGTTGAAAAAGATCAGCGTGCCATTGCTATTGAAAAACAACAAATTGAGAAATTAGCAAAAGACCGTGATGATGAATTAGAAATTATTGAGCATTTTGTATTTAGTTGGCTTGAGAAGCTTTTAGTAGGACAGGTAAGTATTAATGGTCCTAAGACAGTAAAGACTGGGCAAACTATTACAAGCGAAACATTAAAAGGTTTATCTAAAGGACAACTTTGGCAGTTTACTGTTGAAGATGCAAATGTAATGAATGAAATAGAGCAGCTGAAAGGTCATTATGATGGCAAAAAAGAAGCTCTTAATAAAAGGTTCGCTACTAAGGTAGAAAAATTACAAAGCGGAGATGATTTACCTCAAGGTGCTTTAAAAGTAGTTAAAGTATTTATCGCAACTAAGCATAAATTACAACCTGGTGATAAAATGGCAGGAAGACACGGAAATAAAGGTGTTATTTCACGTATTGTGTCAGAAGAGGATATGCCATTCTTAGAAGATGGGACTGTAGTTGATATTGTTCTAAATCCTTTAGGTCTTCCTTCTCGTATGAATATAGGGCAGGTGCTTGAAACTCATCTTGGTTGGGCATCAGTGAATCTAGCAAAAAAAATAGCAGGTTTAGTAGAAGAACATAAAACTAAACATGCAAGTATTGAGAAGATTAAGAAGTTTTTAATCGAGCTATATGGTGAGAATATTAATCATATACTTGAAAAATCTGACAAAGAAATTATTTCATTCTGTAATGAAGCTGCTAAGGGAGTATATTTTGCAACTCCAGTATTTGATGGTGCAAAGGTTGAAGACGTTAAGGATATGCTAAGGCTTGCAGGTCAAGATCTTTCAGGGCAAGTAAAGCTAATTGATGGTAGAACTGGTGAATATTTTGATCGCTTAGTAACTGTAGGGCAGAAATATTTATTAAAGCTACATCACTTGGTAGATAATAAAATTCACTCTCGTTCTATAGGTCCTTATAGTTTAGTGACTCAGCAACCTCTTGGAGGAAAATCGCATTTTGGTGGTCAGCGTTTTGGGGAAATGGAATGCTGGGCATTACAAGCATATGGAGCTGCTTATACGTTACAAGAAATGTTAACTGTTAAATCAGATGACGTAAATGGTAGAATTAAGATTTATGACTCTATAGTGCGTGGTGAAAATAATTTTGAATCTGGTATTCCTGAGTCATTCAATGTGATGATAAAAGAATTTAGATCTTTATGTCTTAATGTAAAACTTGAAGTGACTTCTTAAGGATTACTGAATAAAACTATTAAAATTTTCTTTTAGGAGGAGTAGTTAGTGCTGCTCTTGAAAGAAAAGAAGTATACTCACACAACGACTCTAATAAAGAAGTATAATGCAGATACTTCAAAATTTGGGAGCAAATAAGCGGTGAGGCGTAGAAAATTACGTGAGCACAAGCCCCTAAATCTTGAAGCATCAAAGGTATATAAGAGCAATTTTAAGGAAAAAGTATTTATGAGTGTAGTAAATTTTTACGGACAATTAAGTAATACTCAACAATTTGATCAGATAAGAATTAATATAGCAAGTCCAGAACAAGTACGTTCATGGTCTTTCGGTGAAGTAATAAAACCTGAAACTATTAATTATCGTACTTTTAAGCCTGAGAAAGATGGTTTATTTTGTGCAAGAATTTTTGGTCCAGTAAAAGATTATGAATGTCTTTGCGGCAAGTATAAGCGAATGAAAAACCGCGGTATTACTTGTGAAAAGTGCGGTGTTGAGGTTACTGTTTCTAGAGTAAGACGTGAAAGAATGGGGCATATTGAACTTGCTGCTCCCGTTGCTCATATTTGGTTTTTAAAATCTCTTCCTTCAAGAATTAGTACGCTTCTTGATATGATGATGCGAGATATAGAAAAAATTCTTTATTTTGAAAATTATGTAGTAGTTGATCCTGGGTTATCTATTCTACAAAAAGGTGAACTCTTAACTGAAGAAGAACTACAAAAAGCAAAAGATAAATACGGGGAAGATGCGTTTACTGCGTCTATCGGTGCAGAAGTAGTACAGCAAATGCTAAAAGAGCTTGATTTCCCAACATTAAAGCAAGAGCTATATGAAGAACTACAAAATACGACTTCAGAAGTAAAAAAGAAAAAGTTAGTAAAGCGTTTAAAATTAGTAGAAGACTTTTTAGAATCTGAAAATAAGCCAGAATGGATGATTATGAACGTGTTGCCGGTCATGCCTCCTGAACTTAGACCACTTGTTATGTTAGATGGTGGAAGATTCGCTACTTCAGATCTTAATGAACTTTATAGAAGAGTAATTAATAGAAATAATCGTCTAAAGAAGCTTATAGAGTCAAAAGCACCTGATATAATTGTTAGAAATGAAAAAAGAATGCTGCAAGAAGCAGTGGATGCGTTATTTGATAACGGACGCCGTGGTAGAGCAGCAAAAAATGCTAATAAGCGTCCGTTTAAGTCCTTAAGTGATATGCTGAAAGGTAAGCAAGGTCGTTTCCGTCAAAACTTACTTGGTAAAAGGGTAGACTACTCAGGACGTTCAGTTATCGTAGTAGGACCTGAGCTTAAACTGCATCAGTGCGGTTTACCTAAAAAAATGGCTCTGGAATTGTTCAAGCCGTTTATTTACTCAAAACTTGAATTATATGGTATTGCTACAACTATTAAAGCAGCTAAAAGAATGGTTGAGGCTGAAAAGCCTGAAGTTTGGGATGTGCTTGAGGAAGTCATAAGAGAACACCCTGTATTACTTAACAGAGCTCCGACATTGCACCGTTTAGGTATCCAAGCATTTGAGCCATTATTAATCGAAGGTAAAGCAATACAGCTTCATCCGCTTGTTTGTGCCGCTTTCAATGCGGACTTTGACGGTGATCAAATGGCGGTACATATTCCTTTATCGATTGAAGCCCAGCTTGAAGCTAGGGTATTTATGATGTCTACTAATAATATTTTAAGCCCCGCTAATGGACGTCCTATTATTGTACCAGATAAAGATATAGTACTCGGCTTATATTATTTAACGCTTGCTTTTGATCATGAGGTAGGTGAGGGGATGATGTTCTCAGACTTAACGGAGATGGAGCATGCTTTATATAACAAATTTATAACGATTCATACTAAGATAAAATATCGTCGTAATCAGTTAAATGCTGAGGGTAAAATAGTTCCTGTTATAGTTGATACTACTTATGGAAGATTAATGGTTGGTGAGTTGTTGCCTTCTAATCCTAATATAGAATATAAGTTTATTAATAAGCCTTTAACTAAAAAAGATATCTCCCTAGTAATAGATTTAGTCTATCGTCACTGCGGTCAAAAAGCTACAGTAATTTTTGCTGATCAGTTGATGAAACTTGGCTTTAAATATGCTTGTTCTTCAGGCATTTCTTTTGGTATGGATGATATGGTTGTACCAAAATCTAAAATTGTTCATATCGATGAAACACAGCTTGAGATTAAGGAATTTGAGCAGCAATATTCAAATGGTTTAATTACTTACGGCGAAAAATATAACAAGGTAATTGATGCATGGTCAAGATGTACTGATAGAGTAGCTAATGACATGATGAAAGAAATTGCTAAGCCGCCTGTTAGTGATGATTCGAATCAACAAAAGATAAACTCCATCTATATGATGGCTATTTCAGGTGCTAGAGGGTCTTTCCAGCAGATTAAACAGCTTGGTGGTATGCGTGGGCTTATGACTAAATCAAATGGTCAAATTATACCAACACCTATTATCGCTAACTTTAAGGAAGGATTAACTGTATTTGAATGCTTTAACTCTGCTAACGGAATGCGTAAAGGGCAAATAGATACAGCTTTAAAAACCGCAAGCTCAGGTTACTTAACAAGAAAATTAGTAGATGTTGCACAAGATTGTATTATCACTGAAAAAGATTGTAACACTGATAAAGGTATTGAAGTAAAGAGTATTATAGAAGGTGGTGAAGTAATAGTGCCTTTAGCTGAAATGATTTTAGGTCGTACGGCAGCTATTAATATATATCATCCGGTGACTAATGATTTAATTCTCACCAAAGGTGAATTAATTAATGAGTCTAAATTAGAGCAAATTGAGTCTGCAGGTTTAGATAGAATTATGATGAAGTCAGTATTAACCTGTGAAAGTTCCACCGGTATATGTGCTATATGTTATGGTAGAGATCTTGCTACTGGTTCGTTAGTTTCCGAAGGGGAAGCTATAGGTGTGATCGCTGCCCAATCTATCGGTGAGCCTGGTACACAGCTTACAATGAGAACTTTCCATATCGGAGGAGCAGCAACAAAAGGAGCTGAAGTGTCTTCTGTAGAAGCTGCGTATGATGCAAAAGTAAAAATTCTTAGCCGTAACGTGGTTATTAATTCCGAAGAACGAAAAATTGTTATGAGCCGTAACTGCGAGTTATTATTACTTGATAATAATGGCAATGAAAAAGCTCGTAGTCAAATCCCATATGGTGCTAGATTACTTGTTGATGAGGGCGATATGGTTACTAAGACGCAGAAGCTTGCAGAATGGGATCCATATACCATACCTATCATTACTGAAAAATCTGGTAAGGTATTATTTAAAGATATGGTTGAGGGGATTTCGGTATCTGATGTAACTGATGAGGCAACTGGTATTCCAAGCAAAGTTATCATTGAATCAAAACAATATTCACGTGGAGCAGAACTAAGACCACGTATTCAGCTTCTTGACGCTCAAGGTGAAATTATCATGTTATCAAATGGTTTAGAAGCAAGATATTATTTACCAGTTGGAGCGGTTTTAAGTTTAGAAGATGGGGTGCAGATATCAGTAGGTGATATAATTGCACGTATTCCGAAAGAGTCCACTACTACTAAGGATATTACTGGTGGTTTACCAAGAGTAGCCGAGCTTTTCGAAGCAAGACGTCCAAAAGATCATGCAGTGATTGCTGAGATAGATGGGCGGGTAGAGTTCGGTAAAGATTATAAATCTAAGAGACGTATTATTATACACCCAGTTGACGGTTCAATGGGTCTTGAGTATATGGTGCCAAAAGGTAAGTATGTTGTGGTTAATGAGGGAGACTTTGTTAAGAAAGGTGACTTATTGATTGATGGTAATCCAGTACTTCAGGATATTTTAAAAGTGATGGGTGTAGAACTTCTTGCAAGCTATATTGTTAAAGAGGTCCAGGCTGTTTATCGTTTACAAGGGGTAAAAATTGATGATAAGCACATAGAAGTAATTATTCGTCAGATGTTACAAAAAGTAGAAATAACAGACTCAGGCGGTACTACATTATTAGTAGGTGAGAAGATAGATCGACGTGAATTTGATGAAATAAATGAAAAAGCAATTAAGCATGGTTTAAGACCTGCTGATGCTCAGTTAATATTACAAGGCATTACCAAGTCTTCTCTACAAACTAGATCATTTATATCTGCTGCATCATTCCAAGAAACTACTAGGGTTTTAACCGAAGCTGCTATTGCTGGTAAGGTTGATAAGCTACGAGGACTTAAAGAGAATGTTATAGTTGGGCGTTTAGTACCTGCAGGGACAGGTTTCTTTATGGATAAAATGCGTAAAGTAGCAGCAAAACTTGACGAAGAAAATGCTTAAGGTTAAAAAGCAATCTCATAAGGAAATATATTCCTGAGGTTGCTTCGTCAAAATTCAGCTATTAATCTCTCAGGGTTTAATTCCCCGAAGCTCTGCTTCGTGATATACTACTTGAATGGAAGAAAGCAGTTATATACATAAGAGTCATAATGTCACAGTACTAATATATCATTTAGTAACGCCGGCAAAGTATAGAAGAGTAATATTCAATCAAGAACTAGATGATTATTTAGTCCGTCCGCCAAAACTCTACAAGCCTTATAGATAATATGGTTTTAAGACAAGAAGTAATACAACAATCCGTAAGAAAATGATAAAATATGGTCATAAACCTTATGGATTTCAGTCAATGCCAATAGACAACATTATCAAATCGCAAGAACAAGGGAAACTGTTTGGTTATAAATTAAAAGAAGAATTAAACCCAAATAATAAGCTATATAAATTAAGAGAATTAATAAATTGGTCTAGGCTCGAAGAGTGGTTATCAAAAAATGTTTGTATTAAGAAATTTGGTAGAAATAGAAAATGTCATAGAGTGATGCTTGGCATAACGATGCTACAAGCAATGTATAATTTTTCAGATTCATTATCAGAGGAAGAGCTAAAAGAGAATATGTATTGGCAGTATTTCTGCGGGTGGGAATATATAGAAAAAGACATAGCTATCTCGGAAACTAGTATACGACGGTTTCGTAGTGTATTAGGTGAAGCTGGATATAATGAGATATTATCGGAGTTGATCAGGGTTGGGATAAAAACTAACACAATTAAAAAAAAAGATTTGGAATTAATCATCGCTGATACGACTGTACAAATTAAGAATATCAAACACCCACACGATGTTTATTTAATGGATAAAGCTAGGCTTAGCATAGTAAAGCTTTGCAACAGTTTGGGTATACATTTGAATGAAACATACGCTAGAACCTATAAACGCGATATAGTAAAGCTATGGAAATATAAAGAACATAGTAAAGCCAAGAAGCGTTGGAAAATAATGAAGCATTTAAAAATATTACTGGGTCGTTTGATTAGAGTATGTGAGCGTGAGATCAAAAATAAGCAATTAAACTTGTCTCTCAAAAATCAAGAAGTATTGCAAAAAATAAAACAAATACATAACCAATCTGTTTTAAAAAGAGAAGCTAAAAAGCAATATAAAGAAGATAACAAAGTATTATATAGTTTTCATGCCCCTGAAGTAGAGTGTATAGGAAAGGGAAAACGCAACAAGCCATATGAGTTTGGCAATAAAGTAGCGGTAGTAGTAAGTGGTCGTAGAAATTTTGTTTTATCCGCAAAATCGTTTCATAATAATCCTTATGATGGTCATACATTGCATCAGAGCTTTGAAGCAGTAGAGAGTGTCACTGGAATCAAGATAAAGAAATCATTTGTTGATCTTGGGTATAGTGGTAGCAATGTAAAGGAGAAGAGTAAGGTATATACCCCAAAAACGCGGAAGAAGTTGTTACAAGAGGACAAGTCTATGATCAAGAGACGCAGTGCCATAGAACCAATAATAGGTCACTTAAAGCAATATGGTCGGATGGGTAGAAACTTCTTGAAAGGTATGATAGGAGATATTATCAATCCAATAATCTCTGCTATTGGTTTGAATTTACGATGCATTGCAAATCATTTACAAATCGTGTCTAACTCCACATAAATCAAAAATATCATCATGCAAAAACTAGATGAACGATAAAAAATCGTTAACAATAGCTCCATATCAAGTCTATCCGCCAAAAACACTTCAAATCCTGATCATTTGTAATGGGATAGAGTTTTGACAACAAATTGCTAAGATTTTCAATAAAAATTAATAAGTTATGTTAATTTTTACTGATACATTTCTGTGTTGGTCTAATTTTGATATGGAGCTATTGTTAACGATTTTTTATCGTTCATCTAGTTTTTGCATGATGATATTTTTGATTTATGTGGAGTTAGACACGATTTGTAAATGATTTGCAATGCATCGTAAATTCAAACCAATAGCAGAATTATTGGATTGATAATATCTCCTATCATACCTTTCAAGAAGTTTCTACCCATCCGACCATATTGCTTTAAGTGACCTATTATTGGTTCTATGGCACTGCGTCTCTTGATCATAGACTTGTCCTCTTGTAACAACTTCTTCCGCGTTTTTGGGGTATATACCTTACTCTTCTCCTTTACATTGCTACCACTATACCCAAGATCAACAAATGATTTCTTTATCTTGATTCCAGTGACACTCTCTACTGCTTCAAAGCTCTGATGCAATGTATGACCATCATAAGGATTATTATGAAACGATTTTGCGGATAAAACAAAATTTCTACGACCACTTACTACTACCGCTACTTTATTGCCAAACTCATATGGCTTGTTGCGTTTTCCCTTTCCTATACACTCTACTTCAGGGGCATGAAAACTATATAATACTTTGTTATCTTCTTTATATTGCTTTTTAGCTTCTCTTTTTAAAACAGATTGGTTATGTATTTGTTTTATTTTTTGCAATACTTCTTGATTTTTGAGAGACAAGTTTAATTGCTTATTTTTGATCTCACGCTCACATACTCTAATCAAACGACCCAGTAATATTTTTAAATGCTTCATTATTTTCCAACGCTTCTTGGCTTTACTATGTTCTTTATATTTCCATAGCTTTACTATATCGCGTTTATAGGTTCTAGCGTATGTTTCATTCAAATGTATACCCAAACTGTTGCAAAGCTTTACTATGCTAAGCCTAGCTTTATCCATTAAATAAACATCGTGTGGGTGTTTGATATTCTTAATTTGTACAGTCGTATCAGCGATGATTAATCTCTCAGGGTTTAATTCCCCGAAGCTCTGCTTCGTGATATCATAAGAAACAACTAAAACTTTTTTAGATACCTCGTAGCTCTGCTGCGAGGAGCATCATTTCCAAATCTTTTTTTTTAATTGTGTTAGTTTTTATCCCAACCCTGATCAACTCCGATAATATCTCATTATATCCAGCTTCACCTAATACACTACGAAACCGTCGTATACTAGTTTCCGAGATAGCTATGTCTTTTTCTATATATTCCCACCCGCAGAAATACTGCCAATACATATTCTCTTTTAGCTCTTCCTCTGATAATGAATCTGAAAAATTATACATTGCTTGTAGCATCGTTATGCCAAGCATCACTCTATGACATTTTCTATTTCTACCAAATTTCTTAATACAAACATTTTTTGATAACCACTCTTCGAGCCTAGACCAATTTATTAATTCTCTTAATTTATATAGCTTATTATTTGGGTTTAATTCTTCTTTTAATTTATAACCAAACAGTTTCCCTTGTTCTTGCGATTTGATAATGTTGTCTATTGGCATTGACTGAAATCCATAAGGTTTATGACCATATTTTATCATTTTCTTACGGATTGTTGTATTACTTCTTGTCTTAAAACCATATTATCTATAAGGCTTGTAGAGTTTTGGCGGACGGACTATCTAATTTTCTTTTTCTCTTACCTTGCCTTAAACTGCAAGCAAGTGTGTTAGCCCTATCTGGTCTATAATTATGCCTCATTCTCTTGAGTTCATAACATATAGTGCTTTTATCACGGCCAATCTTTGTCCCTATATATCGCGAGCTATAACCACTCTTATTCATTTCGTATATTTTAAATCTTTCATCTATCGTTAAATGAGCCATGATATATCTATATTTAAATGATGCTCCTCGCAGCAGAGCTACGAGGTATCTAAAAAAGTTTTAGTTGTTTCTTATGATATCACGAAGCAGAGCTTCGGGGAATTAAACCCTGAGAGATTAAAAATTGATTATATCTGGCTTAATTAATTATAGAACTTTCCAATCCTCAATTTCTTGTAATTGCTTTATTGTTAATTTTTTTATATCTAAAGATTTAGAGTATACTCTGTGCACCATTGAGTTAATCTTCTCTATCAATGGTTTTTGCCATGGAGAATAAGGATTGCAAAAATATACTTTTCGTTCAGATTTTGGCAATAGTTGTTCATGATTGGTAAATTCTTTGCCATTATCTAACGTTATGCTTTTGATTATATGCGACAATTGTTTAAGTTTTTTATTCATGTTACCAATCACATCTTGTGTTCTTTTTGAACGGTTTAAAGTGAGAAACACTTTTTGTGTTCTGATATCCACAAGAGCGCCTATATTACGACTTTGATTACCTTTGTTAAAAGTTAAATCACCTTCTAAATGACCTATTGCTGCTATCTTTCTATTTATCTCTGGTCTTTCAGTAATGGAAACTCGATTTGGTATTGTAATTCTTTTGTTTCTGATTCTTGTACCATGATGCAACCTATTTTTCCTTTTTCTTGCTAAAGATAAATATAATTTTTGCCTTTGTGCTATAGGAGATGTATAAATAAACTGGTATATACTCTCTGTAGAAATATTGACAGTATCTCGTGATAGTTTACGTCTACCTGAAATTATATCTGGTGAAATACCCTGTGTTAACTGCTTTATTATTTCTGCTCGTAAATTATTATCAATATCTAATTTTCTTTTTCTCTTACCTTGCCTTAAACTGCAAGCAAGTGTGTTAGCCCTATCTGGTCTATAATTATGCCTCATTCTCTTGAGTTCATAACATATAGTGCTTTTATCACGGCCAATCTTTGTCCCTATATATCGCGAGCTATAACCACTCTTACAGGAGTTTCGCACTTAGCAAAAAGTATGTTAATCTAGAGAAAAATAGTTTTAGATAAAAATGACAAGAACAAAATGTAGCAAGGACTTATATAAATCATTTTTACAAGCAAGTAGTGTCAGATATACTAGCAAGGCATTATCTGAAGTGAGTCCAGTAGATCTATCTCACGATAGTGCAAGTCGATGGTTAAAGAGTAAGGATTTTCGTCCTAGCGAAATCTATAAGGAAGTGTCAAAATATATAGATTGGGAAGCACCGTGTTTATTAGTGGGGGATGACACCTTATTATCAAAGCAATACAGTAAGAAGATTGAGCTTGTACGTTATCAATATTCTGGAGCTGTACATGATGTTATACCTGGTATAGGAATGGTAAACTTACTACATTACAATACTAAAATTGCTCAATCTACTCCCGTAGATTATAGAATATATGATAAAGACACTGATGGTAAAACAAAGAATGAGCATTTTTGTGATATGCTTACTTTAGCTAAAGAAAGAGGTCTCAATCCTGATGCCATAGTCATGGATGCTTGGTATAGCGGGTTGGAGAATTTAAAACATATACGTAATTTAGGCTGGCTATGGGTTACCACCCTAAGGAAAAATAGAAAAGTTAATCATAATGTTAGCTTGGAAAGTTTAGAGATACCCGATGAGGGGCTAAAAATTCACCTACGTGGATACGGTTGGGTTACGGTATTTAAGTTTGTGGCAAAGAATGGTCGCATTGATTACATAACAACGAACTTGGAAAATCCCACACGTGAGCAAATAGAGAAAATTGTTAAGGCACGTTGGTCTATAGAGGTTTATCATCGAGAATTAAAACAAACTTGTGGTATTGAACGCTGTCAGGCACGCACGGGCCGAGCTCAAAGAAATCATATTTGCCTTGCAGTATTTGCCTGGCTTGATATGAATAAAAGGAGGATAAATGAAAACATTACTTTATATCAACAAACTTGGGAAGTTATAAAAACATCAATTCAAAACAATATCAGATGGCTTTTAACTGATTCGCAACTTTGCTAAGTGCGAAACTCCTGTCTTATTCATTTCGTATATTTTAAATCTTTCATCTATCGTTAAATGAGCCATGATATATCTATATTTAAATGATGCTCCTCGCAGCAGAGCTACGAGGTATCTAAAAAAGTTTTAGTTGTTTCTTATGATATCACGAAGCAGAGCTTCGGGGAATTAAACCCTGAGAGATTAAAAATTGATTATATCTGGCTTAATTAATTATAGAACTTTCCGTAGATAGCGGAGCTATTATCACTATTGTTAATATTTATCTTACTAGAGGTGGAAAAAGAGGAGAATATATTATGCATAATATCCCTCCTGCATGTCAGTTATAGGAGAGATTGTGAAAAAATTATAGCTCTGATAATGCAAACTCAAAGGAGAATATAGGGAGCATATAAATTTTTTGTTAAAAATGCTAAACTGTGAAAAGCTTGATTTTAAGGTGGTGGGCGATAGTGGATTCGAACCACCGACCTTTACGATGTCAACGTAATGCTCTAACCGACTGAGCTAATCACCCTTGTAAATAATTAAGTTCTATATTTATTGTATAATATAGTAGATTTCAAGCTTTATTTACATTATTTATAGTATTTTATTATCTATTCTACAAATTTTTTATGACAAACTTAAAATCTAAAGCTTTAGACTTTACTCAAAATTTTGTTATTACACTTGATGGTTCTGCTGCTTCCGGTAAAGGTACTATTGGGTTTATGCTTGCTGAAAAATTTTCTTTAAAATATGTTCAATCAAGTATTGTTTATAGGCAGCTTGCTTTTAATTGCATTAAAGAAAAAATAGACATTACAGATATCAATAAAGTAATTTCCTTATCTAAAGAAATAGATATTACAGATAAGTCTGACTTAGAGGATGAAAATACAGGAGGCGTTGCTTCACAAATCGCCGTAATAGCTGAGGTTAGAGATAATCTAAATAAGCATTTAGTAAAGTTAATTAATACTACACCTCGAATTCTTATGGAGGGCAGAGATATAGGGACAATAGTTGCACCTAATGCCGATTTTAAAATATTTATAACCGCAACCCCTGAGGTTAGAGCTGAGAGGCGATATAAACAGTTGCAAGCTAAAGGGAAAGCATGTATACTTGACGAGATTTTACAACAGATAATTCTGCGTGATAAAAGAGATAAAGAGCGAGAAGTAGCACCTTTATTACCGGCTTTGGATGCTTTAATTATTGATACTTCCAAGCTTTCACCTTTATCGGTTGTAGAACAAATAATGCAATTTATATTGAAAGAATAAAATAACTTGGTGCTTATAGTTTATTTTATTTAGAGGATATTTTTCCAAACTCGCTTATAGATAGAAATGTCATCTAGTTGCTTGACCATGGGGAACATTGCCCGCGTGGATCGAGAGTCGTCTGAGCTACGCGAATGAAATGAGCGTGGCAATCCAGTAAAAAATGCTAACTTATAGCATTTTTTACTGGATTGCTTCGTCAATTACTTTGTAATTTCCGCGCAATGACGGAAAAACTGATCCACGCGGGCAATGCCACCACGAGATGACAGTGATATTTGGAAAATATCTTTTTTATTAACCCTTTAAAAAGATTATCTATTAGTTCAGCACCACTAATATTTACGAGAAAAATATGACAACAAAATTAAAACAAAGATTCGTTCCACAACTTGCAGCAGTTAATCATGACTTTGGAGATGATTTTTCTAAAATGCTTGAAACTGTTGATACGAGTCATATAAAACCTGGAACAGTAGTAAAAGGTCAAGTAGTTGATATTAATGAAGTAGTGGTTGTTGACGTTGGATTAAAAAATGAAGGTAGAATACCTAAATCTGAATTTTTATTATCACCGGCACATAAATTACCTGAGATTGGTGATTTAGTTGATGTTTATATTGAAAAAACTGAAGGACATAGCGGCAAAACCTTAAGCCGTGAAAAAGCGATAAAAGAAGAATTATGGGGTCAGTTAGAACTCATGTGTAGTAAAGGTGAGTTTGTTGATGGTACAATTTTTGGTCGTGTAAAAGGTGGTTTCACTGTTGATTTATCCGGTGTTGTAGCGTTTTTACCAGGCAGCCAAGTTGATGTTAGACCAATCAAAGATCCTAGCTCTATAATGAATATTAGACAGCCATTTAAGATCCTAAGCATGGATAAAAAGCTTGGTAATATAGTTGTTTCAAGAAGAGCTATATTAGAGGAATCACGTTCTGAAGCTAGAGACGAGATGCTATCTAAAATCAAAGAAGGAATGATCCTTGAGGGAACAGTAAAGAATATTACAGATTATGGTGCATTCATTGATCTTGGTAGTGTTGACGGCTTATTACACTTAACTGATATTTCTTGGGGTAGAGTTAACCACCCATCAGAAGTGCTAGAATTTAATCAGAAAGTTAAAGTAATGGTTATCAAGTTTAACGAAGAGACAAAAAGAATATCTCTTGGTATGAAACAACTTGATTATAACCCATGGGAAAAAATTAAAGAAGAATTCCCTGTCGGTAAAAAAATGACTGGAAAAGTCACAAATTTTGCTGATTATGGTGTGTTTATTGAATTAAAGGATGGTTTAGAAGGACTTGTTCACTCAAGTGAAATTAGTTGGCTTAAATCTCATCAAAATCCTAGAAAGACTCTTACCATAGGTCAAGAAGTAGAATTTATGGTGTTAGAAGTTGATACAGAAAAACATCGTGTTTCTTTAAGTATTAAGCAATGCCAGCAAAATCCTTTAATAAAATTTGCTGAAACTAACCCTGTTGGAACAGTGATCAAAGCTCCAATTAGAAACATTACTGATTTCGGAATCTTTGTTGCACTTAGCGATAATTTAGACGGTATGATTCATGAGGGTGATATTACCTGGGAAGATAATGGTAATGAGTTACTCAAAACATACAAAAAAGGTGATGAAGTAGAGTGCAAAGTGCTAACAATCAATATTGAAAAAGAACAAATTAGTCTAGGTATCAAGTAATTAACTCCTAATCCATATCAAGGAATTGCTGATGAATATAAAAAAGGAACAGTAGTTAAAGCTGTTGTGACAGCAATCAAAGACGATGGATTGGAAGTATTAGTAAACGATAAAGCAGCAGGGTTTATTAAAAAATCGGATTTATCAGATGAAAAAGAAGAACAAAAACCTGAAATGTTTGCAGTAGATCAAGAAGTCGAAGCAAAAGTTGCTTCTATCGAAAAGTCAACCAATAAAATTTTATTATCAATAAAAGCCCATAAAATAGCAGAGCGTCAAAAAGCTCTTAAAGAATATGGCTCTAGCGATAATACAACCAATATGGGCGACATACTTGTTAATGCTTTAGAAGATAGTAAGAAGTAGGATTGTTAGTCAACCTCCTCGGTGTAATCCCGTGGCTTATCCACGGGATGACACATACCCTTCCAACAAAAACTTTAAGGAAAAATATCCAATGTCCTACGTACCGATAGTAATTGAACAAACCTCTAGGGGTGAGCGTGCTTATGATATATATTCAAGGTTATTAAAAGAACGTATAATCTTTGTATGTGGTCCTATTGAAGACCATATGGCAAATTTGATTACTGCTCAATTATTGTTCCTTGAAGCAGAAAATCCTGAGAAAGATATATATATGTATATAAATTCTCCTGGCGGGGTTGTAACTGCGGGTCTTGCAATTTATGACACGATGCAATATATCAAGCCTAAAGTAGCTACTCTTTGTATCGGTCAAGCTTGTTCTATGGGGTCCTTTTTGCTTTGTGGTGGTGAAAAAGGAATGAGATACAGCCTGCCGCATAGCCGTGTTATGATCCACCAACCATCAGGAGGTTATCGAGGTCAGGCAACAGATATAGAAATTCATGCTCAAGAAACATTGAAAATCAAAAAAATCCTTAATAGTTTATATAGTAAACATACTGGACAAGATGTAAAACATGTTGAAAAAAGCATGGAACGTGATAATTTTATGTCACCTGAAGAAGCAAAAAAATTCGGCATAATCGATAAAATAATTACACATAGAGATATTAAGTTGTTAAAGGATAAGGAACAAGGTCAGTAGCAAATCGTCATTGCGAGGAGCGTAGCGACTAAGCAATATTACTGAAGTTTTGACAAAATCCTTTCCATAAGGAGAAATGTATTCCAATTTTTGAGGGTGTCAGAAAGTTTGTGTAAGTTGTAAAAATAGTTAAGAAGAAAATTAATGAATAAAAACAACTTACAGGAGACTTATATGAAGAATAAGAATAAAATATCAAATCCTACTATAGAGAAAGTAGTATCAGAAATACTATCACACAGTGATCCATCTGAGATATTTGGTCAGGAAGGAATATTTCAAGAATTTAAAAAGCAGATAGTAAATAAGATTTTAGAAAAAGAAATGGAAACTCATATAGGTTATGCAAAACATTCTAAAAATGAAAAAGATTCATATAACAGACGTAATGGTTATTATGAAAAGACTTTACTAGATCCTGAAGGTCGTAAATTGAGCATAGAGGTCCCAAGAGACCGTAACGGAGAATTTGAACCCATGATAATTCCAAAAGGAGTCCGTAAATTTGAAGGGTTTGATGACAAAGTAATATCCCTATATGCTAGGGGTATGACCATTAGGGGGATACAAGGGCACTTAGAAGAACTATATGCCACCAAAGTATCATCTGAGTTAATATCAAAGGTAACTGATGGCATTTTAGAGGAAGTTACTGCGTGGCAGAATAGAGGGCTTGATAGTGTATATCCTATAATGTACTTAGATTGTATTCATGTTAAGGCAAGAGATAATCATGTAATAATAAATAAAGCAGTTTATCTAGCTATTGGAGTGAATATGGAGGGCAAGAAAGAGCTATTGGGCATTTGGATAGGCAAGAATGAAGGTGCTAAATTTTGGATGCAGGTAGTAACAGAACTGAAGAATCGAGGATTTGAACAAATATATGTTGCATGTGTTGATGGTCTTAAGGGTTTTCCAGAGGCAATAAATAGCATTTTTCCAAAAACTATAGTGCAGTTGTGTATTGTGCATATGGTAAGAAATGCTGTAAAATACGTGTCATACAAAGATATGAAGAACTCGGCCGCAAGCGACCGAGTTTCAAAACAGGTTAAACTGCTTTGTTTGGCTCTGTCTCATCAATTGTGTAAATTTCGTGAACCATTAAATTCTACCATCAAATTTGATCATAAAATGAGCCATAGCTTCATTCCAATTGGGGATAGGCATAGACCATTTTTTGGTAATATAATCAATTGTCAGATATAAAACCTTAAATAGTCCGTCCGCCAAAACTCTAAAAGCCTTATAGGCAATAGGGTTTTAAGGCAAAAATGCATAGTAAAATCCATAAGAAAATGAAAGGTTTTATATCAAAAGCTTATGGAAATACAAAAAAATGACAATAAAAAAATGAATGCATTTTGGGAAATAGTGTGGTTTTTAATACAAAAATTTAAAATCAGCCCTCAAAATTAGAGTAATTTGCTCTAAAATCGCACTATTTTTGGAAATTAGTGACACAAGTGATATTTTTTAGAGTTTTGGCGGAGGGACTAAATAGTCTATCCGCCAAAAACACTTCAAATCCTGATCATTTGTAATGGGATAGAGTTTTGACAACAAATTGCTAAGATTTTCAATAAAAATTAATAAGTTATGTTAATTTTTACTGATACATTTCTGTGTTGGTCTAATTTTGATATGGAGCTATTGTTAACGATTTTTTATCGTTCATCTAGTTTTTGCATGATGATATTTTTGATTTATGTGGAGTTAGACAGTCCGTCCGCCAAAACTCTACAAGCCTTATAGATAATATGGTTTTAAGACAAGAAGTAATACAACAATCCGTAAGAAAATGATAAAATATGGTCATAAACCTTATGGATTTCAGTCAATGCCAATAGACAACATTATCAAATCGCAAGAACAAGGGAAACTGTTTGGTTATAAATTAAAAGAAGAATTAAACCCAAATAATAAGCTATATAAATTAAGAGAATTAATAAATTGGTCTAGGCTCGAAGAGTGGTTATCAAAAAATGTTTGTATTAAGAAATTTGGTAGAAATAGAAAATGTCATAGAGTGATGCTTGGCATAACGATGCTACAAGCAATGTATAATTTTTCAGATTCATTATCAGAGGAAGAGCTAAAAGAGAATATGTATTGGCAGTATTTCTGCGGGTGGGAATATATAGAAAAAGACATAGCTATCTCGGAAACTAGTATACGACGGTTTCGTAGTGTATTAGGTGAAGCTGGATATAATGAGATATTATCGGAGTTGATCAGGGTTGGGATAAAAACTAACACAATTAAAAAAAAAGATTTGGAATTAATCATCGCTGATACGACTGTACAAATTAAGAATATCAAACACCCACACGATGTTTATTTAATGGATAAAGCTAGGCTTAGCATAGTAAAGCTTTGCAACAGTTTGGGTATACATTTGAATGAAACATACGCTAGAACCTATAAACGCGATATAGTAAAGCTATGGAAATATAAAGAACATAGTAAAGCCAAGAAGCGTTGGAAAATAATGAAGCATTTAAAAATATTACTGGGTCGTTTGATTAGAGTATGTGAGCGTGAGATCAAAAATAAGCAATTAAACTTGTCTCTCAAAAATCAAGAAGTATTGCAAAAAATAAAACAAATACATAACCAATCTGTTTTAAAAAGAGAAGCTAAAAAGCAATATAAAGAAGATAACAAAGTATTATATAGTTTTCATGCCCCTGAAGTAGAGTGTATAGGAAAGGGAAAACGCAACAAGCCATATGAGTTTGGCAATAAAGTAGCGGTAGTAGTAAGTGGTCGTAGAAATTTTGTTTTATCCGCAAAATCGTTTCATAATAATCCTTATGATGGTCATACATTGCATCAGAGCTTTGAAGCAGTAGAGAGTGTCACTGGAATCAAGATAAAGAAATCATTTGTTGATCTTGGGTATAGTGGTAGCAATGTAAAGGAGAAGAGTAAGGTATATACCCCAAAAACGCGGAAGAAGTTGTTACAAGAGGACAAGTCTATGATCAAGAGACGCAGTGCCATAGAACCAATAATAGGTCACTTAAAGCAATATGGTCGGATGGGTAGAAACTTCTTGAAAGGTATGATAGGAGATATTATCAATCCAATAATCTCTGCTATTGGTTTGAATTTACGATGCATTGCAAATCATTTACAAATCGTGTCTAACTCCACATAAATCAAAAATATCATCATGCAAAAACTAGATGAACGATAAAAAATCGTTAACAATAGCTCCATATCAAAATTAGACCAACACAGAAATGTATCAGTAAAAATTAACATAACTTATTAATTTTTATTGAAAATCTTAGCAATTTGTTGTCAAAACTCTATCCCATTACAAATGATCAGGATTTGAAGTGTTTTTGGCGGATAGACTAGACACGATTTGTAAATGATTTGCAATGCATCGTAAATTCAAACCAATAGCAGAGATTATTGGATTGATAATATCTCCTATCATACCTTTCAAGAAGTTTCTAGTCCCTCCGCCAAAACTCTAAAAAATATCACTTGTGTCACTAATTTCCAAAAATAGTGCGATTTTAGAGCAAATTACTCTAATTTTGAGGGCTGATTTTAAATTTTTGTATTAAAAACCACACTATTTCCCAAAATGCATTCATTTTTTTATTGTCATTTTTTTGTATTTCCATAAGCTTTTGATATAAAACCTTTCATTTTCTTATGGATTTTACTATGCATTTTTGCCTTAAAACCCTATTGCCCATAAGGCTTTTAGAGTTTTGGCGGACGGACTTTCTACCCATCCGACCATATTGCTTTAAGTGACCTATTATTGGTTCTATGGCACTGCGTCTCTTGATCATAGACTTGTCCTCTTGTAACAACTTCTTCCGCGTTTTTGGGGTATATACCTTACTCTTCTCCTTTACATTGCTACCACTATACCCAAGATCAACAAATGATTTCTTTATCTTGATTCCAGTGACACTCTCTACTGCTTCAAAGCTCTGATGCAATGTATGACCATCATAAGGATTATTATGAAACGATTTTGCGGATAAAACAAAATTTCTACGACCACTTACTACTACCGCTACTTTATTGCCAAACTCATATGGCTTGTTGCGTTTTCCCTTTCCTATACACTCTACTTCAGGGGCATGAAAACTATATAATAGGCTCTGTCTCATCAATTGTGTAAATTTCGTGAACCATTAAATTCTACCATCAAATTTGATCATAAAATGAGCCATAGCTTCATTCCAATTGGGGATAGGCATAGACCATTTTTTGGTAATATAATCAATTGTCAGATATAAAACCTTAAATACTGCGTCATCATTTGGAAAGATGCGTTTATTCTTAGTAACTTTTCTCAATTGGCTATTCAGCGATTCTATCGCATTTGTAGTGTAAATAATCTTACGAATCTCCTTTGGATATTGCAAGAAAATTATCAAATTATCCCAATTATTATACCAAGATTTAGCTATATGCGGATATTGCTTACTCCATTTTTGATCAAATGACTCAAGAGCTAATTCTGCTTCTTTTTCAGTAGCAGAAGTATAGATTAGTTTCAAATCCGCTGCTAATTGCTTTCTATCTTTATATGATACATATTTGAGGCTATTCCTGATCTGATGGACAATACAAATTTGATGTTCAGTTTTCGGATATACTGATGCAATAGCATCAGACATACCAGTTAGATTATCACTACAAGCAATTAAGATATCTTTTACTCCTCGATTCTTCATTTCAGTAAAATTACCGAGCCAAAATTTAGCTCCTTCATTCTCACTTATCCATAAGCCTAAAATATCCTTTCTGCCAGATAAATCTATTCCTAAAGCTACATATACTGATTTATTAATAATAAGTTTATCTTGTCTTACTTTCACTACTAAACAGTCAAAATATACTATAGGGTATACTGATTCAAGAGGTCTACTCTGCCAAATCTTGACCTCATCTATTACTTCATCTGTAATCCTGCTGATTAGGCTCTCACTGATCTCAGCTCCATATAATTCTTGCAATTGTGTTTTAATATCAGACACACTCATACCCTTCGCATATAAGGATATTATCTTTTGGTCTAAGCCATCTATTCTTGTTTGTTTCTTTGAGACTATTATAGGTTCAAATTTACCTTGTCTGTCTCTTGGAACATTTAGCTCTATAGTACCATTCTCACTAATCAGATTCTTACTAAAACTACCATTCCTCGCATTCTCAGTTTCAGCTCTATCATACTTGCTATAACCTAAATGTTCTGACATCTCAGCATGCAGTGCTCGCTCTAAAATACCCTTGGTTAATTCCTTAATTAATCCATTCTGACTTAGTACTGTTTTTAAATCTACTCCACCTTCTATCAGCAAATCTATTGCTTCATTTATTTTTTTATTCTTCTCTATTTGCATTTCTGTTACCTATATTTTTAATTACTTCTAATATAGGCTCAACAAAAATTTACACAATCATTGCAAAAGACTCATATAATACTTTGTTATCTTCTTTATATTGCTTTTTAGCTTCTCTTTTTAAAACAGATTGGTTATGTATTTGTTTTATTTTTTGCAATACTTCTTGATTTTTGAGAGACAAGTTTAATTGCTTATTTTTGATCTCACGCTCACATACTCTAATCAAACGACCCAGTAATATTTTTAAATGCTTCATTATTTTCCAACGCTTCTTGGCTTTACTATGTTCTTTATATTTCCATAGCTTTACTATATCGCGTTTATAGGTTCTAGCGTATGTTTCATTCAAATGTATACCCAAACTGTTGCAAAGCTTTACTATGCTAAGCCTAGCTTTATCCATTAAATAAACATCGTGTGGGTGTTTGATATTCTTAATTTGTACAGTCGTATCAGCGATGATTAATTCCAAATCTTTTTTTTTAATTGTGTTAGTTTTTATCCCAACCCTGATCAACTCCGATAATATCTCATTATATCCAGCTTCACCTAATACACTACGAAACCGTCGTATACTAGTTTCCGAGATAGCTATGTCTTTTTCTATATATTCCCACCCGCAGAAATACTGCCAATACATATTCTCTTTTAGCTCTTCCTCTGATAATGAATCTGAAAAATTATACATTGCTTGTAGCATCGTTATGCCAAGCATCACTCTATGACATTTTCTATTTCTACCAAATTTCTTAATACAAACATTTTTTGATAACCACTCTTCGAGCCTAGACCAATTTATTAATTCTCTTAATTTATATAGCTTATTATTTGGGTTTAATTCTTCTTTTAATTTATAACCAAACAGTTTCCCTTGTTCTTGCGATTTGATAATGTTGTCTATTGGCATTGACTGAAATCCATAAGGTTTATGACCATATTTTATCATTTTCTTACGGATTGTTGTATTACTTCTTGTCTTAAAACCATATTATCTATAAGGCTTGTAGAGTTTTGGCGGACGGACTAAATACTGCGTCATCATTTGGAAAGATGCGTTTATTCTTAGTAACTTTTCTCAATTGGCTATTCAGCGATTCTATCGCATTTGTAGTGTAAATAATCTTACGAATCTCCTTTGGATATTGCAAGAAAATTATCAAATTATCCCAATTATTATACCAAGATTTAGCTATATGCGGATATTGCTTACTCCTGATGAACGAACATTAGAATTACCCATGACGAATATTAAAATTACCCATTTTTGAGTAAAAAATATTGTCTAAAGTGTTACATTATTATCCTCCGATTTTATAGTTAATTTTTTGCCTTTAGCTGTAGCGATTCTATAACTTTCAGTATTGAGTTCAAGAATTGAAGAATGGTGAACCAATCTGTCAATAACTGCTGACGTAGTCATTTCATCTTTAAAAATAGTATTCCATTTTGCAAAAACTAAATTGCTAGTAATTAATACACTACGCATTTCATAACGTTCAGCTAATAAGGTAAATAAAACATCAGTTTCTTCACGATTATATGGTACATATGATATATCATCAATTATCAATATTTCAAAATAATCGAATTTTTTAATAATTTGCTTAAGTTTTAAACTAAGCTTTGCTTCTAGTAATTGTTGAACCAAATTAGCTGCTGTTGTATATAATACACGTCTACCAGCAAGACACCACTCACGTGCTAAACCTATACTAAGATGACTTTTGCCAGTGCCAGGATTACCAAAAATAAGTATATTTTCATAGCGATCCATAAATTCTCCTTGTGCAAGATATTGGATCTTAGTTGGCGATAATCCTGGGATACGCTTAATATCAAAGTTGCTTAATAACTTATCTCGAGAGAGTTTTGCTTGCTTCAGCAATCTGGCAATACGTTGTTGTTGTCTATGTTCTAACTCACGTATGGCTAACTCCTGTAGATAATCTATATATGTTTTCTTTTCTTGCTCAAAGCTTTCTGCAACTGATTTTTATAGCACGATGCAAAAGTAGGTAAGCAAAGGTTCTTGAGTAAATTATTTAGCGGTTGCGGAGTTATTATCTGTTTACTCATGCAACCTCCATTGTTTTAAAGCAATGTATAGCTAACACGGAAATGTTTCTACCACAGATTAGGAAAAACTTAGGCATTGATCAATAATTTTACGTAAACAGTTTTTAAAGTTAGTCCAGCAATGTTTAATAGGATTGAGATCTGGTGAATATGTGAGTAAATACAAAAACTATGGTAAAAACCTTTCCGCGTTAGCTATAATTGATCATATTCAGACAGTATTGGTTGATTAATTTTTACTGAACAAACAGTTTGAGTCTGGCTATTTAGTAAATCTGTAATATGATCAATTATTGGCTCAATCTTCTTTTCTAATAGCACTTCTAATGCAGTAACTACATTCAATTCTCCATACATTTTTGCTAATTGTAATATTTTAAGATATATTTTATGCCCTTTATATGGGAAAGTTCTATAATTAATTAAGCCAGATATAATCAATTTTTAATTAAATATAGATATATCATGGCTCATTTAACGATAGATGAAAGATTTAAAATATACGAAATGAATAAGAGTGGTTATAGCTCGCGATATATAGGGACAAAGATTGGCCGTGATAAAAGCACTATATGTTATGAACTCAAGAGAATGAGGCATAATTATAGACCAGATAGGGCTAACACACTTGCTTGCAGTTTAAGGCAAGGTAAGAGAAAAAGAAAATTAGATATTGATAATAATTTACGAGCAGAAATAATAAAGCAGTTAACACAGGGTATTTCACCAGATATAATTTCAGGTAGACGTAAACTATCACGAGATACTGTCAATATTTCTACAGAGAGTATATACCAGTTTATTTATACATCTCCTATAGCACAAAGGCAAAAATTATATTTATCTTTAGCAAGAAAAAGGAAAAATAGGTTGCATCATGGTACAAGAATCAGAAACAAAAGAATTACAATACCAAATCGAGTTTCCATTACTGAAAGACCAGAGATAAATAGAAAGATAGCAGCAATAGGTCATTTAGAAGGTGATTTAACTTTTAACAAAGGTAATCAAAGTCGTAATATAGGCGCTCTTGTGGATATCAGAACACAAAAAGTGTTTCTCACTTTAAACCGTTCAAAAAGAACACAAGATGTGATTGGTAACATGAATAAAAAACTTAAACAATTGTCGCATATAATCAAAAGCATAACGTTAGATAATGGCAAAGAATTTACCAATCATGAACAACTATTGCCAAAATCTGAACGAAAAGTATATTTTTGCAATCCTTATTCTCCATGGCAAAAACCATTGATAGAGAAGATTAACTCAATGGTGCACAGAGTATACTCTAAATCTTTAGATATAAAAAAATTAACAATAAAGCAATTACAAGAAATTGAGGATTTTTTAAATAATTTACCAAGAAAAGTGCTCGGTTATAAAACACCCAATGAGGTATGGGAAGAAAATATAAATCTGGCTTAATTAATACTGGAATTTACCATGGATATATAGAGATAAGCTGGTCATATACCTGACGAAATATAGCACGTGGGAATAAAGCTTCATAATATTGATATTGAACAAATGCTCCAGGTTTACGTACTAAACTATCAATAATATGTCTATAATCAATAACATAGCCATTGCTGATTCTAGACATTTTTTGTAAACATTTGTTACCATAGTAAAGGGTAAATTCCAGTATTAATTAAGCCAGATTTATATTTTCTTCCCATACCTCATTGGGTGTTTTATAACCGAGCACTTTTCTTGGTAAATTATTTAAAAAATCCTCAATTTCTTGTAATTGCTTTATTGTTAATTTTTTTATATCTAAAGATTTAGAGTATACTCTGTGCACCATTGAGTTAATCTTCTCTATCAATGGTTTTTGCCATGGAGAATAAGGATTGCAAAAATATACTTTTCGTTCAGATTTTGGCAATAGTTGTTCATGATTGGTAAATTCTTTGCCATTATCTAACGTTATGCTTTTGATTATATGCGACAATTGTTTAAGTTTTTTATTCATGTTACCAATCACATCTTGTGTTCTTTTTGAACGGTTTAAAGTGAGAAACACTTTTTGTGTTCTGATATCCACAAGAGCGCCTATATTACGACTTTGATTACCTTTGTTAAAAGTTAAATCACCTTCTAAATGACCTATTGCTGCTATCTTTCTATTTATCTCTGGTCTTTCAGTAATGGAAACTCGATTTGGTATTGTAATTCTTTTGTTTCTGATTCTTGTACCATGATGCAACCTATTTTTCCTTTTTCTTGCTAAAGATAAATATAATTTTTGCCTTTGTGCTATAGGAGATGTATAAATAAACTGGTATATACTCTCTGTAGAAATATTGACAGTATCTCGTGATAGTTTACGTCTACCTGAAATTATATCTGGTGAAATACCCTGTGTTAACTGCTTTATTATTTCTGCTCGTAAATTATTATCAATATCTAATTTTCTTTTTCTCTTACCTTGCCTTAAACTGCAAGCAAGTGTGTTAGCCCTATCTGGTCTATAATTATGCCTCATTCTCTTGAGTTCATAACATATAGTGCTTTTATCACGGCCAATCTTTGTCCCTATATATCGCGAGCTATAACCACTCTTATTCATTTCGTATATTTTAAATCTTTCATCTATCGTTAAATGAGCCATGATATATCTATATTTAAATGATGCTCCTCGCAGCAGAGCTACGAGGTATCTAAAAAAGTTTTAGTTGTTTCTTATGATATCACGAAGCAGAGCTTCGGGGAATTAAACCCTGAGAGATTAAAAATTGATTATATCTGGCTTAATTAATTATAGAACTTTCCATTATCAGGAAATGCTATAGAAGCTGTATTATAAGTTTTCTATCAATTAAGTAAGGTAAAATTAAAGTTTCTTTACCTTACTTAATATAGCTAACGCGAAAAGGTTTTTACCATAGTTTTTGTATTTACTCACATATTCACCAGATCTAAATCCTATTAAACATTGCTGGACTAACTTTAAAAACTGTTTACATAAAATTATTGATCAATGCCTAAGTTTTTCCTAATATGTGGTAGAAACATTTCCGTGTTAGCTATAATTCCTCTCGCCCTTTCTTCAAAAGCTGTAATCATTTTTTCAGTTATTTTAATAAAATAGCTACCAACCAATTTCTCAAATATTTTCGATTTCATTTCAAAATCAATAAAAAATTTTAGCTCGGTCCCTATAGGATGTGAAGTAAATTGCCAAGTACTTTTTAAATACTTAAAAGGACCAGAAATAGCCAAGGTATTAATAAAATATTCTTTATCATCTATTATTTTATTAGTAGCATGAGAACGATAACTTTCTGAAAAACCTTTTAACTGAATCACGAGATCCGCGACGATTTCTTCACTATTTTCTGAAATAACTCTGCTAGCTACACACCAAGGTAGAAATTTAGGATAAGATTTTATATCCCAAACTAAATTAAATAATTCTTGAGGTTTATAAGGTAAGATTTTTGTTTGTTCGAATGATGGCATTATGTAGTTCTTTTCTTTTAAAATAGCAATTTTATACTCTTGTTAAAAGAAAAGAATAAAAGGAAATGATAATATAAACTTCAATAGAAAAAATATTAATTAACTAATATTTTTTTTCTTGGCGGGATATATACGGTTTCATCATCTTCTGCATGCGAAATTTTTTCCAAAAGACCAATAAAACGTCCCTTATTAGGCACTAGTTTTACTATTGCCCATCCCCTTCTTCTATTGCTTGTTTTATACGCTCTATATCAGCTTTATGTTCTGAAAAAGATATAAATTTTTGTGTTGGATTTTCCATCTTGATCAATGAATATGTTAATAAAAATTGATAGTGTAATAAATTTTTCTTAATGATGCTCCTCGCAGCAGAGCTACGAGGTATCTATCCAAAAAGCTTTAATCTCTCAGGGTTTAATTCCCCGAAGCTCTGCTTCGTGATATCATAAGAAACAACTAAAACTTTTTTAGATACCTCGTAGCTCTGCTGCGAGGAGCATCATTAATAAGTTTATCTTGTCTTACTTTCACTACTAAACAGTCAAAATATACTATAGGGTATACTGATTCAAGAGGTCTACTCTGCCAAATCTTGACCTCATCTATTACTTCATCTGTAATCCTGCTGATTAGGCTCTCACTGATCTCAGCTCCATATAATTCTTGCAATTGTGTTTTAATATCAGACACACTCATACCCTTCGCATATAAGGATATTATCTTTTGGTCTAAGCCATCTATTCTTGTTTGTTTCTTTGAGACTATTATAGGTTCAAATTTACCTTGTCTGTCTCTTGGAACATTTATCTCTATAGTACCATTCTCACTAATCAGATTCTTACTAAAACTACCATTCCTCGCATTCTCAGTTTCAGCTCTATCATACTTGCTATAACCTAAATGTTCTGACATCTCAGCATACAGTGCTCGCTCTAAAATACCCTTGGTTAATTCCTTAATTAATCCATTCTGACTTAGTACTGTTTTTAAATCTACTCCGCCTTCTATCAGCAAATCTATTGCTTCATTTATTTTTTTATTCTTCTCTATTTGCATTTCTGTTACCTATATTTTTAATTACTTCTAATATAGGCTCAACAAAAATTTACACAATCATTGCAAAAGACTCTAAAAAATAGAATGAACCTAGAGCATACAAGGCATAGATCTCCTGTTAATTTCTTGGTGCATATTCTAGCTTATGTTACTTCTTATGCTATCACTAAATCTCGTATAAAACTTGATGCTTTAGCTCCAGAACAACTTCTCTTATCCTAAATTGGCGTTACGTGGGTATGACATATAAGATATCTTATAACATCAGAGGTTTTATTTCTAGAAAAAAGTTAAATTTAATTTTATGACCATAAACTTTTCATTTTGTTAAAAAAGCTGTCGTCATTTTCTTTTTCACTCACGGATTCTCCTCTTAATTCTTCTAATAATTCTCGTTGTCTTTTTGATAAATTTTTAGGCACTTCAACATGCACATGTGCAAGCATATCGCCTCTAATAGTTGATCTTATTTTAGACATACCTTTGCCGCGTAATCTTAGCTGATCACCATTTTGTGTACCTGCCGGAATGGTTAAGTTAACTTTGCCGCCTTCAATTACTGGCACCGCTACTTCTCCGCCAAGGGCAGCATTTACAAAACTAATAGGTAGTTTGCAATGTAAATTTGCTCCATCTACCTTATAAATATCATGAGGTTTTATTGCAATATCAACATATAAAGCGCCATTATTGCCCCCTCTAATACCAGCTTCGCCTTCGCCTGGATGTCTTATTCGAGTGCCATTTTCAACACCTGCGGGAATATTCACCGATAAGTTTCGTTGCTTATGATAACGCCCTAAGCCGTAGCATTTTTTACAAGGGTTCTTGATGATTTGACCGTTACCTTGGCATTTATGACAAGTTTGTTCAATCATAAAAAAGCCTTGCTGAACTCTAGTTGCACCTACGCCGCCACAAGCATCGCAAGTAGTTGCAGTTTCACCTTTTTCAGAGCCGCTACCATGACAAGTATCGCATTTTACTTCACTGGAAAAACTGATATTCTTCTCTATGCCGTGAAATGCTTCCTCTAAATTAATCGTAAGATTATATTTTAAATCAGAGCCTCTAACCTTGCTTGAGGCAGGCTTTCTTCTGCCACCACCGCCCATAAAGTCGCTAAAGACATCACCAAATATATCGTTGATATCAGCACCAAAAGGATGACTGCCTTGACTACCAGCTCCGCCTCTTGCTTGTTGGTTTTGGAAAGCATCATGTCCAAATCGGTCGTAAGCTGCTCTTTTCTGCTCGTCTTTTAAAACTTCATAAGCGGCATTGATTTCTTTAAATTTTTTCTCGGCGTTTGTATCCCCAGCTGCGGCATTATCAGGGTGATATTGTTTAGCTAGCTTATGATAGGCTTTTTTAAGATCAGCACTATTTGCTGTTTTGCTAACTCCAAGGATTTGATAATAATCTTGTGACATGAAATTATATTATATGGTTGTTTTATATAATTATGTCATCCCGTGGCTTGACCACGGGATGACATCGAAGATACTTAATGACGTTCTACTTTACTTCTTCTCTACATCTTCAAAGTCTGCGTCTACTACTTTTTCGTTGCTAGCAGTATTTTCTTCAGAAGCACTACCCGCAGCACCAGCGTCGCTTTGAGCTTTATACATCGCTTCGCCAATTTTCACACTAGCTGCTGTTAAGCTTTCTGTTTTTTCTTTAATTAATGCAGCATCTTCTGAATCTAAAACAGCTTTTAAAGCAGATAAAGCTTCTTCTACACCTCCTTTATCTTCAGACGATAATTTATCACTATAATCTGTTAAAGTTTTCTCAGTAGAATAAATTAAGCTATCGGCAGCGTTTTTTGCTTCAATAAGCTCTTTACGTTTTTTATCCTCATCTGCATTTTTCTCAGCATCTTTAACCATTTGCTCGATTTCAGCATCGCTAAGACCGCCGGAAGCCTGTATTGTTACCCTTTGTTCTTTACCACTAGCCTTATCTTTTGCTGAAACATGTACTATGCCGTTTGCATCAATGTCAAAAGTTACTTCTATTTGCGGTACACCACGTGGAGCAGGAGGGATTCCTTCTAAATTAAATTGACCAAGCATTTTATTATCTTTTGCCATTTCACGCTCACCTTGGAATACTCTAATAGTTACTGCATGCTGATTATCATCGGCAGTAGAAAATACTTGGCTTTTCTTACTTGGAATCGTGGTATTACGATCAATTAATCTTGTAAACACACCGCCTAAAGTTTCAATACCAAGAGATAGAGGTGTAACGTCTAATAATAATATATCGGTTACTTCTTTATTTAATACTCCGCCTTGAATAGCTGCACCAAGAGCTACAACCTCATCAGGATTCACGCCTTTATGCGGGGCACGCCCGAAGAATTTTTCTACCGCTTCTTGTACTTTCGGCATTCTGGTCATACCGCCAACTAGCACTACTTCTTGAATATCGGAAGCTTTTAAGCCTGCATCCTTTAAAGCTTTGCGGCAAGGTTCTATAGTTTTTTCAATTAAATCATCTACTAACTTTTCAAGTTCTGCTCTAGTAAATTTAATATTTAAATGTTTTGGACCGCTATTATCAGCTGTAATATAAGGCAAATTAATATCGGTAGTTAATGCAGATGACAATTCTTTCTTAGCTTTCTCAGCTGCTTCTTTCAAACGTTGAAGTGCGAGCGGGTCATTACGTAAATCAATACCACTTTCTTTTTTGAATGTATTTATTAAATGCTCTAATATTCTTGTATCAAAATCTTCACCACCAAGGAATGTATCGCCGTTAGTTGATTTTACTTCAAAAACACCATCACCAATCTCAAGAATTGAAACGTCAAATGTTCCGCCACCAAGGTCATAAACTGCAATAGTTTTACTTGCTGATTTATCAAAACCATAAGCAAGAGCTGCAGCAGTTGGTTCGTTGATTATTCGAAGTACTTCAAGCCCTGCGATTTTACCAGCATCCTTTGTTGCTTGACGCTGTGCATCATTAAAATAAGCAGGCACAGTAATAACCGCTTGTGTTACTTCTTCACCTAAATAATTTTCAGCTGTTTCCTTCATTTTCTGTAAAATAAAAGCACTAATTTGGCTAGGTGAATGTTTTTTCCCTTCAACTTCAACCCATGCATCACCATTATCAGCTTTAACTATATTATACGGCACTATTTCTTGATCTTTTTTAACCATTGGATCGGTAAAATTTCTACCGATTAATCTTTTTACTGCATATACAGTATTACGCGGGTTGGTTACAGCCTGTCTTTTAGCGGACTGCCCAACTAATTTTTCACCATTTGCAAAAGCTATAATCGACGGCGTAGTTCGCTCACCTTCAGAGTTTTCCATTACTTTTGGCTCCTTACCTTCCATCACTGCAACGCAAGAGTTGGTAGTTCCAAGATCTATACCTATTACTTTTCCCATAAATCCTCTATTAATTTTTTATTTTGTTTATTGCTTTTTATTTGATATAGTGCTGCTTTAATCATTTTACAAGAGGTGTTAATGAAAAAATTATTAATTTTACCAAAAATTTTATTTATCGTTAATCTATTTTTATTAAATAATATAGTTTTAGCGTCGCCGGAAATAAGTAGTACTATATTTGAAAAAGCTAAGCAAGCTATTGTGACGATTGATACTAGAATTGCTGTATCAGCTTATGAAGATACAAATAGCTGGACAGGGACCGGATTTATTAATGATAAGAAAAATGGTTATATAATTACTAACACTCACGTTATTGGGCTTAGTGCAATCGGTACTTATTTTGTTACCTTTTATAATGGTGAGCAAGCTGAGGCAAAATTAATATATTATGATATTTGGCAAGATTATGCCGTTTTAAAAGTAGCTGGTAACGATATACCAGAGTCAGCAATGGAAATACCTTTTTCTAGCGAGTCTCCAAAATTAAACCAGAAAGTTTTCGTAGTCGGTAACACCGAAGCACAAGGCTTTTCTTTCCATACTGGATATTTGTCTGATCTATATAATATTGATGGTATAATGCCACAAGGTACTTATATAATTAATTTAAATATTACTGGTGGTGCTAGTGGCTCACCAGTGCTTAATGATAAAATTGAGGCTATAGGTGTATTATATGGCGGTGGTAAGACCCACTCTTTAGCATTGCACGGCGATTATGTAATCCGCACTTTAGAAAGCTTAAAGAATAATAAAGAACCGATAAGACAGCATATGGGGATAATAAGCGATCTATATTCATTAAATAAAGGTGTTAGACATAATAATTTTCCTAAAGAGGAAATGGATAAATATATAAAGAAATTTCCCGATAGTAGAAATAGAGTTATAAGCGTTAAGACGGTTTTGGCTGGTTCGCCTGCTGAAAAGATCTTGAAAGCCGGTGATATTATTTGGGCTATTAATGATAAAGAGTTAGGTGGTAATTTAGCAATGTTTGATAGAGAAATGGACAATTCTAAAAACGCCGTTACAAAACTTATTATATTCCGTGATGGGAAAAAGCTTGAGCAAACAGTTAATTTATATAACGTCAATAATAATAAAATCAGTAGAATGGTAAATTTTGGCGGTGCTATATTTTTTGAAGTAGATGATTATTTTAGTAATAAATCAGGTATTCCGCTTAAATCTTTAGCCATAGCTTCAGTTCAATCTGGTAGTAGCTTTAGTTCTATACCAACATTTTTCACTAAAGATTATAAAAATGTTTATAGACTGCAAATTTTTGAGATGAAAGATTTGAAGCTCAATAATCTTGATGATTTAATAAAGCTTATGCCGAATATTACTAAAGATAAATTTATAACTATAAGGTTTAAAAACTATCAACCATATTATGCTCATTTTGGTTACAACGAAATTATTTCGTCTCATGATGAAATGAGTGCAGATATAACTTTAGATTCCATAGATACTAAGCCATATATACTTAAATATAATAATGTTTCTTATGAATGGAATACAGAAAATATAAAGCTTCAGTAACTAGTTTAGTTGTGATAAATTAACAATCGTTAATCTCTCAGGGTTTAATTCCCCGAAGCTCTGCTTCGTTATATACTACTTGAATGGAAGAAAGCAGTTATATACATAAGAGTCATAATGTCACAGTACTAATATATCATTTAGTAACGCCGGCAAAGTATAGAAGAGTAATATTCAATCAACTGAATTTTTGTCAAAACTGCGGCTCTGTCTCATCAATTGTGTAAATTTCGTGAACCATTAAATTCTACCATCAAATTTGATCATAAAATGAGCCATAGCTTCATTCCAATTGGGGATAGGCATAGACCATTTTTTGGTAATATAATCAATTGTCAGATATAAAACCTTAAATACTGCGTCATCATTTGGAAAGATGCGTTTATTCTTAGTAACTTTTCTCAATTGGCTATTCAGCGATTCTATCGCATTTGTAGTGTAAATAATCTTACGAATCTCCTTTGGATATTGCAAGAAAATTATCAAATTATCCCAATTATTATACCAAGATTTAGCTATATGCGGATATTGCTTACTCCATTTTTGATCAAATGACTCAAGAGCTAATTCTGCTTCTTTTTCAGTAGCAGAAGTATAGATTAGTTTCAAATCCGCTGCTAATTGCTTTCTATCTTTATATGATACATATTTGAGGCTATTCCTGATCTGATGGACAATACAAATTTGATGTTCAGTTTTCGGATATATAGCTAACGCGACTAGAATTATTCCTTAGAATAATGTAAGATAATGATTTTAACTACGGTAGAGATGAAAGCATACAGTCAGGATTTAAGAGATAGGGTAATCAGTCTTCACAAAACCTCTAAATATAGAATAAAAGCAATATCAGACTTATTAGGTATAGAGCGTCATACGATATCAAATTGGATTAGACGTTATAAAGAAAATGGAGACTACAGCTCAAGACAACATCTGCAAAGTGGACGTGATGCTAGGTTTACTAATAAGGAGAATATAATTGAATTTTTAGCAAATAATCCTGATAGCCGAGCTATAGATATAAGAGATGCAGTAGCGCCCGAGCTGCCAATGAGCACATTTTATGACACGCTTCATAGAATGAAAATTACATATAAAAAAAGAGCCAAAATACAAAGGCAGGGATGAAGAAGCTAGAAAACAATTTGTGGAATATATTGATCAAATAGCATCTGATAAACTTGTGTATTGTGACGAAATGGGGGTAAGTAATAATATAACCATGTTGTACGGATGGTCAGAAAGAGGAACAAGAGCTTACTCAGAGCAAGCAGGTTTTGCTACTGAGCGAGTAAATATAGTTGCTGGTTATAATAAGGGCACCAAAGAAATGATGCTCCTCGCAGCAGAGCTACGAGGTATCTATCCAAAAAGCTTTAACTGTTTTTGTTGAAATGCTTTATAAGAAGGTTGGCCTGAACCTTGATTCTGTACATAATTACGTAATTTCTGCTCATCACCATGTTTACCTAGTCTATCCGCCAAAAACACTTCAAATCCTGATCATTTGTAATGGGATAGAGTTTTGACAACAAATTGCTAAGATTTTCAATAAAAATTAATAAGTTATGTTAATTTTTACTGATACATTTCTGTGTTGGTCTAATTTTGATATGGAGCTATTGTTAACGATTTTTTATCGTTCATCTAGTTTTTGCATGATGATATTTTTGATTTATGTGGAGTTAGACACGATTTGTAAATGATTTGCAATGCATCGTAAATTCAAACCAATAGCAGAGATTATTGGATTGATAATATCTCCTATCATACCTTTCAAGAAGTTTCTACCCATCCGACCATATTGCTTTAAGTGACCTATTATTGGTTCTATGGCACTGCGTCTCTTGATCATAGACTTGTCCTCTTGTAACAACTTCTTCCGCGTTTTTGGGGTATATACCTTACTCTTCTCCTTTACATTGCTACCACTATACCCAAGATCAACAAATGATTTCTTTATCTTGATTCCAGTGACACTCTCTACTGCTTCAAAGCTCTGATGCAATGTATGACCATCATAAGGATTATTATGAAACGATTTTGCGGATAAAACAAAATTTCTACGACCACTTACTACTACCGCTACTTTATTGCCAAACTCATATGGCTTGTTGCGTTTTCCCTTTCCTATACACTCTACTTCAGGGGCATGAAAACTATATAATACTTTGTTATCTTCTTTATATTGCTTTTTAGCTTCTCTTTTTAAAACAGATTGGTTATGTATTTGTTTTATTTTTTGCAATACTTCTTGATTTTTGAGAGACAAGTTTAATTGCTTATTTTTGATCTCACGCTCACATACTCTAATCAAACGACCCAGTAATATTTTTAAATGCTTCATTATTTTCCAACGCTTCTTGGCTTTACTATGTTCTTTATATTTCCATAGCTTTACTATATCGCGTTTATAGGTTCTAGCGTATGTTTCATTCAAATGTATACCCAAACTGTTGCAAAGCTTTACTATGCTAAGCCTAGCTTTATCCATTAAATAAACATCGTGTGGGTGTTTGATATTCTTAATTTGTACAGTCGTATCAGCGATGATTAATTCCAAATCTTTTTTTTTAATTGTGTTAGTTTTTATCCCAACCCTGATCAACTCCGATAATATCTCATTATATCCAGCTTCACCTAATACACTACGAAACCGTCGTATACTAGTTTCCGAGATAGCTATGTCTTTTTCTATATATTCCCACCCGCAGAAATACTGCCAATACATATTCTCTTTTAGCTCTTCCTCTGATAATGAATCTGAAAAATTATACATTGCTTGTAGCATCGTTATGCCAAGCATCACTCTATGACATTTTCTATTTCTACCAAATTTCTTAATACAAACATTTTTTGATAACCACTCTTCGAGCCTAGACCAATTTATTAATTCTCTTAATTTATATAGCTTATTATTTGGGTTTAATTCTTCTTTTAATTTATAACCAAACAGTTTCCCTTGTTCTTGCGATTTGATAATGTTGTCTATTGGCATTGACTGAAATCCATAAGGTTTATGACCATATTTTATCATTTTCTTACGGATTGTTGTATTACTTCTTGTCTTAAAACCATATTATCTATAAGGCTTGTAGAGTTTTGGCGGACGGACTACCTACTGTGCTCATAAAATATCCTTTACTCCAAAAATCCTTTACTCCAAAACTCACTTCCCCATAATTTTTCTTTAAGATTTGGATATTTCTCAAACATTTTCTTAGAAGTAATACTTTTTATGATTTGAGTTATTTTTGTTGGGCTATACATTGGTATTGACTGTAATAAAAAATGTACGTGATCTTTATCTACTCCTATTTCTAAAAATCTAATTTCATAACGATCTTCTATGTGCTCACAAATTTTACACAAATAATCATCTAGTTCTTGATTGAATATTACTCTTCTATACTTTGCCGGCGTTACTAAAGGATATATGAGTACTGTGACATTATGACTCTTATGTATATAACTGCTTTCTTCCATTCAAGTAGTATATCACGAAGCAGAGCTTCGGGGAATTAAACCCTGAGAGATTAACTGAAAATTACATTTTTTATCAATATAACAACTAAAACCTCTGGACTATTTATATTACTCAACTAATATATGAAACGCTAATGATGTTTAAGCTCCATTGTTGCAAGACCAATCTGTCAAAAACTTATAAGTCAAGTTTATGCCAGGGGTCTGTTATTATAAGTGAGTAAAATCATGAAGTATAATGGAGGTTGTTATATTGTAACAACGGAGCTTAACCCCTGGCACCCTATTTTTTCTTAATTCCTAATACATGAAGACTATAAACTTCAGAATCTAACCTAAACATAGAAAAGTTATCTTCAGAACTTTGTAAATATGAAAGCAGTGAAGATTAAATCTTTTTGCTTACTTTAATAGCAATTCTACAAATCGCTTTTACTACACTACTTGTTGCTTTCGCAAATATTGCTTGCTCGCTATCATTTATTATAGCCGTGTCTTTATGTTCAATCTCATCTAACCGAAATTTTACAATATTTTTTAATAATTCTGGTTCAATGCCTTTATTTTCCAAATAATTTATTTGCTGTGCATAATGCTTCTCTATTACTTCTTCTACACTCTCCGTAACTAACATTGCTGTTTTTGTACCAATCTTAGAAGATACAGCCCCAAGTAAAAATCCATAATGATGCCAAAAAGATAATAAGGCAGTAGGTCTTACTTTCTTCTCTAATAATTTTTTCTCAAAATAATTTAGATGCACTTCTTCTTGCTCTAGCATCTCTTTAATTAATACATAGTCATTTTGAGATTTAGTATATTTTAACTGTCCTTGATAAATCCTTTTTGCTCCATACTCACCAGCATGGTTAACTCTAATGATCTCTTGAATTTGTTTATCAGGATCAGAAAAATCAGGTCTTGGCATAATGATATATTCCTTTTAATGTCATTCGTAGCTAAAAGCAGGAAGGACATCAACAATTTTTTGTAAAAGATCAAACCCGGCAGGATTTAATTTATAATCCACTTCCGCTTGTTGCAATATTCTTAAAGTCTTCAAGCACTCAGCTAGACTAAGGCTATTTGCTATTTTGGTAAAATCATTAATATACTGATAAAAAATAGGCGGTGATAGCGATTTTATTGCGGAATCAACACGCTCCCCATTTTTTACTTTCGACAACACTATATATAAATTTAGATAATGCCTTATTAAGGCTCTAATCATCAGCACTTCATTTATATTTTGCTTTCTTAATATATCTAGTTCTTTTAAAAAACTGATATAATTTTTTTGTGAAAAGTACATTGCTAAATCGCTACCATTAGCCATGATCTCACTACTTAGCACCTCTTTAATGTCATTTAAGGTAACTTCTTGTTTATCATGAACAAAATATATCAACTTATTTATCTCATGGGAAACTAACTCATGATCCCCTTTTACATGATGTTTTAAATAAATAAGTGCTTCCCTATCTATAATTTTATTACATTTAGCTAATTTTTCTAAAACTATCTTCTCAATCTTTGCTTCATCATCATGATAACAAGCAAGCGAAGCTAGCGATTCTTCAGTTTCAAAAAATTTTCTAAAGCTGCTGCTTGAGGTAATATCTTCACCAATAAATACAGGAAAATTAATATAATTATCATTTAGAATTACTTTTAAATTCTTATCGATCGAATTTCCTACGCCTTTAATTCTAATTAATTCTTTTTGATTAAAGAAGTTAGGCGAATTAAGTAATATCTCTAAAGAAGAAATATTAAGATCACTATATTCTATAGAAGTTTGCAGCATGTTAAACTTTTTCACTAAGTGACGGCAAATTTTATCTATATAACCTTTATCAGGACCATATAATAATAGAGCCTTAACCTTACCACTGGCTATTAATTCAAATAAACGATTAATTTGCGAAAAATAGAATTTCATAAATTATTATTTCGAGTAAAGTATAAAATTAGTCTGCTGCGAATTTCTTCAGCTGCCGCATAGGCAAGGTCTATTCCCGTTTTATCTCTCTCAACACTTGAAGCATAAGGGGTAAAAATAGAATTATATGATGTTGATTGATAAAATTTTTCTTTGATTAAGATTTTTTGGCTTTCTATATCAACTAATTTATATTTGACTAACTGGTTAATATACTCCCTTAAAACATTCGAGTTTTTTTCTATGGTAGCAGGCGTAGTAGCTCCTGCTAATTCTGCTTTAAGAATATATTTCGCTTTTGTTTTTTGTGGCAAGATACTTGTTAATCGGTGATAAAATTCAGACCCTTCTATTGTTTTAATAGGCTCTACCTCCATAGATTCTAAATTTTTAACTACCTCACTATTACTATATTCTGTATTATAAACAGGTTTTAAATTACAACCATTTACAAATAAGAGTAAGAAAACAATAAATAAATAACGCATAATTTTTTAGACTTTTTTTTGATTACAAGATGCTGGTGGGATTATAAGCGTCATTGCGAGCGAATGAAATGAGCGTGGCAATCTCCTGAGGTAGTATAATATTCCTGAGATTGCCAATTCACGGGCAACTCTGCTCTAAGATAACAAATAACCACCTAACATCTTTTTATATTAATATCAGTTTATTTTGCTTTTGTGAAAGGAAATTATGATAATTACTTTTTAACTGAAGTTTTGACAAAAAGATAGCCAAACTTATAAGTTATGATATAAATACGCTCGAATACAAAAGGGGTTTTAGTGTGTATGATTATACAAGAAATGTTGCAAGAAATAAAAAATTTTTCCCTATAATCAAGATGTGGTTTTAGAAATGATGCTCCTCGCAGCAGAGCTACGAGGTATCTAAAAAAGTTTTAGTTGTTTCTTATGATATCACGAAGCAGAGCTTCGGGGAATTAAACCCTGAGAGATTAAAAAAAGTGGCGAGTGTATCAATCTATAATTTGTATTATATATCCAATAATTTACTTTAAATTGTAGAAATATCGCTTTTAAGCTGATAAAAGCACCAAATATTTAACTTTAAATAGTCCGTCCGCCAAAACTCTAAAAAATATCACTTGTGTCACTAATTTCCAAAAATAGTGCGATTTTAGAGCAAATTACTCTAATTTTGAGGGCTAATTTTAAATTTTTCTATGAAAAAACACACTATTTCTCAAAATGTACTCAATGTTCTCATTGCCATTTTTTCGTATTTCCATAAGCTTTTCATATAAAACCTTTCATTTTCTTATGGATTTTACTATGCATTTTTGCCTTAAAACCCTATTGCCTATAAGGCTTTTAGAGTTTTGGCGGAGAGACTAAATATAAATTTTTACTTTAGTCAGAAAAATTAGAATTTTTGTCAAAACTTCAGTAACCTGAATTCTGGATTAGCTAATTTTGAGATGATAGTGGACTAATGGTATGGACCTCCTGATATAGAGAATGAAAAGCAGTTGCTAATCTTCTAGGGTTAATATTTAACATATTAAAACAACAATTAAGGAGGTCCATATGGAGGTTACTACAATTGGTATAGATATTGCAAAAAGAATTTTTCAAATTCATGGTGTAGATAAAAATGGCAAGACAGTATTAAAGAAAAAATTGATGAGAGATCAGGTTTTGACATTTATGGCTAATTTACCACAATGTTTAGTAGGGATGGAAGCTTGTGGTGGTTCTAGTTATTGGGCAAGAGAAATAACTAAATTAGGGCATGAAGTAAAACTAATGGCACCGCAATTTGTCAAACCATATGTTAAAACTAATAAAAATGATCAAGCAGATGCTGAAGCGATATGTGAAGCCGTGACAAGACCTAATATGAGATTTGTTGCAATTAAAACTATAGAGCAACAAGAAATTTTATCAATACATAGGGTAAGAGAGAGATTGGTAAAAAATCGTACAGCACTTGCTAATGAAATTAGGGGGCTACTACATGAGTTTGGTTTTATTGTTCCTCAAGGCATTAATAAGGTTATCACAAAATTAATTGAGATTTTAGATGCAGGGAAATTAAGCCAGTTAAGTTATCAAACATTTAGTGAACTAAAAGAAGAATTCTTAGATAATAACAGAAAAATAAAAGAGATAGAAAAACGATTAACAATGATAGCAAGTAACCTAACTCAATATCAACGATTAAGAGCTATACCTGGTCTTGGTTTAATTACTGCTACTGCTTTAATAGCATCAATAGGTAATGCTACAAGTTTTGAGAATGGCAGGCAATTATCGGCATGGCTAGGATTAGTGCCAAGACAACATTCAAGTGGTGGGAAGGATAAGCTGCTGGGAATTAGCAAGCGAGGTGATGTATACTTACGCACTTTATTAATTCAAGGGGCTAGAGCTGTACTAAATGCCAAGATAAGATTTACATCGGAAGAACAGAAATCTAAAAAAGATTTTAGCCAATTTACGAAATGGATGTTTAATTTATCTGAGCGAAGTAGCCATAATAAAACGACAGTTGCCATAGCTAATAAGTTGGCAAGAGTGGTGTTTGCTGTACTAAGATCAGGAGATGATTATGTAGAGAGTAAAGTTTGTAGCTAAAGAGTGTGTAGCATAGCACTTATAAGTAAAATAAATGGTGATTTATATAATGAATAGGTAAAAGCAAAACAATATGTAAGAGATTCCAACCCGAAATATGCTTGAGATAATTAATATTGATGGTAAATAAGACAAACCTTAGTCCGTCCGCCAAAACTCTACAAGCCTTATAGATAATATGGTTTTAAGACAAGAAGTAATACAACAATCCGTAAGAAAATGATAAAATATGGTCATAAACCTTATGGATTTCAGTCAATGCCAATAGACAACATTATCAAATCGCAAGAACAAGGGAAACTGTTTGGTTATAAATTAAAAGAAGAATTAAACCCAAATAATAAGCTATATAAATTAAGAGAATTAATAAATTGGTCTAGGCTCGAAGAGTGGTTATCAAAAAATGTTTGTATTAAGAAATTTGGTAGAAATAGAAAATGTCATAGAGTGATGCTTGGCATAACGATGCTACAAGCAATGTATAATTTTTCAGATTCATTATCAGAGGAAGAGCTAAAAGAGAATATGTATTGGCAGTATTTCTGCGGGTGGGAATATATAGAAAAAGACATAGCTATCTCGGAAACTAGTATACGACGGTTTCGTAGTGTATTAGGTGAAGCTGGATATAATGAGATATTATCGGAGTTGATCAGGGTTGGGATAAAAACTAACACAATTAAAAAAAAAGATTTGGAATTAATCATCGCTGATACGACTGTACAAATTAAGAATATCAAACACCCACACGATGTTTATTTAATGGATAAAGCTAGGCTTAGCATAGTAAAGCTTTGCAACAGTTTGGGTATACATTTGAATGAAACATACGCTAGAACCTATAAACGCGATATAGTAAAGCTATGGAAATATAAAGAACATAGTAAAGCCAAGAAGCGTTGGAAAATAATGAAGCATTTAAAAATATTACTGGGTCGTTTGATTAGAGTATGTGAGCGTGAGATCAAAAATAAGCAATTAAACTTGTCTCTCAAAAATCAAGAAGTATTGCAAAAAATAAAACAAATACATAACCAATCTGTTTTAAAAAGAGAAGCTAAAAAGCAATATAAAGAAGATAACAAAGTATTATATAGTTTTCATGCCCCTGAAGTAGAGTGTATAGGAAAGGGAAAACGCAACAAGCCATATGAGTTTGGCAATAAAGTAGCGGTAGTAGTAAGTGGTCGTAGAAATTTTGTTTTATCCGCAAAATCGTTTCATAATAATCCTTATGATGGTCATACATTGCATCAGAGCTTTGAAGCAGTAGAGAGTGTCACTGGAATCAAGATAAAGAAATCATTTGTTGATCTTGGGTATAGTGGTAGCAATGTAAAGGAGAAGAGTAAGGTATATACCCCAAAAACGCGGAAGAAGTTGTTACAAGAGGACAAGTCTATGATCAAGAGACGCAGTGCCATAGAACCAATAATAGGTCACTTAAAGCAATATGGTCGGATGGGTAGAAACTTCTTGAAAGGTATGATAGGAGATATTATCAATCCAATAATCTCTGCTATTGGTTTGAATTTACGATGCATTGCAAATCATTTACAAATCGTGTCTAACTCCACATAAATCAAAAATATCATCATGCAAAAACTAGATGAACGATAAAAAATCGTTAACAATAGCTCCATATCAAAATTAGACCAACACAGAAATGTATCAGTAAAAATTAACATAACTTATTAATTTTTATTGAAAATCTTAGCAATTTGTTGTCAAAACTCTATCCCATTACAAATGATCAGGATTTGAAGTGTTTTTGGCGGATAGACACCTTAGCTTACAAAAAAACTGCGTTTTTCAGTGGCTCTTTTAGAAGCCGATGGACTGATAAGTATATAGTTTGTAAGCCAGCGAATTCCATCAGGGCTGTAGAATAAATTAGGTTGATTTATCAGCTATAAGCCGGATACATGACTGCATTTGTTTGTTTTTATTATTGATGTTATTTTTTTCTTGCATTCTACAGGAGGTCCATACATGAAAAATCAAGACAAAAAAATGAGTAGTATGTTTTCCTAATTTTTCGATTATCAGGCAGCAATTTGCTGATAATTTTGCATATAATTCAGATATACATTCATAGGCTTTTTATAACCAATACTTGAATGAAATCTGTGATAATTATATTTATTCAGATAATGATCAATCCCCTCTTTTAACTCTTTAACATTGTTAAAATCATTAATAAAGATACAATTATATTTTAAAGTTCTAAAAAACCTTTCTATTACTATATTATCAATACTTCTACCTTTGCCATTCATTGAAATTTGGATATCATGCTCCTTGAGAATATTTATGTGGTCATAACTGGTATATTGGCTACCTTGATCACTATTAAATATCTGTGGAGCGTTATACTTACTGAGAGCTTGTTTCAAGACATCAGTTACAAGAGATGCATCCATAGAATTTGACAGTTTATAGCTCAATATGGCCTTGCTATGCCAATCTATAATAGCTGCCATATACATAAAGCCACCATTAGTTCTAATGTAAGTAATGTCACCACTCCAAACCTCATTCACATTAGGCACATACACTTGCTTTGTTGAGCCAGATTTAGTCCAATATTGATCAAGTAAGTAGCTATAGATCTTATGCTCACTATCGTTTCGAGAAGTAGATTTTTTCTTATGTGGGTAAATAGCTTCTATACCCATCATCCTCATATATTTCAGTACTCGATCTTTACCGACAATAAAACCATCTTCTAGTAACTGTTGATGAATATAGCGATAACCAAATTCAGGATTATCTGTATATATTTCATCTATTCTATTTAAAATACTTAATTTATTTATACTCATCTCCTTGGATTTATAGTAGGCTGTAGATCGACTAATCTTTAATAGTTCACACTGTCTTGATTTTGAGAGTTGATTTAGCTTGGAGTGTACAAGACTCTTTTTATTTGATAAATCCAAGCTTTTGAGCTTTCCCACGGCCCAGTCCCTCTCAACTGTGATTCTACCAAGAGCTTTAGCAAGTTCATCATTTTGCTCTTGTAAATGATTTATTTGTGCTTGATATTCACTCAAAACTTTAGCTGGTTCAAAAGCTAATGCCGCATTACCTAAAAACTGTTTTTTCCAATTTTGAATTGTTTTAACACTTATTGCATATTTTGAAGCTAACTGACCAAGTGTCGACTCCTCTTTTATTAATTCTAATACTATCCCCGTTTTTTCTGAAGCACTGAAAATTTTTACTTTATTTTTCTTCATCTTTCCTCTTAAGTTTATTGCTATTTATTCTAACTTATTGCGGAAACACACTCCTTCATTTTTTTGTCCAATTTTTTCATGTATGGACCTCCTGTAGAATGCAAGAAAAAAATAACATCAATAATAAAAACAAACAAATGCAGTCATGTATCCGGCTTATAGCTGATAAATCAACCTAATTTATTCTACAGCCCTGATGGAATTCGCTGGCTTACAAACTATATACTTATCAGTCCATCGGCTTCTAAAAGAGCCACTGAAAAACGCAGTTTTTTTGTAAGCTAAGGTTTGTCTTATTTACCATCAATATTAATTATCTCAAGCATATTTCGGGTTGGAATCTCTTACATATTGTTTTGCTTTTACCTATTCATTATATAAATCACCATTTATTTTACTTATAAGTGCTATGCTACACACTCTTTAGCTACAAACTTTACTCTCTACATAATCATCTCCTGATCTTAGTACAGCAAACACCACTCTTGCCAACTTATTAGCTATGGCAACTGTCGTTTTATTATGGCTACTTCGCTCAGATAAATTAAACATCCATTTCGTAAATTGGCTAAAATCTTTTTTAGATTTCTGTTCTTCCGATGTAAATCTTATCTTGGCATTTAGTACAGCTCTAGCCCCTTGAATTAATAAAGTGCGTAAGTATACATCACCTCGCTTGCTAATTCCCAGCAGCTTATCCTTCCCACCACTTGAATGTTGTCTTGGCACTAATCCTAGCCATGCCGATAATTGCCTGCCATTCTCAAAACTTGTAGCATTACCTATTGATGCTATTAAAGCAGTAGCAGTAATTAAACCAAGACCAGGTATAGCTCTTAATCGTTGATATTGAGTTAGGTTACTTGCTATCATTGTTAATCGTTTTTCTATCTCTTTTATTTTTCTGTTATTATCTAAGAATTCTTCTTTTAGTTCACTAAATGTTTGATAACTTAACTGGCTTAATTTCCCTGCATCTAAAATCTCAATTAATTTTGTGATAACCTTATTAATGCCTTGAGGAACAATAAAACCAAACTCATGTAGTAGCCCCCTAATTTCATTAGCAAGTGCTGTACGATTTTTTACCAATCTCTCTCTTACCCTATGTATTGATAAAATTTCTTGTTGCTCTATAGTTTTAATTGCAACAAATCTCATATTAGGTCTTGTCACGGCTTCACATATCGCTTCAGCATCTGCTTGATCATTTTTATTAGTTTTAACATATGGTTTGACAAATTGCGGTGCCATTAGTTTTACTTCATGCCCTAATTTAGTTATTTCTCTTGCCCAATAACTAGAACCACCACAAGCTTCCATCCCTACTAAACATTGTGGTAAATTAGCCATAAATGTCAAAACCTGATCTCTCATCAATTTTTTCTTTAATACTGTCTTGCCATTTTTATCTACACCATGAATTTGAAAAATTCTTTTTGCAATATCTATACCAATTGTAGTAACCTCCATATGGACCTCCTTAATTGTTGTTTTAATATGTTAAATATTAACCCTAGAAGATTAGCAACTGCTTTTCATTCTCTATATCAGGAGGTCCATACCATTAGTCCATTATAGATATAGCAGGTTTGTTAGGTTTCATACAGTATGCAATTAGGGCGGATAAGATATGTACAAAGGCATTCCAAATTGATCTATGTCTTGTATGTTCGATCTCGAAAGCACCCTTCAGCACACTAAATACTGTTTCGATAATTGAGCGTTTGCGTAATAATATTTTTTCAAATAATGGCATAAGTTTATTCTTCATTTTCTTCTTTATGCCAGTTACTAACTTGATTCCTTTGCTGTATAGATCATCAAAGAGCTCCTGTTTGATATAACCCTTATCGCCAAACAATAATCCCGTGATATGTTTGGTGATTATCGAAACCGGCGCTCTATCATCTACATTACCAGGCGTTAGTTTTAGACCTTGAATCTCACCTTTTTCGTTAATAACCAAATGTAATTTTAGACCAAAAAACCAACTTTTTGTTGTTTTACCCAAAGCAGCAATACCGGCAAAGACTTTATTACGAGAGATTCTTTTTCGATGACAAACCTCTAAAGATGTGGCGTCAATATAAGAAACTCCCGTAGATTGAGCTGCCTGCATATACCATTCAAGTAATAAAACTAAATAACTCAGAACTCTTGGTTTTAGAGCTATAAAACGAGTATATGATGGAAGAGTTACAAAGTCTGATTTATATAATTGTAGATAGGACATATAAAAATATTTAAAGTTTTTACAAGGTGATTGATGGTATAAAAGCACTATTGTTAACAGCTCAGAATAGCTTATTTCAGGCTTTCTTGTAGGGTTTTTATTAATTAATGGTAGAAATGATTTATTAATCCACTGCTCGCTAATTTTACAAAAATCATCGACAAAACAAAATAATGCAGTAATATCTTTCTTCATGGGGATACTCTTGTTTTTTTGCTAAAAATTATATAGAATATCTTCTATCCCTTGTAAATACTTACTTCCAAACCTAGATTAATCCAGAATTCAGGTCAGTAGGGTGTAAACATGGTGATGAGCAGAAATTACGTCATTATATACAGAATCAAGGTTCAGGCAAACCTTCTTATAAAGCATTTCAACAAAAACAGATGAAGAACTCGGCCGCAAGCGACCGAGTTTCAAAACAGGTTAAACTGCTTTGTTTCTTTTTCAATTTTATCCATTGCGTTTAGTTGATTTTGGTATCCACACAAAGTGATACATTATTCTAAAAACATGATGACTATTACGCCTCAATTCCATTCTACTAAATTATAATATGCCAACGCTTATAACGCCAATTTAGGATAAGAGAAGTTGTTCTGGAGCTAAAGCATCAAGTTTTATACGAGATTTAGTGATAGCATAAGAAGTAACACAAGCTAGAATATGCACCAAGAAATTAACAGGAGATCTATGCCTTGTATGCTCTAGGTTCATTCTATTTTTTAGTATATTAAATACTGATTCAATTAATGATCGTTTACGTAACATAGCTTTATCTTCTAATTCTAGTAAATAATTCTTCATATCCTTGCGAATATTAGTTATCATTCTTAAATTTCTAGAATAGAGTTTAAACCATAACTCTTTACAAATATATGCTTTATCACCAAATACCTTACCTGTTATCTTCTGAGTGATAGATTCAAGAACAGATAAATCAGCTCTATTTGCTTTTGTTATTTTAACAGCTATAATCTCTGCTTTATGATTAAATGTAATTTAAATCCCATAAACCAACCATAACTACTCATCCCAACTTTGGCAATTTTACCAAAAACTCTATTACTAGAAGTGCGCTTAGCATGACAAATAGATAGTTTTGTTGAATCAATAAAATATATTCCTGTATCTTCACCTCGTAGTAATTGCAACATTATTGACAATGGCAATATTAACCTTGGCCATAATTGTACTATTCTACTATAACATGGTAAATTAAAGTAACCCTTATATTTATGCGGTAAGTAGTATAAATAATAGTTTTTAAAGTCCTTGCAAGGCGATAGATAAAAATATATGACTATTGTCATCAATTCTGCAAGACTTAATTTTCCTATTCTATGCCTTTGCTGATTTGTTGATAATAGACGGTGTTCTATCCATTCTTCATATATTTTACAAAAATTATCTACTAAATAATATACAGTTATGATACATCTTTTCATGTTGAGTTACTGATCTTTTATTAAAAAAATCTATCATAACTCAACATTAATCTCCTTTAAACCCTTTATCTATAAGCTTTCTATCTATCCCTTATCCTAAATTAGCGTTTATATTATAACGCTATCCATCTAGGGAGCAAGCTCCCTAGATTTTCGCTATGCGGTTAAAGCTTTTTGGATAGATACCTCGTAGCTCTGCTGCGAGGAGCATCATTGCAAAAGACTCGCCATTTTTACTTATACCTCTTAGGTGAAGTGGCCCTTTTGTTAGGAATAGTAGGAGGAGTAGTGTGATGAGTATTGGATACCACAGTATTAACGTGCTTCTTTGCCTTATCTATAATATCTTGGTCCTGTTTTTCTATATTTAAATTGGTTAATTTCTGACTTATGTGTGTTAATTGTTGCATATTTTTTTCAAATTCTTTTAGTTTTACATAAGCACCATCAGACGTTACAATTTTCACATTATTTTTTGCAATTAAATGAGTATTATTGGCTTTTACCACCTGTTGCCAATTTTTATTTCCACTAGGAGGAAGATAATAACCATCCTTATATTCACCTTTGATGTTAGTAATTACTTCCATAGAATTGGTAGCTGCGGCAGCAACCCCATCATCTGTATTTCTACTACCTATAAAATAATCATTCCCCGGAAAGGACGCATGATCCCATGCAACAATTTTATATAGCTTTAAATTTGAGAAATCATCACCTTGTTCTTGGTAATCTATGGGATGAGATAGTTGGGCTTTACTAAGATTATCTTTAGCAGGTCTAACACGGTATTTTATACCATTTATATTTTTCTCTTGATTAGCACATTCATCAAAAGGATCATAATATATGCAAGCAATATTAGAATAATTATTTGCGTTTTTTGTTATAATATTTTGTAATGCCTTATTCAAACATTCTCCCATTTTACCTCTATAGCTAACACGGAAATGTTTCTACCACAGATTAGGAAAAACTTAGGCATTGATCAATAATTTTACGTAAACAGTTTTTAAAGTTAGTCCAGCAATGTTTAATAGGATTTAGATCTGGTGAATATGTGAGTAAATACAAAAACTATGGTAAAAACCTTTCCGCGTTAGCTATAAATCGACCTGCAAATGTGCCACATCCTATGCCTGGTAGAGTGATTATAGCAGATATTCCATTTTTCTTAGCACTTTCATTAGCATGAGTTAAAATAGGGGTTAATCTTCTGTTTACTAATTTGGTATATTTATCCTGATTAAGTCTATTGCCATCTACTACTTCTTCAAAATCTGGGGTTACCCCTGGAACCATATGCCCTTTAATAATATTACCTGTTATATTGCCCTGAAGTAATGCACCAGGAGTAAATAATAGCTCAGCATTTAAAGGTGTTATATGTTTCAAGAAATTGTTATCAGATGGAGACCATGCACCATTATCATATACTTGAACAGGCATAGTGATATTAATGTCACCTAATATTTGCAATTCTTTACGATTCCAATCTGTACCATTACATAATATTTCACTTTCAGCAAAAATTTTTGGCTTCTTAGTGGATAACAATAATTCTATAAATTGTTCATTAGATATTTCTTCAAGAGAAGTTCCCGTTTGTATTACTTTATCTATGGATTTCTTTAAGTATCCTCCAGGCTCTATAGAGAGTGAGATGATATCATTTTTATACGAAATGATTTTTTCTAAAGATTCTTGACTTAAAACTATATTATAATCTGGATTTTCTTTCATTCTATTCTCTTTTTAGAGTTAACATTATATAATATATATAATTATTTATTACTAATAAACTATAATTTTTCATATCTATATCCTTAATACGATAACATTAAATTTTACATTTCTATTTTATTAAAATATTTTAATTATTTGGTATTTATTATATATTAAATTATATGAATCTTTTATACTGAAGTTTTGACAAAAAATTTTTATTAAAAAAAGTGGCGAGTGTATCAATCTATAATTTGTATTATATATCCAATAATTTACTTTAAATTGTAGAAATATCGCTTTTAAGCTGATAAAAGCACTAAATATTTAACTTTAAATATAAATTTTTACTTTAGTCAGAAAAATTAGAATTTTTGTCAAAACTTCAGTTTTATAACAAAACTTACGCTATGTTTGATGTAATGCCCATGAATTAAGGGATGTTATAAAGTAATCCGCTATAAAAACATAGCTTTGTAATAAGGGTGTTTAGCATATTTCCTATAACATAGCGTAAGTTTTGATAAAATATCTGAATATAAAGATTAATTCTTAGAAGAGTATTTTTATGAATAAGTATATTGATAAAGTAGAAAAATTATTAAAAGAAAATAATTTGCACAAAGCATTCGAAAATGTCTCTAAAGATAAACATATGTCTTACCAATATGGGCCTTTAAATAAAAGTAAGGATACTCAAATATTTGAGGAAATTATTCACGATATAATTCAAGATTATGAAAATAATACTAAAAATATCTCTTTCTCAAAAAGCAATGGACAGATTTTATTAAATAGAAAAGGTAAAACAATAAATCTTAAAAACTTACTGAATAATGTTAATTTTAACCATTTATCTATTTCTAAGGAAGATATTCAAAAATATGCTACTAATACCAAAATTAATCTTTCTCCTCCCAGTTATAAAGAATTTCAAGAGCGTATTAAAGAAGCGGATATTCAACAAGCAGCTAGCTTAAGTACTTTAGATTATGGTGAAATGCTAGCTATATATAAATATACTGGAGTTCACTATAAAACTATGTCGTTACTATTAAGAGATACTGACGCTATGAAAACTAATCAGATTGCTAGTGCAATGCTGAATACAGCAATAGCTTCTCATGGATTAAATAAGTTACCAGATATTCATCTACCTCAAGTTATACGGAATCAAGATAAGTATAACCTTAACCAATTAATTAAGAACGCACAGGAACATATAATATCGCAAGAAAAAGGTTTTATCAGTACATCTCTTGCCCCTAATCTAAAAATAGATACAGAATCTAATAAAAAAAATGTAAGAATTATTTATAAGAATGTACGTGGCAAAAGTATTTCTGCAATTTCTCAGAGACCAGATGAGTTAGAGTATTTATTACCACCCTCCACCCAAATAAGATGGACTGGTTATAAAAATACTAGTGCGGGATATGTTTTTACAGCTGAAGGGGCTAATGTATTACTTGATGAAGATATATCTATAAAATCCCAAGCTGATAGTGGCATTGGTTCTCTCATTGCTTCACGAAGCGATAGTATTACTGATTTGAGAGAAGGGCATAATTCTTTAGTATCTAAAATTTTAACTGCAGTATCGGCTAAGCTAGATAAATGGCATAAAACTACTTTTTTAGAGGACAAAAAGCAAGTACCAAAACCAATAATAATTAAAGAGCCGAGCATAGAATCAGTACCAGGAGTTTCGCACTTAGCAAAGTTGCGAATCAGTTAAAAGCCATCTGATATTGTTTTGAATTGATGTTTTTATAACTTCCCAAGTTTGTTGATATAAAGTAATGTTTTCATTTATCCTCCTTTTATTCATATCAAGCCAGGCAAATACTGCAAGGCAAATATGATTTCTTTGAGCTCGGCCCGTGCGTGCCTGACAGCGTTCAATACCACAAGTTTGTTTTAATTCTCGATGATAAACCTCTATAGACCAACGTGCCTTAACAATTTTCTCTATTTGCTCACGTGTGGGATTGTCCAAGTTCGTTGTTATGTAATCAATGCGACCATTCTTTGCCACAAACTTAAATACCGTAACCCAACCGTATCCACGTAGGTGAATTTTTAGCCCCTCATCGGGTATCTCTAAACTTTCCAAGCTAACATTATGATTAACTTTTCTATTTTTCCTTAGGGTGGTAACCCATAGCCAGCCTAAATTACGTATATGTTTTAAATTCTTCAACCCGCTATACCAAGCATCCATGACTATGGCATCAGGATTGAGACCTCTTTCTTTAGCTAAAGTAAGCATATCACAAAAATGCTCATTCTTTGTTTTACCATCAGTGTCTTTATCATATATTCTATAATCTACGGGAGTAGATTGAGCAATTTTAGTATTGTAATGTAGTAAGTTTACCATTCCTATACCAGGTATAACATCATGTACAGCTCCAGAATATTGATAACGTACAAGCTCAATCTTCTGACTGTATTGCTTTGATAATAAGGTGTCATCCCCCACTAATAAACACGGTGCTTCCCAATCTATATATTTTGACACTTCCTTATAGATTTCGCTAGGACGAAAATCCTTACTCTTTAACCATCGACTTGCACTATCGTGAGATAGATCTACTGGACTCACTTCAGATAATGCCTTGCTAGTATATCTGACACTACTTGCTTGTAAAAATGATTTATATAAGTCCTTGCTACATTTTGTTCTTGTCATTTTTATCTAAAACTATTTTTCTCTAGATTAACATACTTTTTGCTAAGTGCGAAACTCCTGAGTACGTGAGCGTACCAAGTATTTTAATAATATTAGTACACAAAACCATATACCTGTGCCCAAAAAACCTCCTATTCCTACTAAGCCAAATATCAATATTAACAAATCTCGAAATAGATAGGTATATTTCTTTAACATGAAGAGTTGGTAAAATGATTAGGCACAATAGTGGCACCGTCATATATGGACACCTGGTTAAAAACAAGGAGTCTTCCCAATTAACTGAAGTTTTGACAAAAAATTTTTATTAAAAAAAGTGGCGAGTGTATCAATCTATAATTTGTATTATATATCCAATAATTTACTTTAAATTGTAGAAATAGCGCTTTTAAGCTGATAAAAGCACTAAATATTTAACTTTAAATATAAATTTTTACTTTAGTCAGAAAAATTAGAATTTTTGTCAAAACTGCAGATTAGAAGCAAAGATGGCTCAAGATGGGATTGTTCTTACTGAAGCTCAGTTACAAGTACTAGAGAAGCGTCGTAATGAAAAAGAAGCACATGGAAAAATTGAGACGCAGCATCCAGGTTATCTAGGATGTCAGGATACGTATTATGTAGGTAATTTTAAACCTGAATTCTGGATTAATCTAGGTTTGGAAGTAAGTATTTACAAGGGATAGAAGATACTCTATATAATTTTTAGCAAAAAAACAAGAGTATCCCCATGAAGAAAGATATTACTGCATTATTTTGTTTTGTCGATGATTTTTGTAAAATTAGCGAGCAGTGGATTAATAAATCATTTCTACCATTAATCTCTCAGGGTTTAATTCCCCGAAGCTCTGCTTCGTGATATACTACTTGAATGGAAGAAAGCAGTTATATACATAAGAGTCATAATGTCACAGTACTAATATATCATTTAGTAACGCCGGCAAAGTATAGAAGAGTAATATTCAATCAAGAACTAGATGATTATTTGTGTAAAATTTGTGAGCACATAGAAGATCGTTATGAAATTAGATTTTTAGAAATAGGAGTAGATAAAGATCACGTACATTTTTTATTACATCAATACCAATGTATAGCCCAACAAAAATAACTCAAATCATAAAAAGTATTACTTCTAAGAAAATGTTTGAGAAATATCCAAATCTTAAAGAAAAATTATGGGGAAGTGAGTTTTGGAGTAAAGGATATTTTATGAGCACAGTAGGTAAACATGGTGATGAGCAGAAATTACGTAATTATGTACAGAATCAAGGTTCAGGCAAACCTTCTTATAAAGCATTGCAACAAAAACAGTTAAAGCTTTTTGGATAGATACCTCGTAGCTCTGCTGCGAGGAGCATCATTTGTAATAGTTGAGATTATATCTTACATTTAGTAAAATAAATTAATTATTAAATGGAGATAAAGAATGAACTTAAATCAAAAAATAATAAAACCAAAATTAGGTTTACTTGAATTAGCTAAGAGCCTTGGTAGTATATCATCAGCATGTAAAGCGATGGGATATAGTAGAGATAGTTATTACAGATTTAAAGAACTGTATGAAACTGGTGGCGAAGAAGCGTTGTATGAAATTAGTCGAAGAAAGCCAATAATAGCGAATAGAGTTGATCCTGCTGTAGAGAAAGCAGTACTAGATATGGCAATAGAATATCCAGCATATGGTCAGCTAAGAGTATCAAATGAGCTTAAAAAGACAGGTGTACTTGTATCACCTGGGGGAGTAAGATCAATTTGGTTACGTAATGATTTAAACAACATCAGTAAAAGACTTAAAGCATTAGAAGCAAAAATGGCTCAAGATGGTATTGTGCTTACTGAGGCACAATTACAAGTGCTAGAGAAGCGTCGTAATGAAAAAGAAGCTCATGGAGAAATTGAGACACAGCATCCAGGGTATCTAGGATGCCAAGATACATATTATGTAGGCAACTTTAAGGGTATAGGTAAGGTTTATTCTCAGGTATTTATTGATAGCTACAGCAGAGTAGCTGATGTTAAACTATATACTGATAAAACAGCTTTAACTGCTGCTGATATGCTTAATGACCGAGTGTTACCATGGTATGAGACTCAAGGGATACCAATACTTCGTATTCTGACAGATCGTGGGTCAGAATATAAGGGGAATATAGAGCATCATGCTTTTGAATTATTTCTAAGTATCGAAGGTATAGAGCATACTACTACTAAAGCATATTCTCCTCAAACAAACGGTATGTGTGAGCGTTTTAATAAAACCATGAAACAAGAATTCTTTGATACAGCTATGCGGAAAAAGATTTATACAGCTCTTGATGACCTACAATTAGATCTTGATATCTGGCTAGAGTATTTCAATAATGAAAGACCTCATTCTGGTAAATATTGTTATGGAAAAACTCCTATGCAAACTTTTAAGGATAGTAAGAAATTAGCTGTTGAAAAGAATAATGAAATCTTGTATCTTGAATATGTATCTGACAGTCAAAATTTAACTGACAATCAGGGGCAAAATTTATAGTGTCTGTAAGATCAAATCTTAACTTCTACACATCATTCCACTGCTCGCTAATTTTACAAAAATCATCGACAAAACAAAATAATGCAGTAATATCTTTCTTCATGGGGATACTCTTGTTTTTTTGCTAAAAATTATATAGAGTATCTTCTATCCCTTGTAAATACTTACTTCCAAACCTAGATTAATCCAGAATTCAGGTTATTAGCTGAACGTTATGAAATGCGTAGTGTAAATGATGCTCCTCGCAGCAGAGCTACGAGGTATCTAAAAAAGTTTTAGTTGTTTCTTATGATATCACGAAGCAGAGCTTCGGGGAATTAAACCCTGAGAGATTAATTACTAGCAATTTAGTTTTTGCAAAATGGAATACTATTTTTAAAGATGAAATGACTACGTCAGCAGTTATTGACAGATTGGTTCACCATTCTTCAATTCTTGAACTCAATACTGAAAGTTATAGAATCGCTACAGCTAAAGGCAAAAAATTAACTATAAAATCGGAGGATAATAATGTAACACTTTAGACAATATTTTTTACTCAAAAATGGGTAATTTTAATATTCGTCATGGGTAATTCTAATGTTCGTTCATCAGAACTAATTCTTCAGCTAATTTTTCTTTTCTACAGCTATTTCGCTTTTCTTTAATTTGTGTAAGGAATAATTCATAAGCTTTTAAATCAACAAAATTACGTGATCCACGTAATAGCAGATGTTGATTCACTGCTTGCTTAAATGTATCATGACTTTTTTCAACAGAACCATTTTCATGACTGACGCCTGGATTATTTCGCGATGGTGCAACATTGTAATAACCAAGCAATTCTTGCCATCTTTCTGTAAATTGTCTACTATTACCACATTGCTTGGTAGCTGCACTTAAATTATCTGTACGATGCTCTGGTAAAACTCCACCTAACTCCCATACAGCTTTTTCAAACCCTGATGCTAATGTATCAAAACTTTCACTATGGCATATGCTAAAAGTTTCCCAACATGAATAAGGCAACATAAAATGAAATAGTAAGTGAGGATATGGTTGCCCACCAATACAAATACCCAATTGATTCATATTGGTCCAATCAGACTGACTCTGTTTGCCAGGAAGAATATTTTGTAAAAAGATTACTGTCTTATCCTTACCATGTGCAGCTCTCCATTGTTTCAACCTTTTCTGCAAACAGCGTAATTGCTTCCCATTATAATTCCCATGATACTTTTCTGTCAAATATGCTAATATGGTAGTTGCTTGCAACTCCGGTGCTGATTCTAGCATTGATTCTATTTCATCCCAGTGCTTCACAAATGGATCCTTACGTGTCCTATATTTACGTATTGTGCGTAATTCGCTTGGATACTTATTAATACGTAAATACTTACGTGCCGTTTTTACACTCATACCTGCTTTTGCAGCAGAAATTATCTGATTATATTTTTTGATCTTTTGCATTAAAATACCTACTTGGTTATTTGTACATGTCATCAGTAATTCTCGAATAATATTTAAATATTTAAAAATAAATTTTTATTCGATTTTACTGTCCATAGTTACTTCTTTTTTATAGGTAATTTTAATGTTCGTTGAGGGTAATTCTAATATTCGTTAGTCAATCTTCTATCCCTTGTAAATACTTACTTCCAAACCTAGATTAATCCAGAATTCAGGTTTCATATATTTATTTCATACCGTCCTCAAGTGGTTTTAAGTAAGCTTGTACAATATCTAAAAGGGAGTAGCTCAAGACTGAAGTTGTGACAAAAAATTTTTATTGTCCCAAATTTGGGAGAAAAACCCCGCACTTGCAGTGCGTCGTTTTAACATATAGAATGAAGAGATGCAGTATTACAAGAAGCTAAGCCACACAGTTTACGATTGCACTTATCATATAGTATGGGTGACTAAATATCGCTATAATATATTGGTAGGAGAGTCAAGGACCTAATCCAAGAGATATGTAAGAATAATGGTGTAGAGATATTAAGAGGGAAGATAGCTTCAAATCACGTACATATCTATGTATCTGTGCCACCTTATCAAAGTATTAGTAAGGTGGTACAGTATCTAAAAGGAAAGAGTTCAAGGAAGATTCAGCAGGAATTTCCAGAATTACGGCAACAGTATTGGGGTAAACACTTATGGGCTGTTGGATATTTTGTCAGAACCACAGGCAATGTGACTGACAAAATGATTAAGGATTATATTGATAAACATGAATCGAGAGATGATAAGTTTGGAAACTTTCAAGTTGAAAACTAGCTATAGCTAAGGCATTTATGCCGTAATCTTAAGCCCTGCATTTACAATGCAGGGTGATTAACTAAAAAAAGTGGCGAGTGTATCAATCTATAATTTGTATTATATATCAAATAATTTACTTTAAATTGTAGAAATATCGCTTTTAAGCTGATAAAAGCACTAAATATTTAACTTTAAATATAAATTTTTATTTTAGTCAGAAAAATTAGAATTTTTGTCAAAACTTCAGTCATGTAAGGAAACAATTTTGGGGTAATCATTTTTGGGCTAAAGGATATATGGCAGTGAGTTCAGGTAATATTACTGACGAAATGATACAGCAGTATATTGATGAACAAGAAGGTGAGCCAGCAAATGATGATCGATTTCTAATCGATTCCACTGTATAACCCCTCAGCTTATAGCTGAGGGTTGTTTAGTTCTTCATAAACTTGTTCGTCTGATAGGGTAGTGAATTTTTTAAAGAGCTTTACTCTTTCTAGAGACGGCATCATCTGAAAAGCATCTTTCAATATTTTGATCTTTTTCTTATCATTCAGATTATTATTTGAATTCAAATAAAGTTCTAGCAAAGGGATATTTACAAAATTGGTGTTTATAGCCGACTCTAAATATTCTGCATCATTTGCCAGTAAATAGTAATCAGCAATTTTTAAATTGTCTGAAATAGGTATAGCTTTATGAAGTTTGGCAATTTTATTTGTGATAAAAGTAAATTTAGGCCATAAAGCAAGTTGCCCGTAACAATAAGCTAAAGTAACTAAATTATCTGCATCATATTCATTTAAATTATAAGCTTTAATAGCATAATTCTCAGCTTCTTGATAAAGTCCTTTATCGTAATAAAGTCTGGCTAAATTTTTATTGCTGTAAAAAGCAAATTCTTTTGATTTAGAAATATTTTGCAAATAAGCGATTTTCTTATCTACATCCTCTTCTGTTTCGGCTAAAATTAAGTTATGAAATTCTTTTAAATTTTCACAAGATGAATTCTTGCGGGCAATAGAGCCTGCTTTAGCTTTATTACCAGTAATATATTTTGCAAAGGCTAGAACTAATGAATATCTATCATTATTGATTTTACGATTACTAAAAACATTATGTATCTTAATTGGTAAATCTATAATTAATATCAAAAATCTTATTATGATAAAACCAAGTACTATTAATAGAATTAAGCTAATTAGACTAAAGAAAAAAGTAGTTTCAATATTATAATTATATAAACTAATGAAAACCTTTGAATCAAAGCTTTGCGTTAAGGTAAAGCCAAAATAAAGAAGAAAAAGAGCAGCACATATTAATAATAATCTAAACATCTTTATTTATAAACTCCTGCATAAATTTTTCTGAATAAAGAAAATTAATTAGATATTTTAATTGTTCGAGGATCAAGGATTTATCTTGTTCTTTTATAGTTATATTAGAAGGCTTTTTCTCGATTTTAACAAATTTTTCAAGCCATTTATGATTTAATGGGAAAATTACTTCTACTCTTTCAGATTTAGAAATAAGGTAATTATTATTATATTCTTCTAAATTTGCTAAAATATTTTTTATATCCTGAGGGAGCGGCAGAGATTTTAAAACTGTTAATTCTTTACTATATTCCTGATCTTGCAAAAAATTATATGTTAGTAGATTTGCATTTAGCAGATAATGAATATAATCAGGTGAATATATTTTAGGCTGAGGCTCAGGTTTTTGTTCTGATGCAGCAGTAGGAGCTTCAGGGAATTTTAAGGAATTTACATAATTAAAAAATGTTTTAGTAGATAATAAAGGGGCTTCTTCTTTTGTTTCTTTAATGTTTGATTTATCTTCCTCTGAGGTCTCAAGAGTGTGACTTAAATTTTTATTTTCGCTTTTAAATAATTTGAAAATATCGCTCTTATTGTTATAAAGCGTGAAAGAAGATAAAGTAAATATTACTATCACTATGAGAAAGAGATTCCTGCTTTTAAATAAACTATTGAATTTTTGCATTTTCAAATAATAATTTGATTAAATCGTTAGGATTTTGGTCATCACAATAAACCACATTTTTAAAAAAAGGTCTAACTATATTTGCAACTTTTAAACTTATAGCTACGACTAAACTATTTTGTAAATATTCTAATAAATTATTTTCACTCAATAACTTTAACAAAGTCTTAGCACTATTTTGAGAATAAAGTAAAATAAAATCAATAGAATTTTTAAGTTCTTTTACAACAGATAATGGAAGCTCATTTAAATATTCTACATTATAAATAATATAACGTTTTATTTTATCAGGCAAATCTTTAGTGATTTCATTTGAAGATAGATATATAGCTTGTTCATACAAATCATCCGGAAAATGCTGCATCAAATCATCGACGTTTTTACCGGCATAGGCTATTTTAAAGCCTTTATTTATTAATATCTCTCTTGATTTATCACCCACTACCCAAATGTTATGATTTAATTCATATTCAGCAATAATTATGGCGGCATATTTGCTAGTGACTATTATATTTGAATAGTTTTTTAAAATATTAGCATCAAAATCTAAAGTTTTATACTTAATTATAGGGCAGTTAATATAATGAAAATATTTACCTATTTCCTGGGTAGTTTCTAAATTAGCCTCCCAGCTTCTAGTTAATAAAACCGATTTCATATAATATTTGTATTCCTATATAAAGAGCCACTGCCCAAATTATAATAGCTGCTATTTTATTAATTATAGCTAAAATTGTACTACTTTTATTCAGCTTTCTAATATTATAGCTAACGCGGAAAGGTTTTTACCATAGTTTTTGTATTTACTCACATATTCACCAGATCTAAATCCTATTAAACATTGCTGGACTAACTTTAAAAACTGTTTACGTAAAATTATTGATCAATGCCTAAGTTTTTCCTAATCTGTGGTAGAAACATTTCCGTGTTAGCTATATAACCAGCAAAACCTAAAGAGAAAAACCATAACCAAGATACAAGCACACAAGTTAAAGTAAATATAGTTTTTGTAAGCCCCTGATATTTTAAGGCACTTGTACCTATTACTACTATTGTATCCATAATTGCATGTGGATTTAATATCGATACTGATATAGCAAATAGAATCTGTTTTTTAGCTGAAAGTGCGTTCGAGTTATTAGTAAGATCAAGAGGTGGCTGATTCCAAGTATTATATCCCATATATAATAAAAAAATAAATCCCAAGACAAATATAGCAAGTTTTAGGGTAGGGATTTCAAAAATTATTAAAGACAAACCAAAAACGGCAGAGCAGATAAGAATAGTATCGCATATAGAAGCTGATATTATACTAGGTAAAACTTTTTGAAATTTTTGATGTGTAGCTCCTTGATTAAATATAAAAATATTCTGTACTCCTAAAGGTACGATTAAGCCAAGTGCTAAGATTATTGCATGAAAAAATGCATTTAATATTTCGTTCATTTTAACTTAACCAATTTATCCAAGATTTTATAGTCTATCCGCCAAAAACACTTCAAATCCTGATCATTTGTAATGGGATAGAGTTTTGACAACAAATTGCTAAGATTTTCAATAAAAATTAATAAGTTATGTTAATTTTTACTGATACATTTCTGTGTTGGTCTAATTTTGATATGGAGCTATTGTTAACGATTTTTTATCGTTCATCTAGTTTTTGCATGATGATATTTTTGATTTATGTGGAGTTAGACACGATTTGTAAATGATTTGCAATGCATCGTAAATTCAAACCAATAGCAGAGATTATTGGATTGATAATATCTCCTATCATACCTTTCAAGAAGTTTCTACCCATCCGACCATATTGCTTTAAGTGACCTATTATTGGTTCTATGGCACTGCGTCTCTTGATCATAGACTTGTCCTCTTGTAACAACTTCTTCCGCGTTTTTGGGGTATATACCTTACTCTTCTCCTTTACATTGCTACCACTATACCCAAGATCAACAAATGATTTCTTTATCTTGATTCCAGTGACACTCTCTACTGCTTCAAAGCTCTGATGCAATGTATGACCATCATAAGGATTATTATGAAACGATTTTGCGGATAAAACAAAATTTCTACGACCACTTACTACTACCGCTACTTTATTGCCAAACTCATATGGCTTGTTGCGTTTTCCCTTTCCTATACACTCTACTTCAGGGGCATGAAAACTATATAGTCTATCCGCCAAAAACACTTCAAATCCTGATCATTTGTAATGGGATAGAGTTTTGACAACAAATTGCTAAGATTTTCAATAAAAATTAATAAGTTATGTTAATTTTTACTGATACATTTCTGTGTTGGTCTAATTTTGATATGGAGCTATTGTTAACGATTTTTTATCGTTCATCTAGTTTTTGCATGATGATATTTTTGATTTATGTGGAGTTAGACACGATTTGTAAATGATTTGCAATGCATCGTAAATTCAAACCAATAGCAGAGATTATTGGATTGATAATATCTCCTATCATACCTTTCAAGAAGTTTCTACCCATCCGACCATATTGCTTTAAGTGACCTATTATTGGTTCTATGGCACTGCGTCTCTTGATCATAGACTTGTCCTCTTGTAACAACTTCTTCCGCGTTTTTGGGGTATATACCTTACTCTTCTCCTTTACATTGCTACCACTATACCCAAGATCAACAAATGATTTCTTTATCTTGATTCCAGTGACACTCTCTACTGCTTCAAAGCTCTGATGCAATGTATGACCATCATAAGGATTATTATGAAACGATTTTGCGGATAAAACAAAATTTCTACGACCACTTACTACTACCGCTACTTTATTGCCAAACTCATATGGCTTGTTGCGTTTTCCCTTTCCTATACACTCTACTTCAGGGGCATGAAAACTATATAATACTTTGTTATCTTCTTTATATTGCTTTTTAGCTTCTCTTTTTAAAACAGATTGGTTATGTATTTGTTTTATTTTTTGCAATACTTCTTGATTTTTGAGAGACAAGTTTAATTGCTTATTTTTGATCTCACGCTCACATACTCTAATCAAACGACCCAGTAATATTTTTAAATGCTTCATTATTTTCCAACGCTTCTTGGCTTTACTATGTTCTTTATATTTCCATAGCTTTACTATATCGCGTTTATAGGTTCTAGCGTATGTTTCATTCAAATGTATACCCAAACTGTTGCAAAGCTTTACTATGCTAAGCCTAGCTTTATCCATTAAATAAACATCGTGTGGGTGTTTGATATTCTTAATTTGTACAGTCGTATCAGCGATGATTAATTCCAAATCTTTTTTTTTAATTGTGTTAGTTTTTATCCCAACCCTGATCAACTCCGATAATATCTCATTATATCCAGCTTCACCTAATACACTACGAAACCGTCGTATACTAGTTTCCGAGATAGCTATGTCTTTTTCTATATATTCCCACCCGCAGAAATACTGCCAATACATATTCTCTTTTAGCTCTTCCTCTGATAATGAATCTGAAAAATTATACATTGCTTGTAGCATCGTTATGCCAAGCATCACTCTATGACATTTTCTATTTCTACCAAATTTCTTAATACAAACATTTTTTGATAACCACTCTTCGAGCCTAGACCAATTTATTAATTCTCTTAATTTATATAGCTTATTATTTGGGTTTAATTCTTCTTTTAATTTATAACCAAACAGTTTCCCTTGTTCTTGCGATTTGATAATGTTGTCTATTGGCATTGACTGAAATCCATAAGGTTTATGACCATATTTTATCATTTTCTTACGGATTGTTGTATTACTTCTTGTCTTAAAACCATATTATCTATAAGGCTTGTAGAGTTTTGGCGGACGGACTATATAATACTTTGTTATCTTCTTTATATTGCTTTTTAGCTTCTCTTTTTAAAACAGATTGGTTATGTATTTGTTTTATTTTTTGCAATACTTCTTGATTTTTGAGAGACAAGTTTAATTGCTTATTTTTGATCTCACGCTCACATACTCTAATCAAACGACCCAGTAATATTTTTAAATGCTTCATTATTTTCCAACGCTTCTTGGCTTTACTATGTTCTTTATATTTCCATAGCTTTACTATATCGCGTTTATAGGTTCTAGCGTATGTTTCATTCAAATGTATACCCAAACTGTTGCAAAGCTTTACTATGCTAAGCCTAGCTTTATCCATTAAATAAACATCGTGTGGGTGTTTGATATTCTTAATTTGTACAGTCGTATCAGCGATGATTAATTCCAAATCTTTTTTTTTAATTGTGTTAGTTTTTATCCCAACCCTGATCAACTCCGATAATATCTCATTATATCCAGCTTCACCTAATACACTACGAAACCGTCGTATACTAGTTTCCGAGATAGCTATGTCTTTTTCTATATATTCCCACCCGCAGAAATACTGCCAATACATATTCTCTTTTAGCTCTTCCTCTGATAATGAATCTGAAAAATTATACATTGCTTGTAGCATCGTTATGCCAAGCATCACTCTATGACATTTTCTATTTCTACCAAATTTCTTAATACAAACATTTTTTGATAACCACTCTTCGAGCCTAGACCAATTTATTAATTCTCTTAATTTATATAGCTTATTATTTGGGTTTAATTCTTCTTTTAATTTATAACCAAACAGTTTCCCTTGTTCTTGCGATTTGATAATGTTGTCTATTGGCATTGACTGAAATCCATAAGGTTTATGACCATATTTTATCATTTTCTTACGGATTGTTGTATTACTTCTTGTCTTAAAACCATATTATCTATAAGGCTTGTAGAGTTTTGGCGGACGGACTTTATAGTAATTATTGTTTGCGGTAAATATAGTAGTGCTATTCCCCAAATTGTTATAGCTCCTACCTTATTAACGCCAATTTAGGATAAGAGAAGTTGTTCTGGAGCTAAAGCATCAAGTTTTATACGAGATTTAGTGATAGTATAAGAAGTAACACAAGCTAGAATATGCACCAAGAAATTAACAGGAGATCTATGCCTTGTATGCTCTAGGTTCATTCTATTTTTTAGTATATTAAATACTGATTCAATTAATGATCGTTTACCTGAAGTTTTGACAAAAATCCTCATTTTTCTGACTAAAGTAAAAATTTATATTTAAAGTTAAATATTTAGTGCTTTGATCAGCTTAAAAGAGATATTTCGACAATTTAAAGTAAATTATTGGCTCTGTCTCATCAATTGTGTAAATTTCGTGAACCATTAAATTCTACCATCAAATTTGATCATAAAATGAGCCATAGCTTCATTCCAATTGGGGATAGGCATAGACCATTTTTTGGTAATATAATCAATTGTCAGATCTCAAACCTTAAATACTGCGTCATCATTTGGAAAGATGCGTTTATTCTTAGTAACTTTTCTCAATTGGCTATTCAGCGATTCTATCGCATTTGTAGTGTAAATAATCTTACGAATCTCCTTTGGATATTGCAAGAAAATTATCAAATTATCCCAATTATTATACCAAGATTTAGCTATATGCGGATATTGCTTACTCCATTTTTGATCAAATGACTCAAGAGCTAATTCTGCTTCTTTTTCAGTAGCAGAAGTATAGATTAGTTTCAAATCCGCTGCTAATTGCTTTCTATCTTTATATGATACATATTTGAGGCTATTCCTGATCTGATGGACAATACAAATTTGATGTTCAGTTTGCGGATATACTGATGCAATAGCATCAGACATACCAGTTAGATTATCACTACAAGCAATTAAGATATCTTTTACTCCTCGATTCTTCATTTCAGTAAAATTACCAAGCCAAAATTTAGCTCCTTCATTCGCACTTATCCATAAGCCTAAAATATCCTTTCTGCCAGATAAATCTATTCCTAAAGCTACATATACTGATTTATTAATAATAAGTTTATCTTGTCTTACTTTCACTACTAAAACAGTCAAAATATACTATAGGGTATACTGATTGGAAAGTTCTATAATTAATTAAGCCAGATATAATCAATTTTTAATCTCTCAGGGTTTAATTCCCCGAAGCTCTGCTTCGTGATATCATAAGAAACAACTAAAACTTTTTTAGATACCTCGTAGCTCTGCTGCGAGGAGCATCATTTAAATATAGATATATCATGGCTCATTTAACGATAGATGAAAGATTTAAAATATACGAAATGAATAAGAGTGGTTATAGCTCGCGATATATAGGGACAAAGATTGGCCGTGATAAAAGCACTATATGTTATGAACTCAAGAGAATGAGGCATAATTATAGACCAGATAGGGCTAACACACTTGCTTGCAGTTTAAGGCAAGGTAAGAGAAAAAGAAAATTAGATATTGATAATAATTTACGAGCAGAAATAATAAAGCAGTTAACACAGGGTATTTCACCAGATATAATTTCAGGTAGACGTAAACTATCACGAGATACTGTCAATATTTCTACAGAGAGTATATACCAGTTTATTTATACATCTCCTATAGCACAAAGGCAAAAATTATATTTATCTTTAGCAAGAAAAAGGAAAAATAGGTTGCATCATGGTACAAGAATCAGAAACAAAAGAATTACAATACCAAATCGAGTTTCCATTACTGAAAGACCAGAGATAAATAGAAAGATAGCAGCAATAGGTCATTTAGAAGGTGATTTAACTTTTAACAAAGGTAATCAAAGTCGTAATATAGGCGCTCTTGTGGATATCAGAACACAAAAAGTGTTTCTCACTTTAAACCGTTCAAAAAGAACACAAGATGTGATTGGTAACATGAATAAAAAACTTAAACAATTGTCGCATATAATCAAAAGCATAACGTTAGATAATGGCAAAGAATTTACCAATCATGAACAACTATTGCCAAAATCTGAACGAAAAGTATATTTTTGCAATCCTTATTCTCCATGGCAAAAACCATTGATAGAGAAGATTAACTCAATGGTGCACAGAGTATACTCTAAATCTTTAGATATAAAAAAATTAACAATAAAGCAATTACAAGAAATTGAGGATTTTTTAAATAATTTACCAAGAAAAGTGCTCGGTTATAAAACACCCAATGAGGTATGGGAAGAAAATATAAATCTGGCTTAATTAATACTGGAATTTACCACATATTAAACATTACCACCATGTAAGGACCTTAGTGAAATAAGCTATATAGATATAGTCGCCATAAAGCAAAAATTATACCGCAAATAAATGTAGCTATTAGAAAAAATTTATATTCTGCTAACAGTTTCGGTTTATATTTACGAATTCCATACCAGGCAATAAAACAAATAGTATAATACAACTAAACTTCCTTCTTTTACTAAAAATTTTAAAAGAAACTTACCATAATTTAGTAATAATAATTTATGCTGTTCATTAAAATTTTCTACAATATATATTAAATTACTAAAACTATGCTCTTTTCTATCTAAGAAATCGTGAGTATTCCTAAAATAATCCATCAAGATAAGATTGCATAATATTGGTAAAGTGAATAAAATTACATAGGTAATATACTGAAGTTTTGACAAAAAGATAGCCAAACTTATAGCTGAAGTTTTGACAAAAAATTTTTATTAAAAAAAGTGGCGAGTGTATCAATCTATAATTTGTATTATATATCAAATAATTTACTTTAAATTGTAGAAATATCGCTTTTAAGCTGATAAAAGCACTCAATATTTAACTTTAGTCAGAAAAATTAGAATTTTTGTCAAAACTTCAGTAATAATTGTTAATGAGTTTTTTATTTTTATGTTGTGATAAATAAGATATATTAATAACTTGTTTTTAATTCAGAAATCTCATAATGCCCAAAATACCTATCGATAATATTATCGTATTCTTATATCTGATATCCATTTTAGCTGTAGGTATTTATTACCGAGCTAAAAATAGTAGCTTTAAAAATTATGCAAATGTAGAGAGTAAGGTTCAGAATAACAAGCTGCTATTAATAGCTACCATTTTTGCAAGTTCCGTAGGAGGGGCTACTACTTTTGGTATTACGGAAAAAGCTTTTTTAGGACACGCATATTATGCTTATGCTTTAATACTTACTATCCCAATAGATATCATAATCGCTATTTATGTAGTACCGCTAATTGCAAAGCATCATGGAGCAGAAAGCATAGGCGATATAATGAGTATATATTATGGCAATCTAGGTCGTTTTATTGGCGGGGTTAGTTCTGTGATTGTATCGGTTGGATTTTTAGCCGCTCAAATAAGCGTCAGCGGTTATATTTTTCAATATATTTTAAAAATAAATTATATTGAGGGAGTAATTTTAAGCTATAGTATAGTACTTATATACACTACAATAGGTGGGCTGCAATCTATTGTTTTTACTAATTTACTGCAATTTTTTGCTATGATAATTGCGATACCTGTTGTCACTTTTATAGGGCTAAACAAAATTGGTTCTATAAATCCTATAGGCGATTTGATTGTTGAAACTAAGCAATCTAACTTATTTTCTTATATAATCGCTGCTGCTTTAAGCTTTAGCGTAATGAATCTATACCCTACCTTTATTCAAAGAGCTTTGATTAATAAAAACCCTACTCAAACGACTAAAGCAATATATACAAAATCGGTTATATATTTATTCTTTTTAATTTGTGTTACTTTAAACGGCTTAATTGCTTATAAACTTTATCCAGAGCAACCATCAAGCTTAGTATTACCTTATCTGATTAATCAAATAATCCCACCTTTAATTCAAGGATTGGTCATAAGTGGGCTGCTTGCTGCTGTTATGTCTACTGCGGATTCTGACTTAAACGTTACTTCTATAGCTATTGTCAAAGATATAATCAACCCAATTCTACAGGTAAAAAATGAGCAGAAACTATTATTAATTGCCCGAATTATTAACGTAGCAACAGGAAGCCTTGCTATAATTGCTGCCCTAAAATTCAACAACGTAATAGATTTAGTAGTATTCTTCACCGGTTTTTGGGGACCTGTAATATTAGTGCCGCTAGTAACAACGCTTTTTAGCATTAGAGTACCAACACAGATAATGGTTTTATCATCAATAAGCGGAGCAGCAACTTTTTTACTTTGGGAACATTATTCCTTATCTCTACAATATTTTAACCTCAGGGGAGTATTTATAGGGACAATAGTAAGCTGTTTGATATTTGTATTAGCTATAATGACAAATAAGATTAATAACGCTAATTTAGGATAAGGGATAGATAGAAAGCTTATAGAGAAAGGGTTTAAAGGAGATTAATGTTGAGTTATGATAGATTTTTTTAATAAAAGATCAGTAACTCAACATGAAAAGATGTATCATAACTGTATATTATTTAGTAGATAATTTTTGTAAAATATATGAAGAATGGATAGAACACCGTCTATTATTAGCAAAGGCATAGAATAGGAAAATTAAGTCTTGCAGAATTGATGACAATAGTCATATATTTTTATCTATCGCCTTGCAAGGACTTTAAAAACTATTATTTATACTACTTACCGCATAAATATAAGGGTTACTTTAATTTACCATGTTATAGTAGAATAGTACAATTATGGCCAAGGTTAATATTGCCATTGTCAATAATGTTGCAATTACTACGAGGTGAAGATACAGGCAGGAGTTTCGCACTTAGCAAAAAGTATGTTAATCTAGAGAAAAATAGTTTTAGATAAAAATGACAAGAACACAATGTAGCAAGGACTTATATAAATCATTTTTACAAGCAAGTAGTGTCAGATATACTAGCAAGGCATTATCTGAAGTGAGTCCAGTAGATCTATCTCACGATAGTGCAAGTCGATGGTTAAAGAGTAAGGATTTTCGTCCTAGCGAAATCTATAAGGAAGTGTCAAAATATATAGATTGGGAAGCACCGTGTTTATTAGTGGGGGATGACACCTTATTATCAAAGCAATACAGTCAGAAGATTGAGCTTGTACGTTATCAATATTCTGGAGCTGTACATGATGTTATACCTGGTATAGGAATGGTAAACTTACTACATTACAATACTAAAATTGCTCAATCTACTCCCGTAGATTATAGAATATATGATAAAGACACTGATGGTAAAACAAAGAATGAGCATTTTTGTGATATGCTTACTTTAGCTAAAGAAAGAGGTCTCAATCCTGATGCCATAGTCATGGATGCTTGGTATAGCGGGTTGGAGAATTTAAAACATATACGTAATTTAGGCTGGCTATGGGTTACCACCCTAAGGAAAAATAGAAAAGTTAATCATAATGTTAGCTTGGAAAGTTTAGAGATACCCGATGAGGGGCTAAAAATTCACCTACGTGGATACGGTTGGGTTACGGTATTTAAGTTTGTGGCAAAGAATGGTCGCATTGATTACATAACAACGAACTTGGAAAATCCCACACGTGAGCAAATAGAGAAAATTGTTAAGGCACGTTGGTCTATAGAGGTTTATCATCGAGAATTAAAACAAACTTGTGGTATTGAACGCTGTCAGGCACGCACGGGCCGAGCTCAAAGAAATCATATTTGCCTTGCAGTATTTGCCTGGCTTGATATGAATAAAAGGAGGATAAATGAAAACATTACTTTATATCAACACACTTGGGAAGTTATAAAAACATCAATTCAAAACAATATCAGATGGCTTTTAACTGATTCGCAACTTTGCTAAGTGCGAAACTCCTGGATATTTTAGGCTTATGGATAAGTGAGAATGAAGGAGCTAAATTTTGGCTTGGTAATTTTACTGAAATGAAGAATCGAGGAGTAAAAGATATCTTAATTGCTTGTAGTGATAATCTAACTGGTATGTCTGATGCTATTGCATCAGTATATCCGAAAACTGAACATCAAATTTGTATTGTCCATCAGATCAGGAATAGCCTCAAATATGTATCATATAAAGATAGAAAGCAATTAGCAGCGGATTTGAAACTAATCTATACTTCTGCTACTGAAAAAGAAGCAGAATTAGCTCTTGAGTCATTTGATCAAAAATGGAGTAAGCAATATCCGCATATAGCTAAATCTTGGTATAATAATTGGGATAATTTGATAATTTTCTTGCAATATCCAAAGGAGATTCGTAAGATTATTTACACTACAAATGCGATAGAATCGCTGAATAGCCAATTGAGAAAAGTTACTAAGAATAAACGCATCTTTCCAAATGATGACGCAGTATTTAAGGTTTTATATCTGACAATTGATTATATTACCAAAAAATGGTCTATGCCTATCCCCAATTGGAATGAAGCTATGGCTCATTTTATGATCAAATTTGATGGTAGAATTTAATGGTTCACGAAATTTACACAATTGATGAGACAGAGCCCTTTGGTGCCCTATTATAACCAGCAACTATATTTACTCGCTCAGTAGCAAAACCTGCTTGCTCTGAGTAAGCTCTTGTTCCTCTTTCTGATCATCCGTACAACATGGTTATATTATTACTTACCCCCATTTCGTCACAATACACAAGTTTATCAGATGCTATTTGATCAATATATTCCACAAATTGTTTTCTAGCTTCTTCATCCCTGCCTTTGTATTTTGGCTCTTTTTTTATATGTAATTTTCATTCTATGAAGCGTGTCATAAAATGTGCTCATTGGCAGCTCGGGCGCTACTGCATTTCTTATATCTGTAGCTCGGCTATCAGGATTATTTGCTAAAAATTCAATTATATTCTCCTTATTAGTAAACCTAGCATCACGTCCACTTTGCAGATGTTGTCTTGAGCTGTAGTCTCCATTTTCTTTATAACCAGGAGTTTCGCACTTAGCAAAAAGTATGTTAATCTAGAGAAAAATAGTTTTAGATAAAAATGACAAGAACAAAATGTAGCAAGGACTTATATAAATCATTTTTACAAGCAAGTAGTGTCAGATATACTAGCAAGGCATTATCTGAAGTGAGTCCAGTAGATCTATCTCACGATAGTGCAAGTCGATGGTTAAAGAGTAAGGATTTTCGTCCTAGCGAAATCTATAAGGAAGTGTCAAAATATATAGATTGGGAAGCACCGTGTTTATTAGTGGGGGATGACACCTTATTATCAAAGCAATACAGTCAGAAGATTGAGCTTGTACGTTATCAATATTCTGGAGCTGTACATGATGTTATACCTGGTATAGGAATGGTAAACTTACTACATTACAATACTAAAATTGCTCAATCTACTCCCGTAGATTATAGAATATATGATAAAGACACTGATGGTAAAACAAAGAATGAGCATTTTTGTGATATGCTTACTTTAGCTAAAGAAAGAGGTCTCAATCCTGATGCCATAGTCATGGATGCTTGGTATAGCGGGTTGGAGAATTTAAAACATATACGTAATTTAGGCTGGCTATGGGTTACCACCCTAAGGAAAAATAGAAAAGTTAATCATAATGTTAGCTTGGAAAGTTTAGAGATACCCGATGAGGGGCTAAAAATTCACCTACGTGGATACGGTTGGGTTACGGTATTTAAGTTTGTGGCAAAGAATGGTCGCATTGATTACATAACAACGAACTTGGAAAATCCCACACGTGAGCAAATAGAGAAAATTGTTAAGGCACGTTGGTCTATAGAGGTTTATCATCGAGAATTAAAACAAACTTGTGGTATTGAACGCTGTCAGGCACGCACGGGCCGAGCTCAAAGAAATCATATTTGCCTTGCAGTATTTGCCTGGCTTGATATGAATAAAAGGAGGATAAATGAAAACATTACTTTATATCAACAAACTTGGGAAGTTATAAAAACATCAATTCAAAACAATATCAGATGGCTTTTAACTGATTCGCAACTTTGCTAAGTGCGAAACTCCTGACAGGAATATATTTTATTGATTCAACAAAACTATCTATTTGTCATGCTAAGCGCACTTCTAGTAATAGAGTTTTTGGTAAAATTGCCAAAGTTGGGATGAGTAGTTATGGTTGGTTTATGGGATTTAAATTACATTTAATCATTAATCATAAAGCAGAGATTATAGCTGTTAAAATAACAAAAGCAAATAGAGCTGATTTATCTGTTCTTGAATCTATAACTCAGAAGATAACAGGTAAGGTATTTGGTGATAAAGCATATATTTGTAAAGAGTTATGGTTTAAACTCTATTCTAGAAATTTAAGAATGATAACTAATATTCGCAAGGATATGAAGAATTATTTACTAGAATTAGAAGATAAAGCTATGTTACGTAAACGATCATTAATTGAATCAGTATTTAATCTCTCAGGGTTTAATTCCCCGAAGCTCTGCTTCGTGATATCATAAGAAACAACTAAAACTTTTTTAGATACCTCGTAGCTCTGCTGCGAGGAGCATCATTATACTAAAAAATAGAATGAGAGTCTTTTGCAATGATTGTGTAAATTTTTGTTGAGCCTATATTAGAAGTAATTAAAAATATAGGTAACAGAAATGCAAATAGAGAAGCATAAAAAAATAAATGAAGCAATAGATTTGCTGATAGAAGGCGGAGTAGATTTAAAAACAGTACTAAGTCAGAATGGATTAATTAAGGAATGAACCAAGGGTATTTTAGAGCGAGCACTGCATGCTGAGATGTCAGAACATTTAGGTTATAGCAAGTATGATAGAGCTGAAACTGAGAATGCGAGGAATGGTAGTTTTAGTAAGAATCTGATTAGTGAGAATGGTACTATAGAGCTAAATGTTCCAAGAGACAGACAAGGTAAATTTGAACCTATAATAGTCTCAAAGAAACAAACAAGAATAGATGGCTTAGACCAAAAGATAATATCCTTATATGCGAAGGGTATGAGTGTGTCTGATATTAAAACACAATTGCAAGAATTATATGGAGCTGAGATCAGTGAGAGCCTAATCAGCAGGATTACAGATGAAGTAATAGATGAGGTCAAGATTTGGCAGAGTAGACCTCTTGAATGGTAAATTCCAGTATTAATTAAGCCAGATTTATATTTTCTTCCCATACCTCATTGGGTGTTTTATAACCGAGCACTTTTCTTGGTAAATTATTTAAAAAATCCTCAATTTCTTGTAATTGCTTTATTGTTAATTTTTTTATATCTAAAGATTTAGAGTATACTCTGTGCACCATTGAGTTAATCTTCTCTATCAATGGTTTTTGCCATGGAGAATAAGGATTGCAAAAATATACTTTTCGTTCAGATTTTGGCAATAGTTGTTCATGATTGGTAAATTCTTTGCCATTATCTAACGTTATGCTTTTGATTATATGCGACAATTGTTTAAGTTTTTTATTCATGTTACCAATCACATCTTGTGTTCTTTTTGAACGGTTTAAAGTGAGAAACACTTTTTGTGTTCTGATATCCACAAGAGCGCCTATATTACGACTTTGATTACCTTTGTTAAAAGTTAAATCACCTTCTAAATGACCTATTGCTGCTATCTTTCTATTTATCTCTGGTCTTTCAGTAATGGAAACTCGATTTGGTATTGTAATTCTTTTGTTTCTGATTCTTGTACCATGATGCAACCTATTTTTCCTTTTTCTTGCTAAAGATAAATATAATTTTTGCCTTTGTGCTATAGGAGATGTATAAATAAACTGGTATATACTCTCTGTAGAAATATTGACAGTATCTCGTGATAGTTTACGTCTACCTGAAATTATATCTGGTGAAATACCCTGTGTTAACTGCTTTATTATTTCTGCTCGTAAATTATTATCAATATCTAATTTTCTTTTTCTCTTACCTTGCCTTAAACTGCAAGCAAGTGTGTTAGCCCTATCTGGTCTATAATTATGCCTCATTCTCTTGAGTTCATAACATATAGTGCCTTTTATCACGGCCAATCTTTGTCCCTATATATCGCGAGCTATAACCACTCTTATTCATTTCGTATATTTTAAATCTTTCATCTATCGTTAAATGAGCCATGATATATCTATATTTAAATGATGCTCCTCGCAGCAGAGCTACGAGGTATCTAAAAAAGTTTTAGTTGTTTCTTATGATATCACGAAGCAGAGCTTCGGGGAATTAAACCCTGAGAGATTAAAAATTGATTATATCTGGCTTAATTAATTATAGAACTTTCCATATGCAGGCAGCTCAATCTACGGGAGTTTCTTATATTGACGCCACATCTTTAGAGGTTTGTCATCGAAAAAGAATCTCTCGTAATAAAGTCTTTGCCGGTATTGCTGCTTTGGGTAAAACAACAAAAAGTTGGTTTTTTGGTCTAAAATTACATTTGGTTATTAACGAAAAAGGTGAGATTCAAGGTCTAAAACTAACGCCTGGTAATGTAGATGATAGAGCGCCGGTTTCGATAATCACCAAACATATCACGGGATTATTGTTTGGCGATAAGGGTTATATCAAACAGGAGCTCTTTGATGATCTATACAGCAAAGGAATCAAGTTAGTAACTGGCATAAAGAAGAAAATGAAGAATAAACTTATGCCATTATTTGAAAAAATATTATTACGCAAACGCTCAATTATCGAAACAGTATTTAGTCCCTCCGCCAAAACTCTAAAAAATATCACTTGTGTCACTAATTTCCAAAAATAGTGCGATTTTAGAGCAAATTACTCTAATTTTGAGGGCTGATTTTAAATTTTTGTATTAAAAACCACACTATTTCCCAAAATGCATTCATTTTTTTATTGTCATTTTTTTGTATTTCCATAAGCTTTTGATATAAAACCTTTCATTTTCTTATGGATTTTACTATGCATTTTTGCCTTAAAACCCTATTGCCTATAAGGCTTTTAGAGTTTTGGCGGACGGACTATTTAGTGTGCTGAAGGGTGCTTTCGAGATCGAACATACAAGACATAGATCAATTTGGAATGCCTTTGTACATATCTTATCCGCCCTAATTGCATACTGTATGAAACCTAACAAACCTGCTATATCTCAAAATTAGCTAATCCAGAATTCAGGTTAAAAGATTAATCTCTCAGGGTTTAATTCCCCGAAGCTCTGCTTCGTGATATCATAAGAAACAACTAAAACTTTTTTAGATACCTCGTAGCTCTGCTGCGAGGAGCATCATTTAAAACTTCCAAAATTTATATGAATGATTCAGGTTATGCATCATATTTACATGGCATAACAACTCCTGATCTATTACCAAAAAGTCCTTATTACGGAGCAATATTTGAAACATGGTTATGGGCAGAATTAAGGAAGTTATTAACTTTAACTACGGGAATAGAACAAACGTTTTATCGCACACATTTAGGAAAAGAAGTGGATTTTCTTTTACATAAAGGTGATATATTTTGTGGTTTAGAGTGTAAAAGTACAGAAACTATTCAAAGTCAACATTTTGCAGGACTGAAAGATTTATCCGAAGCACTAACCTCGCTAATTATGAATGGAATTATACTTTATAACGGCGACGAAATAATCAGCTTTTCTGACAAATTCCTTGCCGTACCCTTAAGATGTATAATTTGAATATGTAATAATTTGTAATACAATATAACTTGCACCATTCAGCATTGAATATTAGTATCTTAAGTATACATTATTAGTATTTATAAATGCAGCAAGTTACATTATCAAAGCCCGTAAGCTGTTACGGAATAGGTGTTCACTCTGGGAAACGTACTCAGTTAACTATTGAGCCTGCTAAAGAAAATACCGGTATTATTTTCATAAGAACGGATATATCTTCAGAAAATAATTATATTGAAGCAAAATATTTTAACGTTTCTGATACTTTACTTTCTACTACTATAAGCAATAGCAACAAAATACAAGTCTCAACAATTGAACATATAATGGCTGCATTATGGGGATGCGGAATTGATAATGCTGTTATCAAAATAGATGGTCCTGAGGTTCCTATAATGGATGGCAGTAGCAAACCTTTTGTCTTTATGATTGAGTGTGCTGGAAAAAAGCTACAAAATGCTCCTAAAAAATATTTAAAAATTCTGAAAGAAGTAACCGCTACTCATAAAGATTGCGAGTTAACTTGTACACCTTCTGATCATATGAAAATAGATTTGACTATTGATTTTAATAGTAAAGCTATAGGAAGACAAAATTTAGTCTTTTCAAAGCAAGAATCTTTTAATAATAATATTGCTGATGCTCGTACTTTTGGCTTTACAAAAGATGGTGATTATTTACAGAGTAAAGGACTTGCTCTAGGTGTTTCATTCGAGAATACAATAGCTATAGATGATCAAGATAAAGTCTTAAATCCTGATGGATTACGTTATCAAGATGAATTTGTGCGTCATAAGTTATTAGACCTATTTGGCGATTTATATACTTCTGGTAATAACATTATAAGCTCGATTAATGGCTATAAAACTAGTCATGCTCTTAATAACGAGTTATTACAACGAATATTTAGTGATAATACTTCACATAAATTTGTTACTGCGAGCGAGATATAGCAGATCTTCTTCTTTTATTCATAACATTTGCTAAGTTACTATATTCTTGAGCTTTATTAGGCTTCTCATAGAATGGATTCATTACTCTTCCAATATCTTTGGCGTAACTTTCTTTTTCAATATTTAGTCCGTCCGCCAAAACTCTACAAGCCTTATAGATAATATGGTTTTAAGACAAGAAGTAATACAACAATCCGTAAGAAAATGATAAAATATGGTCATAAACCTTATGGATTTCAGTCAATGCCAATAGACAACATTATCAAATCGCAAGAACAAGGGAAACTGTTTTGTTATAAATTAAAAGAAGAATTAAACCCAAATAATAAGCTATATAAATTAAGAGAATTAATAAATTGGTCTAGGCTCGAAGAGTGGTTATCAAAAAATGTTTGTATTAAGAAATTTGGTAGAAATAGAAAATGTCATAGAGTGATGCTTGGCATAACGATGCTACAAGCAATGTATAATTTTTCAGATTCATTATCAGAGGAAGAGCTAAAAGAGAATATGTATTGGCAGTATTTCTGCGGGTGGGAATATATAGAAAAAGACATAGCTATCTCGGAAACTAGTATACGACGGTTTCGTAGTGTATTAGGTGAAGCTGGATATAATGAGATATTATCGGAGTTGATCAGGGTTGGGATAAAAACTAACACAATTAAAAAAAAAGATTTGGAATTAATCATCGCTGATACGACTGTACAAATTAAGAATATCAAACACCCACACGATGTTTATTTAATGGATAAAGCTAGGCTTAGCATAGTAAAGCTTTGCAACAGTTTGGGTATACATTTGAATGAAACATACGCTAGAACCTATAAACGCGATATAGTAAAGCTATGGAAATATAAAGAACATAGTAAAGCCAAGAAGCGTTGGAAAATAATGAAGCATTTAAAAATATTACTGGGTCGTTTGATTAGAGTATGTGAGCGTGAGATCAAAAATAAGCAATTAAACTTGTCTCTCAAAAATCAAGAAGTATTGCAAAAAATAAAACAAATACATAACCAATCTGTTTTAAAAAGAGAAGCTAAAAAGCAATATAAAGAAGATAACAAAGTATTATATAGTTTTCATGCCCCTGAAGTAGAGTGTATAGGAAAGGGAAAACGCAACAAGCCATATGAGTTTGGCAATAAAGTAGCGGTAGTAGTAAGTGGTCGTAGAAATTTTGTTTTATCCGCAAAATCGTTTCATAATAATCCTTATGATGGTCATACATTGCATCAGAGCTTTGAAGCAGTAGAGAGTGTCACTGGAATCAAGATAAAGAAATCATTTGTTGATCTTGGGTATAGTGGTAGCAATGTAAAGGAGAAGAGTAAGGTATATACCCCAAAAACGCGGAAGAAGTTGTTACAAGAGGACAAGTCTATGATCAAGAGACGCAGTGCCATAGAACCAATAATAGGTCACTTAAAGCAATATGGTCGGATGGGTAGAAACTTCTTGAAAGGTATGATAGGAGATATTATCAATCCAATAATCTCTGCTATTGGTTTGAATTTACGATGCATTGCAAATCATTTACAAATCGTGTCTAACTCCACATAAATCAAAAATATCATCATGCAAAAACTAGATGAACGATAAAAAATCGTTAACAATAGCTCCATATCAAAATTAGACCAACACAGAAATGTATCAGTAAAAATTAACATAACTTATTAATTTTTATTGAAAATCTTAGCAATTTGTTGTCAAAACTCTATCCCATTACAAATGATCAGGATTTGAAGTGTTTTTGGCGGATAGACTATTTAACGATACTTTATTTTTATTACAAAAATCATTAAACCCATTATTTCTTATTTCACCAATAAATGTATTTCTTATCTCCTGAAATTTTTCTCTCTCTCTATCATTATCTTTCATTGTCCAATAACTTTTATCGGTGATTAACTTCTTTAACACCGCTGTTTGCAGAATTTGTTCTTTAGTGTATTTTTCTAGTTGATCTAAATTTTTATAATCTGGCGTGTCGTGCTTTTTACATTCTTCATTTATGTTTAACTTAAATATTGTTTTTATTCCTTTTTTTTCTTTTTCACTAAGCCCACCAGTAATTAACGAAACAGAAGTCATTATGCCATAACCTGTCGCTTTTAAAATTCCAAGTACATTACCGCTTGCTCCTTGAATAATAGCAGTAGATATAGCAGAAGTTATACCAGCTATATTATTTGAAAATACTATACCAATACTTTTAAGATTTTTGCTACTTATTTTATATTTATCACTATTTAAATCTTTTTCTTTCTTAGGTGGTGTAAATAATTCACTTTTCAGACTATCTTTTAATCTAGGTTCTAACGATAATATATAATCTTGTTGGGCTTTAGCATTTTTATTTTGTACTAATAAATTATTTTCTTTATGAAGTTTACGTAAATTTCGTATTTTAACAGTTTCATTTACAGCTTGAATTCCTACCCCTACCGCAGTAACAGCAGCTGCTGTTATAACTATAGGCGACACAGGTGTCAAAAGCCCTGAAACCGCAATTACTGCACCTGTTAATGAAATAGCATAATTTAAGGAATTACTAAGTAATATTTTACCGACTTTGCTTTGAGTAAATTTATCCCATTTATTTTTAAAGAAGTCAATTATTTTAAATGTCTTCCCTAAAAATTTACCAACTTTGCTATTTTTAAATTTACCCCATACATTTCCAAAAAACTGAGCTATTTTAGATTTTGTTTCCAAAGGCTTTTCTAAAATTTTCTTTTCAGATTCTTGTTGATAAGTTTTATCAAAATTACTTTTTAGTTTCTCTATTTCCAAATCATCAAAAGAAAAATTTTTTTTAATATTGTTTTCTTTATTCATTGAATTAATCGACTCTATAGTTTAAATTATCAAAAATTAAAAGATTTCATTATCATATTATAACATTTTATATGAACGGAAAAGAACTAAATAAAATTGTTGCAGCTATATTGTTTGCAAGTTTAATTGCCATGATGGTTGGGTTTATTGCAAATATATTATATAAACCGGTTTTAGAACCAAAACATCGAGGTTATAGTATTGCAGTGCAGGAAGTTTCAGAAGCACCTACCACGCAAGCACAAGCCCAAATCAATATACCGGAATTGATGAAAACAGCGAATGCTGATAATGGTCGTGAAATAGCTAAAAAATGCTTAATGTGCCATTCTCTTGATAAAGATGGTCCAAATAAGATAGGACCTCATTTATGGGATGTAGCAGGTCGTCCTAAGGCAAGCATATCTGATTATAAATATTCCCCTGCTCTATCAGCTCTTGGAGGTAGTTGGGATGATGATAGTTTATTTGCTTTCTTACATAAACCAAGTAGCTATGCTCCTGGTACTAAAATGTCTTTTGCCGGTATATCAAAACCACAAGACATCGCAGATGTTATATTATTTTTAAAAACTTATGTTCATGATAAATGAGTACTTAACTGAAATTTGGTTAATAATCGGAGTAATTTGTATAATTGCAGAATTTTTTGCAATTCCAAATATTGGGTTCTTATTTTTTGGATTCGGAGCATTGTCAAACGCTCTTATAATTTATCATTATCCTCTAATTAACTTAACCAATCAAATAACGCTTTTTGGTTTATTATCTCTCATATGGTTTTGTATATTATATTATCCTCTCAAAAAATATGTATATAGTAAAACTACCACTAATGAAAACTATTCCGATATGATAGGTAAAGAAGCTGAAGTTTATAGCGAGTTAATTTCAGAAGAAAACCTTGGACAAGTAAAATGGTCTGGGGTCATTATGAATGCTTACCTTGTACCAAACGAGAAAGCTAAATCAGGAGATAAAGTATATATTACCAAGGTTAAAGGTAATATATTAATCTGCTCTAAACACAGACCTAAATAGTAAAAAGATAATATTTAACTGAAGTTTTGACAAAAAATTTTTATTAAAAAAAGTGGCAAGTGTATCAATCTATAATTTGTATTATATATCAAATAATTTACTTTAAATTGTAGAAATATCGCTTTTAAGCTGATAAAAGCACTAAATATTTAACTTTAAATATAAATTTTTACTTTAGTCAGAAAAATTAGAATTTTTGCCAAAACTTCAGATTTAAGGATTGCCCGCATGGATCGAGGATCGTCATTGCGAGGAAATTACAAAGTAATTGACGAAGCAATCCAGTAAAACGCATAGCATTTTTTATTATTTTTTTGGATGCCGTGGCTTGATCAATAGTACCAGACAGTTATTGTTGATAACGCTAATTTAGGATAAGGGATAGATAGAAAGCTTATAGATAAAGGGTTTAAAGGAGATTAATGTTGAGTTATGATAGATTTTTTAATCTCTCAGGGTTTAATTCCCCGAAGCTCTGCTTCGTGATATCATAAGAAACAACTAAAACTTTTTTAGATACCTCGTAGTCTATCCGCCAAAAACACTTCAAATCCTGATCATTTGTAATGGGATAGAGTTTTGACAACAAATTGCTAAGATTTTCAATAAAAATTAATAAGTTATGTTAATTTTTACTGATACATTTCTGTGTTGGTCTAATTTTGATATGGAGCTATTGTTAACGATTTTTTATCGTTCATCTAGTTTTTGCATGATGATATTTTTGATTTATGTGGAGTTAGACACGATTTGTAAATGATTTGCAATGCATCGTAAATTCAAACCAATAGCAGAGATTATTGGATTGATAATATCTCCTATCATACCTTTCAAGAAGTTTCTACCCATCCGACCATATTGCTTTAAGTGACCTATTATTGGTTCTATGGCACTGCGTCTCTTGATCATAGACTTGTCCTCTTGTAACAACTTCTTCCGCGTTTTTGGGGTATATACCTTACTCTTCTCCTTTACATTGCTACCACTATACCCAAGATCAACAAATGATTTCTTTATCTTGATTCCAGTGACACTCTCTACTGCTTCAAAGCTCTGATGCAATGTATGACCATCATAAGGATTATTATGAAACGATTTTGCGGATAAAACAAAATTTCTACGACCACTTACTACTACCGCTACTTTATTGCCAAACTCATATGGCTTGTTGCGTTTTCCCTTTCCTATACACTCTACTTCAGGGGCATGAAAACTATATAATACTTTGTTATCTTCTTTATATTGCTTTTTAGCTTCTCTTTTTAAAACAGATTGGTTATGTATTTGTTTTATTTTTTGCAATACTTCTTGATTTTTGAGAGACAAGTTTAATTGCTTATTTTTGATCTCACGCTCACATACTCTAATCAAACGACCCAGTAATATTTTTAAATGCTTCATTATTTTCCAACGCTTCTTGGCTTTACTATGTTCTTTATATTTCCATAGCTTTACTATATCGCGTTTATAGGTTCTAGCGTATGTTTCATTCAAATGTATACCCAAACTGTTGCAAAGCTTTACTATGCTAAGCCTAGCTTTATCCATTAAATAAACATCGTGTGGGTGTTTGATATTCTTAATTTGTACAGTCGTATCAGCGATGATTAATTCCAAATCTTTTTTTTTAATTGTGTTAGTTTTTATCCCAACCCTGATCAACTCCGATAATATCTCATTATATCCAGCTTCACCTAATACACTACGAAACCGTCGTATACTAGTTTCCGAGATAGCTATGTCTTTTTCTATATATTCCCACCCGCAGAAATACTGCCAATACATATTCTCTTTTAGCTCTTCCTCTGATAATGAATCTGAAAAATTATACATTGCTTGTAGCATCGTTATGCCAAGCATCACTCTATGACATTTTCTATTTCTACCAAATTTCTTAATACAAACATTTTTTGATAACCACTCTTCGAGCCTAGACCAATTTATTAATTCTCTTAATTTATATAGCTTATTATTTGGGTTTAATTCTTCTTTTAATTTATAACCAAACAGTTTCCCTTGTTCTTGCGATTTGATAATGTTGTCTATTGGCATTGACTGAAATCCATAAGGTTTATGACCATATTTTATCATTTTCTTACGGATTGTTGTATTACTTCTTGTCTTAAAACCATATTATCTATAAGGCTTGTAGAGTTTTGGCGGACGGACCTCGTAGCTCTGCTGCGAGGAGCATCATTCTCCTTTAAACCCTTTATCTATAAGCTTTTTATCTATCCCTTATCCTAAATTAGCGTTTCTATACTTTGCCGGCGTTACTAAATGATATATTAGTACTGTGACATTATGACTCTTATGTATATAACTGCTTTCTTCCATTCAAGTAGTATATCACGAAGCAGAGCTTCGGGGAATTAAACCCTGAGAGATTAAAATTATGAACATCATCTGATAAAGGTTCAAAATACTCTTCTTCATCCTCACTTTCACTTCCTATTATGACTTCTATTGTTTTCGACATTGAAGTTACCATTTAATATTTGATATAAATTTTTACGCTATCACTTTGACCACTATCATTAATGGCTCTAATAACAAACTCACCAATTTTTGCTTTCCACTTTACTGCTTCATTTGGCTTAGCAACTGCTATTAGTTCATTATTAACAAACCAAAAAATATTATTAGTTTTATTATCACCAATTGCGTTTAAAATTATATTATCACTATTTTTGATTGAGTATATGGAATTTTTTAACGGATGCGTAATTTTAGGTTTCTGATGATACCAATTTATCAAACTATTACAATAATTTGCCGGTATTGGTTTTGGTAATATATGTATACCAGCTTTTTGGTAAACTGATAACATATCGGTTGGCCATAAATTTACGATTTTATATTCTGTTTGTCCTTCGATAAAATTACAAGCCGGCATACTAGTTCTTAGATCTATAGCTAACACGGAAATGTTTCTACCACAGATTAGGAAAAACTTAGGCATTGATCAATAATTTTACGTAAACAGTTTTTAAAGTTAGTCCAGCAATGTTTAATAGGATTTAGATCTGGTGAATATGTGAGTAAATACAAAAACTATGGTAAAAACCTTTCCGCGTTAGCTATATCAACATTTTTCTATAAATGCCTGATTGTTTTATTGGCGATTTACCTTTAATAAATAAGGTCTCGGTTTTTACCGGACACATATCATTATCAAGATCACCCGTATCAGCACAAACTTTTACCTTAGTAATATTTAAATCATTTATCTTGGCAGCAATTAAATCTTTGTCTTTATTTGGATCAATTATTGATTCTATAATATTAAAAAATAGAGGTGCCGCAGAACCATTACCAGTAAATGATCCATGAGTTTGCCCCTTAAAATCTCCAACCCAAACAGCAAGTACATACTTCCCAAATATTCCAACACTAACCCCATCTCTAAAGGAGCTAGAAGTTCCCGTCTTCCAATAAACCGGTATATTTATTTTTGTATTATAATTAAGTGGTCTTGTAGTATCTTTGATAATATCAAGCGTTAAGTAACTTGCTTCAGGTGATAAAGTCATTGCGAGCATTTGCTCGGAGCGTGGCAATCTAGTTTCTAAGTTAACTTGTTCTAGATTGCCGCGTCGAGGCTTTGCCTCTCCTCGCAATGACGTAGCCTCGGATATCACTTTCCTAACCGGCTTGTAAACCCCAAAATTAGCAAGCATAGCATAAAGAGTAGTAAGCTCCTCTAAAGTAACTTCCGCTGTACCGAGAACTATAGACAAGCCATAGCTTTCAGGCTTTCGTAAGTTACTGATTTTAGTTTGTTGTAAGAATTCATAAAAATTTGGATTCTTTAATTTAGATGCCAGGAATATAACGGGTACATTACGGCTTTTTATTAATGACTCTCTAGCACTTAAACCCCCAGCAAATCTACTATCAAAATTTTCTGGTTTATAATTATCATAGTAAGTAGGAGTATCTTTTAACAAGGTTAATGGATGTATTAATGATTGATCAAAACTAAGTGCATATACAAAAGGCTTTAAGCTAGAGCCAGGAGACCGAGAGCTTTGAACACCATTAATCTGCCCACAAATATCGTTATTAAAAAAATTGCTAGAGCCAACACTTGCAAGTATCTCCATTGTGGTAAAATCAACAAGCATAACAGCAGCATTATTTATGCCATATTTTTTCTGATCATTAACATATAGCTGCACCTGCTTTTCCAAAATAGTCTGTAGGCTTTTATCAATAGTAGTATAAATTATTGGACTATTATTGTCTGCTAATATATCTAAAGTAAAATGTGGTGCAATGAAAGGTAGGTTTTTACTTTGGCTAAATTTAATTGGTAAATTTATCAATTCTTTATAAATAATATCTTGCGGATGAGTTTCTAACCATTTAGTAAATAAATATTTCCGCATATCTAAAATGTTTAGATTATTACCACCTCGTTTAACTGGATTTTGCGGGATGACAGCTAAACTTAATATATTAATTAAGTTTAAACTTTTTAGATCACGATTAAAATAAATATAGCTACTCGCCGATATCCCTTCAATATTACTTCCATAAGGTACTAAATTTAGATAAGCCATTAAAATCTCATCTTTCGAATAATGTAACTCTATGTGAATAGCTTTGATAATTTGATGAATTTTTCCAAAAATAGTAGAGGAATTTATCCCATATTTCAGCCGTGCTACTTGCATTGTTATAGTAGAGCCGCCTATCTTACGATCATTTCTTAGATAGGTAGAGTAAAAAGCTTTGACTAAAGAGCTGGAATTAATACCGAAATGTTTATAAAAATGCTTATCCTCATATAATAAAACTGCTTCTATAAAGCTTTGCGGCACTTCATCAAGCGGAGTAAATATTCGATATTTATCATCCTTAGAAAGCGAGATACGCATTAACTCGCCATTTCTATCAAATACTCTTTGCGAAAAACTTACCTTTTCAAGCAAAGGAGTAGGAGGAATGGCAAAGTATAATATTATACCGCTAATTATTGTAATAAGAAATAGTTTGATTTTAAGGGACAAAATGATAGCCTATATAAAAATACGTCATTGCAAGGATTTGTAAGCTTTATTGGCTCTGTTTCATCAATTGTGTAAATTTCGTGAGCCATTAAATCCTACCATCAAATTTGATCATAAAATGAGCCATAGCTTCATTCCAATTGGGCAGGAGTTTCGCACTTAGCAAATAATATGCTAATCTAGAGAAAAATAGTTTTAGATAAAAATGACAAGATCAAAATGTAGCAAAGATTTATATAAATCATTCTTACAAGCAAGTAGTGTAAGATATACTAGCAAAGCATTATCTGAAGTAAGTCCATTAGATCTATCGCACGATAGTGCAAGTCGATGGTTAAAGAGTAAGGATTTTCGCCCTAGCGAAATCTATAGCAAAGTGTCAAAATATATTGATCTGGAAGATCCTTGTTTATTAGTGGGAGATGACACCTTATTGTCAAAGCAATACAGTCAGGAGTTTCGCACTTAGCAAATAATATGCTAATCTAGAGAAAAATAGTTTTAGATAAAAATGACAAGATCAAAATGTAGCAAAGATTTATATAAATCATTCTTACAAGCAAGTAGTGTAAGATATACTAGCAAAGCATTATCTGAAGTAAGTCCATTAGATCTATCGCACGATAGTGCAAGTCGATGGTTAAAGAGTAAGGATTTTCGCCCTAGCGAAATCTATAGCAAAGTGTCAAAATATATTGATCTGGAAGATCCTTGTTTATTAGTGGGAGATGACACCTTATTGTCAAAGCAATACAGTAAGAGGATCGAGCTTGTAAATTATCAATATTCTGGGGCTGTACATGATGTTATACCTGGTATAGGAATGGTAAACTTACTGCATTACAATACTCAAATTGATCAATCTACTCCTGTAGATTATAGAATATATGATAAAGAAACTGATGGTAAAACAAAGAACGAGCATTTTTGTGATATGCTTACTTTAGCTAAAGAAAGAGGTATCAAGCCTGATGCTATAGTTATGGATGCTTGGTATAGTGGTTTGGATAATTTAAAACATATACGTAATTTAGGTTGGATATGGGTTACCAACCTAAGAAAAAATAGAAAAGTTAATCGTAATGTTAGCTTGGAAACTTTAGAGATTCCCGATGAAGGGCTAAAAATTCACCTACGTGGATACGGTTGGGTTACGGTATTTAAGTTTGTGGCAAAAAATGGTCGCATTGATTACATAACAACTAATTTAGAGAATCCTACACGTGAGCAAATAGAGAAAATTGTTAAGGCGCGTTGGTCTATAGAAGTTTATCATCGAGAATTGAAACAAACTTGTGGTATTGAATGCTGTCAGGCACGCACGGGTCGAGCTCAAAGAAATCATATTTGCCTTGCTGTATTGGCCTGGCTTGATATGAACAAAAGGAGGATAAATGAAAACATTACTTTATATCAACAAACTTGGGAAGTTATAAAAACATCAATTCAGAACAACATTAAATGGCTTCTAACTAATACACAATTTTGCTAAGTGCGAAACTCCTGACAGTAAGAGGATCGAGCTTGTAAATTATCAATATTCTGGGGCTGTACATGATGTTATACCTGGTATAGGAATGGTAAACTTACTGCATTACAATACTCAAATTGATCAATCTACTCCTGTAGATTATAGAATATATGATAAAGAAACTGATGGTAAAACAAAGAACGAGCATTTTTGTGATATGCTTACTTTAGCTAAAGAAAGAGGTATCAAGCCTGATGCTATAGTTATGGATGCTTGGTATAGTGGTTTGGATAATTTAAAACATATACGTAATTTAGGTTGGATATGGGTTACCAACCTAAGAAAAAATAGAAAAGTTAATCGTAATGTTAGCTTGGAAACTTTAGAGATTCCCGATGAAGGGCTAAAAATTCACCTACGTGGATACGGTTGGGTTACGGTATTTAAGTTTGTGGCAAAAAATGGTCGCATTGATTACATAACAACTAATTTAGAGAATCCTACACGTGAGCAAATAGAGAAAATTGTTAAGGCGCGTTGGTCTATAGAAGTTTATCATCGAGAATTGAAACAAACTTGTGGTATTGAATGCTGTCAGGCACGCACGGGTCGAGCTCAAAGAAATCATATTTGCCTTGCTGTATTGGCCTGGCTTGATATGAACAAAAGGAGGATAAATGAAAACATTACTTTATATCAACAAACTTGGGAAGTTATAAAAACATCAATTCAGAACAACATTAAATGGCTTCTAACTAATACACAATTTTGCTAAGTGCGAAACTCCTGTTGGGGATAGGCATAGACCATTTTTTGGTAATATAATCAATTGTCAGATATAAAACCTTCAATACTGCGTCATCATTTGGAAAGATGCGTTTATTCTTAGTAACTTTTCTCAATTGGCTATTCAGCAATTCTATCGCATTTGTAGTGTAAATAATCTTACGAATCTCCTTTGGATATTGCAAGAAAATCATCAAATTATCCCAATTATTATACCAAGATTTAGCTATATGCGGATATTGCTTACTCCTGAAGTTTTGACAAAAATGATGCTCCTCGCAGCAGAGCTACGAGGTATCTAAAAAAGTTTTAGTTGTTTCTTATGATATCACGAAGCAGAGCTTCGGGGAATTAAACCCTGAGAGATTAACATACCGCCTAGGAGTTTGAAATCTATTTGTGTTAGTGTTGCTTGGACTGCTTTTTTATTAGGGCTTGATCCAACTAAGCGTATAATGTCGGCTAGCTATTCTCAAATGCTTAGTGTTAAACATTCACTTGATTCGTGACTAACGAATATTAGAATTACCCTCAACGAACATTAAAATTACCTATAAAAAAGAAGTAACTATGGACAGTAAAATCGAATAAAAATTTATTTTTAAATATTTAAATATTATTCGAGAATTACTGATGACATGTACAAATAACCAAGTAGGTATTTTAATGCAAAAGATCAAAAAATATAATCAGATAATTTCTGCTGCAAAAGCAGGTATGAGTGTAAAAACGGCACGTAAGTATTTACGTATTAATAAGTATCCAAGCGAATTACGCACAATACGTAAATATAGGACACGTAAGGATCCATTTGTGAAGCACTGGGATGAAATAGAATCAATGCTAGAATCAGCACCGGAGTTGCAAGCAACTACCATATTAGCATATTTGACAGAAAAGTATCATGGGAATTATAATGGGAAGCAATTACGCTGTTTGCAGAAAAGGTTGAAACAATGGAGAGCTGCACATGGTAAGGATAAGACAGTAATCTTTTTACAAAATATTCTTCCTGGCAAACAGAGTCAGTCTGATTGGACCAATATGAATCAATTGGGTATTTGTATTGGTGGGCAACCATATCCTCACTTACTATTTCATTTTATGTTGCCTTATTCATGTTGGGAAACTTTTAGCATATGCCATAGTGAAAGTTTTGATACATTAGCATCAGGGTTTGAAAAAGCTGTATGGGAGTTAGGTGGAGTTTTACCAGAGCATCGTACAGATAATTTAAGTGCAGCTACCAAGCAATGTGGTAATAGTAGACAATTTACAGAAAGATGGCAAGAATTGCTTGGTTATTACAATGTTGCACCATCGCGAAATAATCCAGGCGTCAGTCATGAAAATGGTTCTGTTGAAAAAAGTCATGATACATTTAAGCAAGCAGTGAATCAACATCTGCTATTACGTGGATCACGTAATTTTGTTGATTTAAAAGCTTATGAATTATTCCTTACACAAATTAAAGAAAAGCGAAATAGCTGTAGAAAAGAAAAATTAGCTGAAGAATTAGTTCATTTAAAAGAGTTACCAATCAGGAAATGGAATGCACCTACAATATTATCAGTACGTGTTAATCCAAGCAGTACAGTTAGTATTTTATCTGTAGCTTATTCTGTGCCTAGTCGCTTAATAGGTTATACTTTAAAAGCTTATATTTATTCTGAAGAAATAGAGCTTTACTATGGTAACAAATGTTTACAAAAAATGTCTAGAATCAGCAATGGCTATGTTATTGATTATAGACATATTATTGATAGTTTAGTACGTAAACCTGGAGCATTTGTTCAATATAGCTAACATGGAAATGTTTCTACCACAGATTAGGAAAAACTTAGGCATTGATCAATAATTTTACGTAAACATTTTTTAAAGTTAGTCCAGCAATGTTTAATAGGATTTAGGTCTGGTGAATATGTGAGTAAATACAAAAACTATGGTAAAAATCTTTCCGCGTTAGCTATATCAATATTATGAAGCTTTATTCCCACGTGCTATATTTCGTCAGGTATATGACCAGCTTATCTCTATATATCCATATAAAGGGCATAAAATATATCTTAAAATATTACAATTAGCAAAAATGTATGGAGAATTGAATGTAGTTACTGCATTAGAAGTGCTATTAGAAAAGAAGATTGAGCCAATAATTGATCATATTACAGATTTACTAAATAGCCAGACTCAAACTGTTTGTTCAGTAAAAATTAATCAACCAATACTGTCTGAATATGATCAATTACATTGCTTTAAAACAATGGAGGTTGCATGAGTAAACAGATAATAACTCCGCAACCGCTAAATAATTTACTCAAGAACCTTTGCTTACCTACTTTTGCATCGTGCTATAAATCAGTTGCAGAAAGCTTTGAGCAAGAAAAGAAAACATATATAGATTATCTACAGGAGTTAGCCATACGTGAGTTAGAACATAGACAACAACAACGTATTGCCAGATTGCTGAAGCAAGCAAAACTCTCTCGAGATAAGTTATTAAGCAACTTTGATATTAAGCGTATCCCAGGATTATCGCCAACTAAGATCCAATATCTTGCACAAGGAGAATTTATGGATCGCTATGAAAATATACTTATTTTTGGTAATCCTGGCACTGGCAAAAGTCATCTTAGTATAGGTTTAGCACGTGAGTGGTGGTCTTGCTGGTAGACGTGTATTATATACAACAGCAGCTAATTTGGTTCAACAATTACTAGAAGCAAAGCTTAGTTTAAAACTTAAGCAAATTATTAAAAAATTCGATTATTTTGAAATATTGATAATTGATGATATATCATATGTACCATATAATCGTGAAGAAACTGATGTTTTATTTACCTTATTAGCTGAACGTTATGAAATGCGTAGTGTATTAATTACTAGCAATTTAGTTTTTGCAAAATGGAATACTATTTTTAAAGATGAAATGACTATGTCAGCAGTTATTGACAGATTGGTTCACCATTCTTCAATTCTTGAACTCAATACTGAAAGTTATAGAATCGCTACAGCTAAAGGCAAAAAATTAACTATAAAATCGGAGGATAATAATGTAACACTTTAGACAATATTTTTTACTCAAAAATGGGTAATTTTAATATTCGTCATGGGTAATTCTAATGTTCGTTCATCAATGATCCGCATAACCCTACGCAAATACATTCCTATAAGATATGTCCAAAAGTGATAGATTGGTTTGAACAAACCTTTGTCAGTAGGCTCAATAATCGTAATCGTGGTGCAATAGTTTTGGTTATGCAGCGTCTACATAGTGATGATTTAGCTGGATATTTGCTTAATAACAGCAATGCGTGGCATCACTTAAAAATTCCAGCTATTGCTGATTGTGATTATGCTTTTAAACTCACAGCTAATTCTTATGTTAAAGGTGAAGTATTGGAGCATTATAAAGAGCCTGCTGATTGCTTAGCCAAATTAGAGCATGAAATAGGTAGCTATAATTATCATGCTCAGTATTTGCAAGAGCCTATACCGCAAGGCTCATCGCTGCTTAATATGGAAGATATTAGCTTTTATGAAAATTTACCTGAGAAGTTTGATTATTTCATCCAAAGCTGGGATACGGCGATTAAGATTTCTGAAGATTCTGACTATAGTGTCTGCACTATATGGGGTATTTTAGGGCAGAAATATTACCTTACTGAAGTTTTGACAAAAATTCTAATTTTTCTGACTAAAGTAAAAATTTATATTTAAAGTTAAATATTTAGTGCTTTTATCAGCTTAAAAGCGATATTTCTACAATTTAAAGTAAATTATTTGATATATAATACAAATTATAGATTGATACACTCGCCACTTTTTTTAATAAAAATTTTTTGTCAAAACTTCAGTACCTTATTTCATTGACTCGAAAAAAAATTAATCTCTCAGGGTTTAATTCCCCGAAGCTCTGCTTCGTGATATCATAAGAAACAACTAAAACTTTTTTAGATACCTCGTAGCTCTGCTGCGAGGAGCATCATTAATTTAAAACACTTTAGATATGGAATGTGCTGTATGGTTCTTCATATACAAATTAGCAATATATTTAACAGAAACTTAAACTTAATAGCAGTCCGGCATAATGATTTGCTTTAAATCTTGTCATGCAATTAGCCGGATTATGAATGTCTAAAGTTGCTATTTGTAATATTAATAAGGTTGAAGCACCGAGGATGGGTAGATAGTCTAGATTATAGCCGGCAGCTGAAATAAATAATAAAATAAATCCAACGTAAAATATATAAAGCCAAAATTTATATGCTTTATTTTCTAGATAAATACTTAAGGATTTCACTCCTATTTTTTTATCGTCCTTTATATCCATAAATCCATATATCGTATCATATCCTATCGTCCATAAACAGCAGGCTAAATACATAGTACTTGCTGCTATATCCAGCTTATTCTGAACTGCTGCATAGGCTATTAGCGTTCCTAAATTAAATGTAAAACCTAAAAAAACTTGTGGGAGGTAAGTAACACGCTTCATTAGCGGATATATACTAATCATCATCACTGCGAAAAAACCTATATATATGGCTGTTCTACTCAAGGTTAGCAAAATAAAAAGCGAGAGTACGCTAAGAATAAAGAGCATGCCGATAGCATATTTTATAGACAAAGCACCACTAGCTAGAGGGCGGTTTTTAGTTCGTGCAACATGCTTATCGAATTTTCGGTCAAATATATCGTTGATAATACATCCGCTACTTCTTGTTGTGATGCTACCTAGGATAAATAAAGGCAACAAATATATTAAATCTGCTCTAGACGGATTTGCAAGCAGTAAACCAAATAAGGCAGGGAAGAAGACCAGGAAATAAGCTACCGGCTTATCTGCCCGCATTAATTTCAAAGTTAATAAGAATTTATGCATGATTTTTTGACTTTCAGATGATTCTTATATTTAGTTTTTTATCATCGGATAATAAATTAATGCTAATATAGCTGAATTAGCTAAAGATATTATAGGAAAATATACAAATATGTATAATGAATTTAATATTTAGTATATTTATGAATGATGCTCCTCGCAGCAGAGCTACGAGGTATCTAAAAAAGTTTTAGTTGTTTCTTATGATATCACGAAGCAGAGCTTCGGGGAATTAAACCCTGAGAGATTAATACGAGCAAGCCGAAACTTCCAACAATTTTGTTATAGCTAACACGGAAATGTTTCTACCACAGATTAGGAAAAACTTAGGCATTGATCAATAATTTTATGTAAACAGTTTTTAAAGTTAGTCCAGCAATATTTAATAGGATTTAGATCTGGTGAATATGTGAGTAAATACAAAAACTATGGTAAAAACCTTTTCGCGTTAGCTATAAATAGTCCGTCCGCCAAAACTCTACAAGCCTTATAGATAATATGGTTTTAAGACAAGAAGTAATACAACAATCCGTAAGAAAATGATAAAATATGGTCATAAACCTTATGGATTTCAGTCAATGCCAATAGACAACATTATCAAATCGCAAGAACAAGGGAAACTGTTTGGTTATAAATTAAAAGAAGAATTAAACCCAAATAATAAGCTATATAAATTAAGAGAATTAATAAATTGGTCTAGGCTCGAAGAGTGGTTATCAAAAAATGTTTGTATTAAGAAATTTGGTAGAAATAGAAAATGTCATAGAGTGATGCTTGGCATAACGATGCTACAAGCAATGTATAATTTTTCAGATTCATTATCAGAGGAAGAGCTAAAAGAGAATATGTATTGGCAGTATTTCTGCGGGTGGGAATATATAGAAAAAGACATAGCTATCTCGGAAACTAGTATACGACGGTTTCGTAGTGTATTAGGTGAAGCTGGATATAATGAGATATTATCGGAGTTGATCAGGGTTGGGATAAAAACTAACACAATTAAAAAAAAAGATTTGGAATTAATCATCGCTGATACGACTGTACAAATTAAGAATATCAAACACCCACACGATGTTTATTTAATGGATAAAGCTAGGCTTAGCATAGTAAAGCTTTGCAACAGTTTGGGTATACATTTGAATGAAACATACGCTAGAACCTATAAACGCGATATAGTAAAGCTATGGAAATATAAAGAACATAGTAAAGCCAAGAAGCGTTGGAAAATAATGAAGCATTTAAAAATATTACTGGGTCGTTTGATTAGAGTATGTGAGCGTGAGATCAAAAATAAGCAATTAAACTTGTCTCTCAAAAATCAAGAAGTATTGCAAAAAATAAAACAAATACATAACCAATCTGTTTTAAAAAGAGAAGCTAAAAAGCAATATAAAGAAGATAACAAAGTATTATATAGTTTTCATGCCCCTGAAGTAGAGTGTATAGGAAAGGGAAAACGCAACAAGCCATATGAGTTTGGCAATAAAGTAGCGGTAGTAGTAAGTGGTCGTAGAAATTTTGTTTTATCCGCAAAATCGTTTCATAATAATCCTTATGATGGTCATACATTGCATCAGAGCTTTGAAGCAGTAGAGAGTGTCACTGGAATCAAGATAAAGAAATCATTTGTTGATCTTGGGTATAGTGGTAGCAATGTAAAGGAGAAGAGTAAGGTATATACCCCAAAAACGCGGAAGAAGTTGTTACAAGAGGACAAGTCTATGATCAAGAGACGCAGTGCCATAGAACCAATAATAGGTCACTTAAAGCAATATGGTCGGATGGGTAGAAACTTCTTGAAAGGTATGATAGGAGATATTATCAATCCAATAATCTCTGCTATTGGTTTGAATTTACGATGCATTGCAAATCATTTACAAATCGTGTCTAACTCCACATAAATCAAAAATATCATCATGCAAAAACTAGATGAACGATAAAAAATCGTTAACAATAGCTCCATATCAAAATTAGACCAACACAGAAATGTATCAGTAAAAATTAACATAACTTATTAATTTTTATTGAAAATCTTAGCAATTTGTTGTCAAAACTCTATCCCATTACAAATGATCAGGATTTGAAGTGTTTTTGGCGGATAGACTAAATACGGAAAATAAGCCTCCATTTAATCCAAATATTATGATGATAGGTGAAAAAACTGTAGAAAATTTATTACAAGATGACACAATAAATATTGTTGATCGCAGTGAATGTACAAGCTGGTATAATAAATACTAATGAAGAAACAAGCTCATTAGGAACAGATTTTGTTCTTTATGAATAAGATATTTGATTCTGTAAGCTAAAAGGAGCGTGGCAATACATGTACTGTTTCATGAGATTGCCTTTGCCATCCGCTACGCATCTCCGGCATTGTTGCATGGATCGAAAAACGTGCGCGGTGTCATTTAGTTGCTTGACCACGGTATCCAGAAAAACAACTTTTTACTAATAATATTAGTATTTTTTTTATTTTCTGGATACCGTGGACAAGCCACGGTAGGCGTTGTTGCGTGGATGCAACGTCGTCATTGCGAGGAGCGCGAAGCGACGTGGCAATCTCAGGAAATAATGATGAGATTGCTTCGTCAAAACTTACAGTTTTTCCTCGCAATGACGAGAAAATGATCTACGCAACAATGCCTCCTTGACAACTTAAGAAAGATATACCTCTTTATCTAAAGTCCCCTCACTATTATCGACAAGCATAGTAATTGTTGCATCACCGGTGATATTAATGGTAGTGCGTAACATATCAAGTATACGGTCAATACCTGCAATAATTGCTACACCCTCAATCGGTAAATGTACTGATGAAAGCACCATAGGCAGCATGATTAATGAAGCCCCAGGAATACCAGCACCGCCAATTGAGCCAAGGGTTGAGGTTAAAATAATCACTAAATAATCATGCGGAGCAAGCGTTACGCCCATCATTTGAGCAAAAAAGATAGTGGTAAGCGATAAATTTATAGCAAAGCCATCCATATTAATTGAAGCACCTATCGGCAATACAAACGAGGTACTAGACTCTGAAATCCCAAGTTTCTCACGACAAACTTGCATAGTAGTTGAAAGAGTTGCTTTGCTACTTGAGGTAGAAAAAGCGAGTATCTGATACTCAAAGCTTTTCTTGTAAAAAGGTATAGGGGATACACGACAAAATATATATATAAGCAAACCGAATACTAGATATTGACATGTCATTGCCACAACAACCGCTATAACAAGCTTTGAAAGGCTTATCATTACTTCTATACCTTGCGTACCTATAATCCAAGCTGTTAGAGCAAAAGCACCATAAGGTGATAATTGAATAACAAATGATATCATTTTTAGTACTAATTTCGACATTAAATGTATTAAATCAGTAATAGGTTCCGCTGCTGCTTTCATTTTATTTAAGGTAATACCAACAAAGACAGCAAAAAATACTACTTGCAAAACATCACCATTTGCAAAAGCACCAACAGCATTATCAGGTACTATATTTACAAAGAAATCTATTATGTTAAATGATGTTCTCTCAACCTTGCTAGAGCCAGAAGGAGAAAAATATATATGCATGCCTACGCCAGGTTTCAATATTGCAGCAACAGCAAGACCAAAAACCGTAGCAAAAAAAGTAGTTCCTAAAAAGGCTACTACCGCTTTCATGCCTACCCTGCCAAGTGCAGAAGTATCATTCATACTAGTAATGCCTGAAACCAAGCTAAAGAAAATTAGCGGTGCAATGATCATTTTTATCAAACGTAAAAATATGTCACCGACTGGCTTAATATAATCAACATATTGCGGTAGGTAAATACCGAATATAATACCGAAGATTAGACCTAAGGTAACTTTTTGCCATAATTTCATTTTTTACTCCGAATATACTTACTTAATTTAATTTTAATTCAATCATAGGTTTATTTACAATTTTGATTAACCCATTCTAAGTATTTTTGAAAGCCGCAGTCAATATTTATTTTTATTATTTGCGGTAATTCATAATTATGAATTTCAAGGATTTTATTTTCAATTTCTTTATAATTAGAAGATTTTGTTTTAATTATAATGCTATATTCTTTTTCAAAGTTTACTTTTCTTTCCCATTTAAAGTAACTTTTTACATCATCAATTTGTATGCAAGCAGCAAGATCTAGCTCTAATAATAGAGAGGCTATTTTTTCAGCAATTTGTAAATCATTAGTCGTGGTCAAAACTAAGCAAAACTCTTGCACGCTTAGACCTCAACAAAGCAATTAGGTGTTTCGAATAGTTTTATATTAGTAACCAAGAATTTTTGACTTTCAAAAAGCTTAGGGAAAATCTCATTTTTTAAATGCAGAGCAATATTTTCTGCCGTCGGATTATTCTTTAAATAATATACTTTCTGACCTGTGTGACTTTCTATTTTCTGCCCGATTTCTTTATCATCCTGATGCAAGATTAGGCTATGGTCAAAATTTTCATCAACCCAGCCTTTAGCTAAATCTTTAATCAAGCCAAAATCTACTACCATACCAAGTTCATCAGTATTTTTTGCTGCTATAGTTATTTCGAGAACATAGCGATGACCGTGCAGATATTGACATTTATTTTGATGACCGATAATTCTATGCCCTGCATCGAACTCAATACGACGAGTACATTTTATCATTATTATATACTTATTACAAATTTAATAATAGTTTCTCTGGATTTTCAATCAGCTCCTTAATTTTTACTAAGAATGACACAGCTTCCTTTCCATCAATTATGCGGTGATCGTATGATAGAGCTATATACATCATCGGACGTATTTCAATTTTACCATCTATAGCCACTACTCTTTCCTCAGTTTTATGTAGTCCTAAAATACCAGATTGAGGCGGATTAATAATAGGAGTAGATAAAAGCGAACCATATACACCACCATTAGAAATCGAGAATGTGCCACCTGATAAATCAGCCATAGAAAGCTTACCATCTCTTGCTTTTTTAGCTAGTCCCCCTATTGTCTTTTCAATATCAGCAAATCCCATTTTGTCCGCATCTCTAACAACTGGTACGACAAGACCTTGCTCTGTTCCAACTGCTACACCTATATCATAATAATTTTTATATACTAAATCATCACCATCTATCTCAGCATTTACTGACGGAATAAGCTTTAAAGCTTCGATAGTTGCTCTAACAAAGAATGACATAAAGCCAAGCTTTATGCCGTGCTTTTTCTCAAACTCATCTTTATACTTACCACGCAGAGCTATCACTTTTGACATATCTATTTCGTTAAAGGTAGTCAAAATAGCAGCTGTATTTTGTGAATCTTTGAGACGTTGTGCTATGGTTTTACGTAAACGTGACATACGCACACGCTGCACTCTTTCTTCATTAGTTTTAGCTGAAGAAGTAGTAGGAGTAGCGGTAGGGGCAGGAGCGTTCATAGTCTCTAATACATCGCCTTTGGTAATTCTACCATCTTTGCCTGTTCCCTTTATATTCTTTGGATCAAGCTTATTTTCAGTAACTAATTTCTGCACAGATGGAGCGAGGGTATTGTTAAATACTGCTGGCTTTTCTGGTACTTTGTCTGGAACAGGCTGGGGAGCTGTTTGAGGTTTTGCTGCTTCGTTACTATTTGTTGCTACAGCTTCCCCCTCATTTATATCGCCTATTTCTTCACCAACTGCAACATTTGCTCCGTCAGCTTTTATTATTTTACCTATAGTACCATTGCACGGGGAATTAACTTCTAATGTTACTTTCTCAGTTTCAATTTCCAATAATAATTCATCGGTTTTAACAGCATCGCCCTCTTTCTTATACCACTTGGCAATAGTCGCTTCTGTTACCGATTCACCGAGAGACGGCACTATAATTTTAACACCCATATTATTTTACTCCTAAGGCTTCTTTTAATAATTTTTCTTGCTGCTTATTATGGGCTTGTAGTGAGCCAACTGCTGGGGATGCTGATTCTTCTCTACCTATATATTTGAATTCATTATTAATTCCTGCTTCTTTTAAAGCATTATTTAGGTGAGAGGTTATATATCTCCAAGCTCCCATATTCATCGGCTCTTCCTGACACCAAATAAATTCACTTGCTTTATTATATTTTTTTAACAGCTCTACTACAACCTTTTTTTCAAATGGGTATAATTGTTCAAGCCTAATAATTGCTATATTACTATTACTGCCACGCATTGCGAATAAATCATAATATACCTTACCACTACATAAAATTACTTTAGTAATATTGCTTGCTTCTAGTTTATTTACTTCATCTAAAACCGGCAAGAAAGTAGTATTACCACCTAATTCATCAAGTTTAGAAACGACATTCTTATGACGCAACAAAGATTTCGGTGACATCACGATTAAAGGCTTTCTAATATTATCAATTATTTGACGACGAAGCAGATGGAAAATTGAAGCAGGAGTAGTAGGATATGTAACATACATATTATCCTCAGCTGCTAGCTGCAGGAATCTCTCAAGCCTTGCTGAACTATGTTCCGGTCCTTGCCCCTCAAAGCCATGCGGTAGTAAAACTACGAGCCCACTCATGCGAAGCCATTTTGTTTCACTGCTTGAAATGAACTGATCGAAAATAATCTGAGCTCCGTTAGCAAAATCGCCAAACTGTGCTTCCCATAAAACTAGATTTTTTGGGTTTGCGAGTGAATAACCATACTCAAAACCAAGCACAGCATATTCAGATAAATTACTATCTGCTACTTGATATGTTGCTTGCTCTTTGGACAAATTATTTAGAGGTATATAAGTAGTATCATCAACTTGGCTGTGTAACACCGAATGACGATGCGAGAAAGTACCACGTCCTGAATCTTGTCCTGTTAATCTTATATTAGTACCAGATGTAAGTAAACTTGCAAAGGCGAGCTGCTCAGCTGTTGCCCAATCAATAGGCTGATCTGCTGTTAAAGCAGCTTTTCGAGCATCAAATAATTTAACCAATTTTGGATTAACGGCAAAATTTTTCGGCATTTCACATAGCTTAGTCCCTAGATTTTGTAAGGTCTTTTTATCTATTCCTGTTACTGCCGCTTGCGTGCGAGTGCGCGTAATACCTTGCCATAAACCACCTAAAAAATGAGCTTCTTGTTTATAATTCTTAGCCTGCTCATATTCCTTATCTAATTTTGCTTTAAACTGTTCTTTTAATTTAGCAAAATAATTATTATCGATTACGCCACCTTTCACTAGCTCATTTGCATAAATATTTCCAGGCGTTAGCTTACTCTTGATGATGTTATACATTTTGCCTTGTGTATACATTGGCTCATCGCCCTCATTATGCCCATATTTTCGGTAGCAAATAATTTCGACGATAATATCTTTGCCAAATTTTTGCCTATATTCTACTGCAATATTTGTAGCTTTTAATACTGCTTCTATATCATCGCCATTAACATGTAAAATCGGGGCTGCTATTATTTTTGCAAATTCCGTAGAATATCTGCTGGCTCTGGTATCTGCAGCATTAGCTGTAAAACCTAGCTGGTTGTTAATTACAAAATGTAGAACTCCGCCAATATTATAAGCAGCTAGTGGTGACATAGATAAGCTTTCTGCCACAACTCCTTGACCACAAAAAGCAGCATCACCATGGACTAAAATAGCTTTGACTTTACTGCGTTTAGGATCTTTAAGTATGTCCTGTTTTGCTCTTACTTTACCTGCAACTATTGGGTTTACAGCTTCTAAATGTGACGGGTTATCAGCTAGTGACAAATGTATTTTCTTATTATCTATAACTCTGTCTGACGAATAGCCTAAATGATATTTTACGTCACCTGAAACATTTAACTCATCAGGAAAAACGTTACCGCTTATAAAGCCTGCAATAACGGCTCTGTAAGGTTTACCAACTACTTTAGTTAGCGTGTTTAATCTTCCACGATGAGCCATTCCTATAACGATCTCTTCCACACCTTGATGCAGAGATAAATCAATAGCCTTATTCATGGCAACTATGGAAGCATCACCGCCCTCTACCGCAAAACGCTTAGCTCCTGGGAATTTTGTATGTAGATATTGCTCAAATCCTTCTACTTCTACTAAGTCATTTAGGATATTTTTCTTTTCTTCAGAGGAAAATGAAATGACACCTGATTCTAATTTAGAATATAACCAATTTTTTTCTTCCGCATTTTCTACCTGCTCAAATTCAACTCCAATAGAACCTGCATAAATTTTATCAAGAAAATTAACCCACTCACCTAAGCTATACGTTTTATCTAAAAATTTATGTTCTATTACTTTACTAAGCTGATCATTTGTAAAACCAAAATTCTCTATACCAAGCTTTAAATCTTCTTTAGTTTTAGTAACTTCAAGCCCAAGCGGGTCTAGCTTTGCAAGATAATGGGCATATTTACGATAATTTTTTATCATCGCACCAACATTAAAATTATTTGTGGTGGACACAGGATTTTCTGAAGTTTTGGACTCTTCTGTGGCTGCTGCTTTTAAAATTATTTTAGCAGTACTTTTATTAAGAAGCTTATTGCTATCCTTAACTGAGCTAAAAAACTCTTGCCAAGTTTGATCAACTGAAGCAGGATTTTCTAAATATTGTTTATATAATTCTTCAATAAAAACAGCGTTCCCACCGAATAAAAAACCTGTCTTTTTTAAATTTTCTTCCATATTATTTTTATGATAATGTAATTTTTTAACGTCATTGCGAGGAGATGTTCTATGTCATCCCACGACTTGACCCAAGGACGACACCTCATTTATTACAAATACTTCTCTGCCAAGTACTTAATAAACATTTCAGGATTTATACTTTCCTCACCGCTAGTACTTTTTAGCAAATTAGGCGAATTTTTTAGTGAACCAAAATTTCTGAAATTTTTATTCAAATAATTATTTAAGTTACTAAAGTCACCTTTTAAAATATCATCTTTTACGTTTTTGTTTATCTCTTTTACTTTCTTCATTACCATTGATGCAATAATTGCCCCGTTTGTGTAAGCTGGAAAATAACCGAACCAACCACTCGACCAATGAATATCTTGCAAACATCCTTCACTAAAGCTTCTAGGTTTTGTTCCTAAATATTCCTGCATCTTACTATCCCAAAAATTTGGCAATGCATCAAGATTTAATTCACCGCTAATAAGTAATTCTTCTATTTCAAAACGCAATATTACATGCATCGGGTAAGTTACCTCATCAGCGTTAACTCTGATAAAATCCGGCTCAACTTTCGTAATTGCCCTATATAAATTATCTGCCGAATATTCTTCCGACTTAAGGTTAAATTCATCACGAAGTAATTTTGCTAAAAACTCTGTAAATTCTCTTGATCTACCTACCTGCATCTCCATAAACAAAGACTGACTTTCGTGAAAAGCCATGCCTTTAGCACGCCCGACTGGCTGCCCCTTGTACATTTCTGGTAAGTTCTGCTCATATAAAGCATGTCCAGTTTCGTGAATAATCCCCATTAAGCCGCTTATGAAATGATCTTTATCATATCTGGTAGTTAAGCGTATATCATTTGGTGTTCCACCGCAAAAAGGATGAGTAGATTCATCAAGCCGCCCTCTGCTCCCATCAAACTGCATAATTTCCATTATACGCTTGCCGATATTTTTTTGTATTTCAGGACTTAATTCAGTACTTTTTACCAGTGCTTTGTGACTTTTCTGCTTTTCTAAAACCTTACCAATAAGCTCAGAAAGATTTTCTTTAACATATGAAAAAACCTTTTTAATCTCGCTGCTTGTTCTACTTGGGTCATACATATCAATTAATGCATCGTAAGGACTGCAATTAAATACACCTGCACGTACTTTAGCAACTTCTCTTGTATAATCTAAAACTTGCTGCAAATTAGGCTTAAATAAATTATAATCATTAGTCTTTCTCGCTTTTCGCCAAACAAGTGCAGCTTTAGTAGTTGCAGCTACTATTCTTTTTTGTAGTTCCTCATCGATACAATTTGCATCTAATATTTTCCGCTCAATTTCTCTTATATTAGCATTCTGCCATTCATCAAGATTTTTTGCCTCTTCCTTTGCTCTGCTAACTAACTCTTTAAGCAACGGGGATTTAACCAGAGAATGAACTAGCGAAGTTAAAGATACCATCTCGTTTGTCCTACTTTCCCCTGATCCTATAGGCATATTTACTGCTATATCCCAATATAATATGCTCGAGATATTTTCAAAGTTTGAGATGGTTGAAAGTTCATTTTCTAGTTTTTTGTAGTTGTTCATATGTTCATTATTGTTTGTCATTGCAAGGAGCTTTATTATATGGTTTCTCTTTGTCATCCCGTGGCTTGACCACGGGATGACAAAGTAGTTCCTTAGCCGCCTTTAAGCTTGCCTCAGTAATTGCTTTACCTGAAATCATGCGGGCAAGTTCCTGCTGTCTTTCGGCTAAATTTAAAGCTTTTACCGTTACCTTTGTTTCTTTCTCTAATTGCGTTTTCTCAATTTTCATATGCAGATCTGCTTTTCCCGCTACTTGAGGCTGGTGCGTTATAACTATCACTTGCGTAGCTGAGCTAAGCTTTGTGAGCCTTTCACCAACTTTATCTGCAACCTCACCGCCAATTCCCACATCTATTTCATCGAATATAATAGCAGGTTTAACCATTTTAATAATCGTGGCAAGCCACGGGGAATTTAACCCAACAGGGATTAAATAAGGCAGTTTTTAAAGCAAGCATAAATCTTGATAATTCACCGCCCGAAGCGATGTTATTAATTGCCTCTGGGAGGAGACATCCCCGGGTTGGTGGAAGCTTTAAAAACTATATCATCTATGCCATATGCTGCCGCTTCTTTTCTTTCTGCTATATTAACATGAAAAGTAGCGTTTTCCATTTTTAATTGCTTTAATTCATGGTGCAGCACTTCTTCTAAACGCTTTGCTGCCACAAGACGTTTGCCCGATAAATCCTTACCAAGTTTATAATATTCTGTACTTAATTTTGCTTCTTGCACTTGCAATTCTGCTTGATTTGCTATTTTCCCTTTCAAGCTATTTAGCTGATTTAAAGATTCCTCTAAAAATGTCTTAAGTGCGTCAGCAGAAACATTATATTTCCGACTAATTGCTTTTATTGCAAATAATCTTTCTTCTATTTCTTCAAGGTTATAATCTAACTTGTTAAAATTTTCTAGAAGATTCGATAAATTTTGTCTTGCCTCTTCTCAATTATTATAAGCTTCTTCGAGATTTGTAGAAATATTTACGAATTCTTCATTTTGGCTTTGCTTTGCTAATAGCTTTTCCGCTTTACTAATTGAGTTATTTATTTCAGGATTAATGATGCTCCTCGCAGCAGAGCTACGAGGTATCTATCCAAAAAGCTTTAACTGTTTTTGTTGAAATGCTTTATAAGAAGGTTTGCCTGAACCTTGATTCTGTACATAATTACGTAATTTCTGCTCATCACCATGTTTACCTACTGTGCTCATAAAATATCCTTTACTCCAAAACTCACTTCCCCATAATTTTTCTTTAAGATTTGGATATTTCTCAAACATTTTCTTAGAAGTAATACTTTTTATGATTTGAGTTATTTTGGTTGGGCTATACATTGGTATTGACTGTAATAAAAAATGTACGTGATCTTTATCTACTCCTATTTCTAAAAATCTAATTTCATAACGATCTTCTATGTGCTCACAAATTTTACACAAATAATCATCTAGTTCTTGACTGAATATTACTCTTCTATACTTTGCCGGCGTTACTAAATGATATATTAGTACTGTGACATTATGACTCTTATGTATATAACTGCTTTCTTCCATTCAAGTAGTATATCACGAAGCAGAGCTTCGGGGAATTAAACCCTGAGAGATTAACTTGCTCAAGAATATCTTTGATTAGCTGCAAATCTTTTCGTATATTTGTTAGCTGCTCTTCTTCGCCTGTTTGAACATTAAGCTTAATCAGCTCTTCGGTTACGAAGTTCAAATAATCAATTTCTTGTTCTATGGAATTTTGTTTAAGTGCTATTGCAGCAATTTCATTACGGATATTCTGCCACGCTTGATAACACTTGGCAAGCTGCATACGAAGTTCTAAAAGATCTCCAAAATTATCTAAAATATCACGCTGCGTATTGATTTCTAAAAGAGAAATATTATTGTTTTGTCCGTGAAGTTCAAATAAATAAGTAGCTAATTGTTGCATAATAGCTTTGTTAACTACTTGATTATTGATAAAGAAATTTTTGCGTCCTTCTGCTTTTTGGACACATTTTATAAGTAGCGATTCCTCTAATTCAATAAAATTTTGAGTTAGGAAATTTTTTATTTCATCATTTAATGAAAAGACCATATTAACGGCTGCATAATCTTTCCCATGCTTTATTATGCCGGCACTTGAAGTTTTATAGCCTAAACAAAATAAAATAGCATCAAGTAAAATAGATTTACCGGCACCGGTTTCACCGGTAATAACGCATAAACTATTAGTAAATTCGATTTCTAACTCGTCTATCAGAATAAAGTTTCTCACTGAAAGACTATGAAACATAGTCTACTCGATGAATTTCAAAAATTGGCGTCGTCGTCCTACAAGTACTCCGGTACTCACGTATTAATATACGCTCCGTTCCTCGTCTTGTGGATTCCTTGCTCTTTTTGAAATTGATCTTCGTATACATACTATTTATTTGCCAATATTGTATCCTTTAATTAATCTATATGCATAACTATACCATTTACTATCCGGATAGTTATGACCAAGAACCGAAGCATATTTCATTGCCTCATCTGGCAATCCAAGCATCATATAGCTTTCAGTTAAACGATAAAGTGCTTCTACACAATGAGAGGTAGTTTGATAATTTTCGACTACTTCTTCAAATCGATTAATTGCTGCCATTGGATTCTTTTTCTTTAAATAGAATCTACCAATTGTTAACTCTTTACCAGCCAAATGGTCATTTACTAAATCAATTTTTAAAGATGAATCAATAGCATATTTAGTATTTGGGAATTTTGTAATTAGATCTTCAAAACTATCGTTAGCCAAGAAAGTTCTAGATTGATCATGATTCACATCAGAAATTAGCATATAATATGAAAGAGCTTTAAGGTAATATGCATAAGCAATATCAACATTTGCAGGATGTAAATTAATGAAAATATCAAGTACATCAACTGCCTCTTCATATTGAGTAGCAAGGAATAATGAGTATGCCTGCATCAACTCTGCTTGCGGCGTAAATTCATGACCCGGATGCTGATAAAATATTTTTCCAAATTCTTCAGCAGCATTTTTATACTTCTTTTTCTCAAGCAGAGTAACGCCCTCATTATAAAGAGTAGAAATAGGAGTAACTAAATCATCGTTACTTTTTTTGCTTTTACATCCGTTTAGAATTAGCCCTAAGCATAAAAGGGCACTTAATATTTTTGCTAATTTCATAAGAACTTAAAATTCAGTTAATACCTAAATATACATATAGGTTTAAAGGATTTCAACTAAAGTTTTGACAAAAATGCTAATTTTTCTGACTAAAGTAAAAATTTATATTTAAAGTTAAATATTTAGTGCTTTTATCAGCTTAAAAGCGATATTTCTACAATTTAAAGTAAATTATTTGATATATAATACAAATTATAGATTGATACACTCGCCACTTTTTTTAATTCCCCGAAGCTCTGCTTCGTGATATACTACTTGAATGGAAGAAAGCAGTTATATACATAAGAGTCATAATGTCACAGTACTAATAACCTGAATTCTGGATTAGCTAATTTTGAGATATAGCAGGTTTGTTAGGTTTCATACAGTATGCAATTAGGGCGGATAAGATATGTACAAAGGCATTCCAAATTGATCTATGTCTTGTATGTTCGAGCTCGAAAGCACCCTTCAGCACACTAAATACTGTTTCGATAATTGAGCGTTTGCGTAATAATATTTTTTCAAATAATGGCATAAGTTTATTCTTCATTTTCTTCTTTATGCCAGTTACTAACTTGATTCCTTTGCTGTATAGATCATCAAAGAGCTCCTGTTTGATATAACCCTTATCGCCAAACAATAATCCCGTGATATGTTTGGTGATTATCGAAACCGGCGCTCTATCATCTACATTACCAGGCGTTAGTTTTAGACCTTGAATCTCACCTTTTTCGTTAATCTCTCAGGGTTTAATTCCCCGAAGCTCTGCTTCGTGATATAGCTAACACGGAAATGTTTCTACCACAGATTAGGAAAAACTTAGGCATTGATCAATAATTTTACGTAAACAGTTTTTAAAGTTAGTCCAGCAATGTTTAATAGGATTTAGATCTGGTGAATATGTGAGTAAATACAAAAACTATGGTAAAAACCTTTCCGCGTTAGCTATATCATAAGAAACAACTAAAACTTTTTTAGATACCTCGTAGCTCTGCTGCGAGGAGCATCATTAACCAAATGTAATTTTAGACCAAAAAACCAACTTTTTGTTGTTTTACCCAAAGCAGCAATACCGGCAAAGACTTTATTACGAGAGATTCTTTTTCGATGACAAACCTCTAAAGATGTGGCGTCAATATAAGAAACTCCCGTAGATTGAGCTGCCTGCATATACCATTCAAGTAATAAAACTCAATAACTCAGAACTCTTGGTTTTAGAGCTATAAAACGAGTATATGATGGAAGAGTTACAAAGTCTGATTTATATAATTGTAGATAGGACATATAAAAATATTTAAAGTTTTTACAAGGTGATTGATGGTATAAAAGCACTATTGTTAACAGCTCAGAATAGCTTATTTCAGGCTTTCTTGTAGGGTTTTTATTAATTAATGGTAGAAATGATTTATTAATCCACTGCTCGCTAATTTTACAAAAATCATCGACAAAACAAAATAATGCAGTAATATCTTTCTTCATGGGGATACTCTTGTTTTTTTGCTAAAAATTATATAGAGTATCTTCTATCCCTTGTAAATACTTACTTCCAAACCTAGATTAATCCAGAATTCAGGTTAATAAGGTAAATAAAACATCAGTTTCTTCACGATTATATGGTACATATGATATATCATCAATTATCAATATTTCAAAATAATCGAATTTTTTAATAATTTGCTTAAGTTTTAAACTAAGCTTTGCTTCTAGTAATTGTTGAACCAAATTAGCTGCTGTTGTATATAATACACGTCTACCAGCAAGACACCACTCACGTGCTAAACCTATACTAAGATGACTTTTGCCAGTGCCAGGATTACCAAAAATAAGTATATTTTCATAGCGATCCATAAATTCTCCTTGTGCAAGATATTGGATCTTAGTTGGCGATAATCCTGGGATACGCTTAATATCAAAGTTGCTTAATAACTTATCTCGAGAGAGTTTTGCTTGCTTCAGCAATCTGGCAATACGTTGTTGTTGTCTATGTTCTAACTCACGTATGGCTAACTCCTGTAGATAATCTATATATGTTTTCTTTTCTTGCTCAAAGCTTTCTGCAACTGATTTATAGCACGATGCAAAAGTAGGTAAGCAAAGGTTCTTGAGTAAATTATTTAGCGGTTGCGGAGTTATTATCTGTTTACTCATGCAACCTCCATTGTTTTAAAGCAATGTAATTGATCATATTCAGACAGTATTGGTTGATTAATTTTTACTGAACAAACAGTTTGAGTCTGGCTATTTAGTAAATCTGTAATATGATCAATTATTGGCTCAATCTTCTTTTCTAATAGCACTTCTAATGCAGTAACTACATTCAATTCTCCATACATTTTTGCTAATTGTAATATTTTAAGATATATTTTATGCCCTTTATATGGATATATAGAGATAAGCTGGTCATATACCTGACGAAATATAGCACGTGGGAATAAAGCTTCATAATATTGATATTGAACAAATGCTCCAGGTTTACGTACTAAACTATCAATAATATGTCTATAATCAATAACATAGCCATTGCTGATTCTAGACATTTTTTGTAAACATTTGTTACCATAGTAAAGCTCTATTTCTTCAGAATAAATATAAGCTTTTAAAGTATAACCTATTAAGCGACTAGGCACAGAATAAGCTACAGATAAAATACTAACTGTACTGCTTGGATTAACACGTACTGATAATATTGTAGGTGCATTCCATTTCCTGATTGGTAACTCTTTTAAATGAACTAATTCTTCAGCTAATTTTTCTTTTCTACAGCTATTTCGCTTTTCTTTAATTTGTGTAAGGAATAATTCATAAGCTTTTAAATCAACAAAATTACGTGATCCACGTAATAGCAGATGTTGATTCACTGCTTGCTTAAATGTATCATGACTTTTTTCAACAGAACCATTTTCATGACTGACGCCTGGATTATTTCGCGATGGTGCAACATTGTAATAACCAAGCAATTCTTGCCATCTTTCTGTAAATTGTCTACTATTACCACATTGCTTGGTAGCTGCACTTAAATTATCTGTACGATGCTCTGGTAAAACTCAACCTAACTCCCATACAGCTTTTTCAAACCCTGATGCTAATGTATCAAAACTTTCACTATGGCATATGCTAAAAGTTTCCCAACATGAATAAGGCAACATAAAATGAAATAGTAAGTGAGGATATGGTTGCCCACCAATACAAATACCCAATTGATTCATATTGGTCCAATCAGACTGACTCTGTTTGCCAGGAAGAATATTTTGTAAAAAGATTACTGTCTTATCCTTACCATGTGCAGCTCTCCATTGTTTCAACCTTTTCTGCAAACAGCGTAATTGCTTCCCATTATAATTCCCATGATACTTTTCTGTCAAATATGCTAATATGGTAGTTGCTTGCAACTCCGGTGCTGATTCTAGCATTGATTCTATTTCATCCCAGTGCTTCACAAATGGATCCTTACGTGTCCTATATTTACGTATTGTGCGTAATTCGCTTGGATACTTATTAATACGTAAATACTTACGTGCCGTTTTTACACTCATACCTGCTTTTGCAGCAGAAATTATCTGATTATATTTTTTGATCTTTTGCATTAAAATACCTACTTGGTTATTTGTACATGTCATCAGTAATTCTCGAATAATATTTAAATATTTAAAAATAAATTTTTATTCGATTTTACTGTCCATAGTTACTTCTTTTTTATAGGTAATTTTAATGTTCGTTGAGGGTAATTCTAATATTCGTTAGTCAAATTGTTGAGCCTATATTAGAAGTAAATGATGCTCCTCGCAGCAGAGCTACGAGGTATCTAAAAAAGTTTTAGTTGTTTCTTATGATATCACGAAGCAGAGCTTCGGGGAATTAAACCCTGAGAGATTAAAAAAATCTATCATAACTCAACATTAATCTCCTTTAAACCCTTTATCTATAAGCTTTCTATCTAGTCCGTCCGCCAAAACTCTACAAGCCTTATAGATAATATGGTTTTAAGACAAGAAGTAATACAACAATCCGTAAGAAAATGATAAAATATGGTCATAAACCTTATGGATTTCAGTCAATGCCAATAGACAACATTATCAAATCGCAAGAACAAGGGAAACTGTTTGGTTATAAATTAAAAGAAGAATTAAACCCAAATAATAAGCTATATAAATTAAGAGAATTAATAAATTGGTCTAGGCTCGAAGAGTGGTTATCAAAAAATGTTTGTATTAAGAAATTTGGTAGAAATAGAAAATGTCATAGAGTGATGCTTGGCATAACGATGCTACAAGCAATGTATAATTTTTCAGATTCATTATCAGAGGAAGAGCTAAAAGAGAATATGTATTGGCAGTATTTCTGCGGGTGGGAATATATAGAAAAAGACATAGCTATCTCGGAAACTAGTATACGACGGTTTCGTAGTGTATTAGGTGAAGCTGGATATAATGAGATATTATCGGAGTTGATCAGGGTTGGGATAAAAACTAACACAATTAAAAAAAAAGATTTGGAATTAATCATCGCTGATACGACTGTACAAATTAAGAATATCAAACACCCACACGATGTTTATTTAATGGATAAAGCTAGGCTTAGCATAGTAAAGCTTTGCAACAGTTTGGGTATACATTTGAATGAAACATACGCTAGAACCTATAAACGCGATATAGTAAAGCTATGGAAATATAAAGAACATAGTAAAGCCAAGAAGCGTTGGAAAATAATGAAGCATTTAAAAATATTACTGGGTCGTTTGATTAGAGTATGTGAGCGTGAGATCAAAAATAAGCAATTAAACTTGTCTCTCAAAAATCAAGAAGTATTGCAAAAAATAAAACAAATACATAACCAATCTGTTTTAAAAAGAGAAGCTAAAAAGCAATATAAAGAAGATAACAAAGTATTATATACAGGAGTTTCGCACTTAGCAAAATTGTGTATTAGTTAGAAGCCATTTAATGTTGTTCTGAATTGATGTTTTTATAACTTCCCAAGTTTGTTGATATAAAGTAATGTTTTCATTTATCCTCCTTTTGTTCATATCAAGCCAGGCCAATACAGCAAGGCAAATATGATTTCTTTGAGCTCGACCCGTGCGTGCCTGACAGCATTCAATACCACAAGTTTGTTTCAATTCTCGATGATAAACTTCTATAGACCAACGCGCCTTAACAATTTTCTCTATTTACTCACGTGTAGGATTCTCTAAATTAGTTGTTATGTAATCAATGCGACCATTTTTTGCCACAAACTTAAATACCGTAACCCAACCGTATCCACGTAGGTGAATTTTTAGCCCTTCATCGGGAATCTCTAAAGTTTCCAAGCTAACATTACGATTAACTTTTCTATTTTTTCTTAGGTTGGTAACCCATATCCAACCTAAATTACGTATATGTTTTAAATTATCCAAACCACTATACCAAGCATCCATAACTATAGCATCAGGCTTGATACCTCTTTCTTTAGCTAAAGTAAGCATATCACAAAAATGCTCGTTCTTTGTTTTACCATCAGTTTCTTTATCATATATTCTATAATCTACAGGAGTAGATTGATCAATTTGAGTATTGTAATGCAGTAAGTTTACCATTCCTATACCAGGTATAACATCATGTACAGCCCCAGAATATTGATAATTTACAAGCTCGATCCTCTTACTGTATTGCTTTGACAATAAGGTGTCATCTCCCACTAATAAACAAGGATCTTCCAGATCAATATATTTTGACACTTTGCTATAGATTTCGCTAGGGCGAAAATCCTTACTCTTTAACCATCGACTTGCACTATCGTGCGATAGATCTAATGGACTTACTTCAGATAATGCTTTGCTAGTATATCTTACACTACTTGCTTGTAAGAATGATTTATATAAATCTTTGCTACATTTTGATCTTGTCATTTTTATCTAAAACTATTTTTCTCTAGATTAGCATATTATTTGCTAAGTGCGAAACTCCTGATATAGTTTTCATGCCCCTGAAGTAGAGTGTATAGGAAAGGGAAAACGCAACAAGCCATATGAGTTTGGCAATAAAGTAGCGGTAGTAGTAAGTGGTCGTAGAAATTTTGTTTTATCCGCAAAATCGTTTCATAATAATCCTTATGATGGTCATACATTGCATCAGAGCTTTGAAGCAGTAGAGAGTGTCACTGGAATCAAGATAAAGAAATCATTTGTTGATCTTGGGTATAGTGGTAGCAATGTAAAGGAGAAGAGTAAGGTATATACCCCAAAAACGCGGAAGAAGTTGTTACAAGAGGACAAGTCTATGATCAAGAGACGCAGTGCCATAGAACCAATAATAGGTCACTTAAAGCAATATGGTCGGATGGGTAGAAACTTCTTGAAAGGTATGATAGGAGATATTATCAATCCAATAATCTCTGCTATTGGTTTGAATTTACGATGCATTGCAAATCATTTACAAATCGTGTCTAACTCCACATAAATCAAAAATATCATCATGCAAAAACTAGATGAACGATAAAAAATCGTTAACAATAGCTCCATATCAAAATTAGACCAACACAGAAATGTATCAGTAAAAATTAACATAACTTATTAATTTTTATTGAAAATCTTAGCAATTTGTTGTCAAAACTCTATCCCATTACAAATGATCAGGATTTGAAGTGTTTTTGGCGGATAGACTATCTATCCCTTATCCTAAATTACTGAAGTTTTGACAAAAAATTTTTATTAAAAAAAGTGGCGAGTGTATCAATCTATAATTTGTATTATATATCAAATAATTTACTTTAAATTGTAGAAATATCGCTTTTAAGCTGATAAAAGCACTAAATATTTAACTTTAAATATAAATTTTTACTTTAGTCAGAAAAATTAGAATTTTTGTCAAAACTTCAGTAAATTAGCGTTATTATTGATATTTTTCCGGATAACATGGGCTAGCCACGTTACACTATACGTGTTTATTCAAATTATCTAACAAAGCTGACTTAAAACTATGGGATGCAAGTGCAGAGTTGATAATATTACTTAAATCACTTGACAATATGCTGTTAGATTGTTAATATCCTTTTACATATATTAAAGCTTTATAAAGCTAACAAATAAAATTAATTCTTCAAGCCACAAGAATAAATCTAAAAATCTAGTTTGATTCCTAATTTAAAACAAACGTAATATTTCCTCTACATTTAAGGAGTTAAATGTTTCATTCATGTCAACTATAATCTATTATAATAAAAATAATGAGTATAACTAATAAAGAATCCCCAGAACAACTAAATAACTCTGAATTTAATAATCATTATGCAGAAAACGGCAATATAATTAATTTAAAAGAATTAAAACGTAAATTGCCTGAAGAATTGCAAGCTCAAGCAGAAGAGCTAAAAATTGAAAATGTTAGTTCTTTGCGTAAACAAGAATTAGTTTTTGCAATTTTAAAGAAATCTGTAGAGCAGGGTGGTTCAATAGTAGGTGAGGGTGTACTTGAAGTTTTGCCTGACGGGTTTGGCTTTTTGCGTTCTCCGGAAGTAAATTATCTAGCAGGACCTGATGATATTTATATTTCTCCAAGCCAGATTCGTCGCTTTGGGCTTCGTACTGGTGATACTGTGGAAGGACGAATAAGAGCTCCGAAAGAAGGTGAGCGTTATTTTGCTCTACTTAAGGTAAATAAAGTAAATTTTGAAGATCCTTCAAAAGCTTATCACCGTGTCAATTTTGATAATTTAACCCCTTTATATCCTGATGAAAAATTAGGTCTAGAGCTTGAAGATAACAGCAAAGATTTTAGTACACGTGTTATTGAGTTAGTTGCACCAATGGGTAAAGGTCAGCGTGCTTTAATAGTTGCCCCTCCCCGTACTGGTAAAACTGTGTTACTACAAAATATTGCCCATGCTATTACTACCAATAACCCGGAAGTATTTTTAATTGTGTTGTTAATAGATGAGAGACCTGAAGAGGTAACAGATATGCAACGTTCCGTGCGTGGTGAGGTTGTTAGCTCTACTTTCGATGAGCCAGCAAGTAGACACGTACAGCTTGCGGAAATGGTCATTGAAAAAGCAAAGCGTTTAGTAGAACATAAAAAAGATGTAGTGATTTTAGTTGATGCTATTACGCGTCTTGCACGTGCTTACAATACTGTAGTGCCGTCATCTGGTAAGGTATTAACTGGTGGTGTTGATGCTAACGCACTTCAGCGTCCGAAAAGATTTTTTGGTGCTGCAAGAAATATTGAGAATGGTGGTTCACTTACCATAATCGGTGCAGCTCTAATTGAAACAGGCTCACGTATGGATGAGGTGATTTTTGAAGAGTTCAAAGGTACAGGTAACTCTGAAATAGTATTAGATCGTAAGATTGCCGATAAACGTATTTATCCTGCAATTGATATAACTAGATCAGGAACTAGAAAAGAAGATTTATTAGTTGATAAAATAGTGCTAAATAAAATGTGGGTTCTTCGCCGCATCATCGACCCAATGGGTAGCAGTGAAGCAATAGAATTCTTGCTTAAAAAGCTAGAACACACTAAAACTAATAGTGAGTTTTTTGAGATGATGAAAAGCCCAGCAGAACGTAAGTAGGTTGGGTATGTCATTGCGAGGAGTGAAACGACGTGGCAATCTAGTGAAACATTCCGGGATTGCTTCGTCGAAACTTTCAGTTTCTTCTCGCAATGACGGGAAAATTGATCCACAAACCAAACTCCCCTCGCAATGACAAAAAACTAAAAAATATATTGCAAAATGAATATAACACCTGATTATTTAATTGAAAGAAAACAAATAAAATCTCGTTTATTAGTTTGGAAGTTAATAGCAATTATTTTAATTGGTGTTTCATTCTTCTTAATTTGTAAAGATTTTGTTCCAACGGAAGTTTTAGCCAATAATAATGATGATTATATAGCTTCGGTATTAATTGACGACATAATACTTGAAGATGAGAAGCGTGATAAAAAGCTTAAGAAAATTGTTGATGATTCTCATATTAAAGCCTTAATAGTTAATGTAAATTCCCCAGGTGGTACAGTAGTAGGATCAGAAAAAATTTATAATATTTTGCTTAAAATATCCGAAAAGAAGCCAGTAGTTATAGTTATGGGAACGATGGCAGCAAGTGGTGGTTATTTAATCTCTCTTGCTGGTGATTACATCATTAGCCATAACGGAACTATAACTGGTTCAATTGGGGTAATATTGCAGACTGCAGAGGTAACTGACCTGGCACAAAAGCTCGGCATTACTTTCCTTCATTTTAAATCAGGTGAGCTTAAAGCTGCACCAAATCCTACTGAAAAACTTACTGAAAATGTAAGGGTAGCGGTTATGGAAAATATAGAAGATACTTACAATTTTTTCATTGAACTCGTTGCTGAAAGACGTAAAATTCCTATAGATGAAGTCAACAAACTCGCTGATGGCAGAATATATTCAGGACGTCAGGCTGTAAAACTAAAGCTGGTAGATAGTATAGGTAATGAGGATACAGCCTTAAAATGGTTACAAGATGAGAAAAAAATCGATGCTAAATTAACAGTTAAAGACTATCAGCTAAAACCAAAACCTAAATTAGTGGAAATGATGCTTGAAGATTTCGACAGTTTAGTCCCTAGTTTTTTCAAAAATAGTTTTAATGGAATTAAGGCAATTTCTAATCATGGCTACTAAAATTGATTTGATAAATAAAATACACAAGCAGCTAGATTATCTTTCTAAAGAAGATGTTAGTGATTCTGTGAATTTAATCCTTAATCTCTCAGGGTTTAATTCCCCGAAGCTCTGCTTCGTGATATACTACTTGAATGGAAGAAAGCAGTTATATACATAAGAGTCATAATGTCACAGTACTAATATATCATTTAGTAACGCCGGCAAAGTATAGAAGAGTAATATTCAATCAAGCACTAGATGATTATTTGTGTAAAATTTGTGAGCACATAGAAGATCGTTATGAAATTAGATTTTGAGAAATAGGAGTAGATAAAGATCACGTACATTTTTTATTACAGTCAATACCAATGTATAGCCCAACAAAAATAACTCAAATCATAAAAAGTATTACTTCTAAGAAAATGTTTGAGAAATATCCAAATCTTAAAGAAAAATTATGGGGAAGTGAGTTTTGGAGTAAAGGATATTTTATGAGCACAGTAGGTAAACATGGTGATGAGCAGAAATTACGTAATTATGTACAGAATCAAGGTTCAGGCAAACCTTCTTATAAAGCATTTCAACAAAAACAGTTAAAGCTTTTTGGATAGATACCTCGTAGCTCTGCTGCGAGGAGCATCATTTTACTCGCTTGAGTTTGCTTTAAACTATCAACTGTCAAGGGGTAAATCTAAAATAATTATAAATATTTATGTTGAATAAACTCTTATTCTAGTGTCTACTTAAGAAAAAGTTTTATACTTAATTCGCTTCTACCAACCCCATTAGTACTTATAATGAGCACAGCAAAAAAAACTAAATTTCAAATAAATATCAATAATAATTATAACGATTTACTTACACCTTTTGGTAAGGCAATTTTGCGAGATCGATACCTTATGAAAGGCGAAGATTTTCAAGATTTATTTGCTCGTGTTTCTAGTTACTATGCTGAAAATAAAGAGCATGCTCAGAAGCTATATGAGTATATGAGCAAAATGTGGTTTATGCCTGCAACACCGATTTTAAGTAATGGTGGCACTGATAGGGGGTTACCTATCTCTTGTTTCTTAAACGAGACCGATGATAGTTTAGATGATATAGTAAATTTATGGACGGAAAATGTTTGGCTTGCCTCACACGGTGGCGGAATAGGAAGTTATTGGGGAAATGTTAGATCTATTAACGAAGCAATCCATAATAAGGGGCATTCATCAGGTATTATACCTTTTATTAAGGTAATGGATTCTATGACCCTTGCTATTTCTCAAGGATCGATTAGACGAGGCTCATCGGCTGTATATCTACCTATTGATCATCCTGAAATCGAAGAATTTATTGATATAAGACGTCCGACAGGCGGGGATGTTAACCGAAAATCTCTTAATATTCATCACGGTATTGCCATAACTGATAAATTTATGCAAGCCGTTGAAAATAATACCGACTTTGAGCTTATTAGTCCTGCTACCAAAAAAGTTGTAACTAAAGTTAAAGCAAGAGATTTATGGGTTAAGCTGCTCACTACTAGAATAGAAACCGGTGAGCCTTATCTGTTATTTATTGATAGTGTTAATAAGTCAATACCTAAGCATCATAAAAAGTTAGGCTTACATGTTAAGATGTCCAATCTTTGCAGTGAAATTACATTGCCAACCGGTATTGATCATCTAGGTAAATCAAGAACTGCTGTTTGTTGTCTTTCTTCTCTAAATTTAGAATATTATGAAGAATGGAAAGATGATAAAGAATTCATACCAACTATTATGCTATTTCTTGATAATGTTTTAGAAGATTTCATCAATAAAGCACCTGATACTATGGCAAGAGCTAAATACTCAGCTTTTCGTGAGCGAAGCGTTGGACTTGGTGTTATGGGCTTCCACTCATTCTTACAAATGAAAAAAGTACCGATAGAATCGGTTATGGCAAAGGTTTGGAATAAGAAAATATTTGAATATGTATCTAAGAAAGTAGAAGAAGCATCTGTTAAAATTGGTAAAGAGAAAGGTGCTTGTCCTGATGCATTGGATGCAGGAAGCAATGAGCGTTTTAGTAATAAAACAGCAATAGCTCCTACTGCTTCAATTTCAGTGATAGCAGGAAATGCATCACCAGGAATAGAGCCGTTTGCCGCTAATAGTTTCGTACAGAAAACCCTAACTGGTTCTTTTAATGTACGTAATAAGCATTTAGAAAAGTTATTAGAGGAAAAAGGATTTAATAATGATCAAGTTTGGTCTTCAATTAGTACTCACGAAGGATCAGTGCAGCATCTAACATTCTTAACTGAAGAAGAAAAGCAGGTCTTTAAAACTGCCTATGAAATTGATCAAAATTGGTTGATAGAGCTAGCAGCAGATCGTACTCCTTATATTACTCAGGCACAATCTTTAAATGTCTTTTTACCAGGTAATGTTAGCAAAAAATATCTAAATGATATTCATTTTAAAGCTTGGAAAACAGGAGTTAAAAGTTTATATTATTGTAGATCAACATCAATTCAACGAGCTGATAAAGTTTCGCATGATGTATTAAAGGCAGATTTTAAAGATTTAGAAAAACAAAATGACGAACTAGCTGAAGCTAATAAATATGAAGAATGCTTAGCTTGCCAGTAGTATAATAGTACCGGACAGTTTTAAAAAATACCTCATTTTATTTAGGTATAGGTGACCTTATATGTCATTCCCGCGTAGGCGGGAAGGCATTGTTGTGTGGATTGAAAAATGCCTCGGTGTCATACCGTGGCTTGACCACGGTATCCAGAAAAGCAACTTTTAATACTAATAATTTTAGTATTTTAAGCTGGATCCCGCGATCAAGTCGCGGGATGACAGAGGAAACATTGATCCACGCAAGCAAGCCTCACGCGGGAATGACATAAAGTAGAAACTGTTCTATACTATTCAATGATATACTAGGAGAACTTCGTATAGTTACTGTTAATCTCTCAGGGTTTAATTTCCCCGAAGCTCTGCTTCGTGATATACTACTTGAATGGAAGAAAGCAGTTATATACATAAGAGTCATAATGTCACAGTACTAATATATCATTTAGTAACGCCGGCAAAGTATAGAAGAGTAATATTCAATCAAGAACTAGATGATTATTTGTGTAAAATTTGTGAGCACATAGAAGATCGTTATGAAATTAGATTTTTAGAAATAGGAGTAGATAAAGATCACGTACATTTTTTATTACAGTCAATACCAATGTATAGCCCAACAAAAATAACTCAAATCATAAAAAGTATTACTTCTAAGAAAATGTTTGAGAAATATCCAAATCTTAAAGAAAAATTATGGGGAAGTGAGTTTTGGAGTAAGGGATATTTTATGAGCACAGTAGGTAAACATGGTGATGAGCAGAAATTACGTAATTATGTACAGAATCAAGGTTCAGGCAAACCTTCTTATAAAGCATTTCAACAAAAACAGTTAAAGCTTTTTGGATAGATACCTCGTAGCTCTGCTGCGAGGAGCATCATTATAAAAAAATAAATTAAAAAGAAAGCATATGTCATTACTTGATGCAAGTCCGATTTATAAGCCATTTTCATATCCGTGGGCATATGAAGCTTGGCACACTCAACAAAAAATTCATTGGCTACCGGAAGAAGTACCGCTTGCTGATGATGTTAAAGATTGGAAATATAATTTAACGCCAGGTGAGAAGCATTTATTAACGCAAATATTTCGCTTTTTTACACAAGCTGATATTGAAGTAAATAATTGCTATATGAAGCATTATTCAAGAGTATTTAAACCCACTGAAGTAATGATGATGTTATCTGCTTTTTCTAATATGGAAACAGTACATATTGCAGCATACTCACATTTGCTTGATACTGTAGGGATGCCTGAAGTAGAATATTCTGCGTTTCTTAAATACAAAGAAATGAAAGATAAATATGATTATATGCAGCAATTTGGGGTTGCTACTAACGAGGATATAGCAACTACGCTTGCAGTATTTGGAGCTTTTACAGAAGGATTACAGCTATTTGCATCTTTTGCTATTATGCTTAATTTTCCACGTTTTAATAAAATGAAAGGTATGGGGCAGATTATTGCTTGGTCAGTGCGTGATGAAACGCTGCATACTAATTCTATTATTACACTCTTTAAAACTTTCGTTAGAGAAAATCCTGAAGTCTGGACAGAAAATTTACGTAGTCGTATCTATAAAGCTTGTACAACTATTGTACATTTTGAAGATGCGTTTATTGCACTTGCTTTTGAAGTAGGAGGAATTGAAGGGCTAACGGCTGATGAGGTGAGATTGTATATTAGATATATCGCTGACAGACGTTTATTTCAGCTAGGGCTAAAAGATATTTATATGGTAAAAAATAACCCTCTGCCATGGCTTGATGAAATGCTAAACGGTGTTGAGCATACAAACTTCTTTGAAAATAGGGCAACCGAATATTCAAAAGCAGCAACTACCGGCTCATGGGAAGAAGTATTCGCTGATATGGATAGGAAGTAGTATACTCGTTTTATTTGAAAAATTGGCTACGTTGTCTTTTGCTGATAATCCTCACGTACTATATGTACGCTCCGGTTATCAGCTTCAAGACGTCTTGCTCTTTTCCAAATAAAACTTCGTCTACCTTACTCTTCTATTTATTAGATGTATATTGTCATTTTTGCGGTGGCGTTATTGCATGGCTCGGAAAACATCCAGTATGTCATTCCCGCGTAGGCGGGAATCCATCATAAAGCAAGAGAAATTGAGCTTTTAATCTTAAAATCTTGCTATTTTAAAACTTTTAATTACTGGATTCCCGCCTTCGTGGGAATCACATATTATGTTAGACATAAAAAGAAAACAAGACCATATCGAAATTAATCTTACAAAGAATGTTGAATCTGGCTTAAGTAGTGGATTTGAGTCAGTTCAATTTGTGCATAATGCCTTACCGGAAATCAATTATAGTAGTATTGATACAACTACCACTTTCTTAAATAAAATCTTACAAGCACCTATTCTAATTTCTAGCATGACAGGCGGAACACCTAGGGCAAGAGATATTAATTGTAGATTAGCTGCTGCTGCTCAAAAAGCAGGTATCGCTATGGGGCTTGGCTCTATGCGTACATTACTTACAGAACCAGGTACTTTAGATACATTTACAGTGCGGAATAATGCTCCTGATATAGTATTACTTGCTAATATTGGTGCGGTGCAACTCAATTATGGTGTAACACCAAAGCAATGCCAATATTTAGTAGATAGCGTTAAAGCTGATGCCTTAATTTTACATCTGAACGTGTTACAGGAATTAACTCAGCCGGAAGGTGATAAAAATTGGGAAAATCTTTTGCCGAAAATAAAAGAAGTCGTAAATTATCTTTCTGTTCCTTTAATTATCAAGGAAGTAGGGTTTGGCTTATCTAAAAAAACAGCCAAGCAATTTATAGATATAGGAGTTCAGATTCTTGATGTTACAGGAAGTGGTGGAACATCGTGGAGTCAGGTAGAAGCTTACCGTGCTACAAATTCGTTACAAAATCGTATAGCTAATAGTTTTATCAATTGGGGGATGCCAACGCTGGATTCCCTAAAAATGGTGCGGGAAGCTTCAAAGGATATTTTGGTTATTGCAAGTGGCGGCTTAAAGTCGGGTACTGACGGGGCTAAAGCTATTCGCATGGGAGCGGATATTTTTGGTCTTGCCGGTCCATTTTTAAAAGCAGCTGATGTTTCAGAAAATCTAGTATCTGAAGAGATACAGCTAATAATAGAGCAACTTAAAATTACTATGATGTGTACAGGATCGTGTACTCTAGGGGAGCTGAAAAAAGTTGAGTTGAGGTAATTGTCACCAACTATGTCATTCTTAGCAGCGGCGGGAAAATATAATGGACTAATTGGTATGGACCTCCTGATATAGAGAATGAAAAGCAGTTGCTAATCTTCTAGGGTTAATATTTAACATATTAAAACAACAATTAAGGAGGTCCATATGGAGGTTACTACAATTGGTATAGATATTGCAAAAAGAATTTTTCAAATTCATGGTGTAGATAAAAATGGCAAGACAGTATTAAAGAAAAAATTGATGAGAGATCAGGTTTTGACATTTATGGCTAATTTACCACAATGTTTAGTAGGGATGGAAGCTTGTGGTGGTTCTAGTTATTGGGCAAGAGAAATAACTAAATTAGGGCATGAAGTAAAACTAATGGCACCGCAATTTGTCAAACCATATGTTAAAACTAATAAAAATGATCAAGCAGATGCTGAAGCGATATGTGAAGCCGTGACAAGACCTAATATGAGATTTGTTGCAATTAAAACTATAGAGCAACAAGAAATTTTATCAATACATAGGGTAAGAGAGAGATTGGTAAAAAATCGTACAGCACTTGCTAATGAAATTAGGGGGCTACTACATGAGTTTGGTTTTATTGTTCCTCAAGGCATTAATAAGGTTATCACAAAATTAATTGAGATTTTAGATGCAGGGAAATTAAGCCAGTTAAGTTATCAAACATTTAGTGAACTAAAAGAAGAATTCTTAGATAATAACAGAAAAATAAAAGAGATAGAAAAACGATTAACAATGATAGCAAGTAACCTAACTCAATATCAACGATTAAGAGCTATACCTGGTCTTGGTTTAATTACTGCTACTGCTTTAATAGCATCAATAGGTAATGCTACAAGTTTTGAGAATGGCAGGCAATTATCGGCATGGCTAGGATTAGTGCCAAGACAACATTCAAGTGGTGGGAAGGATAAGCTGCTGGGAATTAGCAAGCGAGGTGATGTATACTTACGCACTTTATTAATTCAAGGGGCTAGAGCTGTACTAAATGCCAAGATAAGATTTACATCGGAAGAACAGAAATCTAAAAAAGATTTTAGCCAATTTACGAAATGGATGTTTAATTTATCTGAGCGAAGTAGCCATAATAAAACGACAGTTGCCATAGCTAATAAGTTGGCAAGAGTGGTGTTTGCTGTACTAAGATCAGGAGATGATTATGTAGAGAGTAAAGTTTGTAGCTAAAGAGTGTGTAGCATAGCACTTATAAGTAAAATAAATGGTGATTTATATAATGAATAGGTAAAAGCAAAACAATATGTAAGAGATTCCAACCCGAAATATGCTTGAGATAATTAATATTGATGGTAAATAAGACAAACCTTAGCTTACAAAAAAACTGCGTTTTTCAGTGGCTCTTTTAGAAGCCGATGGACTGATAAGTATATAGTTTGTAAGCCAGCGAATTCCATCAGGGCTGTAGAATAAATTAGGTTGATTTATCAGCTATAAGCCGGATACATGACTGCATTTGTTTGTTTTTATTATTGATGTTATTTTTTTCTTGCATTCTACAGGAGGTCCATACATGAAAAAATTGGACAAAAAAATGAAGGAGTGTGTTTCCGCAATAAGTTAGAATAAATAGCAATAAACTTAAGAGGAAAGATGAAGAAAAATAAAGTAAAAATTTTCAGTGCTTCAGAAAAAACGGGCATAGTATTAGAATTAATAAAAGAGGAGTCGACACTTGGTCAGTAGCTTCAAAATATGCAATAAGTGTTAAAAACGCCAATTTAGGATAAGAGCAGTTGTTCTGGAGCTAAAGCATCAAGTTTTATACGAGATTTAGTGATAGCATAAGAAGTAACACAAGCTAGAATATGCACCAAGAAATTAACAGGAGATCTATGCCTTGTATGCTCTAGGTTCATTCTATTTTTTAGTATATTAAATACTGATTCAATTAATGATCGTTTACGTAACATAGCTTTATCTTCTAATTCTAGTAAATAATTCTTCATATCCTTGCGAATATTAGTTATCATTCTTAAATTTCTAGAATAGAGTTTAAACCATAACTCTTTACAAATATATGCTTTATCACCAAATACCTTACCTGTTATCTTCTGAGTTATAGATTCAAGAACAGATAAATCAGCTCTATTTGCTTTTGTTATTTTAACAGCTATAATCTCTGCTTTATGGTTAATGATTAAATGTAATTTAAATCCCATAAACCAACCATAACTAGTCCGTCCGCCAAAACTCTACAAGCCTTATAGATAATATGGTTTTAAGACAAGAAGTAATACAACAATCCGTAAGAAAATGATAAAATATGGTCATAAACCTTATGGATTTCAGTCAATGCCAATAGACAACATTATCAAATCGCAAGAACAAGGGAAACTGTTTGGTTATAAATTAAAAGAAGAATTAAACCCAAATAATAAGCTATATAAATTAAGAGAATTAATAAATTGGTCTAGGCTCGAAGAGTGGTTATCAAAAAATGTTTGTATTAAGAAATTTGGTAGAAATAGAAAATGTCATAGAGTGATGCTTGGCATAACGATGCTACAAGCAATGTATAATTTTTCAGATTCATTATCAGAGGAAGAGCTAAAAGAGAATATGTCAGGAGTTTCGCACTTAGCAAAGTTGCGAATCAGTTAAAAGCCATCTGATATTGTTTTGAATTGATGTTTTTATAACTTCCCAAGTTTGTTGATATAAAGTAATGTTTTCATTTATCCTCCTTTTATTCATATCAAGCCAGGCAAATACTGCAAGGCAAATATGATTTCTTTGAGCTCGGCCCGTGCGTGCCTGACAGCGTTCAATACCACAAGTTTGTTTTAATTCTCGATGATAAACCTCTATAGACCAACGTGCCTTAACAATTTTCTCTATTTGCTCACGTGTGGGATTGTCCAAGTTCGTTGTTATGTAATCAATGCGACCATTCTTTGCCACAAACTTAAATACCGTAACCCAACCGTATCCACGTAGGTGAATTTTTAGCCCCTCATCGGGTATCTCTAAACTTTCCAAGCTAACATTATGATTAACTTTTCTATTTTTCCTTAGGGTGGTAACCCATAGCCAGCCTAAATTACGTATATGTTTTAAATTCTTCAACCCGCTATACCAAGCATCCATGACTATGGCATCAGGATTGAGACCTCTTTCTTTAGCTAAAGTAAGCATATCACAAAAATGCTCATTCTTTGTTTTACCATCAGTGTCTTTATCATATATTCTATAATCTACGGGAGTAGATTGAGCAATTTTAGTATTGTAATGTAGTAAGTTTACCATTCCTATACCAGGTATAACATCATGTACAGCTCCAGAATATTGATAACGTACAAGCTCAATCTTCTGACTGTATTGCTTTGATAATAAGGTGTCATCCCCCACTAATAAACACGGTGCTTCCCAATCTATATATTTTGACACTTCCTTATAGATTTCGCTAGGACGAAAATCCTTACTCTTTAACCATCGACTTGCACTATCGTGAGATAGATCTACTGGACTCACTTCAGATAATGCCTTGCTAGTATATCTGACACTACTTGCTTGTAAAAATGATTTATATAAGTCCTTGCTACATTTTGTTCTTGTCATTTTTATCTAAAACTATTTTTCTCTAGATTAACATACTTTTTGCTAAGTGCGAAACTCCTGTATGTATTGGCAGTATTTCTGCGGGTGGGAATATATAGAAAAAGACATAGCTATCTCGGAAACTAGTATACGACGGTTTCGTAGTGTATTAGGTGAAGCTGGATATAATGAGATATTATCGGAGTTGATCAGGGTTGGGATAAAAACTAACACAATTAAAAAAAAAGATTTGGAATTAATCATCGCTGATACGACTGTACAAATTAAGAATATCAAACACCCACACGATGTTTATTTAATGCAGGAGTTTCGCACTTAGCAAAGTTGCGAATCAGTTAAAAGCCATCTGATATTGTTTTGAATTGATGTTTTTATAACTTCCCAAGTTTGTTGATATAAAGTAATGTTTTCATTTATCCTCCTTTTATTCATATCAAGCCAGGCAAATACTGCAAGGCAAATATGATTTCTTTGAGCTCGGCCCGTGCGTGCCTGACAGCGTTCAATACCACAAGTTTGTTTTAATTCTCGATGATAAACCTCTATAGACCAACGTGCCTTAACAATTTTCTCTATTTGCTCACGTGTGGGATTGTCCAAGTTCGTTGTTATGTAATCAATGCGACCATTCTTTGCCACAAACTTAAATACCGTAACCCAACCGTATCCACGTAGGTGAATTTTTAGCCCCTCATCGGGTATCTCTAAACTTTCCAAGCTAACATTATGATTAACTTTTCTATTTTTCCTTAGGGTGGTAACCCATAGCCAGCCTAAATTACGTATATGTTTTAAATTCTTCAACCCGCTATACCAAGCATCCATGACTATGGCATCAGGATTGAGACCTCTTTCTTTAGCTAAAGTAAGCATATCACAAAAATGCTCATTCTTTGTTTTACCATCAGTGTCTTTATCATATATTCTATAATCTACGGGAGTAGATTGAGCAATTTTAGTATTGTAATGTAGTAAGTTTACCATTCCTATACCAGGTATAACATCATGTACAGCTCCAGAATATTGATAACGTACAAGCTCAATCTTCTGACTGTATTGCTTTGATAATAAGGTGTCATCCCCCACTAATAAACACGGTGCTTCCCAATCTATATATTTTGACACTTCCTTATAGATTTCGCTAGGACGAAAATCCTTACTCTTTAACCATCGACTTGCACTATCGTGAGATAGATCTACTGGACTCACTTCAGATAATGCCTTGCTAGTATATCTGACACTACTTGCTTGTAAAAATGATTTATATAAGTCCTTGCTACATTTTGTTCTTGTCATTTTTATCTAAAACTATTTTTCTCTAGATTAACATACTTTTTGCTAAGTGCGAAACTCCTGTAATGGATAAAGCTAGGCTTAGCATAGTAAAGCTTTGCAACAGTTTGGGTATACATTTGAATGAAACATACGCTAGAACCTATAAACGCGATATAGTAAAGCTATGGAAATATAAAGAACATAGTAAAGCCAAGAAGCGTTGGAAAATAATGAAGCATTTAAAAATATTACTGGGTCGTTTGATTAGAGTATGTGGTAAATTCCAGTATTAATTAAGCCAGATTTATATTTTCTTCCCATACCTCATTGGGTGTTTTATAACCGAGCACTTTTCTTGGTAAATTATTTAAAAAATCCTCAATTTCTTGTAATTGCTTTATTGTTAATCTCTCAGGGTTTAATTCCCCGAAGCTCTGCTTCGTGATATCATAAGAAACAACTAAAACTTTTTTAGATACCTCGTAGCTCTGCTGCGAGGAGCATCATTTTTTTTATATCTAAAGATTTAGAGTATACTCTGTGCACCATTGAGTTAATCTTCTCTATCAATGGTTTTTGCCATGGAGAATAAGGATTGCAAAAATATACTTTTCGTTCAGATTTTGGCAATAGTTGTTCATGATTGGTAAATTCTTTGCCATTATCTAACGTTATGCTTTTGATTATATGCGACAATTGTTTAAGTTTTTTATTCATGTTACCAATCACATCTTGTGTTCTTTTTGAACGGTTTAACGTGAGAAACACTTTTTGTGTTCTGATATCCACAAGAGCGCCTATATTACGACTTTGATTACCTTTGTTAAAAGTTAAATCACCTTATACATGACCTATTGCTGCTATCTTTCTATTTATCTCTGGTCTTTCAGTAATGGAAACTCGATTTGGTATTGTAATTCTTTTGTTTCTGATTCTTGTACCATGATGCAACCTATTTTTCCTTTTTCTTGCTAAAGATAAATATAATTTTTGCCTTTGTGCTATAGGAGATGTATAAATAAACTGGTATATACTCTCTGTAGAAATATTGACAGTATCTCGTGATAGTTTACGTCTACCTGAAATTATATCTGGTGAAATACCCTGTGTTAACTGCTTTATTATTTCTGCTCGTAAATTATTATCAATATCTAATTTTCTTTTTCTCTTACCTTGCCTTAAACTGCAAGCAAGTGTGTTAGCCCTATCTGGTCTATAATTATGCCTCATTCTCTTGAGTTCATAACATATAGTGCTTTTATCACGGCCAATCTTTGTCCCTATATATCGCGAGCTATAACCACTCTTATTCATTTCGTATATTTTAAATCTTTCATCTATCGTTAAATGAGCCATGATATATCTATATTTAAATGATGCTCCTCGTAGCTCTGCTGCGAGGAGCATCATTTAATTATAGAACTTCCCTTCATTCTCACTTATCCATAAGCCTAAAATATCCTTTCTGCCAGATAAATCTATTCCTAAAGCTACATATACTGATTTATTAATAATAAGTTTATCTTGTCTTACTTTCACTACTAAACAGTCAAAATATACTATAGGGTATACTGATTCAAGAGGTCTACTCTGCCAAATCTTGACCTCATCTATTACTTCATCTGTAATCCTGCTGATTAGGCTCTCACTGATCTCAGCTCCATATAATTCTTGCAATTGTGTTTTAATATCAGACACACTCATACCCTTCGCATATAAGGATATTATCTTTTGGTCTAAGCCATCTATTCTTGTTTGTTTCTTTGAGACTATTATAGGTTCAAATTTACCTTGTCTGTCTCTTGGAACATTTAGCTCTATAGTACCATTCTCACTAATCAGATTCTTACTAAAACTACCATTCCTCGCATTCTCAGTTTCAGCTCTATCATACTTGCTATAACCTAAATGTTCTGACATCTCAGCATGCAGTGCTCGCTCTAAAATACCCTTGGTTAATTCCTTAATTAATCCATTCTGACTTAGTACTGTTTTTAAATCTACTCCACCTTCTATCAGCAAATCTATTGCTTCATTTATTTTTTTATTCTTCTCTATTTGCATTTCTGTTACCTATATTTTTAATTACTTCTAATATAGGCTCAACAAAAATTTACACAATCATTGCAAAAGACTCTACTCATTTTTTTGTCTTGATTTTTCATGTATGGACCTCCTGTAGAATGCAAGAAAAAAATAACATCAATAATAAAAACAAACAAATGCAGTCATGTATCCGGCTTATAGCTGATAAATCAACCTAATTTATTCTGCCCTGATGGAATTCGCTGGCTTACAAACTATATACTTATCAGTCCATCGGCTTCTAAAAGAGCCACTGAAAAACGCAGTTTTTTTGTAAGCTAAGGTTTGTCTTATTTACCATCAATATTAATTATCTCAAGCATATTTCGGGTTGGAATCTCTTACATATTGTTTTGCTTTTACCTATTCATTATATAAATCACCATTTATTTTACTTATAAGTGCTATGCTACACACTCTTTAGCTACAAACTTTACTCTCTACATAATCATCTCCTGATCTTAGTACAGCAAACACCACTCTTGCCAACTTATTAGCTATGGCAACTGTCGTTTTATTATGGCTACTTCGCTCAGATAAATTAAACATCCATTTCGTAAATTGGCTAAAATCTTTTTTAGATTTCTGTTCTTCCGATGTAAATCTTATCTTGGCATTTAGTACAGCTCTAGCCCCTTGAATTAATAAAGTGCGTAAGTATACATCACCTCGCTTGCTAATTCCCAGCAGCTTATCCTTCCCACCACTTGAATGTTGTCTTGGCACTAATCCTAGCCATGCCGATAATTGCCTGCCATTCTCAAAACTTGTAGCATTACCTATTGATGCTATTAAAGCAGTAGCAGTAATTAAACCAAGACCAGGTATAGCTCTTAATCGTTGATATTGAGTTAGGTTACTTGCTATCATTGTTAATCGTTTTTCTATCTCTTTTATTTTTCTGTTATTATCTAAGAATTCTTCTTTTAGTTCACTAAATGTTTGATAACTTAACTGGCTTAATTTCCCTGCATCTAAAATCTCAATTAATTTTGTGATAACCTTATTAATGCCTTGAGGAACAATAAAACCAAACTCATGTAGTAGCCCCCTAATTTCATTAGCAAGTGCTGTACGATTTTTTACCAATCTCTCTCTTACCCTATGTATTGATAAAATTTCTTGTTGCTCTATAGTTTTAATTGCAACAAATCTCATATTAGGTCTTGTCACGGCTTCACATATCGCTTCAGCATCTGCTTGATCATTTTTATTAGTTTTAACATATGGTTTGACAAATTGCGGTGCCATTAGTTTTACTTCATGCCCTAATTTAGTTATTTCTCTTGCCCAATAACTAGAACCACCACAAGCTTCCATCCCTACTAAACATTGTGGTAAATTAGCCATAAATGTCAAAACCTGATCTCTCATCAATTTTTTCTTTAATACTGTCTTGCCATTTTTATCTACACCATGAATTTGAAAAATTCTTTTTGCAATATCTATACCAATTGTAGTAACCTCCATATGGACCTCCTTAATTGTTGTTTTAATATGTTAAATATTAACCCTAGAAGATTAGCAACTGCTTTTCATTCTCTATATCAGGAGGTCCATACCATTAGTCCACTATCAACCTTTTCTGCAAACAGCGTAATTGCTTCCCATTATAATTCCCATGATACTTTTCTGTCAAATATGCTAATATGGTAGTTGCTTGCAACTCCGGTGCTGATTCTAGCATTGATTCTATTTCATCCCAGTGCTTCACAAATGGATCCTTACGTGTCCTATATTTACGTATTGTGCGTAATTCGCTTGGATACTTATTAATACGTAAATACTTACGTGCCGTTTTTACACTCATACCTGCTTTTGCAGCAGAAATTATCTGATTATATTTTTTGATCTTTTGCATTAAAATACCTACTTGGTTATTTGTACATGTCATCAGTAATTCTCGAATAATATTTAAATATTTAAAAATAAATTTTTATTCGATTTTACTGTCCATAGTTACTTCTTTTTTATAGGTAATTTTAATGTTCGTTGAGGGTAATTCTAATATTCGTTAGTCAAAATTCTACCATCAAATTTGATCATAAAATGAGCCATAGCTTCATTCCAATTTGGGGATAGGCATAGACCATTTTTTGGTAATATAATCAATTGTCAGATATAAAACCTTAAATACTGCGTCATCATTTGGAAAGATGCGTTTATTCTTAGTAACTTTTCTCAATTGGCTATTCAGCGATTCTATCGCATTTGTAGTGTAAATAATCTTACGAATCTCCTTTGGATATTGCAAGAAAATTATCAAATTATCCCAATTATTATACCAAGATTTAGCTATATGCGGATATTGCTTACTCCATTTTTGATCAAATGACTCAAGAGCTAATTCTGCTTCTTTTTCAGTAGCAGAAGTATAGATTAGTTTCAAATCCGCTGCTAATTGCTTTCTATCTTTATATGATACATATTTGAGGCTATTCCTGATCTGATGGACAATACAAATTTGATGTTCAGTTTTCGGGTATACTGATGCAATAGCATCAGACATACCAGTTAGATTATCACTACAAGCAATTAAGATATCTTTTACTCCTCTATTTTTCATCTCAGTAAAATTACCAAGCCAAAATTTAGCTCCTTCATTCTCACTTATCCATAAGCCTAAAATATCCTTTCTGCCAGATAAATCTATTCCTAAAGCTACATATACTGATTTATTAATAATAAGTTTATCTTGTCTTACTTTCACTACTAAACAGTCAAAATATACTATAGGGTATACTGATTCAAGCGGTCTACTCTGCCAAATCTTGACCTCATCTATTACTTCATCTGTAATCCTGCTGATTAGGCTCTCACTGATCTCAGCTCCATATAATTCTTGCAATTGTGTTTTAATATCAGACACACTCATACCCTTCGCATATAAGGATATTATCTTTTGGTCTAAGCCATCTATTCTTGTTTGTTTCTTTGAGACTATTATAGGTTCAAATTTACCTTGTCTGTCTCTTGGAACATTTAGCTCTATAGTACCATTCTCACTAATCAGATTCTTACTAAAACTACCATTCCTCGCATTCTCAGTTTCAGCTCTATCATACTTGCTATAACCTAAATGTTCTGACATCTCAGCATGCAGTGCTCGCTCTAAAATACCCTTGGTTAATTCCTTAAAATGATGCTCCTCGCAGCAGAGCTACGAGGTATCTAAAAAAGTTTTAGTTGTTTCTTATGATATCACGAAGCAGAGCTTCGGGGAATTAAACCCTGAGAGATTAATCCATTCTGACTTAGTACTGTTTTTAAATCTACTCCGCCTTTTATCAGCAAATCTATTGCTTCATTTATTTTTTTATTCTTCTCTATTTGCATTTCTGTTACCTAGTCTATCCGCCAAAAACACTTCAAATCCTGATCATTTGTAATGGGATAGAGTTTTGACAACAAATTGCTAAGATTTTCAATAAAAATTAATAAGTTATGTTAATTTTTACTGATACATTTCTGTGTTGGTCTAATTTTGATATGGAGCTATTGTTAACGATTTTTTATCGTTCATCTAGTTTTTGCATGATGATATTTTTGATTTATGTGGAGTTAGACACGATTTGTAAATGATTTGCAATGCATCGTAAATTCAAACCAATAGCAGAGATTATTGGATTGATAATATCTCCTATCATACCTTTCAAGAAGTTTCTACCCATCCGACCATATTGCTTTAAGTGACCTATTATTGGTTCTATGGCACTGCGTCTCTTGATCATAGACTTGTCCTCTTGTAACAACTTCTTCCGCGTTTTTGGGGTATATACCTTACTCTTCTCCTTTACATTGCTACCACTATACCCAAGATCAACAAATGATTTCTTTATCTTGATTCCAGTGACACTCTCTACTGCTTCAAAGCTCTGATGCAATGTATGACCATCATAAGGATTATTATGAAACGATTTTGCGGATAAAACAAAATTTCTACGACCACTTACTACTACCGCTACTTTATTGCCAAACTCATATGGCTTGTTGCGTTTTCCCTTTCCTATACACTCTACTTCAGGGGCATGAAAACTATATAATACTTTGTTATCTTCTTTATATTGCTTTTTAGCTTCTCTTTTTAAAACAGATTGGTTATGTATTTGTTTTATTTTTTGCAATACTTCTTGATTTTTGAGAGACAAGTTTAATTGCTTATTTTTGATCTCACGCTCACATACTCTAATCAAACGACCCAGTAATATTTTTAAATGCTTCATTATTTTCCAACGCTTCTTGGCTTTACTATGTTCTTTATATTTCCATAGCTTTACTATATCGCGTTTATAGGTTCTAGCGTATGTTTCATTCAAATGTATACCCAAACTGTTGCAAAGCTTTACTATGCTAAGCCTAGCTTTATCCATTAAATAAACATCGTGTGGGTGTTTGATATTCTTAATTTGTACAGTCGTATCAGCGATGATTAATTCCAAATCTTTTTTTTTAATTGTGTTAGTTTTTATCCCAACCCTGATCAACTCCGATAATATCTCATTATATCCAGCTTCACCTAATACACTACGAAACCGTCGTATACTAGTTTCCGAGATAGCTATGTCTTTTTCTATATATTCCCACCCGCAGAAATACTGCCAATACATATTCTCTTTTAGCTCTTCCTCTGATAATGAATCTGAAAAATTATACATTGCTTGTAGCATCGTTATGCCAAGCATCACTCTATGACATTTTCTATTTCTACCAAATTTCTTAATACAAACATTTTTTGATAACCACTCTTCGAGCCTAGACCAATTTATTAATTCTCTTAATTTATATAGCTTATTATTTGGGTTTAATTCTTCTTTTAATTTATAACCAAACAGTTTCCCTTGTTCTTGCGATTTGATAATGTTGTCTATTGGCATTGACTGAAATCCATAAGGTTTATGACCATATTTTATCATTTTCTTACGGATTGTTGTATTACTTCTTGTCTTAAAACCATATTATCTATAAGGCTTGTAGAGTTTTGGCGGACGGACTACCTATATTTTTAATTACTTCTAATATAGCTAACACGGAAATGTTTCTACCACAGATTAGGAAAAACTTAGGCATTGATCAATAATTTTACGTAAACAGTTTTTAAAGTTAGTCCAGCAATGTTTAATAGGATTTAGATCTGGTGAATATGTGAGTAAATACAAAAACTATGGTAAAAACCTTTCCGCGTTAGCTATATAGGCTCAACAAAAATTTACACAATCATTGCAAAAGACTCGCGGATTTGAAACTAATCTATACAGGAGTTTCGCACTTAGCAAATAATATGCTAATCTAGAGAAAAATAGTTTTAGATAAAAATGACAAGATCAAAATGTAGCAAAGATTTATATAAATCATTCTTACAAGCAAGTAGTGTAAGATATACTAGCAAAGCATTATCTGAAGTAAGTCCATTAGATCTATCGCACGATAGTGCAAGTCGATGGTTAAAGAGTAAGGATTTTCGCCCTAGCGAAATCTATAGCAAAGTGTCAAAATATATTGATCTGGAAGATCCTTGTTTATTAGTGGGAGATGACACCTTATTGTCAAAGCAATACAGTAAGAGGATCGAGCTTGTAAATTATCAATATTCTGGGGCTGTACATGATGTTATACCTGGTATAGGAATGGTAAACTTACTGCATTACAATACTCAAATTGATCAATCTACTCCTGTAGATTATAGAATATATGATAAAGAAACTGATGGTAAAACAAAGAACGAGCATTTTTGTGATATGCTTACTTTAGCTAAAGAAAGAGGTATCAAGCCTGATGCTATAGTTATGGATGCTTGGTATAGTGGTTTGGATAATTTAAAACATATACGTAATTTAGGTTGGATATGGGTTACCAACCTAAGAAAAAATAGAAAAGTTAATCGTAATGTTAGCTTGGAAACTTTAGAGATTCCCGATGAAGGGCTAAAAATTCACCTACGTGGATACGGTTGGGTTACGGTATTTAAGTTTGTGGCAAAAAATGGTCGCATTGATTACATAACAACTAATTTAGAGAATCCTACACGTGAGCAAATAGAGAAAATTGTTAAGGCGCGTTGGTCTATAGAAGTTTATCATCGAGAATTGAAACAAACTTGTGGTATTGAATGCTGTCAGGCACGCACGGGTCGAGCTCAAAGAAATCATATTTGCCTTGCTGTATTGGCCTGGCTTGATATGAACAAAAGGAGGATAAATGAAAACATTACTTTATATCAACAAACTTGGGAAGTTATAAAAACATCAATTCAGAACAACATTAAATGGCTTCTAACTAATACACAATTTTGCTAAGTGCGAAACTCCTGCTATACTTCTGCTACTGAAAAAGAAGCAGAATTAGCTCTTGAGTCATTTGATCAAAAATGGAGTAAGCAATATCCGTATATAGCTAAATCTTGGTATAATAATTGGGATAATTTGATAATTT
>NZ_CAXIPY010000001.1:0-236507 GCF_964030725.1 Rickettsia endosymbiont of Urophora cardui | reverse complement strand
CTTGTTTGTTTCTTTGAGACTATTATAGGTTCAAATTTACCTTGTCTGTCTCTTGGAACATTTAGCTCTATAGTACCATTCTCACTAATCAGATTCTTACTAAAACTACCATTCCTCGCATTCTCAGTTTCAGCTCTATCATACTTGCTATAACCTAAATGTTCTGACATCTCAGCATGCAGTGCTCGCTCTAAAATACCCTTGGTTAATTCCTTAAAATGATGCTCCTCGCAGCAGAGCTACGAGGTATCTAAAAAAGTTTTAGTTGTTTCTTATGATATCACGAAGCAGAGCTTCGGGGAATTAAACCCTGAGAGATTAATCCATTCTGACTTAGTACTGTTTTTAAATCTACTCCGCCTTTTATCAGCAAATCTATTGCTTCATTTATTTTTTTATTCTTCTCTATTTGCATTTCTGTTACCTAGTCTATCCGCCAAAAACACTTCAAATCCTGATCATTTGTAATGGGATAGAGTTTTGACAACAAATTGCTAAGATTTTCAATAAAAATTAATAAGTTATGTTAATTTTTACTGATACATTTCTGTGTTGGTCTAATTTTGATATGGAGCTATTGTTAACGATTTTTTATCGTTCATCTAGTTTTTGCATGATGATATTTTTGATTTATGTGGAGTTAGACACGATTTGTAAATGATTTGCAATGCATCGTAAATTCAAACCAATAGCAGAGATTATTGGATTGATAATATCTCCTATCATACCTTTCAAGAAGTTTCTACCCATCCGACCATATTGCTTTAAGTGACCTATTATTGGTTCTATGGCACTGCGTCTCTTGATCATAGACTTGTCCTCTTGTAACAACTTCTTCCGCGTTTTTGGGGTATATACCTTACTCTTCTCCTTTACATTGCTACCACTATACCCAAGATCAACAAATGATTTCTTTATCTTGATTCCAGTGACACTCTCTACTGCTTCAAAGCTCTGATGCAATGTATGACCATCATAAGGATTATTATGAAACGATTTTGCGGATAAAACAAAATTTCTACGACCACTTACTACTACCGCTACTTTATTGCCAAACTCATATGGCTTGTTGCGTTTTCCCTTTCCTATACACTCTACTTCAGGGGCATGAAAACTATATAATACTTTGTTATCTTCTTTATATTGCTTTTTAGCTTCTCTTTTTAAAACAGATTGGTTATGTATTTGTTTTATTTTTTGCAATACTTCTTGATTTTTGAGAGACAAGTTTAATTGCTTATTTTTGATCTCACGCTCACATACTCTAATCAAACGACCCAGTAATATTTTTAAATGCTTCATTATTTTCCAACGCTTCTTGGCTTTACTATGTTCTTTATATTTCCATAGCTTTACTATATCGCGTTTATAGGTTCTAGCGTATGTTTCATTCAAATGTATACCCAAACTGTTGCAAAGCTTTACTATGCTAAGCCTAGCTTTATCCATTAAATAAACATCGTGTGGGTGTTTGATATTCTTAATTTGTACAGTCGTATCAGCGATGATTAATTCCAAATCTTTTTTTTTAATTGTGTTAGTTTTTATCCCAACCCTGATCAACTCCGATAATATCTCATTATATCCAGCTTCACCTAATACACTACGAAACCGTCGTATACTAGTTTCCGAGATAGCTATGTCTTTTTCTATATATTCCCACCCGCAGAAATACTGCCAATACATATTCTCTTTTAGCTCTTCCTCTGATAATGAATCTGAAAAATTATACATTGCTTGTAGCATCGTTATGCCAAGCATCACTCTATGACATTTTCTATTTCTACCAAATTTCTTAATACAAACATTTTTTGATAACCACTCTTCGAGCCTAGACCAATTTATTAATTCTCTTAATTTATATAGCTTATTATTTGGGTTTAATTCTTCTTTTAATTTATAACCAAACAGTTTCCCTTGTTCTTGCGATTTGATAATGTTGTCTATTGGCATTGACTGAAATCCATAAGGTTTATGACCATATTTTATCATTTTCTTACGGATTGTTGTATTACTTCTTGTCTTAAAACCATATTATCTATAAGGCTTGTAGAGTTTTGGCGGACGGACTACCTATATTTTTAATTACTTCTAATATAGCTAACACGGAAATGTTTCTACCACAGATTAGGAAAAACTTAGGCATTGATCAATAATTTTACGTAAACAGTTTTTAAAGTTAGTCCAGCAATGTTTAATAGGATTTAGATCTGGTGAATATGTGAGTAAATACAAAAACTATGGTAAAAACCTTTCCGCGTTAGCTATATAGGCTCAACAAAAATTTACACAATCATTGCAAAAGACTCGCGGATTTGAAACTAATCTATACAGGAGTTTCGCACTTAGCAAATAATATGCTAATCTAGAGAAAAATAGTTTTAGATAAAAATGACAAGATCAAAATGTAGCAAAGATTTATATAAATCATTCTTACAAGCAAGTAGTGTAAGATATACTAGCAAAGCATTATCTGAAGTAAGTCCATTAGATCTATCGCACGATAGTGCAAGTCGATGGTTAAAGAGTAAGGATTTTCGCCCTAGCGAAATCTATAGCAAAGTGTCAAAATATATTGATCTGGAAGATCCTTGTTTATTAGTGGGAGATGACACCTTATTGTCAAAGCAATACAGTAAGAGGATCGAGCTTGTAAATTATCAATATTCTGGGGCTGTACATGATGTTATACCTGGTATAGGAATGGTAAACTTACTGCATTACAATACTCAAATTGATCAATCTACTCCTGTAGATTATAGAATATATGATAAAGAAACTGATGGTAAAACAAAGAACGAGCATTTTTGTGATATGCTTACTTTAGCTAAAGAAAGAGGTATCAAGCCTGATGCTATAGTTATGGATGCTTGGTATAGTGGTTTGGATAATTTAAAACATATACGTAATTTAGGTTGGATATGGGTTACCAACCTAAGAAAAAATAGAAAAGTTAATCGTAATGTTAGCTTGGAAACTTTAGAGATTCCCGATGAAGGGCTAAAAATTCACCTACGTGGATACGGTTGGGTTACGGTATTTAAGTTTGTGGCAAAAAATGGTCGCATTGATTACATAACAACTAATTTAGAGAATCCTACACGTGAGCAAATAGAGAAAATTGTTAAGGCGCGTTGGTCTATAGAAGTTTATCATCGAGAATTGAAACAAACTTGTGGTATTGAATGCTGTCAGGCACGCACGGGTCGAGCTCAAAGAAATCATATTTGCCTTGCTGTATTGGCCTGGCTTGATATGAACAAAAGGAGGATAAATGAAAACATTACTTTATATCAACAAACTTGGGAAGTTATAAAAACATCAATTCAGAACAACATTAAATGGCTTCTAACTAATACACAATTTTGCTAAGTGCGAAACTCCTGTTACTCTTTAAAAAGACTTAGCTCTTAGTCATTGATCATAATGGAGTAAGCAATATCCGTATATAGCTAACTCTTGGTATAATAATTGAGATAATTTGATAATTTTCGTCTATCCGCCAAAAACACTTCAAATCCTGATCATTTGTAATGGGATAGAGTTTTGACAACAAATTGCTAAGATTTTCAATAAAAATTAATAAGTTATGTTAATTTTTACTGATACATTTCTGTGTTGGTCTAATTTTGATATGGAGCTATTGTTAACGATTTTTTATCGTTCATCTAGTTTTTGCATGATGATATTTTTGATTTATGTGGAGTTAGACACGATTTGTAAATGATTTGCAATGCATCGTAAATTCAAACCAATAGCAGAGATTATTGGATTGATAATATCTCCTATCATACCTTTCAAGAAGTTTCTACCCATCCGACCATATTGCTTTAAGTGACCTATTATTGGTTCTATGGCACTGCGTCTCTTGATCATAGACTTGTCCTCTTGTAACAACTTCTTCCGCGTTTTTGGGGTATATACCTTACTCTTCTCCTTTACATTGCTACCACTATACCCAAGATCAACAAATGATTTCTTTATCTTGATTCCAGTGACACTCTCTACTGCTTCAAAGCTCTGATGCAATGTATGACCATCATAAGGATTATTATGAAACGATTTTGCGGATAAAACAAAATTTCTACGACCACTTACTACTACCGCTACTTTATTGCCAAACTCATATGGCTTGTTGCGTTTTCCCTTTCCTATACACTCTACTTCAGGGGCATGAAAACTATATAATACTTTGTTATCTTCTTTATATTGCTTTTTAGCTTCTCTTTTTAAAACAGATTGGTTATGTATTTGTTTTATTTTTTGCAATACTTCTTGATTTTTGAGAGACAAGTTTAATTGCTTATTTTTGATCTCACGCTCACATACTCTAATCAAACGACCCAGTAATATTTTTAAATGCTTCATTATTTTCCAACGCTTCTTGGCTTTACTATGTTCTTTATATTTCCATAGCTTTACTATATCGCGTTTATAGGTTCTAGCGTATGTTTCATTCAAATGTATACCCAAACTGTTGCAAAGCTTTACTATGCTAAGCCTAGCTTTATCCATTAAATAAACATCGTGTGGGTGTTTGATATTCTTAATTTGTACAGTCGTATCAGCGATGATTAATTCCAAATCTTTTTTTTTAATTGTGTTAGTTTTTATCCCAACCCTGATCAACTCCGATAATATCTCATTATATCCAGCTTCACCTAATACACTACGAAACCGTCGTATACTAGTTTCCGAGATAGCTATGTCTTTTTCTATATATTCCCACCCGCAGAAATACTGCCAATACATATTCTCTTTTAGCTCTTCCTCTGATAATGAATCTGAAAAATTATACATTGCTTGTAGCATCGTTATGCCAAGCATCACTCTATGACATTTTCTATTTCTACCAAATTTCTTAATACAAACATTTTTTGATAACCACTCTTCGAGCCTAGACCAATTTATTAATTCTCTTAATTTATATAGCTTATTATTTGGGTTTAATTCTTCTTTTAATTTATAACCAAACAGTTTCCCTTGTTCTTGCGATTTGATAATGTTGTCTATTGGCATTGACTGAAATCCATAAGGTTTATGACCATATTTTATCATTTTCTTACGGATTGTTGTATTACTTCTTGTCTTAAAACCATATTATCTATAAGGCTTGTAGAGTTTTGGCGGACGGACTTTCTTGCAATATCCAAAGGAGATTCGTAAGATTATTTACACTACAAATGCGATAGAATCGCTGAATAGCCAATTGAGAAAAGTTACTAAGAATAAACGCATCTTTCCAAATGATGACGCAGTATTTAAGGTTTTATATCTGACAATTGATTATATTACCAAAAAATGGTCTATGCCTATCCCCAACTGGAATGAAGCTATGGCTCATTTTATGATCAAATTTGATGGTAGGATTTAATGGCTCACGAAATTTACACAATTGATGAAACAGAGCCAGGTTTTGTTCTCCTTAGTCCTTGAATTTTCAATTGTAACCGACGCCAACCTAGCCATTTTTTCAATAACCCGTCTAACTGAAGTTTTGTCAAAACTTCAGGTCTAAAGATTTACATTATTAGAACAATATCTTTAACTTTAATGAACCTTGATGACTAGTATATTTGTTACGTAAATTACAGTGATACGTTGCAAGTAGCTCAATATTCTTATAAGATGCAAGTAAATTTGCACCTACAGTATAGCTGACTTTTGGTGTGCTATTGCTTGTAGTCTTCTCAAAGTAATTATCTGCCCAAATAAATCTAGCTTTCACCTTAGGTTGCTTATTGCTCAAACTATTTTCTATGGAAGCATGTAATCCCGGTACTATTTGAGCATCGTTTGATACTCTCTTAGGAGTAGTTATTTTTATACCTAGAATACCGGTAGTTAAGTTACCCGACGTACCTGCGATATACATATTATTCACGCCTGTACCGGTTTCGATATAAGAAGTATCTTTATACGTATTATATCTAATACCAATATTAGGCATTAAATTTATACCGTCCATGACAGAGAATTGATAACCGATATTACCCTCAAAACCGTAAGCTTTGCTTGTATATTTACCGCTAGCAGTCTTATACCTATTAGGTCCAACTTGTCTTAAATTCTTGGTGTTAATTTTACTGTTACTTGCTGAAAATATTTCTTGTAATATAAGACCGATACTAAATTGTTGTTGGCCGTATAGAGAAATAATATCGCTTTCTGCCGACAGTTTATCACCAGTGCTTGGATCTTTAAACCTAAAGTCAGCGTTCATACGGCTATATGCAATACCGACAAGACTATTTTCCCCGATATAAATATCACCACCGATAATACCGCCGGATACAGTGCCTTTATAGCTAGGATTACCTTGATGTGCATCTTGATTACTTGAACCAAAAGTACCGATAACCCATAATCCTTTTTTAGTAACTATAGGGCTTTCTTGATCACCCGCTGCAACTGCTACCATAGTACCACCTGATAGGTGATTATTAATGTTAGAAGTGACTACTTTATACATCATATTTGCTACATTAACCGCTCTTGTTCCTTGCTCGGTTAAATGCTCTACTACTTTTTTTATATTATCAGGTGCAACCTGAGCTAAATTTGTTGCAAATAATAAAGCTTGCTCTTGTTGTGTTTTACCCACTACAAAAGCATCATAATTAGCTATTTTAATCACTTCTTTTAGTTCAGCTTTATTCTTTACTAATTCTTGAGCCAGTTCTACCGCATATTTTTCAGGATTTTTTATAACAAGTGTAGATTTTTCTCGGATCACTTCTTTTTGCGCTGCCGATACAAAAGCATTTTCCGTATGTCCAACGATCATATTATTGATTGCCTCAGCTAATTGTTGTGACTCAGGTTTTTTAACATATTCCTCGTCTACTCTTATTGAGTTAGTTTGACATTGCTGATACTCTGCTTGCAGTTTTTGCTGTTCAGCTCTTTCATTAGCTTCACGTTCTGCTTGCAGTTTTTGCTGTTCAGCTCTTTCATTAGCTTCACGTTCTGCTTGCAGTTTTTGCTGTTCAGCTCTTTCATTAGCTTCACGTTCTGCTTGTAGTTTTTGCTGTTCAGCTCTTTCATTAGCTTCACGTTCTGCTTGCAGTTTTTGCTGTTCAGCTCTTTCATTAGCTTCACGTTCTGCTTGCAGTTTTTGCTGTTCAGCTCTTTCATTAGCTTCACGTTCTGCTTGCAGTTTTTGCTGTTCAGCTCTTTCATTAGCTTCACGTTCTGCTTGCAGTTTTTGCTGTTCAGCTCTTTCATTAGCTTCACATTCTGCTTGCAGTTTTTGCTGTTCAGCTCTTTCATTAGCTTCACGTTCTGCTTGTAGTTTTTGCTGTTCAGCTCTTTCATTAGCTTCACGTTCTGCTTGTAGTTTTTGCTGTTCAGCTCTTTCATTAGCTTCACGTTCTGCTTGTAGTTTTTGCTGTTCAGCTACTGCATCTGCTTGAACTTTATTTTGAGCCTGCATCGCTTGTATTTGAACATCAACGCTTACTTGTGACTTTGCTACTTTTTGATCTAGTGTTCCCTGTTTTCTTTTGCTCTTTTTGCTTGTTACTGTCACATAACCATCGTCATGATCTGAAGCCATTACTAGTGTATCAACGTGTAATATTGATAAAAATACCAATATTATAATTCGTAACCCTATCTTATAATAACTTACTGTTTGATAAAATTTCATTTTTTAGTACTAATAAAATTAAGACTATGTCAAAACCACTCGACATATATTACAATAATTAAATAAAAATTTGTAATGCAAAGCAAGTAATAATTAACAAAATCAGGTATCCAACAAACCAAAACTTATGCTATAATTAAAAAAGTGATAAATTACTCACCTTACGCATTACGCAGCAGGGCTTTGTTGCATAAATAAGACTTGTAGAGGGTAAATTCCAGTATTAATTAAGCCAGATTTATATTTTCTTCCCATACCTCATTGGGTGTTTTATAACCGAGCACTTTTCTTGGTAAATTATTTAAAAAATCCTCAATTTCTTGTAATTGCTTTATTGTTAATTTTTTTATATCTAAAGATTTAGAGTATACTCTGTGCACCATTGAGTTAATCTTCTCTATCAATGGTTTTTGCCATGGAGAATAAGGATTGCAAAAATATACTTTTCGTTCAGATTTTGGCAATAGTTGTTCATGATTGGTAAATTCTTTGCCATTATCTAACGTTATGCTTTTGATTATATGCGACAATTGTTTAAGTTTTTTATTCATGTTACCAATCACATCTTGTGTTCTTTTTGAACGGTTTAAAGTGAGAAACACTTTTTGTGTTCTGATATCCACAAGAGCGCCTATATTACGACTTTGATTACCTTTGTTAAAAGTTAAATCACCTTCTAAATGACCTATTGCTGCTATCTTTCTATTTATCTCTGGTCTTTCAGTAATGGAAACTCGATTTGGTATTGTAATTCTTTTGTTTCTGATTCTTGTACCATGATGCAACCTATTTTTCCTTTTTCTTGCTAAAGATAAATATAATTTTTGCCTTCGTGCTATAGGAGATGTATACAGGAGTTTCGCACTTAGCAAAGTTGCGAATCAGTTAAAAGCCATCTGATATTGTTTTGAATTGATGTTTTTATAACTTCCCAAGTTTGTTGATATAAAGTAATGTTTTCATTTATCCTCCTTTTATTCATATCAAGCCAGGCAAATACTGCAAGGCAAATATGATTTCTTTGAGCTCGGCCCGTGCGTGCCTGACAGCGTTCAATACCACAAGTTTGTTTTAATTCTCGATGATAAACCTCTATAGACCAACGTGCCTTAACAATTTTCTCTATTTGCTCACGTGTGGGATTTTCCAAGTTCGTTGTTATGTAATCAATGCGACCATTCTTTGCCACAAACTTAAATACCGTAACCCAACCGTATCCACGTAGGTGAATTTTTAGCCCCTCATCGGGTATCTCTAAACTTTCCAAGCTAACATTATGATTAACTTTTCTATTTTTCCTTAGGGTGGTAACCCATAGCCAGCCTAAATTACGTATATGTTTTAAATTCTCCAACCCGCTATACCAAGCATCCATGGCTTTGTTGCATAAATAAAATTTGTAGAGCAAGAGTGGTGATAATCTGGTAAGATGTCCTGAATTAAAAAATAATCCAGATTATATGAGATCTCGGAAGAAAGCCCCTTTTAGTAAATCACGCAAGTATTCTAAATATAAAATAACGAATTGGTCAGAATATAATAATTTTTTACGCAATAGGGGTCGCATAGATTTTATGATTGCCAGTGATTTGGCGATTGGCTGGTATGCTGATTACAGAGAGGAAATGAAACGAGGAAGACCTAGACGCTATAGTGATCACGCTATATTACAGTGTTTGAAGATCAGATGCTTATTCGGTCTTAAGTTACGCCAAACCCAAGGCTTTATAAACTGGCTCTTTGAAATATCGGGTTTATCTATTAGATGTCCAGACTATACAACATTAAGTAAGCGTATGAAGTCATTAGATCTTAGGTATTTACATGGAAATCAAGATAAAGAATTTAGTTGTATTTCAATGGATAGTACAGGGATACAAGCCTACACAGGGAACGAATGGCTAGAAAATAAGCATGGTAAGCAATATAAGCGTCGCATATGGAAAAAGCTACATATCGTTATAGAAGATCAAGGTATGATACTTGCCGATAGTACCACAGAGCATACTATAGATGATAGATCACAGATTGGACTACTAATAGCTAATGTCAGAGCCAAGGATTTTCTGGGAGATCGAGGGTATGACGGTGAATCTACATATCAATTGTTGAGAAAGAAGAAGATAAAACCAGTTATTAGACCCCCAAACTCTTCAGTAAAAGTTCAATCGCTTAGGGATAAAACTGAGAGAGATGCAGCTGTTATATATCAACAAAACAAAGGATACCAAGCATGGAGGGTAAAGAATAATTATGGTAGAAGGGAGCGTGTAGAGAACACGTTCTTTCGATTTAAAACTTCTTTTGGTAGTAAGTTTCTATCAAGACATGATCAAAATATGACAAAAGAAATGTCTATTAAATGCCACTTATTAAACAAAATGTTTGAAATTGGTAAACCTATCTCTGTGCCTGTTGGCTAGGCTAGCATTGCGGGGTTAGGGGCAGTATATTCAAAAGCTTATTTATGCAACAAAGCCATAGATGATAGATCACAGATTGGACTACTAATAGCTAATGTCAGAGCCAAGGATTTTCTGGGAGATCGAGGGTATGACGGTGAATCTACATATCAATTGTTGACAGGAGTTTCGCACTTAGCAAAGTTGCGAATCAGTTAAAAGCCATCTGATATTGTTTTGAATTGATGTTTTTATAACTTCCCAAGTTTGTTGATATAAAGTAATGTTTTCATTTATCCTCCTTTTATTCATATCAAGCCAGGCAAATACTGCAAGGCAAATATGATTTCTTTGAGCTCGGCCCGTGCGTGCCTGACAGCGTTCAATACCACAAGTTTGTTTTAATTCTCGATGATAAACCTCTATAGACCAACGTGCCTTAACAATTTTCTCTATTTGCTCACGTGTGGGATTTTCCAAGTTCGTTGTTATGTAATCAATGCGACCATTCTTTGCCACAAACTTAAATACCGTAACCCAACCGTATCCACGTATAGCTAACACGGAAATGTTTCTACCATAGATTAGGAAAAACTTAGGCATTGATCAATAATTTTATGTAAACAGTTTTTAAAGTTAGTCCAGCAATGTTTAATAGGATTTAGATCTGGTGAATATGTGAGTAAATACAAAAACTATGGTAAAAACCTTTTCGCGTTAGCTATAGGTGAATTTTTAGCCCCTCATCGGGTATCTCTAAACTTTCCAAGCTAACATTATGATTAACTTTTCTATTTTTCCTTAGGGTGGTAACCCATAGCCAGCCTAAATTACGTATATGTTTTAAATTCTCCAACCCGCTATACCAAGCATCCATGACTATGGCATCAGGATTGAGACCTCTTTCTTTAGCTAAAGTAAGCATATCACAAAAATGCTCATTCTTTGTTTTACCATCAGTGTCTTTATCATATATTCTATAATCTACGGGAGTAGATTGAGCAATTTTAGTATTGTAATGTAGTAAGTTTACCATTCCTATACCAGGTATAACATCATGTACAGCTCCAGAATATTGATAACGTACAAGCTCAATCTTCTGACTGTATTGCTTTGATAATAAGGTGTCATCCCCCACTAATAAACACGGTGCTTCCCAATCTATATATTTTGACACTTCCTTATAGATTTCGCTAGGACGAAAATCCTTACTCTTTAACCATCGACTTGCACTATCGTGAGATAGATCTACTGGACTCACTTCAGATAATGCCTTGCTAGTATATCTGACACTACTTGCTTGTAAAAATGATTTATATAAGTCCTTGCTACATTTTGTTCTTGTCATTTTTATCTAAAACTATTTTTCTCTAGATTAACATACTTTTTGCTAAGTGCGAAACTCCTGGTTGAGAAAGAAGAAGATAAAACCAGTTATTAGACCCCCAAACTCTTCAGTAAAAGTTCAATCGCTTAGGGATAAAACTGAGAGAGATGCAGCTGTTATATATCAACAAAACAAAGGATACCAAGCATGGAGGGTAAAGAATAATTATGGTAGAAGGGAGCGTGTAGAGAACACGTTCTTTCGATTTAAAACTTCTTTTGGTAGTAAGTTTCTATCAAGACATGATCAAAATATGAGAGTCTTTTGCAATGATTGTGTAAATTTTTGTTGAGCCTATATTAGAAGTAATTAAAAATATAGGTAACAGAAATGCAAATAGAGAAGAATAAAAAAATAAATGAAGCAATAGATTTGCTGATAGAAGGCGGAGTAGATTTAAAAACAGTACTAAGTCAGAATGGAATGATGCTCCTCGCAGCAGAGCTACGAGGTATCTAAAAAAGTTTTAGTTGTTTCTTATGATATCACGAAGCAGAGCTTCGGGGAATTAAACCCTGAGAGATTAATTAAGGAATTAACCAAGGGTATTTTAGAGCGAGCACTGCATGCTGAGATGTCAGAACATTTAGGTTATAGCAAGTATGATAGAGCTGAAACTGAGAATGCGAGGAATGGTAGTTTTAGTAAGAATCTGATTAGTGAGAATGGTACTATATAGCTAACACGGAAATGTTTCTACCACAGATTAGGAAAAACTTAGGCATTGATCAATAATTTTATGTAAACAGTTTTTAAAGTTAGTCCAGCAATGTTTAATAGGATTTAGATCTGGTGAATATGTGAGTAAATACAAAAACTATGGTAAAAACCTTTTCGCGTTAGCTATAGAGATAAATGTTCCAAGAGACAGACAAGGTAAATTTGAACCTATAATAGTCTCAAAGAAACAAACAAGAATAGATGGCTTAGACCAAAAGATAATATCCTTATATGCGAAGGGTATGAGTGTGTCTGATATTAAAACACAATTGCAAGAATTATATGGAGCTGAGATCAGTGAGAGCCTAATCAGCAGGATTACAGATGAAGTAATAGATGAGGTCAAGATTTGGCAGAGTAGACCTCTTGAGTCAGTATACCCTATAGTATATTTTGACTGTTTAGTAGTGAAAGTAAGACAAGCTAAACTTATTATTAATAAATCAGTATATGTAGCTTTAGGAATAGATTTATCTGGCAGAAAGGATATTTTAGGCTTATGGATAAGTGAGAATGAAGGAGCTAAATTTTGGCTTGGTAATTTTACTGAAATGAAGAATCGAGGAGTAAAAGATATCTTAATTGCTTGTAGTGATAATCTAACTGGTATGTCTGATGCTATTGCATCAGTATATCCGAAAACTGAACATCAAATTTGTATTGTCCATCAGATCAGGAATAGCCTCAAATATGTATCATATAAAGATAGAAAGCAATTAGCAGCGGATTTGAAACTAATCTATACTTCTGCTACTGAAAAAGAAGCAGAATTAGCTCTTGAGTCATTTGATCAAAAATGGAGTAAGCAATATCCGCATATAGCTAAATCTTGGTATAATAATTGGGATAATTTGATAATTTTCTTGCAATATCCAAAGGAGATTCGTAAGATTATTTACACTACAAATGCGATAGAATCGCTGAATAGCCAATTGAGAAAAGTTACTAAGAATAAACGCATCTTTCCAAATGATGACGCAGTATTTAAAGTTTTATATCTGACAATTGATTATATTACCAAAAAATGGTCTATGCCTATCCCCAATTGGAATGAAGCTATGGCTCATTTTATGATCAAATTTGATGGTAGAATTTAATGGTTCACGAAATTTACACAATTGATGAGACAGAGCCAAAATATGACAAAAGAAATGTCTATTAAATGCCACTTATTAAACAAAATGTTTGAAATTGGTAAACCTATCTCTGTGCCTGTTGGCTAGGCTAGCATTGCGGGGTTAGGGGCAGTATATTCAAAAGCTTATTTATGCAACAAAGCCCCACGGCCCAGTCCCTCTCAACTGTGATTCTACCAAGAGCTTTAGCAAGTTCATCATTTTGCTCTTGTAAATGATTTATTTGTTCTTGATATTCACTCAAAACTTTAGCTGGTTCAAAAGCTAATGCCGCATGGCTTTGTTGCATAAATAAGATTTGTAGAGCAAGAGTGGTGATAATCTGGTAAGATGTCCTGAATTAAAAATAATCCAGATTATATGAGATCTCGGAAGAAAGCCCCTTTTAGTAAATCACGCAAGTATTCTAAATATAAAATAACGAATTGGTCAGAATATAATAATTTTTTACGCAATAGGGGTCGCATAGATTTTATGATTGCCAGTGATTTGGCGATTGGCTGGTATGCTGATTACAGAGAGGAAATGAAACGAGGAAGACCTAGACGCTATAGTGATCACGCTATATTACAGTGTTTGAAGATCAGATGCTTATTCGGTCTTAAGTTACGCCAAACCCAAGGCTTTATAAACTGGCTCTTTGAAATATCGGGTTTATCTATTAGATGTCCAGACTATACAACATTAAGTAAGCGTATGAAGTCATTAGATCTTAGGTATTTACATGGAAATCAAGATAAAGAATTTAGTTATATTTCAATGGATAGTACAGGGATACAAGCCTACACAGGGAACGAATGGCTAGAAAATAAGCATGGTAAGCAATATAAGCGTCGCATATGGAAAAAGCTACATATCGTTATAGAAGATCAAGGTATGATACTTGCCGATAGTACCACAGAGCATACTATAGATGATAGATCACAGATTGGACTACTAATAGCTAATGTCAGAGCCAAGGATTTTCTGGGAGATCGAGGGTATGACGGTGAATCTACATATCAATTGTTGAGAAAGAAGAAGATAAAACCAGTTATTAGACCCCCAAACTCTTCAGTAAAAGTTCAATCGCTTAGGGATAAAACTGAGAGAGATGCAGCTGTTATATATCAACAAAACAAAGGATACCAAGCATGGAGGGTAAAGAATAATTATGGTAGAAGGGAGCGTGTAGAGAACACGTTCTTTCGATTTAAAACTTCTTTTGGTAGTAAGTTTCTATCAAGACATGATCAAAATATGACAAAAGAAATGTCTATTAAATGCCACTTATTAAACAAAATGTTTGAAATTGGTAAACCTATCTCTGTGCCTGTTGGCTAGGCTAGCATTGCGGGGTTAGGGGCAGTATATTCAAAAGCTTATTTATGCAACAAAGCCGTGAGCATGAGTTCTTTAAACCTGAATTCTGGATTAGCTAATTTTGAGATATAGCAGGTTTGTTAGGTTTCATACAGTATGCAATTAGGGCGGATAAGATATGTACAAAGGCATTCCAAATTGATCTATGTCTTGTATGTTCGATCTCGAAAGCACCCTTCAGCACACTAAATACTGTTTCGATAATTGAGCGTTTGCGTAATAATATTTTTTCAAATAATGGCATAAGTTTATTCTTCATTTTCTTCTTTATGCCAGTTACTAACTTGATTCCTTTGCTGTATAGATCATCAAAGAGCTCCTGTTTGATATAACCCTTATCGCCAAACAATAATCCCGTGATATGTTTGGTGATTATCGAAACCGGCGCTCTATCATCTACATTACCAGGCGTTAGTTTTAGACCTTGAATCTCACCTTTTTCGTTAATAACCAAATGTAATTTTAGACCAAAAAACCAACTTTTTGTTGTTTTACCCAAAGCAGCAATACCGGCAAAGACTTTATTACGAGAGATTCTTTTTCGATGACAAACCTCTAAAGATGTGGCGTCAATATAAGAAACTCCCGTAGATTGAGCTGCCTGCATATACCATTCAAGTAATAAAACTAAATAACTCAGAACTCTTGGTTTTAGAGCTATAAAACGAGTATATGATGGAAGAGTTACAAAGTCTGATTTATATAGTCTATCCGCCAAAAACACTTCAAATCCTGATCATTTGTAATGGGATAGAGTTTTGACAACAAATTGCTAAGATTTTCAATAAAAATTAATAAGTTATGTTAATTTTTACTGATACATTTCTGTGTTGGTCTAATTTTGATATGGAGCTATTGTTAACGATTTTTTATCGTTCATCTAGTTTTTGCATGATGATATTTTTGATTTATGTGGAGTTAGACACGATTTGTAAATGATTTGCAATGCATCGTAAATTCAAACCAATAGCAGAGATTATTGGATTGATAATATCTCCTATCATACCTTTCAAGAAGTTTCTACCCATCCGACCATATTGCTTTAAGTGACCTATTATTGGTTCTATGGCACTGCGTCTCTTGATCATAGACTTGTCCTCTTGTAACAACTTCTTCCGCGTTTTTGGGGTATATACCTTACTCTTCTCCTTTACATTGCTACCACTATACCCAAGATCAACAAATGATTTCTTTATCTTGATTCCAGTGACACTCTCTACTGCTTCAAAAGTATAATGGACTAATGGTATGGACCTCCTGATATAGAGAATGAAAAGCAGTTGCTAATCTTCTAGGGTTAATATTTAACATATTAAAACAACAATTAAGGAGGTCCATATGGAGGTTACTACAATTGGTATAGATATTGCAAAAAGAATTTTTCAAATTCATGGTGTAGATAAAAATGGCAAGACAGTATTAAAGAAAAAATTGATGAGAGATCAGGTTTTGACATTTATGGCTAATTTACCACAATGTTTAGTAGGGATGGAAGCTTGTGGTGGTTCTAGTTATTGGGCAAGAGAAATAACTAAATTAGGGCATGAAGTAAAACTAATGGCACCGCAATTTGTCAAACCATATGTTAAAACTAATAAAAATGATCAAGCAGATGCTGAAGCGATATGTGAAGCCGTGACAAGACCTAATATGAGATTTGTTGCAATTAAAACTATAGAGCAACAAGAAATTTTATCAATACATAGGGTAAGAGAGAGATTGGTAAAAAATCGTACAGCACTTGCTAATGAAATTAGGGGGCTACTACATGAGTTTGGTTTTATTGTTCCTCAAGGCATTAATAAGGTTATCACAAAATTAATTGAGATTTTAGATGCAGGGAAATTAAGCCAGTTAAGTTATCAAACATTTAGTGAACTAAAAGAAGAATTCTTAGATAATAACAGAAAAATAAAAGAGATAGAAAAACGATTAACAATGATAGCAAGTAACCTAACTCAATATCAACGATTAAGAGCTATACCTGGTCTTGGTTTAATTACTGCTACTGCTTTAATAGCATCAATAGGTAATGCTACAAGTTTTGAGAATGGCAGGCAATTATCGGCATGGCTAGGATTAGTGCCAAGACAACATTCAAGTGGTGGGAAGGATAAGCTGCTGGGAATTAGCAAGCGAGGTGATGTATACTTACGCACTTTATTAATTCAAGGGGCTAGAGCTGTACTAAATGCCAAGATAAGATTTACATCGGAAGAACAGAAATCTAAAAAAGATTTTAGCCAATTTACGAAATGGATGTTTAATTTATCTGAGCGAAGTAGCCATAATAAAACGACAGTTGCCATAGCTAATAAGTTGGCAAGAGTGGTGTTTGCTGTACTAAGATCAGGAGATGATTATGTAGAGAGTAAAGTTTGTAGCTAAAGAGTGTGTAGCATAGCACTTATAAGTAAAATAAATGGTGATTTATATAATGAATAGGTAAAAGCAAAACAATATGTAAGAGATTCCAACCCGAAATATGCTTGAGATAATTAATATTGATGGTAAATAAGACAAACCTTAGCTTACAAAAAAACTGCGTTTTTCAGTGGCTCTTTTAGAAGCCGATGGACTGATAAGTATATAGTTTGTAAGCCAGCGAATTCCATCAGGGCTGTAGAATAAATTAGGTTGATTTATCAGCTATAAGCCGGATACATGACTGCATTTGTTTGTTTTTATTATTGATGTTATTTTTTTCTTGCATTCTACAGGAGGTCCATACATGAAAAAATTGGACAAAAAAATGAAGGAGTGTGTTTCCGCAATAAGTTAGAATAAATAGCAATAAACTTAAGAGGAAAGATGAAGAAAAATAAAGTAAAAATTTTCAGTGCTTCAGAAAAAACGGGGATAGTATTAGAATTAATAAAAGAGGAGTCGACACTTGGTCAGTTAGCTTCAAAATATGCAATAAGTGTTAAAACAATTCAAAATTGGAAAAAACAGTTTTTAGGTAATGCGGCATTAGCTTTTGAACCAGCTAAAGTTTTGAGTGAATATCAAGAACAAATAAATCATTTACAAGAGCAAAATGATGAACTTGCTAAAGCTCTTGGTAGAATCACAGTTGAGAGGGACTGGGCCGTGGGAAAGCTCAAAAGCTTGGATTTATCAAATAAAAAGAGTCTTGTACACTCCAAGCTAAATCAACTCTCAAAATCAAGACAGTGTGAACTATTAAAGATTAGTCGATCTACAGCCTACTATAAATCCAAGGAGATGAGTATAAATAAATTAAGTATTTTAAATAGAATAGATGAAATATATACAGATAATCCTGAATTTGGTTATCGCTATATTCATCAACAGTTACTAGAAGATGGTTTTATTGTCGGTAAAGATCGAGTACTGAAATATATGAGGATGATGGGTATAGAAGCTATTTACCCACATAAGAAAAAATCTACTTCTCGAAACGATAGTGAGCATAAGATCTATAGCTACTTACTTGATCAATATTGGACTAAATCTGGCTCAACAAAGCAAGTGTATGTGCCTAATGTGAATGAGGTTTGGAGTGGTGACATTACTTACATTAGAACTAATGGTGGCTTTATGTATATGGCAGCTATTATAGATTGGCATAGCAAGGCCATATTGAGCTATAAACTGTCAAATTCTATGGATGCATCTCTTGTAACTGATGTCTTGAAACAAGCTCTCAGTAAGTATAACGCTCCACAGATATTTAATAGTGATCAAGGTAGCCAATATACCAGTTATGACCACATAAATATTCTCAAGGAGCATGATATCCAAATTTCAATGAATGGCAAAGGTAGAAGTATTGATAATATAGTAATAGAAAGGTTTTTTAGAACTTTAAAATATAATTGTATCTTTATTAATGATTTTAACAATGTTAAAGAGTTAAAAGATGGGATTGATCATTATCTGAATAAATATAATTATCACAGATTTCATTCAAGTATTGGTTATAAAAAGCCTATGAATGTATATCTGAATTATATGCAAAATTATCAGCAAATTGCTGCCTGATAATCGAAAAATTAGGAAAACATACTACTCATTTTTTTGTCTTGATTTTTCAGTCCCCTATCAAGCTCTGATGCAATGTATGACCATCATAAGGATTATTATGAAACGATTTTGCGGATAAAACAAAATTTCTACGACCACTTACTACTACCGCTACTTTATTGCCAAACTCATATGGCTTGTTGCGTTTTCCCTTTCCTATACACTCTACTTCAGGGGCATGAAAACTATATAATACTTTGTTATCTTCTTTATATTGCTTTTTAGCTTCTCTTTTTAAAACAGATTGGTTATGTATTTGTTTTATTTTTTGCAATACTTCTTGATTTTTGAGAGACAAGTTTAATTGCTTATTTTTGATCTCACGCTCACATACTCTAATCAAACGACCCAGTAATATTTTTAAATGCTTCATTATTTTCCAACGCTTCTTGGCTTTACTATGTTCTTTATATTTCCATAGCTTTACTATATCGCGTTTATAGGTTCTAGCGTATGTTTCATTCAAATGTATACCCAAACTGTTGCAAAGCTTTACTATGCTAAGCCTAGCTTTATCCATTAAATAAACATCGTGTGGGTGTTTGATATTCTTAATTTGTACAGTCGTATCAGCGATGATTAATTCCAAATCTTTTTTTTTAATTGTGTTAGTTTTTATCCCAACCCTGATCAACTCCGATAATATCTCATTATATCCAGCTTCACCTAATACACTACGAAACCGTCGTATACTAGTTTCCGAGATAGCTATGTCTTTTTCTATATATTCCCACCCGCAGAAATACTGCCAATACATATTCTCTTTTAGCTCTTCCTCTGATAATGAATCTGAAAAATTATACATTGCTTGTAGCATCGTTATGCCAAGCATCACTCTATGACATTTTCTATTTCTACCAAATTTCTTAATACAAACATTTTTTGATAACCACTCTTCGAGCCTAGACCAATTTATTAATTCTCTTAATGTCCCCCTACGGGGATAAAAAATCCCTCGCCTTCAGGCGAAGGGAAGATATAATGAAGTTGCTTTAGCAACGAATTGATAAAAAGATATGAGAAGTTATAGAAAAAATAGTCATAGCCAGTATGATTTAAAAGTACATATTATATGGATACCAAAGTATAGAAAAAGAGCATTGGTAGGAAAAGTAACTGAGAGAGTCAGGGATTTATTAAGGCAAATTTGCATGGAACATGAAGCATATATAATTTCAGGTAAAGTATCTTGTGATCATGTTCATATATTTATTTCATACCGTCCTCAAGTGGCTTTAAGTAAGCTTGTACAATATCTAAAAGGGAGTAGCTCAAGAATATTATTGCAAGAATTTGCTCATTTAAGGAAACAATTTTGGGGTAATCATTTTTGGGCTAGAGGATATATGGCGGTGAGTTCAGGTAATATTACTGACGAAATGATACAGCAGTATATTGATGAACAAGAAGGTGAGCCAGTAAATGATGATCGATTTCTAATCGATTCCACTTTATAACCCCTCAGCTTATAGCTGAGGGTTGTTTAGTTTATATAGCTTATTATTTGGGTTTAATTCTTCTTTTAATTTATAACCAAACAGTTTCCCTTGTTCTTGCGATTTGATAATGTTGTCTATTGGCATTGACTGAAATCCATAAGGTTTATGACCATATTTTATCATTTTCTTACGGATTGTTGTATTACTTCTTGTCTTAAAACCATATTATCTATAAGGCTTGTAGAGTTTTGGCGGACGGACTATATAATTGTAGATAGGACATATAAAAATATTTAAAGTTTTTACAAGGTGATTGATGGTATAAAAGCACTATTGTTAACAGCTCAGAATAGCTTATTTCAGGCTTTCTTGTAGGGTTTTTATTAATTAATGGTAGAAATGATTTATTAATCCACTGCTCGCTAATTTTACAAAAATCATCGACAAAACAAAATAATGCAGTAATATCTTTCTTCATGGGGATACTCTTGTTTTTTTGCTAAAAATTATATAGAGTATCTTCTATCCCTTGTAAATACTTACTTCCAAACCTAGATTAATCCAGAATTCAGGTTTTAAGTCTCTTGATGGCAAGCTTAAATATGCAGAGCAGTATGATAGCAGTATATTATCTGCTATCTCAAATGCTAAGACTGTGGAGCAAGAACAGCTAATTACAAATATGCATAATATGGTAGTATACGCACAAAAACATGGTATATTAAATGACCAAGAGATAGTAAATCAATTTAACTCTAATGATAGTCGAAACGTGCTTAAGAATTTAAGTAAAACATGTGAGAAACATTATATGGATCATCATAATGAGAATATTAAGCAGTTATTAGATGATGAGCATGTAATGGTCGGACTTAAGAAATATACATGTCCGCTTAAATATATGAAACATGAGATGCAAAATAATATACCTAGCTTTGTAGATGAAAAGCAAATATCTAGCACCTTTGCAAAGGTAAAGGCAGAAGTTAAAGAGCTACGCCTAGAAAGAGAGTTAGAACATACAATGACTATAAGATTATAAGGATTTGCAAGCATGACTAACGAAGAACTTAATCAGAGGCAACAGCAAACAGACTTAAGTACAAATAGCAATGCTAATGATACTGGCGATAATAGTGCTTCCGAGCACCCAAGGCATGACGAACTATTTAAAAAGGTCATGAGCGAGCCTGTAGCTGCTCGTGAGTTTCTAGAGCATTATTTGCCAGTGTCATTCAAGAACAAGATTAATCTAAGTAGTGTCAAAATAGAAAAGGAAAGTTTTGTTACTGAAGACTTAAGAAAGAGACTCAGCGATGTCGTGTACTCTGTTTCTTTAAAAAATGATAATATTAAAGATAGTAATGCTGAAAAAAGTGTCCATAATGACAAAGCGTACATATACGTGCTTATAGAGCATCAATCTAGTAGCGATTACTGGATTGCCTTTAGACTGTGGCAATATATGATTTTGTTATGCGAAAGGCATAAGGACGCACATAAAAATAATAGTAATAGTGCAAAAGAAAAAGATAATAAGCTTCCTTTAATATGTCCTGTCGTAGTATATGCAAATGATAAGCCTTATAATGCTCCAAGGAGCTTTTGGGAATTATTTGAAGATAGCAAGACTGCTAAGGAATTGATGGGCGGCGAGTATTTACTTGTAGACTTACAACAACAAAGTGATAATGAGATAGAGCAAAAGAAGCATCTTGGTATGATGGAATATATGCTCAAACATATCAAAGCTCGTGATATCTTAAATCTATGGCAAAGTCTACTTGAAAGATTTAAAAGTAGTATTGAAATAGATAAGGAAAATGGCTACATTTACATTAAATGGTTATTATGGTATAGTGATGCTAAGGTATCTGAAGATAAACAAGCAAAGCTAGCAAGCATCATAGCAACACATCTAAATAAAGCAGATCAAGAGGGACTTATGAGAACTATTGCTGATAAATATATTGATGAGGGCGTTCAAAAAGGAATGGTCCAAGGCATGCAGATCGGAGAAGCTAAAGGCATGCAGCTCGGAGAAGCTAAAGGAAAATATGAAGTGGCAAAAAATATGCTTGCAGCTGACTCTGATCCTGATTTTATTTCCAAGGTTACTGGTTTATCTATCACTGAAATCAACAAACTAAAGGATTAGAAAGTAGAATACAATGCAAACTGCAAGATCTACATTAAAGCTTAAAATGCCGCTGCAAACTATTCTACCTCAGCTACCACAAAAACAAGTAGTAGTCATAGATAGAAACTCCTTGCTGCAAAAAACTGCTAATCCAAAATCTACTAAAGATGTCAAGGCTAATGCTCAAGGCTTTGTTGCATAAATAAGATTTGTAGAGCAAGAGTGGTGATAATCTGGTAAGATGTCCTGAATTAAAAATAATCCAGATTATATGAGATCTCGGAAGAAAGCCCCTTTTAGTAAATCACGCAAGTATTCTAAATATAAAATAACGAATTGGTCAGAATATAATAATTTTTTACGCAATAGGGGTCGCATAGATTTTATGATTGCCAGTGATTTGGCGATTGGCTGGTATGCTGATTACAGAGAGGAAATGAAACGAGGAAGACCTAGACGCTATAGTGATCACGCTATATTACAGTGTTTGAAGATCAGATGCTTATTCGGTCTTAAGTTACGCCAAACCCAAGGCTTTATAAACTGGCTCTTTGAAATATCGGGTTTATCTATTAGATGTCCAGACTATACAACATTAAGTAAGCGTATGAAGTCATTAGATCTTAGGTATTTACATGGAAATCAAGATAAAGAATTTAGTTGTATTTCAATGGATAGTACAGGGATACAAGCCTACACAGGGAACGAATGGCTAGAAAATAAGCATGGTAAGCAATATAAGCGTCGCATATGGAAAAAGCTACATATCGTTATAGAAGATCAAGGTATGATACTTGCCGATAGTACCACAGAGCATACTATAGATGATAGATCACAGATTGGACTACTAATAGCTAATGTCAGAGCCAAGGATTTTCTGGGAGATCGAGGGTATGACGGTGAATCTACATATCAATTGTTGAGAAAGAAGAAGATAAAACCAGTTATTAGACCCCCAAACTCTTCAGTAAAAGTTCAATCGCTTAGGGATAAAACTGAGAGAGATGCAGCTGTTATATATCAACAAAACAAAGGATACCAAGCATGGAGGGTAAAGAATAATTATGGTAGAAGGGAGCGTGTAGAGAACACGTTCTTTCGATTTAAAACTTCTTTTGGTAGTAAGTTTCTATCAAGACATGATCAAAATATGACAAAAGAAATGTCTATTAAATGCCACTTATTAAACAAAATGTTTGAAATTGGTAAACCTGTCTCTGTGCCTGTTGGCTAGGCTAGCATTGCGGGGTTAGGGGCAGTATATTCAAAAGCTTATTTATGCAACAAAGCCGGTAAACATGGTGATGAGCAGAAATTACGTAATTATGTACAGAATCGAGGTTCAGGCAAACCTTCTTATAAAGCATTTCAACAAAAACAGTTAAAGCTTTTTGGATAGATACCTCGTAGCTCTGCTGCGAGGAGCATCATTTAAACCCTTTATCTATAAGCTTTCTATCTATCCCTTATCCTAAATTAGCGTTCTTAGTACTGATTATTAAATTGCAATGGTTTTTATCGTAATTGCATGGAGTTTTTTATTTAATACCTCAGATAGAGCATTTTTTACTAGTTTATGTTGATTAATTAAAGTAAGTCCATTAAACTGTATATCTGATAATTCTAATGCATAATGGTCTTGATCACCTACTAAATCGGTAATTTTAATTACACCATTTGGAAAAGATTTTTTAAGTATTTTTTCTAATTCTTCTGCAGATATTGCCATTATTTTATTAATTCCTATATAATACATACGTTATTAATTACTATATTATCTATAGAGTTCTATTGATAATAATGATTCTTGCGAATATAATTAATACTAAAATAATATATTACAGTAATATGAAAAAAGAAAGCAGAAGATATCGATGTAATTGACTTGAGTGGTAACAATAAGATAGCTGATTATATTATATTTGCTAACGGCAGGTCAACTAAGAATGTTGGAGCAATAGCTGAATATGTGGCATTAGAGTTAAAAAATAAAGCCGGTATAAGCACTAATATAGAGGGGCTTGGTAAATCAGAGTGGGTACTAATAGACGCAGGTACTATTTTGGTTAATATCTTTTATCCTGAAGCAAGAACACATTTTAAACTTGAAGAAATTTGGAAAAAATAAATATTTTTAAATGAACGATCACATACTTACTAATGTTATAATTTTACTTGGTACTGCAGTCTTTATCGTGGCTATACTTAAGCGATTTAAGTTAAGTCCGGTACTTGGCTATCTAATTGCTGGAGCTGCAATTGGTGATCATGGTCTAAAAATTGTAACATATGACCAGACTAAGTTACTCGGCGAACTTGGTGTAGTATTTCTATTATTTGCGATAGGGCTTGAGCTATCTTTCGAGCGATTAAAAGCTATGAGACGGTATGTTTTTGGGCTTGGTACTTTACAAGTTCTAACAACCACCATAGTAATTGCCGGTGCGATGGTGCTTATAGACGGCAATAGTAGTGCTGCTATTATTACCGGAGGCGGACTTGCACTTTCATCTACAGCCCTTGTTATGCAGGTCATTGAGGAAAACCGTAGCCAATCAACACAAATCGGTAGAATTTCTTTAGCAATTCTGCTGCTCCAAGATTTGGCTGTAGTACCATTACTTGTAATAGTACCACTGCTTAGCGGTAATAGTCAGGCTTCTCTTGCAATAGCACTTGGTATTGCATTTTTAAAAGCCATTGCTGCTTTACTTACTATATTTGTTGTGGGTCGTGTTTTACTTCGTCCAATATTTTCATTCATATCTTCCGAAAGTAATAGTACTAATGAGCTACCTATTTCAATGACTTTGTTAATAGTGCTTTCTGCTGCTTGGGCTACTGAAACTTTCGGCTTATCGCTAGCACTTGGAGCTTTTGTTGCTGGAGTATTAGTTGCTGAAACTGAATTTAGACTACAAGCAGAAGAGAGTATTTACCCTTTCAAAAGTTTGTTCTTAGGGCTATTCTTCATGACTGTCGGTATGAATATCGACGCACTTGAAATGTATGAAAAACTATCTCATATCCTTATTTTATCTATTGCTTTAATAGGTATTAAAACCTTAATAATAACAGCTTTTTGTATTTTATTTGGGTTTAATAAAGGTGTTGCTTTTTATTCAGGGCTTTTATTATCGCAGGGCGGAGAATTTGCTTTCATATTATTTAGCTTAGGTAAAGAAAGTGGTGTTTTAGAAGAAAGTAGTGCTAACATATTATTGCTTGTTGTTACCTTTACTATGGCACTTACGCCGCTACTTGCAGCATTAGGACGAAAAATTGCTGAAAAAGTCGATAAAGGTCTCGGCAAGACCCCAACGCAAATTATAGAACTTGGGGCAAGAGATTTAACAAATCATATTATTATTGCGGGGCTTGGTAATATCGGTAAAATGGTCGCAAGGGTTCTAGAAGCTGAAGGGACAAGCTATGTAATATTAGATTTAGACGAAGATAGAGTTAAGGAAGGGTTAACAGACGGTTTTCCAGTTTTTAAAGGTGATGTATCACAGGCAGATACTCTAAAAGCCCTTGGTACAGATAGGGCTCTTGCTATCATACTTACTATGAATAATCAAGTAACTATAAAGAAATCGCTTAAAACAGTTACCGCTAACTATCCTGATATGCAAGTTATCGTGAGGCTAAAAAGCCTTAAAAATTCTAGAGAGTTCTATGATTTAGGAGCAACAACTATTATCCCTGAAAGTTATGAAACAGGTCTTCAAATTGGTGGTACGGTTTTAAAATTCATAGGTATTAGTGAGCAAGAAATTAATAGAATAAAAGTACAATTTAGGCTTGGTAATTATATAGTAGCAAAGAAAGAGGAGAGCTTATCGGAAGTAGAGTATAATGATTAAGATTCTCATTGCTTTAATTGCAATAATACTATCAACAACAATTAATGCCGATAATAAACAGTTATCCATTCCAAGATTTGTTTCAATAAAATCTAATGAAGTTAATGCACGAAGCGGTCCCACTACGAAAGCAGCAATAGAGTGGGTTTTTGTTAAAAAAGGTGAACCAGTAGAAATAATTGCCGAATATGAACAGTGGCGACAAGTACGTGATATTCATGGCGAAAGTGGTTGGATACATTCAAGCGTCTTATCAGGTAGAAGATCAGTAATTATTATTGCTGATCAAGAGATCGAATTACTTAAATATGCAAATATAAAGAGTAGAGTAATAGCAAAATTAATGCCAAAAGTTCGCTGTGGCTTAAAAAAATGCAAAGAACAGTTTTGCCAAATTACCTGCAAAAATTACACTGGTTGGGTACTTAAAAAAGACCTCTGGGGAGTGTATGATGATAAAGATAGGTAATGATGCTCGGCTTTGTTGCATAAATAAGCTTTTGAATATACTGCCCCTAACCCCGCAATGCTAGCCTAGCCAACAGGCACAGAGATAGGTTTACCAATTTCAAACATTTTGTTTAATAAGTGGCATTTAATAGACATTTCTTTTGTCATATTTTGATCATGTCTTGATAGAAACTTACTACCAAAAGAAGTTTTAAATCGAAAGAACGTGTTCTCTACACGCTCCCTTCTACCATAATTATTCTTTACCCTCCATGCTTGGTATCCTTTGTTTTGTTGATATATAACAGCTGCATCTCTCTCAGTTTTATCCCTAAGCGATTGAACTTTTACTGAAGAGTTTGGGGGTCTAATAACTGGTTTTATCTTCTTCTTTCTCAACAATTGATATGTAGATTCACCGTCATACCCTCGATCTCCCAGAAAATCCTTGGCTCTGACATTAGCTATTAGTAGTCCAATCTGTGATCTATCATCTATAATGGACTGATGGTAAATAAGACAAACCTTAGCTTACAAAAAAACTGCGTTTTTCAGTGGCTCTTTTAGAAGCCGATGGACTGATAAGTATATAGTTTGTAAGCCAGCGAATTCCATCAGGGCTGTAGAATAAATTAGGTTGATTTATCAGCTATAAGCCGGATACATGACTGCATTTGTTTGTTTTTATTATTGATGTTATTTTTTTCTTGCATTCTACAGGAGGTCCATACATGAAAAAATTGGACAAAAAAATGAAGGAGTGTGTTTCCGCAATAAGTTAGAATAAATAGCAATAAACTTAAGAGGAAAGATGAAGAAAAATAAAGTAAAAATTTTCAGTGCTTCAGAAAAAACGGGGATAGTATTAGAATTAATAAAAGAGGAGTCGACACTGGCTTTGTTGCATAAATAAGATTTGTAGAGCAAGAGTGGTGATAATCTGGTAAGATGTCCTGAATTAAAAATAATCCAGATTATATGAGATCTCGGAAGAAAGCCCCTTTTAGTAAATCACGCAAGTATTCTAAATATAAAATAACGAATTGGTCAGAATATAATAATTTTTTACGCAATAGGGGTCGCATAGATTTTATGATTGCCAGTGATTTGGCGATTGGCTGGTATGCTGATTACAGAGAGGAAATGAAACGAGGAAGACCTAGACGCTATAGTGATCACGCTATATTACAGTGTTTGAAGATCAGATGCTTATTCGGTCTTAAGTTACGCCAAACCCAAGGCTTTATAAACTGGCTCTTTGAAATATCGGGTTTATCTATTAGATGTCCAGACTATACAACATTAAGTAAGCGTATGAAGTCATTAGATCTTAGGTATTTACATGGAAATCAAGATAAAGAATTTAGTTGTATTTCAATGGATAGTACAGGGATACAAGCCTACACAGGGAACGAATGGCTAGAAAATAAGCATGGTAAGCAATATAAGCGTCGCATATGGAAAAAGCTACATATCGTTATAGAAGATCAAGGTATGATACTTGCCGATAGTACCACAGAGCATACTATAGATGATAGATCACAGATTGGACTACTAATAGCTAATGTCAGAGCCAAGGATTTTCTGGGAGATCGAGGGTATGACGGTGAATCTACATATCAATTGTTGAGAAAGAAGAAGATAAAACCAGTTATTAGACCCCCAAACTCTTCAGTAAAAGTTCAATCGCTTAGGGATAAAACTGAGAGAGATGCAGCTGTTATATATCAACAAAACAAAGGATACCAAGCATGGAGGGTAAAGAATAATTATGGTAGAAGGGAGCGTGTAGAGAACACGTTCTTTCGATTTAAATGTAGAAGTTAAGATTTGATCTTACAGACACTATAAATTTGAGTCTTTTGCAATGATTGTGTAAATTTTTGTTGAGCCTATATTAGAAGTAATTAAAAATATAGGTAACAGAAATGCAAATAGAGAAGAATAAAAAAATAAATGAAGCAATAGATTTGCTGATAGAAGGTGGAGTAGATTTAAAAACAGTACTAAGTCAGAATGGATTAATTAAGGAATTAACCAAGGGTATTTTAGAGCGAGCACTGCATGCTGAGATGTCAGAACATTTAGGTTATAGCAAGTATGATAGAGCTGAAACTGAGAATGCGAGGAATGGTAGTTGGTAAATTCCAGTATTAATTAAGCCAGATTTATATTTTCTTCCCATACCTCATTGGGTGAGTCTTTTGCAATGATTGTGTAAATTTTTGTTGAGCCTATATTAGAAGTAATTAAAAATATAGGTAACAGAAATGCAAATAGAGAAGAATAAAAAAATAAATGAAGCAATAGATTTGCTGATAGAAGGTGGAGTAGATTTAAAAACAGTACTAAGTCAGAATGGCTTTGTTGCATAAATAAGCTTTTGAATATACTGCCCCTAACCCCGCAATGCTAGCCTAGCCAACAGGCACAGAGATAGGTTTACCAATTTCAAACATTTTGTTTAATAAGTGGCATTTAATAGACATTTCTTTTGTCATATTTTGATCATGTCTTGATAGAAACTTACTACCAAAAGAAGTTTTAAATCGAAAGAACGTGTTCTCTACACGCTCCCTTCTACCATAATTATTCTTTACCCTCCATGCTTGGTATCCTTTGTTTTGTTGATATATAACAGCTGCATCTCTCTCAGTTTTATCCCTAAGCGATTGAACTTTTACTGAAGAGTTTGGGGGTCTAATAACTGGTTTTATCTTCTTCTTTCTCAACAATTGATATGTAGATTCACCGTCATACCCTCGATCTCCCAGAAAATCCTTGGCTCTGACATTAGCTATTAGTAGTCCAATCTGTGATCTATCATCTATAGTATGCTCTGTGGTACTATCGGCAAGTATCATACCTTGATCTTCTATAACGATATGTAGCTTTTTCCATATGCGACGCTTATATTGCTTACCATGCTTATTTTCTAGCCATTCGTTCCCTGTGTAGGCTTGTATCCCTGTACTATCCATTGAAATACAACTAAATTCTTTATCTTGATTTCCATGTAAATACCTAAGATCTAATGACTTCATACGCTTACTTAATGTTGTATAGTCTGGACATCTAATAGATAAACCCGATATTTCAAAGAGCCAGTTTATAAAGCCTTGGGTTTGGCGTAACTTAAGACCGAATAAGCATCTGATCTTCAAACACTGTAATATAGCGTGATCACTATAGCGTCTAGGTCTTCCTCGTTTCATTTCCTCTCTGTAATCAGCATACCAGCCAATCGCCAAATCACTGGCAATCATAAAATCTATGCGACCCCTATTGCGTAAAAAATTATTATATTCTGACCAATTCGTTATTTTATATTTAGAATACTTGCGTGATTTACTAAAAGGGGCTTTCTTCCGAGATCTCATATAATCTGGATTATTTTTAATTCAGGACATCTTACCAGATTATCACCACTCTTGCTCTACAAATCTTATTTATGCAACAAAGCCAGGGGCAGTATATTCAAAAGCTTATTTATGCAACAAAGCCGATGCTCCTCGCAGCAGAGCTACGAGGTATCTAAAAAAGTTTTAGTTGTTTCTTATGATATCACGAAGCAGAGCTTCGGGGAATTAAACCCTGAGAGATTAAAAATTGATTATATCTGGCTTAATTAATTATAGAACTTTCCCTTAGTTGGCGATAATCCTGGGATACGCTTAATATCAAAGTTGCTTAATAACTTATCTCGAGAGAGTTTTGCTTGCTTCAGCAATCTGGCAATACGTTGTTGTTGTCTATGTTCTAACTCACGTATGGCTAACTCCTGTAGATAATCTATATATGTTTTCTTTTCTTGCTCAAAGCTTTCTGCAACTGATTTATAGCACGATGCAAAAGTAGGTAAGCAAAGGTTCTTGAGTAAATTATTTAGCGGTTGCGGAGTTATTATCTGTTTACTCATGCAACCTCCATTGTTTTAAAGCAATGTAATTGATCATATTCAGACAGTATTGGTTGATTAATTTTTACTGAACAAACAGTTTGAGTCTGGCTATTTAGTAAATCTGTAATATGATCAATTATTGGCTCAATCTTCTTTTCTAATAGCACTTCTAATGCAGTAACTACATTCAATTCTCCATACATTTTTGCTAATTGTAATATTTTAAGATATATTTTATGCCCTTTATATGGATATATAGAGATAAGCTGGTCATATACCTGACGAAATATAGCACGTGGGAATAAAGCTTCATAATATTGATATTGAACAAATGCTCCAGGTTTACGTACTAAACTATCAATAATATGTCTATAATCAATAACATAGCCATTGCTGATTCTAGACATTTTTTGTAAACATTTGTTACCATAGTAAAGCTCTATTTCTTCAGAATAAATATAAGCTTTTAAAGTATAACCTATTAAGCGACTAGGCACAGAATAAGCTACAGATAAAATACTAACTGTACTGCTTGGATTAACACGTACTGATAATATTGTAGGTGCATTCCATTTCCTGATTGGTAACTCTTTTAAATGAACTAATTCTTCAGCTAATTTTTCTTTTCTACAGCTATTTCGCTTTTCTTTAATTTGTGTAAGGAATAATTCATAAGCTTTTAAATCAACAAAATTACGTGATCCACGTAATAGCAGATGTTGATTCACTGCTTGCTTAAATGTATCATGACTCTCTTTTCAACAGAACCATTTTCATGACTGACGCCTGGATTATTTCGCGATGGTGCAACATTGTCAGGAGTTTCGCACTTAGCAAAAAGTATGTTAATCTAGAGAAAAATAGTTTTAGATAAAAATGACAAGAACAAAATGTAGCAAGGACTTATATAAATCATTTTTACAAGCAAGTAGTGTCAGATATACTAGCAAGGCATTATCTGAAGTGAGTCCAGTAGATCTATCTCACGATAGTGCAAGTCGATGGTTAAAGAGTAAGGATTTTCGTCCTAGCGAAATCTATAAGGAAGTGTCAAAATATATAGATTGGGAAGCACCGTGTTTATTAGTGGGGGATGACACCTTATTATCAAAGCAATACAGTCAGAAGATTGAGCTTGTACGTTATCAATATTCTGGAGCTGTACATGATGTTATACCTGGTATAGGAATGGTAAACTTACTACATTACAATACTAAAATTGCTCAATCTACTCCCGTAGATTATAGAATATATGATAAAGACACTGATGGTAAAACAAAGAATGAGCATTTTTGTGATATGCTTACTTTAGCTAAAGAAAGAGGTCTCAATCCTGATGCCATAGTCATGGATGCTTGGTATAGCGGGTTGGAGAATTTAAAACATATACGTAATTTAGGCTGGCTATGGGTTACCACCCTAAGGAAAAATAGAAAAGTTAATCATAATGTTAGCTTGGAAAGTTTAGAGATACCCGATGAGGGGCTAAAAATTCACCTACGTGGATACGGTTGGGTTACGGTATTTAAGTTTGTGGCAAAGAATGGTCGCATTGATTACATAACAACGAACTTGGAAAATCCCACACGTGAGCAAATAGAGAAAATTGTTAAGGCACGTTGGTCTATAGAGGTTTATCATCGAGAATTAAAACAAACTTGTGGTATTGAACGCTGTCAGGCACGCACGGGCCGAGCTCAAAGAAATCATATTTGCCTTGCAGTATTTGCCTGGCTTGATATGAATAAAAGGAGGATAAATGAAAACATTACTTTATATCAACAAACTTGGGAAGTTATAAAAACATCAATTCAAAACAATATCAGATGGCTTTTAACTGATTCGCAACTTTGCTAAGTGCGAAACTCCTGATTGTAATAACCAAGCAATTCTTGCCATCTTTCTGTAAATTGTCTACTATTACCACATTGCTTGGTAGCTGCACTTAAATTATCTGTACGATGCTCTGGTAAAACTCCACCTAACTCCCATACAGCTTTTTCAAACCCTGATGCTAATGTATCAAAACTTTCACTATGGCATATGCTAAAAGTTTCCCAACATGAATAAGGCAACATAAAATGAAATAGTAAGTGAGGATATGGTTGCCCACCAATACAAATACCCAATTGATTCATATTGGTCCAATCAGACTGACTCTGTTTGCCAGGAAGAATATTTTGTAAAAAGATTACTGTCTTATCCTTACCATGTGCAGCTCTCCATTGTTTCAACTATAATGGACTAATGGTATGGACCTCCTGATATAGAGAATGAAAAGCAGTTGCTAATCTTCTAGGGTTAATATTTAACATATTAAAACAACAATTAAGGAGGTCCATATGGAGGTTACTACAATTGGTATAGATATTGCAAAAAGAATTTTTCAAATTCATGGTGTAGATAAAAATGGCAAGACAGTATTAAAGAAAAAATTGATGAGAGATCAGGTTTTGACATTTATGGCTAATTTACCACAATGTTTAGTAGGGATGGAAGCTTGTGGTGGTTCTAGTTATTGGGCAAGAGAAATAACTAAATTAGGGCATGAAGTAAAACTAATGGCACCGCAATTTGTCAAACCATATGTTAAAACTAATAAAAATGATCAAGCAGATGCTGAAGCGATATAGCTAACGCGAAAAGGTTTTTACCATAGTTTTTGTATTTACTCACATATTCACCAGATCTAAATCCTATTAAATATTGCTGGACTAACTTTAAAAACTGTTTACATAAAATTATTGATCAATGCCTAAGTTTTTCCTAATCTGTGGTAGAAACATTTCCGTGTTAGCTATATGTGAAGCCGTGACAAGACCTAATATGAGATTTGTTGCAATTAAAACTATAGAGCAACAAGAAATTTTATCAATACATAGGGTAAGAGAGAGATTGGTAAAAAATCGTACAGCACTTGCTAATGAAATTAGGGGGCTACTACATGAGTTTGGTTTTATTGTTCCTCAAGGCATTAATAAGGTTATCACAAAATTAATTGAGATTTTAGATGCAGGGAAATTAAGCCAGTTAAGTTATCAAACATTTAGTGAACTAAAAGAAGAATTCTTAGATAATAACAGAAAAATAAAAGAGATAGAAAAACGATTAACAATGATAGCAAGTAACCTAACTCAATATCAACGATTAAGAGCTATACCTGGTCTTGGTTTAATTACTGCTACTGCTTTAATAGCATCAATAGGTAATGCTACAAGTTTTGAGAATGGCAGGCAATTATCGGCATGGCTAGGATTAGTGCCAAGACAACATTCAAGTGGTGGGAAGGATAAGCTGCTGGGAATTAGCAAGCGAGGTGATGTATACTTACGCACTTTATTAATTCAAGGGGCTAGAGCTGTACTAAATGCCAAGATAAGATTTACATCGGAAGAACAGAAATCTAAAAAAGATTTTAGCCAATTTACGAAATGGATGTTTAATTTATCTGAGCGAAGTAGCCATAATAAAACGACAGTTGCCATAGCTAATAAGTTGGCAAGAGTGGTGTTTGCTGTACTAAGATCAGGAGATGATTATGTAGAGAGTAAAGTTTGTAGCTAAAGAGTGTGTAGCATAGCACTTATAAGTAAAATAAATGGTGATTTATATAATGAATAGGTAAAAGCAAAACAATATGTAAGAGATTCCAACCCGAAATATGCTTGAGATAATTAATATTGATGGTAAATAAGACAAACCTTAGCTTACAAAAAAACTGCGTTTTTCAGTGGCTCTTTTAGAAGCCGATGGACTGATAAGTATATAGTTTGTAAGCCAGCGAATTCCATCAGGGCTGTAGAATAAATTAGGTTGATTTATCAGCTATAAGCCGGATACATGACTGCATTTGTTTGTTTTTATTATTGATGTTATTTTTTTCTTGCATTCTACAGGAGGTCCATACATGAAAAAATTGGACAAAAAAATGAAGGAGTGTGTTTCCGCAATAAGTTAGAATAAATAGCAATAAACTTAAGAGGAAAGATGAAGAAAAATAAAGTAAAAATTTTCAGTGCTTCAGAAAAAACGGGGATAGTATTAGAATTAATAAAAGAGGAGTCGACACTTGGTCAGTTAGCTTCAAAATATGCAATAAGTGTTAAAACAATTCAAAATTGGAAAAAACAGTTTTTAGGTAATGCGGCATTAGCTTTTGAACCAGCTAAAGTTTTGAGTGAATATCAAGAACAAATAAATCATTTACAAGAGCAACATGATGAACTTGCTAAAGCTCTTGGTAGAATCACAGTTGAGAGGGACTGGGCCGTGGGAAAGCTCAAAAGCTTGGATTTATCAAATACAGGAGTTTCGCACTTAGCAAAATTGTGTATTAGTTAGAAGCCATTTAATGTTGTTCTGAATTGATGTTTTTATAACTTCCCAAGTTTGTTGATATAAAGTAATGTTTTCATTTATCCTCCTTTTGTTCATATCAAGCCAGGCCAATACAGCAAGGCAAATATGATTTCTTTGAGCTCGACCCGTGCGTGCCTGACAGCATTCAATACCACAAGTTTGTTTCAATTCTCGATGATAAACTTCTATAGACCAACGCGCCTTAACAATTTTCTCTATTTGCTCACGTGTAGGATTCTCTAAATTAGTTGTTATGTAGTCTATCCGCCAAAAACACTTCAAATCCTGATCATTTGTAATGGGATAGAGTTTTGACAACAAATTGCTAAGATTTTCAATAAAAATTAATAAGTTATGTTAATTTTTACTGATACATTTCTGTGTTGGTCTAATTTTGATATGGAGCTATTGTTAACGATTTTTTATCGTTCATCTAGTTTTTGCATGATGATATTTTTGATTTATGTGGAGTTAGACACGATTTGTAAATGATTTGCAATGCATCGTAAATTCAAACCAATAGCAGAGATTATTGGATTGATAATATCTCCTATCATACCTTTCAAGAAGTTTCTACCCATCCGACCATATTGCTTTAAGTGACCTATTATTGGTTCTATGGCACTGCGTCTCTTGATCATAGACTTGTCCTCTTGTAACAACTTCTTCCGCGTTTTTGGGGTATATACCTTACTCTTCTCCTTTACATTGCTACCACTATACCCAAGATCAACAAATGATTTCTTTATCTTGATTCCAGTGACACTCTCTACTGCTTCAAAGCTCTGATGCAATGTATGACCATCATAAGGATTATTATGAAACGATTTTGCGGATAAAACAAAATTTCTACGACCACTTACTACTACCGCTACTTTATTGCCAAACTCATATGGCTTGTTGCGTTTTCCCTTTCCTATACACTCTACTTCAGGGGCATGAAAACTATATAATACTTTGTTATCTTCTTTATATTGCTTTTTAGCTTCTCTTTTTAAAACAGATTGGTTATGTATTTGTTTTATTTTTTGCAATACTTCTTGATTTTTGAGAGACAAGTTTAATTGCTTATTTTTGATCTCACGCTCACATACTCTAATCAAACGACCCAGTAATATTTTTAAATGCTTCATTATTTTCCAACGCTTCTTGGCTTTACTATGTTCTTTATATTTCCATAGCTTTACTATATCGCGTTTATAGGTTCTAGCGTATGTTTCATTCAAATGTATACCCAAACTGTTGCAAAGCTTTACTATGCTAAGCCTAGCTTTATCCATTAAATAAACATCGTGTGGGTGTTTGATATTCTTAATTTGTACAGTCGTATCAGCGATGATTAATGGCTTTGTTGCATAAATAAGCTTTTGAATATACTGCCCCTGGCTTTGTTGCATAAATAAGATTTGTAGAGCAAGAGTGGTGATAATCTGGTAAGATGTCCTGAATTAAAAATAATCCAGATTATATGAGATCTCGGAAGAAAGCCCCTTTTAGTAAATCACGCAAGTATTCTAAATATAAAATAACGAATTGGTCAGAATATAATAATTTTTTACGCAATAGGGGTCGCATAGATTTTATGATTGCCAGTGATTTGGCGATTGGCTGGTATGCTGATTACAGAGAGGAAATGAAACGAGGAAGACCTAGACGCTATAGTGATCACGCTATATTACAGTGTTTGAAGATCAGATGCTTATTCGGTCTTAAGTTACGCCAAACCCAAGGCTTTATAAACTGGCTCTTTGAAATATCGGGTTTATCTATTAGATGTCCAGACTATACAACATTAAGTAAGCGTATGAAGTCATTAGATCTTAGGTATTTACATGGAAATCAAGATAAAGAATTTAGTTGTATTTCAATGGATAGTACAGGGATACAAGCCTACACAGGGAACGAATGGCTAGAAAATAAGCATGGTAAGCAATATAAGCGTCGCATATGGAAAAAGCTACATATCGTTATAGAAGATCAAGGTATGATACTTGCCGATAGTACCACAGAGCATACTATAGATGATAGATCACAGATTGGACTACTAATAGCTAATGTCAGAGCCAAGGATTTTCTGGGAGATCGAGGGTATGACGGTGAATCTACATATCAATTGTTGAGAAAGAAGAAGATAAAACCAGTTATTAGACCCCCAAACTCTTCAGTAAAAGTTCAATCGCTTAGGGATAAAACTGAGAGAGATGCAGCTGTTATATATCAACAAAACAAAGGATACCAAGCATGGAGGGTAAAGAATAATTATGGTAGAAGGGAGCGTGTAGAGAACACGTTCTTTCGATTTAAAACTTCTTTTGGTAGTAAGTTTCTATCAAGACATGATCAAAATATGACAAAAGAAATGTCTATTAAATGCCACTTATTAAACAAAATGTTTGAAATTGGTAAACCTATCTCTGTGCCTGTTGGCTAGGCTAGCATTGCGGGGTTAGGGGCAGTATATTCAAAAGCTTATTTATGCAACAAAGCCATTCTGACTTAGTACTGTTTTTAAATCTACTCCACCTTCTATCAGCAAATCTATTGCTTCATTTATTTTTTTATTCTTCTCTATTTGCATTTCTGTTACCTATATTTTTAATTACTTCTAATATAGGCTCAACAAAAATTTACACAATCATTGCAAAAGACTCACCCAATGAGGTATGGGAAGAAAATATAAATCTGGCTTAATTAATACTGGAATTTACCAACTACCATTCCTCGCATTCTCAGTTTCAGCTCTATCATACTTGCTATAACCTAAATGTTCTGACATCTCAGCATGCAGTGCTCGCTCTAAAATACCCTTGGTTAATTCCTTAATTAATCCATTCTGACTTAGTACTGTTTTTAAATCTACTCCACCTTCTATCAGCAAATCTATTGCTTCATTTATTTTTTTATTCTTCTCTATTTGCATTTCTGTTACCTATATTTTTAATTACTTCTAATATAGGCTCAACAAAAATTTACACAATCATTGCAAAAGACTCAAATTTATAGTGTCTGTAAGATCAAATCTTAACTTCTACATTTAAATCGAAAGAACGTGTTCTCTACACGCTCCCTTCTACCATAATTATTCTTTACCCTCCATGCTTGGTATCCTTTGTTTTGTTGATATATAACAGCTGCATCTCTCTCAGTTTTATCCCTAAGCGATTGAACTTTTACTGAAGAGTTTGGGGGTCTAATAACTGGTTTTATCTTCTTCTTTCTCAACAATTGATATGTAGATTCACCGTCATACCCTCGATCTCCCAGAAAATCCTTGGCTCTGACATTAGCTATTAGTAGTCCAATCTGTGATCTATCATCTATAGTATGCTCTGTGGTACTATCGGCAAGTATCATACCTTGATCTTCTATAACGATATGTAGCTTTTTCCATATGCGACGCTTATATTGCTTACCATGCTTATTTTCTAGCCATTCGTTCCCTGTGTAGGCTTGTATCCCTGTACTATCCATTGAAATACAACTAAATTCTTTATCTTGATTTCCATGTAAATACCTAAGATCTAATGACTTCATACGCTTACTTAATGTTGTATAGTCTGGACATCTAATAGATAAACCCGATATTTCAAAGAGCCAGTTTATAAAGCCTTGGGTTTGGCGTAACTTAAGACCGAATAAGCATCTGATCTTCAAACACTGTAATATAGCGTGATCACTATAGCGTCTAGGTCTTCCTCGTTTCATTTCCTCTCTGTAATCAGCATACCAGCCAATCGCCAAATCACTGGCAATCATAAAATCTATGCGACCCCTATTGCGTAAAAAATTATTATATTCTGACCAATTCGTTATTTTATATTTAGAATACTTGCGTGATTTACTAAAAGGGGCTTTCTTCCGAGATCTCATATAATCTGGATTATTTTTAATTCAGGACATCTTACCAGATTATCACCACTCTTGCTCTACAAATCTTATTTATGCAACAAAGCCAGGAGCATCATTTAAATATAGATATATCATGGCTCATTTAACGATAGATGAAAGATTTAAAATATACGAAATGAATAAGAGTGGTTATAGCTCGCGATATATAGGGACAAAGATTGGCCGTGATAAAAGCACTATATGTTATGAACTCAAGAGAATGAGGCATAATTATAGACCAGATAGGGCTAACACACTTGCTTGCAGTTTAAGGCAAGGTAAGAGAAAAAGAAAATTAGATATTGATAATAATTTACGAGCAGAAATAATAAAGCAGTTAACACAGGGTATTTCACCAGATATAATTTCAGGTAGACGTAAACTATCACGAGATACTGTCAATATTTCTACAGAGAGTATATACCAGTTTATTTATACATCTCCTATAGCACAAAGGCAAAAATTATATTTATCTTTAGCAAGAAAAAGGAAAAATAGGTTGCATCATGGTACAAGAATCAGAAACAAAAGAATTACAATACCAAATCGAGTTTCCATTACTGAAAGACCAGAGATAAATAGAAAGATAGCAGCAATAGGTCATTTAGAAGGTGATTTAACTTTTAACAAAGGTAATCAAAGTCGTAATATAGGCGCTCTTGTGGATATCAGAACACAAAAAGTGTTTCTCACTTTAAACCGTTCAAAAAGAACACAAGATGTGATTGGTAACATGAATAAAAAACTTAAACAATTGTCGCATATAATCAAAAGCATAACGTTAGATAATGGCAAAGAATTTACCAATCATGAACAACTATTGCCAAAATCTGAACGAAAAGTATATTTTTGCAATCCTTATTCTCCATGGCAAAAACCATTGATAGAGAAGATTAACTCAATGGTGCACAGAGTATACTCTAAATCTTTAGATATAAAAAAATTAACAATAAAGCAATTACAAGAAATTGAGGATTTTTTAAATAATTTACCAAGAAAAGTGCTCGGTTATAAAACACCCAATGAGGTATGGGAAGAAAATATAAATCTGGCTTAATTAATACTGGAATTTACCTTATATTTTTTGATCTTTTGCATTAAAATACCTACTTGGTTATTTGTACATGTCATCAGTAATTCTCGAATAATATTTAAATATTTAAAAATAAATTTTTATTCGATTTTACTGTCCATAGTTACTTCTTTTTTATAGGTAATTTTAATGTTCGTTGAGGGTAATTCTAATATTCGTTAGTCAAAATTCTACCATCAAATTTGATCATAAAATGAGCCATAGCTTCATTCCAATTTGGGGATAGGCATAGACCATTTTTTGGTAATATAATCAATTGTCAGATATAAAACCTTAAATACTGCGTCATCATTTGGAAAGATGCGTTTATTCTTAGTAACTTTTCTCAATTGGCTATTCAGCGATTCTATCGCATTTGTAGTGTAAATAATCTTACGAATCTCCTTTGGATATTGCAAGAAAATTATCAAATTATCCCAATTATTATACCAAGATTTAGCTATATGCGGATATTGCTTACTCCATTTTTGATCAAATGACTCAAGAGCTAATTCTGCTTCTTTTTCAGTAGCAGAAGTATAGATTATATAATGGACTAATGGTATGGACCTCCTGATATAGAGAATGAAAAGCAGTTGCTAATCTTCTAGGGTTAATATTTAACATATTAAAACAACAATTAAGGAGGTCCATATGGAGGTTACTACAATTGGTATAGATATTGCAAAAAGAATTTTTCAAATTCATGGTGTAGATAAAAATGGCAAGACAGTATTAAAGAAAAAATTGATGAGAGATCAGGTTTTGACATTTATGGCTAATTTACCACAATGTTTAGTAGGGATGGAAGCTTGTGGTGGTTCTAGTTATTGGGCAAGAGAAATAACTAAATTAGGGCATGAAGTAAAACTAATGGCACCGCAATTTGTCAAACCATATGTTAAAACTAATAAAAATGATCAAGCAGATGCTGAAGCGATATGTGAAGCCGTGACAAGACCTAATATGAGATTTGTTGCAATTAAAACTATAGAGCAACAAGAAATTTTATCAATACATAGGGTAAGAGAGAGATTGGTAAAAAATCGTACAGCACTTGCTAATGAAATTAGGGGGCTACTACATGAGTTTGGTTTTATTGTTCCTCAAGGCATTAATAAGGTTATCACAAAATTAATTGAGATTTTAGATGCAGGGAAATTAAGCCAGTTAAGTTATCAAACATTTAGTGAACTAAAAGAAGAATTCTTAGATAATAACAGAAAAATAAAAGAGATAGAAAAACGATTAACAATGATAGCAAGTAACCTAACTCAATATCAACGATTAAGAGCTATACCTGGTCTTGGTTTAATTACTGCTACTGCTTTAATAGCATCAATAGGTAATGCTACAAGTTTTGAGAATGGCAGGCAATTATCGGCATGGCTAGGATTAGTGCCAAGACAACATTCAAGTGGTGGGAAGGATAAGCTGCTGGGAATTAGCAAGCGAGGTGATGTATACTTACGCACTTTAATGATGCTCCTCGCAGCAGAGCTACGAGGTATCTAAAAAAGTTTTAGTTGTTTCTTATGATATCACGAAGCAGAGCTTCGGGGAATTAAACCCTGAGAGATTAATTCAAGGGGCTAGAGCTGTACTAAATGCCAAGATAAGATTTACATCGGAAGAACAGAAATCTAAAAAAGATTTTAGCCAATTTACGAAATGGATGTTTAATTTATCTGAGCGAAGTAGCCATAATAAAACGACAGTTGCCATAGCTAATAAGTTGGCAAGAGTGGTGTTTGCTGTACTAAGATCAGGAGATGATTATGTAGAGAGTAAAGTTTGTAGCTAAAGAGTGTGTAGCATAGCACTTATAAGTAAAATAAATGGTGATTTATATAATGAATAGGTAAAAGCAAAACAATATGTAAGAGATTCCAACCCGAAATATGCTTGAGATAATTAATATTGATGGTAAATAAGACAAACCTTAGCTTACAAAAAAACTGCGTTTTTCAGTGGCTCTTTTAGAAGCCGATGGACTGATAAGTATATAGTTTGTAAGCCAGCGAATTCCATCAGGGCTGTAGAATAAATTAGGTTGATTTATCAGCTATAAGCCGGATACATGACTGCATTTGTTTGTTTTTATTATTGATGTTATTTTTTTCTTGCATTCTACAGGAGGTCCATACATGAAAAAATTGGACAAAAAAATGAAGGAGTGTGTTTCCGCAATAAGTTAGAATAAATAGCAATAAACTTAAGAGGAAAGATGAAGAAAAATAAAGTAAAAATTTTCAGTGCTTCAGAAAAAACGGGGATAGTATTAGAATTAATAAAAGAGGAGTCGACACTTGGTCAGTTAGCTTCAAAATATGCAATAAGTGTTAAAACAATTCAAAATTGGAAAAAACAGTTTTTAGGTAATGCGGCATTAGCTTTTGAACCAGCTAAAGTTTTGAGTGAATATCAAGAACAAATAAATCATTTACAAGAGCAAAATGATGAACTTGCTAAAGCTCTTGGTAGAATCACAGTTGAGAGGGACTGGGCCGTGGGAAAGCTCAAAAGCTTGGATTGATCAAATAAAAAGAGTCTTGTACACTCCAAGCTAAATCAACTCTCAAAATCAAGACAGTGTGAACTATTAAAGATTAGTCGATCTACAGCCTACTATAAATCCAAGGAGATGAGTATAAATAAATTAAGTATTTTAAATAGAATAGATGAAATATATACAGATAATCCTGAATTTGGTTATCGCTATATTCATCAACAGTTACTAGAAGATGGTTTTATTGTCGGTAAAGATCGAGTACTAAAATATATGAGGATGATGGGTATAGAAGCTATTTAGTCTATCCGCCAAAAACACTTCAAATCCTGATCATTTGTAATGGGATAGAGTTTTGACAACAAATTGCTAAGATTTTCAATAAAAATTAATAAGTTATGTTAATTTTTACTGATACATTTCTGTGTTGGTCTAATTTTGATATGGAGCTATTGTTAACGATTTTTTATCGTTCATCTAGTTTTTGCATGATGATATTTTTGATTTATGTGGAGTTAGACACGATTTGTAAATGATTTGCAATGCATCGTAAATTCAGGCTCTGTCTCATCAATTGTGTAAATTTCGTGAACCATTAAATTCTACCATCAAATTTGATCATAAAATGAGCCATAGCTTCATTCCAATTGGGGATAGGCATAGACCATTTTTTGGTAATATAATCAATTGTCAGATATAAAACTTTAAATACTGCGTCATCATTTGGAAAGATGCGTTTATTCTTAGTAACTTTTCTCAATTGGCTATTCAGCGATTCTATCGCATTTGTAGTGTAAATAATCTTACGAATCTCCTTTGGATATTGCAAGAAAATTATCAAATTATCCCAATTATTATACCAAGATTTAGCTATATGCGGATATTGCTTACTCCATTTTTGATCAAATGACTCAAGAGCTAATTCTGCTTCTTTTTCAGTAGCAGAAGTATAGATTAGTTTCAAATCCGCTGCTAATTGCTTTCTATCTTTATATGATACATATTTGAGGCTATTCCTGATCTGATGGACAATACAAATTTGATGTTCAGTTTTCGGATATACTGATGCAATAGCATCAGACATACCAGTTAGATTATCACTACAAGCAATTAAGATATCTTTTACTCCTCGATTCTTCATTTCAGTAAAATTACCAAGCCAAAATTTAGCTCCTTCATTCTCACTTATCCATAAGCCTAAAATATCCTTTCTGCCAGATAAATCTATTCCTAAAGCTACATATACTGATTTATTAATAATAAGTTTATCTTGTCTTACTTTCACTACTAAACAGTCAAAATATACTATAGGGTATACTGATTCAAGAGGTCTACTCTGCCAAATCTTGACCTCATCTATTACTTCATCTGTAATCCTGCTGATTAGGCTCTCACTGATCTCAGCTCCATATAATTCTTGCAATTGTGTTTTAATATCAGACACACTCATACCCTTCGCATATAAGGATATTATCTTTTGGTCTAAGCCATCTATTCTTGTTTGTTTCTTTGAGACTATTATAGGTTCAAATTTACCTTGTCTGTCTCTTGGAACATTTAGCTCTATAGTACCATTCTCACTAATCAGATTCTTACTAAAACTACCATTCCTCGCATTCTCAGTTTCAGCTCTATCATACTTGCTATAACCTAAATGTTCTGACATCTCAGCATGCAGTGCTCGCTCTAAAATACCCTTGGTTAATTCCTTAAATGATGCTCCTCGCAGCAGAGCTACGAGGTATCTAAAAAAGTTTTAGTTGTTTCTTATGATATCACGAAGCAGAGCTTCGGGGAATTAAACCCTGAGAGATTAATCCATTCTGACTTAGTACTGTTTTTAAATCTACTCCGCCTTCTATCAGCAAATCTATTGCTTCATTTATTTTTTTATTCTTCTCTATTTGCATTTCTGTTACCTATATTTTTAATTACTTCTAATATAGGCTCAACAAAAATTTACACAATCATTGCAAAAGACTCTAAATTCAAACCAATAGCAGAGATTATTGGATTGATAATATCTCCTATCATACCTTTCAAGAAGTTTCTACCCATCCGACCATATTGCTTTAAGTGACCTATTATTGGTTCTATGGCACTGCGTCTCTTGATCATAGACTTGTCCTCTTGTAACAACTTCTTCCGCGTTTTTGGGGTATATACCTTACTCTTCTCCTTTACATTGCTACCACTATACCCAAGATCAACAAATGATTTCTTTATCTTGATTCCAGTGACACTCTCTACTGCTTCAAAGCTCTGATGCAATGTATGACCATCATAAGGATTATTATGAAACGATTTTGCGGATAAAACAAAATTTCTACGACCACTTACTACTACCGCTACTTTATTGCCAAACTCATATGGCTTGTTGCGTTTTCCCTTTCCTATACACTCTACTTCAGGGGCATGAAAACTATATAATACTTTGTTATCTTCTTTATATTGCTTTTTAGCTTCTCTTTTTAAAACAGATTGGTTATGTATTTGTTTTATTTTTTGCAATACTTCTTGATTTTTGAGAGACAAGTTTAATTGCTTATTTTTGATCTCACGCTCACATACTCTAATCAAACGACCCAGTAATATTTTTAAATGCTTCATTATTTTCCAACGCTTCTTGGCTTTACTATGTTCTTTATATTTCCATAGCTTTACTATATCGCGTTTATAGGTTCTAGCGTATGTTTCATTCAAATGTATACCCAAACTGTTGCAAAGCTTTACTATGCTAAGCCTAGCTTTATCCATTAAATAAACATCGTGTGGGTGTTTGATATTCTTAATTTGTACAGTCGTATCAGCGATGATTAATTCCAAATCTTTTTTTTTAATTGTGTTAGTTTTTATCCCAACCCTGATCAACTCCGATAATATCTCATTATATCCAGCTTCACCTAATACACTACGAAACCGTCGTATACTAGTTTCCGAGATAGCTATGTCTTTTTCTATATATTCCCACCCGCAGAAATACTGCCAATACATATTCTCTTTTAGCTCTTCCTCTGATAATGAATCTGAAAAATTATACATTGCTTGTAGCATCGTTATGCCAAGCATCACTCTATGACATTTTCTATTTCTACCAAATTTCTTAATACAAACATTTTTTGATAACCACTCTTCGAGCCTAGACCAATTTATTAATTCTCTTAATTTATATAGCTTATTATTTGGGTTTAATTCTTCTTTTAATTTATAACCAAACAGTTTCCCTTGTTCTTGCGATTTGATAATGTTGTCTATTGGCATTGACTGAAATCCATAAGGTTTATGACCATATTTTATCATTTTCTTACGGATTGTTGTATTACTTCTTGTCTTAAAACCATATTATCTATAAGGCTTGTAGAGTTTTGGCGGACGGACTATTTACCCACATAAGAAAAAATCTACTTCTCGAAACGATAGTGAGCATAAGATCTATAGCTACTTACTTGATCAATATTGGACTAAATCTGGCTCAACAAAGCAAGTGTATGTGCCTAATGTGAATGAGGTTTGGAGTGGTGACATTACTTACATTAGAACTAATGGTGGCTTTATGTATATGGCAGCTATTATAGATTGGCATAGCAAGGCCATATTGAGCTATAAACTGTCAAATTCTATGGATGCATCTCTTGTAACTGATGTCTTGAAACAAGCTCTCAGTAAGTATAACGCTCCACAGATATTTAATAGTGATCAAGGTAGCCAATATACCAGTTATGACCACATAAATATTCTCAAGGAGCATGATATCCAAATTTCAATGAATGGCAAAGGTAGAAGTATTGATAATATAGTAATAGAAAGGTTTTTTAGAACTTTAAAATATAATTGTATCTTTATTAATGATTTTAACAATGTTAAAGAGTTAAAAGAGGGGATCGATCATTATCTGAATAAATATAATTATCACAGATTTCATTCAAGTATTGGTTATAAAAAGCCTATGAATGTATATCTGAATTATATGCAAAATTATCAGCAAATTGCTGCCTGATAATCGAAAAATTAGGAAAACATACTACTCATTTTTTTGTCTTGATTTTTCATGTATGGACCTCCTGTAGAATGCAAGAAAAAAATAACATCAATAATAAAAACAAACAAATGCAGTCATGTATCCGGCTTATAGCTGATAAATCAACCTAATTTATTCTACAGCCCTGATGGAATTCGCTGGCTTACAAACTATATACTTATCAGTCCATCGGCTTCTAAAAGAGCCACTGAAAAACGCAGTTTTTTTGTAAGCTAAGGTTTGTCTTATTTACCATCAATATTAATTATCTCAAGCATATTTCGGGTTGGAATCTCTTACATATTGTTTTGCTTTTACCTATTCATTATATAAATCACCATTTATTTTACTTATAAGTGCTATGCTACACACTCTTTAGCTACAAACTTTACTCTCTACATAATCATCTCCTGATCTTAGTACAGCAAACACCACTCTTGCCAACTTATTAGCTATGGCAACTGTCGTTTTATTATGGCTACTTCGCTCAGATAAATTAAACATCCATTTCGTAAATTGGCTAAAATCTTTTTTAGATTTCTGTTCTTCCGATGTAAATCTTATCTTGGCATTTAGTACAGCTCTAGCCCCTTGAATTAATAAAGTGCGTAAGTATACATCACCTCGCTTGCTAATTCCCAGCAGCTTATCCTTCCCACCACTTGAATGTTGTCTTGGCACTAATCCTAGCCATGCCGATAATTGCCTGCCATTCTCAAAACTTGTAGCATTACCTATTGATGCTATTAAAGCAGTAGCAGTAATTAAACCAAGACCAGGTATAGCTCTTAATCGTTGATATTGAGTTAGGTTACTTGCTATCATTGTTAATCGTTTTTCTATCTCTTTTATTTTTCTGTTATTATCTAAGAATTCTTCTTTTAGTTCACTAAATGTTTGATAACTTAACTGGCTTAATTTCCCTGCATCTAAAATCTCAATTAATTTTGTGATAACCTTATTAATGCCTTGAGGAACAATAAAACCAAACTCATGTAGTAGCCCCCTAATTTCATTAGCAAGTGCTGTACGATTTTTTACCAATCTCTCTCTTACCCTATGTATTGATAAAATTTCTTGTTGCTCTATAGTTTTAATTGCAACAAATCTCATATTAGGTCTTGTCACGGCTTCACATATCGCTTCAGCATCTGCTTGATCATTTTTATTAGTTTTAACATATGGTTTGACAAATTGCGGTGCCATTAGTTTTACTTCATGCCCTAATTTAGTTATTTCTCTTGCCCAATAACTAGAACCACCACAAGCTTCCATCCCTACTAAACATTGTGGTAAATTAGCCATAAATGTCAAAACCTGATCTCTCATCAATTTTTTCTTTAATACTGTCTTGCCATTTTTATCTACACCATGAATTTGAAAAATTCTTTTTGCAATATCTATACCAATTGTAGTAACCTCCATATGGACCTCCTTAATTGTTGTTTTAATATGTTAAATATTAACCCTAGAAGATTAGCAACTGCTTTTCATTCTCTATATCAGGAGGTCCATACCATTAGTCCACTATCATTAGTTTCAAATCCGCTGCTCATTGCTTTCTATCTTTATATGATACATATTTGAGGCTATTCCTGATCTGATGGACAATACAAATTTGATGTTCAGTTTTCGGGTATACTGATGCAATAGCATCAGACATACCAGTTAGATTATCACTACAAGCAATTAAGATATCTTTTACTCCTCTATTTTTCATCTCAGTAAAATTACCAAGCCAAAATTTAGCTCCTTCATTCTCACTTATCCATAAGCCTAAAATATCCTTTCTGCCAGATAAATCTATTCCTAAAGCTACATATACTGATTTATTAATAATAAGTTTATCTTGTCTTACTTTCACTACTAAACAGTCAAAATATACTATAGGGTATACTGATTCAAGCGGTCTACTCTGCCAAATCTTGACCTCATCTATTACTTCATCTGTAATCCTGCTGATTAGGCTCTCACTGATCTCAGCTCCATATAATTCTTGCAATTGTGTGTTAATATCAGACACACTCATACCCTTCGCATATAAGGATATTATCTTTTGGTCTAAGCCATCTATTCTTGTTTGTTTCTTTGAGACTATTATAGGTTCAAATTTACCTTGTCTGTCTCTTGGAACATTTAGCTCTATAGTACCATTCTCACTAATCAGATTCTTACTAAAACTACCATTCCTCGCATTCTCAGTTTCAGCTCTATCATACTTGCTATAACCTAAATGTTCTGACATCTCAGCATGCAGTGCTCGCTCTAAAATACCCTTGGTTAATTCCTTAAATGATGCTCCTCGCAGCAGAGCTACGAGGTATCTAAAAAAGTTTTAGTTGTTTCTTATGATATCACGAAGCAGAGCTTCGGGGAATTAAACCCTGAGAGATTAATCCATTCTGACTTAGTACTGTTTTTAAATCTACTCCGCCTTTTATCAGCAAATCTATTGCTTCATTTATTTTTTTATTCTTCTCTATTTGCATTTCTGTTACCTATATTTTTAATTACTTCTAATATAGGCTCAACAAAAATTTACACAATCATTGCAAAAGACTCGCGGATTTGAAACTAATCTATACTTCTGCTACTGAAAAAGAAGCAGAATTAGCTCTTGAGTCATTTGATCAAAAATGGAGTAAGCAATATCCGTATATAGCTAAATCTTGGTATAATAATTGGGATAATTTGATAATTTTCTTGCAATATCCAAAGGAGATTCGTAAGATTATTTACACTACAAATGCGATAGAATCGCTGAATAGCCAATTGAGAAAAGTTACTAAGAATAAACGCATCTTTCCAAATGATGACGCAGTATTTAAGGTTTTATATCTGACAATTGATTATATTACCAAAAAATGGTCTATGCCTATCCCCAATTGGAATGAAGCTATGGCTCATTTTATGATCAAATTTGATGGTAGGATTTAATGGCTCACGAAATTTACACAATTGATGAAACAGAGCCAGGTTTTGTTCTCCTTAGTCCTTGAATTTTCAATTGTAACCGACGCCAACCTAGCCATTTTTTCAATAACCCGTCTAACTGAAGTTTTGTCAAAACTTCAGGTCTAAAGATTTACATTATTAGAACAATATCTTTAACTTTAATGAACCTTGATGACTAGTATATTTGTTACGTAAATTACAGTGATACGTTGCAAGTAGCTCAATATTCTTATAAGATGCAAGTAAATTTGCACCTACAGTATAGCTGACTTTTGGTGTGCTATTGCTTGTAGTCTTCTCAAAGTAATTATCTGCCCAAATAAATCTAGCTTTCACCTTAGGTTGCTTATTGCTCAAACTATTTTCTATGGAAGCATGTAATCCCGGTACTATTTGAGCATCGTTTGATACTCTCTTAGGAGTAGTTATTTTTATACCTAGAATACCGGTAGTTAAGTTACCCGACGTACCTGCGATATACATATTATTCACGCCTGTACCGGTTGCGATATAAGAAGTATCTTTATACGTATTATATCTAATACCAATATTAGGCATTAAATTTATACCGTCCATGACAGAGAATTGATAACCGATATTACCCTCAAAACCGTAAGCTTTGCTTGTATATTTACCGCTAGCAGTCTTATACCTATTAGGTCCAACTTGTCTTAAATTCTTGGTGTTAATTTTACTGTTACTTGCTGAAAATATTTCTTGTAATATAAGACCGATACTAAATTGTTGTTGGCCGTATAGAGAAATAATATCGCTTTCTGCCGACAGTTTATCACCAGTGCTTGGATCTTTAAACCTAAAGTCAGCGTTCATACGGCTATATGCAATACCGACAAGACTATTTTCCCCGATATAAATATCACCACCGATAATACCGCCAGATACAGTGCCTTTATAGCTAGGATTACCTTGATGTGCATCTTGATTACTTGAACCAAAAGTACCGATAACCCATAATCCTTTTTTAGTAACTATAGGGCTTTCTTGATCACCCGCTGCAACTGCTACCATAGTACCACCTGATAGGTGATTATTAATGTTAGAAGTGACTACTTTATACATCATATTTGCTACATTAACCGCTCTTGTTCCTTGCTCGGTTAAATGCTCTACTACTTTTTTTATATTATCAGGTGCAACCTGAGCTAAATTTGTTGCAAATAATAAAGCTTGCTCTTGTTGTGTTTTACCCACTACAAAAGCATCATAATTAGCTATTTTAATCACTTCTTTTAGTTCAGCTTTATTCTTTACTAATTCTTGAGCCAGTTCTACCGCATATTTTTCAGGATTTTTTATAACAAGTGTAGATTTTTCTCGGATCACTTCTTTTTGCGCTGCCGATACAAAAGCATTTTCCGTATGTCCAACGATCATATTATTGATTGCCTCAGCTAATTGTTGTGACTCAGGTTTTTTAACATATTCCTCGTCTACTCTTATTGAGTTAGTTTGACATTGCTGATACTCTGCTTGCAGTTTTTGCTGTTCAGCTCTTTCATTAGCTTCACGTTCTGCTTGCAGTTTTTGCTGTTCAGCTCTTTCATTAGCTTCACGTTCTGCTTGCAGTTTTTGCTGTTCAGCTCTTTCATTAGCTTCACGTTCTGCTTGCAGTTTTTGCTGTTCAGCTCTTTCATTAGCTTCACGTTCTGCTTGCAGTTTTTGCTGTTCAGCTCTTTCATTAGCTTCACGTTCTGCTTGCAGTTTTTGCTGTTCAGCTCTTTCATTAGCTTCACGTTCTGCTTGCAGTTTTTGCTGTTCAGCTCTTTCATTAGCTTCACGTTCTGCTTGCAGTTTTTGCTGTTCAGCTCTTTCATTAGCTTCACGTTCTGCTTGCAGTTTTTGCTGTTCAGCTCTTTCATTAGCTTCACGTTCTGCTTGCAGTTTTTGCTGTTCAGCTCTTTCATTAGCTTCACGTTCTGCTTGCAGTTTTTGCTGTTCAGCTCTTTCATTAGCTTCACGTTCTGCTTGCAGTTTTTGCTGTTCAGCTCTTTCATTAGCTTCACGTTCTGCTTGCAGTTTTTGCTGTTCAGCTCTTTCATTAGCTTCACGTTCTGCTTGCAGTTTTTGCTGTTCAGCTCTTTCATTAGCTTCACGTTCTGCTTGCAGTTTTTGCTGTTCAGCTCTTTCATTAGCTTCACGTTCTGCTTGCAGTTTTTGCTGTTCAGCTCTTTCATTAGCTTCACGTTCTGCTTGCAGTTTTTGCTGTTCAGCTCTTTCATTAGCTTCACATTCTGCTTGCAGTTTTTGCTGTTCAGCTCTTTCATTAGCTTCACGTTCTGCTTGTAGTTTTTGCTGTTCAGCTCTTTCATTAGCTTCACGTTCTGCTTGTAGTTTTTGCTGTTCAGCTACTGCATCTGCTTGAACTTTATTTTGAGCCTGCATCGCTTGTATTTGAACATCAACGCTTACTTGTGACTTTGCTACTTTTTGATCTAGTGTTCCCTGTTTTCTTTTGCTCTTTTTGCTTGTTACTGTCACATAACCATCGTCATGATCTGAAGCCATTACTAGTGTATCAACGTGTAATATTGATAAAAATACCAATATTATAATTCGTAACCCTATCTTATAATAACTTACTGTTTGATAAAATTTCATTTTTTAGTACTAATAAAATTAAGACTATGTCAAAACCACTCGACATATATTACAATAATTAAATAAAAATTTGTAATGCAAAGCAAGTAATAATTAACAAAATCAGGTATCCAACAAACCAAAACTTATGCTATAATTAAAAAAGTGATAAATTACTCACCTTACGCATTACGCAGCAGGGCTTTGTTGCATAAATAAGATTTGTAGAGGGTAAATTCCAGTATTAATTAAGCCAGATTTATATTTTCTTCCCATACCTCATTGGGTTTTTTATAACCGAGCACTTTTCTTGGTAAATTATTTAAAAAATCCTCAATTTCTTGTAATTGCTTTATTGTTAATTTTTTTATATCTAAAGATTTAGAGTATACTCTGTGCACCATTGAGTTAATCTTCTCTATCAATGGTTTTTGCCATGGAGAATAAGGATTGCAAAAATATACTTTTCGTTCAGATTTTGGCAATAGTTGTTCATGATTGGTAAATTCTTTGCCATTATCTAACGTTATGCTTTTGATTATATGCGACAATTGTTTAAGTTTTTTATTCATGTTACCAATCACATCTTGTGTTCTTTTTGAACGGTTTAAAGTGAGAAACACTTTTTGTGTTCTGATATCCACAAGAGCGCCTATATTACGACTTTGATTACCTTTGTTAAAAGTTAAATCACCTTCTAAATGACCTATTGCTGCTATCTTTCTATTTATCTCTGGTCTTTCAGTAATGGAAACTCGATTTGGTATTGTAATTCTTTTGTTTCTGATTCTTGTACCATGATGCAACCTATTTTTCCTTTTTCTTGCTAAAGATAAATATAATTTTTGCCTTTGTGCTATAGGAGATGTATAAATAAACTGGTATATACTCTCTGTAGAAATATTGACAGTATCTCGTGATAGTTTACGTCTACCTGAAATTATATCTGGTGAAATACCCTGTGTTAACTGCTTTATTATTTCTGCTCGTAAATTATTATCAATATCTAATTTTCTTTTTCTCTTACCTTGCCTTAAACTGCAAGCAAGTGTGTTAGCCCTATCTGGTCTATAATTATGCCTCATTCTCTTGAGTTCATAACATATAGTGCTTTTATCACGGCCAATCTTTGTCCCTATATATCGCGAGCTATAACCACTCTTATTCATTTCGTATATTTTAAATCTTTCATCTATCGTTAAATGAGCCATGATATATCTATATTTAAATGATGCTCCTCGCAGCAGAGCTACGAGGTATCTAAAAAAGTTTTAGTTGTTTCTTATGATATCACGAAGCAGAGCTTCGGGGAATTAAACCCTGAGAGATTAAAAATTGATTATATCTGGCTTAATTAATTATAGAACTTTCCGTGGTCTATTTTTTTATGTCAATCACTACTTCCTTTTATATGAGTTATAATATTTATAATTGAAAACAAAAACTGTCACCCCTCGGCAAAGAAAACTGTCGTTGCATAGTGGTCCCTTTGTGACGTAATTTACTGGTCCCTTTTAGTTTAGCAATGACACATTTCAGTCCGTTATATATTGTCATCAAGATTTATCTCTTAGTATTTTTGCTTCTTTTTGCTTTTGTTTAGCTATAGCAGCTTGGTATCCTGCCCAAAAACTGGTTTTGCGTTTATGTTGCATTGATAATTCTAAAAAATAAATCTCATGATTCTGATATTGCTTCCAATCAGTAATTTGATTACTTAAGATTCCGCACGTTACTAAATCTTTAGCTGCATAATTATAATATTTAGATTTAGTGTTTGCTAAAATAGGTTGTATCATCTTGCGGTATAATAAAGTAGCAGCAAGCGGATCTATTTTATGCAGCACATCTGCTGCAGGACGCAAAATATTGTAATTACTACCGTCCAAATCACTACTCTTTGAATGTACTAATATTGCTAGAGGCTCAAATTCTTGAATAGCTACCAAGAATGTAATAGCTGTATAAGGATCATGGAACTCTAGTGCCTTTTGGATAGCAATCTTATGAAATGATCCAATAAAATCCACCTCTGCATATTTTACGATTTCTTTATATACTCTAGGACTTAAAGTTTCTTCAAACCAATGCAGTCTTTCTGTTTGTGCTTCTTGATATTTGCCACATAATTCCAAAGCCTCTATTTTTAAAGCTTTTCTTTTGTGCTGCCACGAATGTGTATGAGGTAAATCTATGGAATCTAGCCATTTTATTGCCTCCTGCCCTTTCCAGTACTTGATAAAACGTTCAGCAATTTCTAAATGTTCATGAGCAGAGGGTTTTGCATTAAATGAACAGGCAGCTATATAGGCATCAACATCATCTTGACAATCAGCTATCTGTTTTAAGCCAATGCTTATTCTCATAGTATTTTTTGAGTTATAAGCGTGCTTTAGCTTCTGCTCTAGCAACTTTAAGCCTTCATCACCTAATATAGTCTTAAAACTAAACAACCCTCAGCTATAAGCTGAGGGGTTATAAAGTGGAATCGATTAGAAATCGATCATCATTTACTGGCTCACCTTCTTGTTCATCAATATACTGCTGTATCATTTCGTCAGTAATATTACCTGAACTCACCGCCATATATCCTCTAGCCCAAAAATGATTACCCCAAAATTGTTTCCTTAAATGAGCAAATTCTTGCAATAATATTCTTGAGCTACTCCCTTTTAGATATTGTACAAGCTTACTTAAAGCCACTTGAGGACGGTATGAAATAAATATATGAACATGATCACAAGATACTTTACCTGAAATTATATATGCTTCATGTTCCATGCAAATTTGCCTTAATAAATCCCTGACTCTCTCAGTTACTTTTCCTACCAATGCTCTTTTTCTATACTTTGGTATCCATATAATATGTACTTTTAAATCATACTGGCTATGACTATTTTTTCTATAACTTCTCATATCTTTTTATCAATTCGTTGCTAAAGCAACTTCATTATATCTTCCCTTCGCCTGAAGGCGAGGGATTTTTTATCCCCGTAGGGGGACATTAAAGATTATATCATCATAAACAGCATAACCGTTATTCATAAAACGATTAAATACTAGCTCTATCATATCTTCTAAAGAAGTAGTTACTGCTGCATAGGCATTTGCTAAATCAGCACAAGCCTTAATAAAAACATCCCCGATTACTCCATTACTATCATCCACTCTATTCAAAGTCTTGGGATGTAAATCTAAGAAAGCCGTTAATAAATCAACAGCATGATTTGGAAATCTTGGTAATAAATCCCTAGTAATATGTATACGTAATTGATCAATCGTGGTAGCAAAATCACCAGATTCGTAATAATCAATGAATCTACTGGATTTTTTCAAAGATGATATCTCGGCTTTAATCATCGAAACAATCTTCTTGGGATCTTCATCAAGACTTGCTAATATCACATCTAATTGTTTTTGTATTCTGATATTACTGTTATAAAGAGATAAAATCAGGAGTTTCGCACTTAGCAAAATTGTGTATTAGTTAGAAGCCATTTAATGTTGTTCTGAATTGATGTTTTTATAACTTCCCAAGTTTGTTGATATAAAGTAATGTTTTCATTTATCCTCCTTTTGTTCATATCAAGCCAGGCCAATACAGCAAGGCAAATATGATTTCTTTGAGCTCGACCCGTGCGTGCCTGACAGCATTCAATACCACAAGTTTGTTTCAATTCTCGATGATAAACTTCTATAGACCAACGCGCCTTAACAATTTTCTCTATTTGCTCACGTGTAGGATTCTCTAAATTAGTTGTTATGTAATCAATGCGACCATTTTTTGCCACAAACTTAAATACCGTAACCCAACCGTATCCACGTAGGTGAATTTTTAGCCCTTCATCGGGAATCTCTAAAGTTTCCAAGCTAACATTACGATTAACTTTTCTATTTTTTCTTAGGTTGGTAACCCATATCCAACCTAAATTACGTATATGTTTTAAATTATCCAAACCACTATACCAAGCATCCATAACTATAGCATCAGGCTTGATACCTCTTTCTTTAGCTAAAGTAAGCATATCACAAAAATGCTCGTTCTTTGTTTTACCATCAGTTTCTTTATCATATATTCTATAATCTACAGGAGTAGATTGATCAATTTGAGTATTGTAATGCAGTAAGTTTACCATTCCTATACCAGGTATAACATCATGTACAGCCCCAGAATATTGATAATTTACAAGCTCGATCCTCTTACTGTATTGCTTTGACAATAAGGTGTCATCTCCCACTAATAAACAAGGATCTTCCAGATCAATATATTTTGACACTTTGCTATAGATTTCGCTAGGGCGAAAATCCTTACTCTTTAACCATCGACTTGCACTATCGTGCGATAGATCTAATGGACTTACTTCAGATAATGCTTTGCTAGTATATCTTACACTACTTGCTTGTAAGAATGATTTATATAAATCTTTGCTACATTTTGATCTTGTCATTTTTATCTAAAACTATTTTTCTCTAGATTAGCATATTATTTGCTAAGTGCGAAACTCCTGAAAATAATTTCTGCTAATTTCTCTGATCCAATATTAATTAGCTGTTCATTGGTGATCATATAATCATTCTTAGAGTTGTTATTCCTAATCTCTTACTTCGACCTTAGTGAAGTTAGTAGCAAAGGATGCTAAATCTAAAGATAATGATAGTGGACTAATGGTATGGACCTCCTGATATAGAGAATGAAAAGCAGTTGCTAATCTTCTAGGGTTAATATTTAACATATTAAAACAACAATTAAGGAGGTCCATATGGAGGTTACTACAATTGGTATAGATATTGCAAAAAGAATTTTTCAAATTCATGGTGTAGATAAAAATGGCAAGACAGTATTAAAGAAAAAATTGATGAGAGATCAGGTTTTGACATTTATGGCTAATTTACCACAATGTTTAGTAGGGATGGAAGCTTGTGGTGGTTCTAGTTATTGGGCAAGAGAAATAACTAAATTAGGGCATGAAGTAAAACTAATGGCACCGCAATTTGTCAAACCATATGTTAAAACTAATAAAAATGATCAAGCAGATGCTGAAGCGATATGTGAAGCCGTGACAAGACCTAATATGAGATTTGTTGCAATTAAAACTATAGAGCAACAAGAAATTTTATCAATACATAGGGTAAGAGAGAGATTGGTAAAAAATCGTACAGCACTTGCTAATGAAATTAGGGGGCTACTACATGAGTTTGGTTTTATTGTTCCTCAAGGCATTAATAAGGTTATCACAAAATTAATTGAGATTTTAGATGCAGGGAAATTAAGCCAGTTAAGTTATCAAACATTTAGTGAACTAAAAGAAGAATTCTTAGATAATAACAGAAAAATAAAAGAGATAGAAAAACGATTAACAATGATAGCAAGTAACCTAACTCAATATCAACGATTAAGAGCTATACCTGGTCTTGGTTTAATTACTGCTACTGCTTTAATAGCATCAATAGGTAATGCTACAAGTTTTGAGAATGGCAGGCAATTATCGGCATGGCTAGGATTAGTGCCAAGACAACATTCAAGTGGTGGGAAGGATAAGCTGCTGGGAATTAGCAAGCGAGGTGATGTATACTTACGCACTTTATTAATTCAAGGGGCTAGAGCTGTACTAAATGCCAAGATAAGATTTACATCGGAAGAACAGAAATCTAAAAAAGATTTTAGCCAATTTACGAAATGGATGTTTAATTTATCTGAGCGAAGTAGCCATAATAAAACGACAGTTGCCATAGCTAATAAGTTGGCAAGAGTGGTGTTTGCTGTACTAAGATCAGGAGATGATTATGTAGAGAGTAAAGTTTGTAGCTAAAGAGTGTGTAGCATAGCACTTATAAGTAAAATAAATGGTGATTTATATAATGAATAGGTAAAAGCAAAACAATATGTAAGAGATTCCAACCCGAAATATGCTTGAGATAATTAATATTGATGGTAAATAAGACAAACCTTAGCTTACAAAAAAACTGCGTTTTTCAGTGGCTCTTTTAGAAGCCGATGGACTGATAAGTATATAGTTTGTAAGCCAGCGAATTCCATCAGGGCTGTAGAATAAATTAGGTTGATTTATCAGCTATAAGCCGGATACATGACTGCATTTGTTTGTTTTTATTATTGATGTTATTTTTTTCTTGCATTCTACAGGAGGTCCATACATGAAAAATCAAGACAAAAAAATGAGTAGTATGTTTTCCTAATTTTTCGATTATCAGGCAGCAATTTGCTGATAATTTTGCATATAATTCAGATATACATTCATAGGCTTTTTATAACCAATACTTGAATGAAATCTGTGATAATTATATTTATTCAGATAATGATCAATCCCCTCTTTTAACTCTTTAACATTGTTAAAATCATTAATAAAGATACAATTATATTTTAAAGTTCTAAAAAACCTTTCTATTACTATAGCTAACACGACTAGAATTATTCCTTAGAATAATGTAAGATAATGATTTTAACTACGGTAGAGATGAAAGCATACAGTCAGGATTTAAGAGATAGGGTAATCAGTCTTCACAAAACCTCTAAATATAGAATAAAAGCAATATCAGACTTATTAGGTATAGAGCGTCATACGATATCAAATTGGATTAGACGTTATAAAGAAAATGGAGACTACAGCTCAAGACAACATCTGCAAAGTGGACGTGATGCTAGGTTTACTAATAAGGAGAATATAATTGAATTTTTAGCAAATAATCCTGATAGCCGAGCTATAGATATAAGAGATGCAGTAGCGCCCGAGCTGCCAATGAGCACATTTTATGACACGCTTCATAGAATGAAAATTACATATAAAAAAAGAGCCAAAATACAAAGGCAGGGATGAAGAAGCTAGAAAACAATTTGTGGAATATATTAATCAAATAGCATCTGATAAACTTGTGTATTGTGACGAAATGGGGGTAAGTAATAATATAACCATGTTGTACGGATGGTCAGAAAGAGGAACAAGAGCTTACTCAGAAGCAAGCAGGTTTTGCTACTGAGCGAGTAAATATAGTTGCTGGTTATCATAAGGGCACCAAAGAATTAATTGCTCCGTTAGAGCATTCCGGTTATATTGATAAGCAATTATTTAATCAGTGGGTAGGTGAGCTATTATGCCCATCACTAAAACCTGGACAATGTGTAATAATGGATAATGTGAGTATTCATAAGTCACCGTTGGTAAAGGAATTAATAGAAAAGCGGCTCTGTTTCATCAATTGTGTAAATTTCGTGAGCCAATGATGCTCCTCGCAGCAGAGCTACGAGGTATCTAAAAAAGTTTTAGTTGTTTCTTATGATATCACGAAGCAGAGCTTCGGGGAATTAAACCCTGAGAGATTAAATCCTACCATCAAATTTGATCATAAAATGAGCCATAGCTTCATTCCAATTGGGGATAGGCATAGACCATTTTTTGGTAATATAATCAATTGTCAGATATAAAACCTTAAATACTGCGTCATCATTTGGAAAGATGCGTTTATTCTTAGTAACTTTTCTCAATTGGCTATTCAGCGATTCTATCGCATTTGTAGTGTAAATAATCTTACGAATCTCCTTTGGATATTGCAAGAAAATTATCAAATTATCCCAATTATTATACCAAGATTTAGCTATATGCGGATATTGCTTACTCCATTTTTGATCAAATGACTCAAGAGCTAATTCTGCTTCTTTTTCAGTAGCAGAAGTATAGATTAGTTTCAAATCCGCTGCTAATTGCTTTCTATCTTTATATGATACATATTTGAGGCTATTCCTGATCTGATGGACAATACAAATTTGATGTTCAGTTTTCGGGTATACTGATGCAATAGCATCAGACATACCAGTTAGATTATCACTACAAGCAATTAAGATATCTTTTACTCCTCTATTTTTCATCTCAGTAAAATTACCAAGCCAAAATTTAGCTCCTTCATTCTCACTTATCCATAAGCCTAAAATATCCTTTCTGCCAGATAAATCTATTCCTAAAGCTACATATACTGATTTATTAATAATAAGTTTATCTTGTCTTACTTTCACTACTAAACAGTCAAAATATACTATAGGGTTACTGATTCAAGAGGTCTACTCTGCCAAATCTTGACCGATAGTGGACTAATGGTATGGACCTCCTGATATAGAGAATGAAAAGCAGTTGCTAATCTTCTAGGGTTAATATTTAACATATTAAAACAACAATTAAGGAGGTCCATATGGAGGTTACTACAATTGGTATAGATATTGCAAAAAGAATTTTTCAAATTCATGGTGTAGATAAAAATGGCAAGACAGTATTAAAGAAAAAATTGATGAGAGATCAGGTTTTGACATTTATGGCTAATTTACCACAATGTTTAGTAGGGATGGAAGCTTGTGGTGGTTCTAGTTATTGGGCAAGAGAAATAACTAAATTAGGGCATGAAGTAAAACTAATGGCACCGCAATTTGTCAAACCATATGTTAAAACTAATAAAAATGATCAAGCAGATGCTGAAGCGATATGTGAAGCCGTGACAAGACCTAATATGAGATTTGTTGCAATTAAAACTATAGAGCAACAAGAAATTTTATCAATACATAGGGTAAGAGAGAGATTGGTAAAAAATCGTACAGCACTTGCTAATGAAATTAGGGGGCTACTACATGAGTTTGGTTTTATTGTTCCTCAAGGCATTAATAAGGTTATCACAAAATTAATTGAGATTTTAGATGCAGGGAAATTAAGCCAGTTAAGTTATCAAACATTTAGTGAACTAAAAGAAGAATTCTTAGATAATAACAGAAAAATAAAAGAGATAGAAAAACGAATGATGCTCCTCGCAGCAGAACTACGAGGTATCTAAAAAAGTTTTAGTTGTTTCTTATGATATCACGAAGCAGAGCTTCGGGGAATTAAACCCTGAGAGATTAACAATGATAGCAAGTAACCTAACTCAATATCAACGATTAAGAGCTATACCTGGTCTTGGTTTAATTACTGCTACTGCTTTAATAGCATCAATAGGTAATGCTACAAGTTTTGAGAATGGCAGGCAATTATCGGCATGGCTAGGATTAGTGCCAAGACAACATTCAAGTGGTGGGAAGGATAAGCTGCTGGGAATTAGCAAGCGAGGTGATGTATACTTACGCACTTTATTAATTCAAGGGGCTAGAGCTGTACTAAATGCCAAGATAAGATTTACATCGGAAGAACAGAAATCTAAAAAAGATTTTAGCCAATTTACGAAATGGATGTTTAATTTATCTGAGCGAAGTAGCCATAATAAAACGACAGTTGCCATAGCTAATAAGTTGGCAAGAGTGGTGTTTGCTGTACTAAGATCAGGAGATGATTATGTAGAGAGTAAAGTTTGTAGCTAAAGAGTGTGTAGCATAGCACTTATAAGTAAAATAAATGGTGATTTATATAATGAATAGGTAAAAGCAAAACAATATGTAAGAGATTCCAACCCGAAATATGCTTGAGATAATTAATATTGATGGTAAATAAGACAAACCTTAGCTTACAAAAAAACTGCGTTTTTCAGTGGCTCTTTTAGAAGCCGATGGACTGATAAATATATAGTTTGTAAGCCAGCGAATTCCATCAGGGCTGTAGAATAAATTAGGTTGATTTATCAGCTATAAGCCGGATACATGACTGCATTTGTTTGTTTTTATTATTGATGTTATTTTTTTCTTGCATTCTACAGGAGGTCCATACATGAAAAATCAAGACAAAAAAATGAGTAGTATGTTTTCCTAATTTTTCGATTATCAGGCAGCAATTTGCTGATAATTTTGCATATAATTCAGATATACATTCATAGGCTTTTTATAACCAATACTTGAATGAAATCTGTGATAATTATATTTATTCAGATAATGATCAATGGCTTTGTTGCATAAATAAGCTTTTGAATATACTGCCCCTAACCCCGCAATGCTAGCCTAGCCAACAGGCACAGAGATAGGTTTACCAATTTCAAACATTTTGTTTAATAAGTGGCATTTAATAGACATTTCTTTTGTCATATTTTGATCATGTCTTGATAGAAACTTACTACCAAAAGAAGTTTTAAATCGAAAGAACGTGTTCTCTACACGCTCCCTTCTACCATAATTATTCTTTACCCTCCATGCTTGGTATCCTTTGTTTTGTTGATATATAACAGCTGCATCTCTCTCAGTTTTATCCCTAAGCGATTGAACTTTTACTGAAGAGTTTGGGGGTCTAATAACTGGTTTTATCTTCTTCTTTCTCAACAATTGATATGTAGATTCACCGTCATACCCTCGATCTCCCAGAAAATCCTTGGCTCTGACATTAGCTATTAGTAGTCCAATCTGTGATCTATCATCTATAGTATGCTCTGTGGTACTATCGGCAAGTATCATACCTTGATCTTCTATAACGATATGTAGCTTTTTCCATATGCGACGCTTATATTGCTTACCATGCTTATTTTCTAGCCATTCGTTCCCTGTGTAGGCTTGTATCCCTGTACTATCCATTGAAATACAACTAAATTCTTTATCTTGATTTCCATGTAAATACCTAAGATCTAATGACTTCATACGCTTACTTAATGTTGTATAGTCTGGACATCTAATAGATAAACCCGATATTTCAAAGAGCCAGTTTATAAAGCCTTGGGTTTGGCGTAACTTAAGACCGAATAAGCATCTGATCTTCAAACACTGTAATATAGCGTGATCACTATAGCGTCTAGGTCTTCCTCGTTTCATTTCCTCTCTGTAATCAGCATACCAGCCAATCGCCAAATCACTGGCAATCATAAAATCTATGCGACCCCTATTGCGTAAAAAATTATTATATTCTGACCAATTCGTTATTTTATATTTAGAATACTTGCGTGATTTACTAAAAGGGGCTTTCTTCCGAGATCTCATATAATCTGGATTATTTTTTAATTCAGGACATCTTACCAGATTATCACCACTCTTGCTCTACAAATTTTATTTATGCAACAAAGCCAAGCGGCTTGCAAGCTCTAACGCTTGTTGACCTGACAGAGTACGTAGCATCGAGTCTTTAGAAGATAGCGAGTTTAGCCTGCTACTAGTAGCTGCATATTGATCCGACAAACTACTCTGCAATAAGTCTGAAGCTCTAAAGTTTGTGCTTAATGTATCAACGCTTTCAGTAATAAACTGTCTGCCATCATCAGATGTAGTTACTCTCATACCACCATCATCAATAATACCATCACCCATCATTAAAGATGGTGCTAGATTCTGCTGCGATATAGTTCTATTACCGATACTTACATTATCCATACTTAAGTTATTATCAGCAATTCCAGCAGCAACGCTACTTGCAACAGAAAGCGGCGAGAACTGACCTGCAAGAATAGACATACCGTGTGAACATGCTTTAAATAAAGCCCAAGATAAAGGAGGTACTAAACATCCAAGCATCTGATACGTCGCGTAAGTATTTAATGCATATTCTGAATATGAGCCTTGTGATAGGATGCTCATGCCATTACCACCAAATATACTTACCTTGCCAGATAATGATAACATACCTAAACAATGCACTAACGAGTAGAATATTGGCCATGATGAGACCCATATTGTAAAGTTACACCAAAACTGAAAGAACTTAAAACCTCCAACAAGGCAAGTTAGTGGCAGCACCACTACCATACAGCTAATTATTAGCGAAAATGCGACCGATTGCATTATGCTTAAGAAATCCTCTGCCATCTTACCGCCCACTAAATAGGAAAAAGATTGCTGGAACATTCCTCTTGTAGCATGCATGCTAATTAATTCTGGATATAGCCTATTCATAGATAGTTTTTCACGCCAATCATCAAGTGCTTCTCTATTAGCATTTAAAAGCATGGCTTGTTGCATCCATTCATTTAAATCTTGTTGATCAGCTCTTAAAAAGCTTAAAGTATCAGAAGTAATAGCTTTTAAACGCTCTGCTATATGAGTATTATTTTGCATGCCAATTGCAACGCCGAATTTGCCAATTAATCCATCATTGGTCTCAAGAGCAATACTTGCCTTAAATGATGCTCCTCGCAGCAGAGCTACGAGGTATCTAAAAAAGTTTTAGTTGTTTCTTATGATATCACGAAGCAGAGCTTCGGGGAATTAAACCCTGAGAGATTAATTAATCTCTCAACCTGAATTCTGGATTAATCTAGGTTTGGAAGTAAGTATTTACAAGGGATAGAAGATACTCTATATAATTTTTAGCAAAAAAACAAGAGTATCCCCATGAAGAAAGATATTACTGCATTATTTTGTTTTGTCGATGATTTTTGTAAAATTAGCGAGCAGTGGATTAATCTCTCATAACTCAACATTAATCTCCTTTAAACCCTTTATCGGAAAGTTCTATAATTAATTAAGCCAGATATAATCAATTTTTAATCTCTCAGGGTTTAATTCCCCGAAGCTCTGCTTCGTGATATCATAAGAAACAACTAAAACTTTTTTAGATACCTCGTAGCTCTGCTGCGAGGAGCATCATTTAAATATAGATATATCATGGCTCATTTAACGATAGATGAAAGATTTAAAATATACGAAATGAATAAGAGTGGTTATAGCTCGCGATATATAGGGACAAAGATTGGCCGTGATAAAAGCACTATATGTTATGAACTCAAGAGAATGAGGCATAATTATAGACCAGATAGGGCTAACACACTTGCTTGCAGTTTAAGGCAAGGTAAGAGAAAAAGAAAATTAGATATTGATAATAATTTACGAGCAGAAATAATAAAGCAGTTAACACAGGGTATTTCACCAGATATAATTTCAGGTAGACGTAAACTATCACGAGATACTGTCAATATTTCTACAGAGAGTATATACCAGTTTATTTATACATCTCCTATAGCACAAAGGCAAAAATTATATTTATCTTTAGCAAGAAAAAGGAAAAATAGGTTGCATCATGGTACAAGAATCAGAAACAAAAGAATTACAATACCAAATCGAGTTTCCATTACTGAAAGACCAGAGATAAATAGAAAGATAGCAGCAATAGGTCATTTAGAAGGTGATTTAACTTTTAACAAAGGTAATCAAAGTCGTAATATAGGCGCTCTTGTGGATATCAGAACACAAAAAGTGTTTCTCACAGGAGTTTCGCACTTAGCAAATAATATGCTAATCTAGAGAAAAATAGTTTTAGATAAAAATGACAAGATCAAAATGTAGCAAAGATTTATATAAATCATTCTTACAAGCAAGTAGTGTAAGATATACTAGCAAAGCATTATCTGAAGTAAGTCCATTAGATCTATCGCACGATAGTGCAAGTCGATGGTTAAAGAGTAAGGATTTTCGCCCTAGCGAAATCTATAGCAAAGTGTCAAAATATATTGATCTGGAAGATCCTTGTTTATTAGTGGGAGATGACACCTTATTGTCAAAGCAATACAGTAAGAGGATCGAGCTTGTAAATTATCAATATTCTGGGGCTGTACATGATGTTATACCTGGTATAGGAATGGTAAACTTACTGCATTACAATACTCAAATTGATCAATCTACTCCTGTAGATTATAGAATATATGATAAAGAAACTGATGGTAAAACAAAGAACAAGCATTTTTGTGATATGCTTACTTTAGCTAAAGAAAGAGGTATCAAGCCTGATGCTATAGTTATGGATGCTTGGTATAGTGGTTTGGATAATTTAAAACATATACGTAATTTAGGTTGGATATGGGTTACCAACCTAAGAAAAAATAGAAAAGTTAATCGTAATGTTAGCTTGGAAACTTTAGAGATTCCCGATGAAGGGCTAAAAATTCACCTACGTGGATACGGTTGGGTTACGGTATTTAAGTTTGTGGCAAAAAATGGTCGCATTGATTACATAACAACTAATTTAGAGAATCCTACACGTGAGCAAATAGAGAAAATTGTTAAGGCGCGTTGGTCTATAGAAGTTTATCATCGAGAATTGAAACAAACTTGTGGTATTGAATGCTGTCAGGCACGCACGGGTCGAGCTCAAAGAAATCATATTTGCCTTGCTGTATTGGCCTGGCTTGATATGAACAAAAGGAGGATAAATGAAAACATTACTTTATATCAACAAACTTGGGAAGTTATAAAAACATCAATTCAGAACAACATTAAATGGCTTCTAACTAATACACAATTTTGCTAAGTGCGAAACTCCTGTCTCACTTTAAACCGTTCAAAAAGAACACAAGATGTGATTGGTAACATGAATAAAAAACTTAAACAATTGTCGCATATAATCAAAAGCATAACGTTAGATAATGGCAAAGAATTTACCAATCATGAACAACTATTGCCAAAATCTGAACGAAAAGTATATTTTTGCAATCCTTATTCTCCATGGCAAAAACCATTGATAGAGAAGATTAACTCAATGGTGCACAGAGTATACTCTAAATCTTTAGATATAAAAAAATTAACAATAAAGCAATTACAAGAAATTGAGGATTTTTTAAATAATTTACCAAGAAAAGTGCTCGGTTATAAAACACCCAATGAGGTATGGGAAGAAAATATAAATCTGGCTTAATTAATACTGGAGGCTCTGTCTCATCAATTGTGTAAATTTCGTGAACCATTAAATTCTACCATCAAATTTGATCATAAAATGAGCCATAGCTTCATTCCAATTGGGGATAGGCATAGACCATTTTTTGGTAATATAATCAATTGTCAGATATAAAACTTTAAATACTGCGTCATCATTTGGAAAGATGCGTTTATTCTTAGTAACTTTTCTCAATTGGCTATTCAGCGATTCTATCGCATTTGTAGTGTAAATAATCTTACGAATCTCCTTTGGATATTGCAAGAAAATTATCAAATTATCCCAATTATTATACCAAGATTTAGCTATATGCGGATATTGCTTACTCCATTTTTGATCAAATGACTCAAGAGCTAATTCTGCTTCTTTTTCAGTAGCAGAAGTATAGATTAGTTTCAAATCCGCTGCTAATTGCTTTCTATCTTTATATGATACATATTTGAGGCTATTCCTGATCTGATGGACAATACAAATTTGATGTTCAGTTTTCGGATATACTGATGCAATAGCATCAGACATACCAGTTAGATTATCACTACAAGCAATTAAGATATCTTTTACTCCTCGATTCTTCATTTCAGTAAAATTACCAAGCCAAAATTTAGCTCCTTCATTCTCACTTATCCATAAGCCTAAAATATCCTTTCTGCCAGATAAATCTATTCCTAAAGCTACATATACTGATTTATTAATAATAAGTTTATCTTGTCTTACTTTCACTACTAAACAGTCAAAATATACTATAGGGTATACTGATTCAAGAGGTCTACTCTGCCAAATCTTGACCTCATCTATTACTTCATCTGTAATCCTGCTGATTAGGCTCTCACTGATCTCAGCTCCATATAATTCTTGCAATTGTGTTTTAATATCAGACACACTCATACCCTTCGCATATAAGGATATTATCTTTTGGTCTAAGCCATCTATTCTTGTTTGTTTCTTTGAGACTATTATAGGTTCAAATTTACCTTGTCTGTCTCTTGGAACATTTATCTCTATAGTACCATTCTCACTAATCAGATTCTTACTAAAACTACCATTCCTCGCATTCTCAGTTTCAGCTCTATCATACTTGCTATAACCTAAATGTTCTGACATCTCAGCATGCAGTGCTCGCTCTAAAATACCCTTGGTTAATTCCTTAATTAATCCATTCTGACTTAGTACTGTTTTTAAATCTACTCCGCCTTCTATCAGCAAATCTATTGCTTCATTTATTTTTTTATTCTTCTCTATTTGCATTTCTGTTACCTATATTTTTAATTACTTCTAATATAGGCTCAACAAAAATTTACACAATCATTGCAAAAGACTCATACTGGAATTTACCACTATCCCCGTTTTTTCTGAAGCACTGAAAATTTTTACTTTATTTTTCTTCATCTTTCCTCTTAAGTTTATTGCTATTTATTCTAACTTATTGCGGAAACACACTCCTTCATTTTTTTGTCCAATTTTTTCATGTATGGACCTCCTGTAGAATGCAAGAAAAAAATAACATCAATAATAAAAACAAACAAATGCAGTCATGTATCCGGCTTATAGCTGATAAATCAACCTAATTTATTCTACAGCCCTGATGGAATTCGCTGGCTTACAAACTATATACTTATCAGTCCATCGGCTTCTAAAAGAGCCACTGAAAAACGCAGTTTTTTTGTAAGCTAAGGTTTGTCTTATTTACCATCAATATTAATTATCTCAAGCATATTTCGGGTTGGAATCTCTTACATATTGTTTTGCTTTTACCTATTCATTATATAAATCACCATTTATTTTACTTATAAGTGCTATGCTACACACTCTTTAGCTACAAACTTTACTCTCTACATAATCATCTCCTGATCTTAGTACAGCAAACACCACTCTTGCCAACTTATTAGCTATGGCAACTGTCGTTTTATTATGGCTACTTCGCTCAGATAAATTAAACATCCATTTCGTAAATTGGCTAAAATCTTTTTTAGATTTCTGTTCTTCCGATGTAAATCTTATCTTGGCATTTAGTACAGCTCTAGCCCCTTGAATTAATAAAGTGCGTAAGTATACCAGGAGTTTCGCACTTAGCAAAAAGTATGTTAATCTAGAGAAAAATAGTTTTAGATAAAAATAACAAGAACAAAATGTAGCAAGGACTTATATAAATCATTTTTACAAGCAAGTAGTGTCAGATATACTAGCAAGGCATTATCTGAAGTGAGTCCAGTAGATCTATCTCACGATAGTGCAAGTCGATGGTTAAAGAGTAAGGATTTTCGTCCTAGCGAAATCTATAAGGAAGTGTCAAAATATATAGATTGGGAAGCACCGTGTTTATTAGTGGGGGATGACACCTTATTATCAAAGCAATACAGTCAGAAGATTGAGCTTGTACGTTATCAATATTCTGGAGCTGTACATGATGTTATACCTGGTATAGGAATGGTAAACTTACTACATTACAATACTAAAATTGCTCAATCTACTCCCGTAGATTATAGAATATATGATAAAGACACTGATGGTAAAACAAAGAATGAGCATTTTTGTGATATGCTTACTTTAGCTAAAGAAAGAGGTCTCAATCCTGATGCCATAGTCATGGATGCTTGGTATAGCGGGTTGGAGGATTTAAAACATATACGTAATTTAGGCTGGCTATGGGTTACCACCCTAAGGAAAAATAGAAAAGTTAATCATAATGTTAGCTTGGAAAGTTTAGAGATACCCGATGAGGGGCTAAAAATTCACCTACGTGGATACGGTTGGGTTACGGTATTTAAGTTTGTGGCAAAGAATGGTCGCATTGATTACATAACAACGAACTTGGAAAATCCCACACGTGAGCAAATAGAGAAAATTGTTAAGGCACGTTGGTCTATAGAGGTTTATCATCGAGAATTAAAACAAACTTGTGGTATTGAACGCTGTCAGGCACGCACGGGCCGAGCTCAAAGAAATCATATTTGCCTTGCAGTATTTGCCTGGCTTGATATGAATAAAAGGAGGATAAATGAAAACATTACTTTATATCAACAAACTTGGGAAGTTATAAAAACGAGTCTTTTGCAATGATTGTGTAAATTTTTGTTGAGCCTATATTAGAAGTAATTAAAAATATAGGTAACAGAAATGCAAATAGAGAAGAATAAAAAAATAAATGAAGCAATAGATTTGCTGATAGAAGGTGGAGTAGATTTAAAAACAGTACTAAGTCAGAATGGATTAATTAAGGAATTAACCAAGGGTATTTTAGAGCGAGCACTGCATGCTGAGATGTCAGAACATTTAGGTTATAGCAAGTATGATAGAGCTGAAACTGAGAATGCGAGGAATGGTAGTTTTAGTAAGAATCTGATTAGTGAGAATGGTACTATAGAGCTAAATGTTCCAAGAGACAGACAAGGTAAATTTGAACCTATAATAGTCTCAAAGAAACAAACAAGAATAGATGGCTTAGACCAAAAGATAATATCCTTATATGCGAAGGGTATGAGTGTGTCTGATATTAAAACACAATTGCAAGAATTATATGGAGCTGAGATCAGTGAGAGCCTAATCAGCAGGATTACAGATGAAGTAATAGATGAGGTCAAGATTTGGCAGAGTAGACCTCTTGAATCAGTATACCCTATAGTATATTTTGACTGTTTAGTAGTGAAAGTAAGACAAGATAAACTTATTATTAATAAATCAGTATATGTAGCTTTAGGAATAGATTTATCTGGCAGAAAGGATATTTTAGGCTTATGGATAAGTGAGAATGAAGGAGCTAAATTTTGGCTCGGTAATTTTACTGAAATGAAGAATCGAGGAGTAAAAGATATCTTAATTGCTTGTAGTGATAATCTAACTGGTATGTCTGATGCTATTGCATCAGTATATCCGAAAACTGAACATCAAATTTGTATTGTCCATCAGATCAGGAATAGCCTCAAATATGTATCATATAAAGATAGAAAGCAATTAGCAGCGGATTTGAAACTAATCTATACTTCTGCTACTGAAAAAGAAGCAGAATTAGCTCTTGAGTCATTTGATCAAAAATGGAGTAAGCAATATCCGCATATAGCTAAATCTTGGTATAATAATTGGGATAATTTGATAATTTTCTTGCAATATCCAAAGGAGATTCGTAAGATTATTTACACTACAAATGCGATAGAATCGCTGAATAGCCAATTGAGAAAAGTTACTAAGAATAAACGCATCTTTCCAAATGATGACGCAGTATTTAAGGTTTTATATCTGACAATTGATTATATTACCAAAAAATGGTCTATGCCTATCCCCAATTGGAATGAAGCTATGGCTCATTTTATGATCAAATTTGATGGTAGAATTTAATGGTTCACGAAATTTACACAATTGATGAGACAGAGCCATAAAAACATCAATTCAAAACAATATCAGATGGCTTTTAACTGATTCGCAACTTTGCTAAGTGCGAAACTCCTGTATACATCACCTCGCTTGCTAATTCCCAGCAGCTTATCCTTCCCACCACTTGAATGTTGTCTTGGCACTAATCCTAGCCATGCCGATAATTGCCTGCCATTCTCAAAACTTGTAGCATTACCTATTGATGCTATTAAAGCAGTAGCAGTAATTAAACCAAGACCAGGTATAGCTCTTAATCGTTGATATTGAGTTAGGTTACTTGCTATCATTGTTAATCGTTTTTCTATCTCTTTTATTTTTCTGTTATTATCTAAGAATTCTTCTTTTAGTTCACTAAATGTTTGATAACTTAACTGGCTTAATTTCCCTGCATCTAAAATCTCAATTAATTTTGTGATAACCTTATTAATGCCTTGAGGAACAATAAAACCAAACTCATGTAGTAGCCCCCTAATTTCATTAGCAAGTGCTGTACGATTTTTTACCAATCTCTCTCTTACCCTATGTATTGATAAAATTTCTTGTTGCTCTATAGTTTTAATTGCAACAAATCTCATATTAGGTCTTGTCACGGCTTCACATATCGCTTCAGCATCTGCTTGATCATTTTTATTAGTTTTAACATATGGTTTGACAAATTGCGGTGCCATTAGTTTTACTTCATGCCCTAATTTAGTTATTTCTCTTGCCCAATAACTAGAACCACCACAAGCTTCCATCCCTACTAAACATTGTGGTAAATTAGCCATAAATGTCAAAACCTGATCTCTCATCAATTTTTTCTTTAATACTGTCTTGCCATTTTTATCTACACCATGAATTTGAAAAATTCTTTTTGCAATATCTATACCAATTGTAGTAACCTCCATATGGACCTCCTTAATTGTTGTTTTAATATGTTAAATATTAACCCTAGAAGATTAGCAACTGCTTTTCATTCTCTATATCAGGAGGTCCATACCATTAGTCCATTATAATCAAGAACTAGATGATTATTTGTGTAAAATTTGTGAGCACATAGAAGATCGTTATGAAATTAGATTTTTAGAAATAGGAGTAGATAAAGATCACGTACATTTTTTATTACAGTCAATACCAATGTATAGCCCAACAAAAATAACTCAAATCATAAAAAGTATTACTTCTAAGAAAATGTTTGAGAAATATCCAAATCTTAAAGAAAAATTATGGGGAAGTGAGTTTTGGAGTAAAGGATATTTTATGAGCACAGTAGGTAGTCCCTCCGCCAAAACTCTAAAAAATATCACTTGTGTCACTAATTTCCAAAAATAGTGCGATTTTAGAGCAAATTACTCTAATTTTGAGGGCTGATTTTAAATTTTTGTATTAAAAACCACACTATTTCCCAAAATGCATTCATTTTTTTATTGTCATTTTTTTGTATTTCCATAAGCTTTTGATATAAAACCTTTCATTTTCTTATGGATTTTACTATGCATTTTTGCCTTAAAACCCTATTGCCTATAAGGCTTTTAGAGTTTTGGCGGACGGACTAGGTAAACATGGTGATGAGCAGAAATTACGTAATTATGTACAGAATCAAGGTTCAGGCAAACCTTCTTATAAAGCATTTCAACAAAAACAGTTAAAGCTTTTTGGATAGATACCTCGTAGCTCTGCTGCGAGGAGCATCATTTACTTCTAATATAGGCTCAACAAAAATTTACACAATCATTGCAAAAGACTCAATTTTTATTAAAAAAAGTGGCGAGTGTATCAATCTATAATTTGTATTATATATCAAATAATTTACTTTAAATTGTAGAAATATCGCTTTTAAGCTGATAAAAGCACTAAATATTTAACTTTAAATATAAATTTTTACTTTAGTCAGAAAAATTAGAATTTTTGTCAAAACTTTAGTCAAAAGCTTATTTATGCAACAAAGCCATTAACAATACCCTGTTTCAGATATTTTAAGAAGATCATATAAATCGAGAGCTGTTTTCTCTACTTGTTTATCATTTATTAATAGAATAATCTTAATTTCCGATATTTGTACCATTTGAACATTGATATTATCTTTTGCTAATTTTGATAATATCATTTCAAGCAATTTCAAATCATTTTTAATCCCATGACCAATAATTGAAACTGTAGCAATTTCAGTATCAAAGGTAAAATTACTTATTTGATTATTATTTTTCAAATTAGTAAGTAGTATATGTAAACTATTTTTATCTGTTAAATTAGTAATAAAACTATATCTTTTGTTAGGCTCTATTTCTTGCATCACCTCAATATGATTATTATTTTGTGCAATGATACTAGCAACTTGAATAAAGTTTAACGAAGAGCTTTCTATAGTTATATATAATAAATTTTTATTAGAAGTAATACCGCTAATTATTCTCTTTTCCATAATTTTATCTTTTGAAGTGATTAACGTGCAACCTGCTTCAGGTGCAAAAGTTGAAAGAATACGCATATCTATTTGATATCGCATTACTATCTCTGCTGCCCTTGGATGTAGTACTTTTGCTCCACTTAATGCTAACTCTAGCATTTCTGAAAAGTCTATCTCGTCTATCTTTTTTGCTTTTGGAATAATTCTTGGATCAGCAGCAAATACACCCTCTACATCCGTATAAATATCGCACCTATCTGCTTTCATAGCTGCAGCAATTAAAGCAGCGGTAGTATCAGAACCACCTCTACCTAATGTAGCTAATCTATTATGTTTATTGATTCCTTGAAAACCAGCAATTATAGGAATAATATTTTGTTGTAAACATTCGTTCAATAAGTTTGTGTCAACTGATTCTACTAAAGCTTTACTGTGATTATCATCAGTCAAAATTGGTAATTGCCACGCCAAAAATGATCTGGCATTTATATTTTCTTCTTGAAGAGCAAGTGCAAGCAATGAAGCCGTAACTATCTCGCCACTAGAAAGTGCTACATCATATTCTGCAAGTTGAGATGATTTATTAAGACTTGATACTTCATTACATAATGTAACAAGTTGATTAGTGACCCCTGCCATAGCAGAAACTACTATAATTACTTGATTATTTTTAGCTATTTCAGCTTTTATAATAGGGATGATTTTTTTTATTCTGTCAATAGTTGCAACGGAAGTGCCACCAAATTTTTGAATTATTAAGGCCATATATAGAAGCCTATTACTGCTGTTTTTGTGGGGTATTAATATTGTTTAGTTTTTTCGTCATTGCGAGGAGACGCATAGCTAAAGGTACGGCAGTCTAGTTAACTATAATGTCATTCTCGCTTAAGATTTACTTGCATGGATCAGTTTTTCCGTCATTGCGAGAAAATTACGAAGTAATTGACGAAGCAATCCATTTAAAAAATGCTAATTTATAGCATTTTTAACTGGATCCCGTGAAAAATCACGGGATGACAGAGAAAAAAGATCTACGCAAGCAATGCAATGACGATTACACAGGCAATCCCACAAATCCTTAATTATGCACTAGCGATTTCTGTAACGTTTACTATTTTATGATCACGCTTAGTTAAAAACTCTACTCTTCCTGATGTTAAAGCAAAAATAGTATGATCCTTACCAATCCCAACATTTACTCCAGGATGGATTTTTGTACCACGTTATCTAACTATAATATTGCCAGGTATTACATATTGTCCATCAGCTTTTTTAACGCCAAGTCTTCGACCGGCTGAATCTCTTCCGTTCCTAGAACTACCACCAGCTTTTTTGGTTGCCATCTTATGATTCCTTTATTAATCTCTCAGGGTTTAATTCCCCGAAGCTCTGCTTCGTGATATCATAAGAAACAACTAAAACTTTTTTAGATACCTCGTAGCTCTGCTGCGAGGAGCATCATTTAACTTTTACAAAAAGTCTATTATTGTTTTGTAATATCTAATATTTTCAGCTCTGTCAATTCTTGACGATGACCGGCTTTACGACGATAATTTTTTCTACGTTTTTTCTTAAAAACTATAATTTTATTATCTCTAAGCTGGTTAGTAATTTCAGCTGTAACAACAGCTCCTTTTACTAATGGAGTACCGATAAAAGAAGGCTTTGAATACTCACCCATCATTAAAACCTGATTAAGCTGAATTTTAGAGCCAAGCTCACCTTCAATTTTTTCGACTTTAATAACGCTGTTTTGATCTACTTTATATTGTTTTCCACCTGCTTTTATAACTGCGAACATGAAAAATATCTCTTTAAAAATTTATAAATATTTGTCGTATCATATTATTATATTGGCAATTAGTCAATGATAATTTAAAGCTGTATACTCGTTTTATTTGAAAAATTTGACTAACGAATATTAGAATTACCCTCAACGAACAATGATGCTCCTCGCAGCAGAGCTACGAGGTATCTAAAAAAGTTTTAGTTGTTTCTTATGATATCACGAAGCAGAGCTTCGGGGAATTAAACCCTGAGAGATTAAAATTACCTATAAAAAAGAAGTAACTATGGACAGTAAAATCGAATAAAAATTTATTTTTAAATATTTAAATATTATTCGAGAATTACTGATGACATGTACAAATAACCAAGTAGGTATTTTAATGCAAAAGATCAAAAAATATAATCAGATAATTTCTGCTGCAAAAGCAGGTATGTATAATGGACTAAAAAAATTGGACAAAAAAATGAAGGAGTGTGTTTCCGCAATAAGTTAGAATAAATAGCAATAAACTTAAGAGGAAAGATGAAGAAAAATAAAGTAAAAATTTTCAGTGCTTCAGAAAAAACGGGGATAGTATTAGAATTAATAAAAGAGGAGTCGACACTTGGTCAGTTAGCTTCAAAATATGCAATAAGTGTTAAAACAATTCAAAATTGGAAAAAACAGTTTTTAGGTAATGCGGCATTAGCTTTTGAACCAGCTAAAGTTTTGAGTGAATATCAAGAACAAATAAATCATTTACAAGAGCAAAATGATGAGCTTGCTAAAGCTCTTGGTAGAATCACAGTTGAGAGGGACTGGGCCGTGGGAAAGCTCAAAAGCTTGGATTTATCAAATAAAAAGAGTCTTGTACACTCCAAGCTAAATCAACTCTCAAAATCAAGACAGTGTGAACTATTAAAGATTAGTCGATCTACAGCCTACTATAAATCCAAGGAGATGAGTATAAATAAATTAAGTATTTTAAATAGAATAGATGAAATATATACAGATAATCCTGAATTTGGTTATCGCTATATTCATCAACAGTTACTAGAAGATGGTTTTATTGTCGGTAAAGATCGAGTACTGAAATATATGAGGATGATGGGTATAGAAGCTATTTACCCACATAAGAAAAAATCTACTTCTCGAAACGATAGTGAGCATAAGATCTATAGCTACTTACTTGATCAATATTGGACTAAATCTGGCTCAACAAAGCAAGTGTATGTGCCTAATGTGAATGAGGTTTGGAGTGGTGACATTACTTACATTAGAACTAATGGTGGCTTTATGTATATGGCAGCTATTATAGATTGGCATAGCAAGGCCATATTGAGCTATAAACTGTCAAATTCTATGGATGCATCTCTTGTAACTGATGTCTTGAAACAAGCTCTCAGTAAGTATAACGCTCCACAGATATTTAATAGTGATCAAGGTAGCCAATATACCAGTTATGACCACATAAATATTCTCAAGGAGCATGATATCCAAATTTCAATGAATGGCCAAGGTAGAAGTATTGATAATATAGTAATAGAAAGGTTTTTTAGAACTTTAAAATATAATTGTATCTTTATTAATGATTTTAACAATGTTAAAGAGTTAAAAGAGGGGATTGATCATTATCTGAATAAATATAATTATCACAGATTTCATTCAAGTATTGGTTATAAAAAGCCTATGAATGTATATCTGAATTATATGCAAAATTATCAGCAAATTGCTGCCTGATAATCGAAAAATTAGGAAAACATACTACTCATTTTTTTGTCTTGATTTTTCAGTCCACTATCATGAGTGTAAAAACGGCACGTAAGTATTTACGTATTAATAAGTATCCAAGCGAATTACGCACAATACGTAAATATAGGACACGTAAGGATCCATTTGTGAAGCACTGGGATGAAATAGAATCAATGCTAGAATCAGCACCGGAGTTGCAAGCAACTACCATATTAGCATATTTGACAGAAAAGTATCATGGGAATTATAATGGGAAGCAATTACGCTGTTTGCAGAAAAGGTTGAAACAATGGAGAGCTACACATGGTAAGGATAAGACAGTAATCTTTTTACAAAATATTCTTCCTGGCAAACAGAGTCAGTCTGATTGGACCAATATGAATCAATTGGGTATTTGTATTGGTGGGCAACCATATCCTCACTTACTATTTCATTTTATGTTGCGTTATTCATGTTGGGAAACTTTTAGCATATGCCATAGTGAAAGTTTTGATACATTAGCATCAGGGTTTGAAAAAGCTGTATGGGAGTTAGGTGGAGTTTTACCAGAGCATCGTACAGATAATTTAAGTGCAGCTACCAAGCAATGTGGTAATAGTAGACAATTTACAGAAAGATGGCAAGAATTGCTTGGTTATTACAATGTTGCACCATCGCGAAATAATCCAGGCGTCAGTCATGAAAATGGTTCTGTTGAAAAAAGTCATGATACATTTAAGCAAGCAGTGAATCAACATCTGCTATTACGTGGATCACGTAATTTTGTTGATTTAAAAGCTTATGAATTATTCCTTACACAAATTAAAGAAAAGCGAAATAGCTGTAGAAAAGAAAAATTAGCTGAAGAATTAGTTCATTTAAAAGAGTTACCAATCAGGAAATGGAATGCACCTACAATATTATCAGTACGTGTTAATCCAAGCAGTACAGTTAGTATTTTATCTGTAGCTTATTCTGTGCCTAGTCGCTTAATAGGTGGAAAGTTCTATAATTAATTAAGCCAGATATAATCAATTTTTAATCTCTCAGGGTTTAATTCCCCGAAGCTCTGCTTCGTGATATCATAAGAAACAACTAAAACTTGGAAAGTTCTATAATTAATTAAGCCAGATATAATCAATTTTTAATCTCTCAGGGTTTAATTCCCCGAAGCTCTGCTTCGTGATATCATAAGAAACAACTAAAACTTTTTTAGATACCTCGTAGCTCTGCTGCGAGGAGCATCATTTAAATATAGATATATCATGGCTCATTTAACGATAGATGAAAGATTTAAAATATACGAAATGAATAAGAGTGGTTATAGCTCGCGATATATAGGGACAAAGATTGGCCGTGATAAAAGCACTATATGTTATGAACTCAAGAGAATGAGGCATAATTATAGACCAGATAGGGCTAACACACTTGCTTGCAGTTTAAGGCAAGGTAAGAGAAAAAGAAAATTAGATATTGATAATAATTTACGAGCAGAAATAATAAAGCAGTTAACACAGGGTATTTCACCAGATATAATTTCAGGTAGACGTAAACTATCACGAGATACTGTCAATATTTCTACAGAGAGTATATACCAGTTTATTTATACATCTCCTATAGCACAAAGGCAAAAATTATATTTATCTTTAGCAAGAAAAAGGAAAAATAGGTTGCATCATGGTACAAGAATCAGAAACAAAAGAATTACAATACCAAATCGAGTTTCCATTACTGAAAGACCAGAGATAAATAGAAAGATAGCAGCAATAGGTCATTTAGAAGGTGATTTAACTTTTAACAAAGGTAATCAAAGTCGTAATATAGGCGCTCTTGTGGATATCAGAACACAAAAAGTGTTTCTCACTTTAAACCGTTCAAAAAGAACACAAGATGTGATTGGTAACATGAATAAAAAACTTAAACAATTGTCGCATATAATCAAAAGCATAACGTTAGATAATGGCAAAGAATTTACCAATCATGAACAACTATTGCCAAAATCTGAACGAAAAGTATATTTTTGCAATCCTTATTCTCCATGGCAAAAACCATTGATAGAGAAGATTAACTCAATGGTGCACAGAGTATACTCTAAATCTTTAGATATAAAAAAATTAACAATAAAGCAATTACAAGAAATTGAGGATTTTTTAAATAATTTACCAAGAAAAGTGCTCGGTTATAAAACACCCAATGAGGTATGGGAAGAAAATATAAATCTGGCTTAATTAATACTGGAATTTACCCTCTACAAATCTTATTTATGCAACAAAGCCCTGCTGCGTAATGCGTAAGGTGAGTAATTTATCACTTTTTTAATTATAGCATAAGTTTTGGTTTGTTGGATACCTGATTTTGTTAATTATTACTTGCTTTGCATTACAAATTTTTATTTAATTATTGTAATATATGTCGAGTGGTTTTGACATAGTCTTAATTTTATTAGTACTAAAAAATGAAATTTTATCAAACAGTAAGTTATTATAAGATAGGGTTACGAATTATAATATTGGTATTTTTATCAATATTACACGTTGATACACTAGTAATGGCTTCAGATCATGACGATGGTTATGTGACAGTAACAAGCAAAAAGAGCAAAAGAAAACAGGGAACACTAGATCAAAAAGTAGCAAAGTCACAAGTAAGCGTTGATGTTCAAATACAAGCGATGCAGGCTCAAAATAAAGTTCAAGCAGATGCAGTAGCTGAACAGCAAAAACTACAAGCAGAACGTGAAGCTAATGAAAGAGCTGAACAGCAAAAACTGCAAGCAGAATGTGAAGCTAATGAAAGAGCTGAACAGCAAAAACTGCAAGCAGAACGTGAAGCTAATGAAAGAGCTGAACAGCAAAAACTGCAAGCAGAACGTGAAGCTAATGAAAGAGCTGAACAGCAAAAACTGCAAGCAGAACGTGAAGCTAATGAAAGAGCTGAACAGCAAAAACTACAAGCAGAACGTGAAGCTAATGAAAGAGCTGAACAGCAAAAACTGCAAGCAGAACGTGAAGCTAATGAAAGAGCTGAACAGCAAAAACTGCAAGCAGAACGTGAAGCTAATGAAAGAGCTGAACAGCAAAAACTGCAAGCAGAACGTGAAGCTAATGAAAGAGCTGAACAGCAAAAACTGCAAGCAGAGTATCAGCAATGTCAAACTAACTCAATAAGAGTAGACGAGGAATATGTTAAAAAACCTGAGTCACAACAATTAGCTGAGGCAATCAATAATATGATCGTTGGACATACGGAAAATGCTTTTGTATCGGCAGCGCAAAAAGAAGTGATCCGAGAAAAATCTACACTTGTTATAAAAAATCCTGAAAAATATGCGGTAGAACTGGCTCAAGAATTAGTAAAGAATAAAGCTGAACTAAAAGAAGTGATTAAAATAGCTAATTATGATGCTTTTGTAGTGGGTAAAACACAACAAGAGCAAGCTTTATTATTTGCAACAAATTTAGCTCAGGTTGCACCTGATAATATAAAAAAAGTAGTAGAGCATTTAACCGAGCAAGGAACAAGAGCGGTTAATGTAGCAAATATGATGTATAAAGTAGTCACTTCTAACATTAATAATCACCTATCAGGTGGTACTATGGTAGCAGTTGCAGCGGGTGATCAAGAAAGCCCTATAGTTACTAAAAAAGGATTATGGGTTATCGGTACTTTTGGTTCAAGTAATCAAGATGCACATCAAGGTAATCCTAGCTATAAAGGCACTGTATCCGGCGGTATTATCGGTGGTGATATTTATATCGGGGAAAATAGTCTTGTCGGTATTGCATATAGCCGTATGAACGCTGACTTTAGGTTTAAAGATCCAAGCACTGGTGATAAACTGTCGGCAGAAAGCGATATTATTTCTCTATACGGCCAACAACAATTTAGTATCGGTCTTATATTACAAGAAATATTTTCAGCAAGTAACAGTAAAATTAACACCAAGAATTTAAGACAAGTTGGACCTAATAGGTATAAGACTGCTAGCAGTAAATATACAAGCAAAGCTTACGGTTTTGAGGGTAATATCGGTTATCAATTCTCTGTCATGGACGGTATAAATTTAATGCCTAATATTGGTATTAGATATAATACGTATAAAGATACTTCTTATATCGAAACCGGTACAGGCGTGAATAATATGTATATCGCAGGTACGTCGGGTAACTTAACTACCGGTATTCTAGGTATAAAAATAACTACTCCTAAGAGAGTATCAAACGATGCTCAAATAGTACCGGGATTACATGCTTCCATAGAAAATAGTTTGAGCAATAAGCAACCTAAGGTGAAAGCTAGATTTATTTGGGCAGATAATTACTTTGAGAAGACTACAAGCAATAGCACACCAAAAGTCAGCTATACTGTAGGTGCAAATTTACTTGCATCTTATAAGAATATTGAGCTACTTGCAACGTATCACTGTAATTTACGTAACAAATATACTAGTCATCAAGGTTCATTAAAGTTAAAGATATTGTTCTAATAATGTAAATCTTTAGACCTGAAGTTTTGACAAAACTTCAGTTAGACGGGTTATTGAAAAAATGGCTAGGTTGGCGTCGGTTACAATTGAAAATTCAAGGACTAAGGAGAACAAAACCTGGCTCTGTTTCATCAATTGTGTAAATTTCGTGAGCCATTAAATCCTACCATCAAATTTGATCATAAAATGAGCCATAGCTTCATTCCAGTTGGGGATAGGCATAGACCATTTTTTGGTAATATAATCAATTGTCAGATATAAAACCTTAAATACTGCGTCATCATTTGGAAAGATACGTTTATTCTTAGTAACTTTTCTCAATTGGCTATTCAGCGATTCTATCGCATTTGTAGTGTAAATAATCTTACGAATCTCCTTTGGATATTGCAAGAAAATTATCAAATTATCCCAATTATTATACCAAGATTTAGCTATATAGTCCGTCCGCCAAAACTCTACAAGCCTTATAGATAATATGGTTTTAAGACAAGAAGTAATACAACAATCCGTAAGAAAATGATAAAATATGGTCATAAACCTTATGGATTTCAGTCAATGCCAATAGACAACATTATCAAATCGCAAGAACAAGGGAAACTGTTTGGTTATAAATTAAAAGAAGAATTAAACCCAAATAATAAGCTATATAAATTAAGAGAATTAATAAATTGGTCTAGGCTCGAAGAGTGGTTATCAAAAAATGTTTGTATTAAGAAATTTGGTAGAAATAGAAAATGTCATAGAGTGATGCTTGGCATAACGATGCTACAAGCAATGTATAATTTTTCAGATTCATTATCAGAGGAAGAGCTAAAAGAGAATATGTATTGGCAGTATTTCTGCGGGTGGGAATATATAGAAAAAGACATAGCTATCTCGGAAACTAGTATACGACGGTTTCGTAGTGTATTAGGTGAAGCTGGATATAATGAGATATTATCGGAGTTGATCAGGGTTGGGATAAAAACTAACACAATTAAAAAAAAAGATTTGGAATTAATCATCGCTGATACGACTGTACAAATTAAGAATATCAAACACCCACACGATGTTTATTTAATGGATAAAGCTAGGCTTAGCATAGTAAAGCTTTGCAACAGTTTGGGTATACATTTGAATGAAACATACGCTAGAACCTATAAACGCGATATAGTAAAGCTATGGAAATATAAAGAACATAGTAAAGCCAAGAAGCGTTGGAAAATAATGAAGCATTTAAAAATATTACTGGGTCGTTTGATTAGAGTATGTGAGCGTGAGATCAAAAATAAGCAATTAAACTTGTCTCTCAAAAATCAAGAAGTATTGCAAAAAATAAAACAAATACATAACCAATCTGTTTTAAAAAGAGAAGCTAAAAAGCAATATAAAGAAGATAACAAAGTATTATATAGTTTTCATGCCCCTGAAGTAGAGTGTATAGGAAAGGGAAAACGCAACAAGCCATATGAGTTTGGCAATAAAGTAGCGGTAGTAGTAAGTGGTCGTAGAAATTTTGTTTTATCCGCAAAATCGTTTCATAATAATCCTTATGATGGTCATACATTGCATCAGAGCTTTGAAGCAGTAGAGAGTGTCACTGGAATCAAGATAAAGAAATCATTTGTTGATCTTGGGTATAGTGGTAGCAATGTAAAGGAGAAGAGTAAGGTATATACCCCAAAAACGCGGAAGAAGTTGTTACAAGAGGACAAGTCTATGATCAAGAGACGCAGTGCCATAGAACCAATAATAGGTCACTTAAAGCAATATGGTCGGATGGGTAGAAACTTCTTGAAAGGTATGATAGGAGATATTATCAATCCAATAATCTCTGCTATTGGTTTGAATTTACGATGCATTGCAAATCATTTACAAATCGTGTCTAACTCCACATAAATCAAAAATATCATCATGCAAAAACTAGATGAACGATAAAAAATCGTTAACAATAGCTCCATATCAAAATTAGACCAACACAGAAATGTATCAGTAAAAATTAACATAACTTATTAATTTTTATTGAAAATCTTAGCAATTTGTTGTCAAAACTCTATCCCATTACAAATGATCAGGATTTGAAGTGTTTTTGGCGGATAGACTATATACGGATATTGCTTACTCCATTTTTGATCAAATGACTCAAGAGCTAATTCTGCTTCTTTTTCAGTAGCAGAAGTATAGATTAGTTTCAAATCCGCGAGTCTTTTGCAATGATTGTGTAAATTTTTGTTGAGCCTATATTAGAAGTAATTAAAAATATAGGTAACAGAAATGCAAATAGAGAAGAATAAAAAAATAAATGAAGCAATAGATTTGCTGATAAAAGGCGGAGTAGATTTAAAAACAGTACTAAGTCAGAATGGATTAATCTCTCAGGGTTTAATTCCCCGAAGCTCTGCTTCGTGATATCATAAGAAACAACTAAAACTTTTTTAGATACCTCGTAGCTCTGCTGCGAGGAGCATCATTTAAGGAATTAACCAAGGGTATTTTAGAGCGAGCACTGCATGCTGAGATGTCAGAACATTTAGGTTATAGCAAGTATGATAGAGCTGAAACTGAGAATGCGAGGAATGGTAGTTTTAGTAAGAATCTGATTAGTGAGAATGGTACTATAGAGCTAAATGTTCCAAGAGACAGACAAGGTAAATTTGAACCTATAATAGTCTCAAAGAAACAAACAAGAATAGATGGCTTAGACCAAAAGATAATATCCTTATATGCGAAGGGTATGAGTGTGTCTGATATTAAAACACAATTGCAAGAATTATATGGAGCTGAGATCAGTGAGAGCCTAATCAGCAGGATTACAGATGAAGTAATAGATGAGGTCAAGATTTGGCAGAGTAGACCGCTTGAATCAGTATACCCTATAGTATATTTTGACTGTTTAGTAGTGAAAGTAAGACAAGATAAACTTATTATTAATAAATCAGTATATGTAGCTTTAGGAATAGATTTATCTGGCAGAAAGGATATTTTAGGCTTATGGATAAGTGAGAATGAAGGAGCTAAATTTTGGCTTGGTAATTTTACTGAGATGAAAAATAGAGGAGTAAAAGATATCTTAATTGCTTGTAGTGATAATCTAACTGGTATGTCTGATGCTATTGCATCAGTATACCCGAAAACTGAACATCAAATTTGTATTGTCCATCAGATCAGGAATAGCCTCAAATATGTATCATATAAAGATAGAAAGCAATTAGCAGCGGATTTGAAACTAATCTATACTTCTGCTACTGAAAAAGAAGCAGAATTAGCTCTTGAGTCATTTGATCAAAAATGGAGTAAGCAATATCCGCATATAGCTAAATCTTGGTATAATAATTGGGATAATTTGATAATTTTCTTGCAATATCCAAAGGAGATTCGTAAGATTATTTACACTACAAATGCGATAGAATCGCTGAATAGCCAATTGAGAAAAGTTACTAAGAATAAACGCATCTTTCCAAATGATGACGCAGTATTTAAGGTTTTATATCTGACAATTGATTATATTACCAAAAAATGGTCTATGCCTATCCCCAAATTGGAATGAAGCTATGGCTCATTTTATGATCAAATTTGATGGTAGAATTTTGACTAACGAATATTAGAATTACCCTCAACGAACATTAAAATTACCTATAAAAAAGAAGTAACTATGGACAGTAAAATCGAATAAAAATTTATTTTTAAATATTTAAATATTATTCGAGAATTACTGATGACATGTACAAATAACCAAGTAGGTATTTTAATGCAAAAGATCAAAAAATATAATCAGATAATTTCTGCTGCAAAAGCAGGTATGAGTGTAAAAACGGCACGTAAGTATTTACGTATTAATAAGTATCCAAGCGAATTACGCACAATACGTAAATATAGGACACGTAAGGATCCATTTGTGAAGCACTGGGATGAAATAGAATCAATGCTAGAATCAGCACCGGAGTTGCAAGCAACTACCATATTAGCATATTTGACAGAAAAGTATCATGGGAATTATAATGGGAAGCAATTACGCTGTTTGCAGAAAAGGTTGATAGTGGACTAATGGTATGGACCTCCTGATATAGAGAATGAAAAGCAGTTGCTAATCTTCTAGGGTTAATATTTAACATATTAAAACAACAATTAAGGAGGTCCATATGGAGGTTACTACAATTGGTATAGATATTGCAAAAAGAATTTTTCAAATTCATGGTGTAGATAAAAATGGCAAGACAGTATTAAAGAAAAAATTGATGAGAGATCAGGTTTTGACATTTATGGCTAATTTACCACAATGTTTAGTAGGGATGGAAGCTTGTGGTGGTTCTAGTTATTGGGCAAGAGAAATAACTAAATTAGGGCATGAAGTAAAACTAATGGCACCGCAATTTGTCAAACCATATGTTAAAACTAATAAAAATGATCAAGCAGATGCTGAAGCGATATGTGAAGCCGTGACAAGACCTAATATGAGATTTGTTGCAATTAAAACTATAGAGCAACAAGAAATTTTATCAATACATAGGGTAAGAGAGAGATTGGTAAAAAATCGTACAGCACTTGCTAATGAAATTAGGGGGCTACTACATGAGTTTGGTTTTATTGTTCCTCAAGGCATTAATAAGGTTATCACAAAATTAATTGAGATTTTAGATGCAGGGAAATTAAGCCAGTTAAGTTATCAAACATTTAGTGAACTAAAAGAAGAATTCTTAGATAATAACAGAAAAATAAAAGAGATAGAAAAACGATTAACAATGATAGCAAGTAACCTAACTCAATATCAACGATTAAGAGCTATACCTGGTCTTGGTTTAATTACTGCTACTGCTTTAATAGCATCAATAGGTAATGCTACAAGTTTTGAGAATGGCAGGCAATTATCGGCATGGCTAGGATTAGTGCCAAGACAACATTCAAGTGGTGGGAAGGATAAGCTGCTGGGAATTAGCAAGCGAGGTGATGTATACTTACGCACTTTATTAATTCAAGGGGCTAGAGCTGTACTAAATGCCAAGATAAGATTTACATCGGAAGAACAGAAATCTAAAAAAGATTTTAGCCAATTTACGAAATGGATGTTTAATTTATCTGAGCGAAGTAGCCATAATAAAACGACAGTTGCCATAGCTAATAAGTTGGCAAGAGTGGTGTTTGCTGTACTAAGATCAGGAGATGATTATGTAGAGAGTAAAGTTTGTAGCTAAAGAGTGTGTAGCATAGCACTTATAAGTAAAATAAATGGTGATTTATATAATGAATAGGTAAAAGCAAAACAATATGTAAGAGATTCCAACCCGAAATATGCTTGAGATAATTAATATTGATGGTAAATAAGACAAACCTTAGCTTACAAAAAAACTGCGTTTTTCAGTGGCTCTTTTAGAAGCCGATGGACTGATAAGTATATAGTTTGTAAGCCAGCGAATTCCATCAGGGCTGTAGAATAAATTAGGTTGATTTATCAGCTATAAGCCGGATACATGACTGCATTTGTTTGTTTTTATTATTGATGTTATTTTTTTCTTGCATTCTACAGGAGGTCCATACATGAAAAATCAAGACAAAAAAATGAGTAGAGTCTTTTGCAATGATTGTGTAAATTTTTGTTGAGCCTATATTAGAAGTAATTAAAAATATAGGTAACAGAAATGCAAATAGAGAAGAATAAAAAAATAAATGAAGCAATAGATTTGCTGATAGAAGGTGGAGTAGATTTAAAAACAGTACTAAGTCAGAATGGATTAATTAAGGAATTAACCAAGGGTATTTTAGAGCGAGCACTGCATGCTGAGATGTCAGAACATTTAGGTTATAGCAAGTATGATAGAGCTGAAACTGAGAATGCGAGGAATGGTAGTTTTAGTAAGAATCTGATTAGTGAGAATGGTACTATAGAGCTAAATGTTCCAAGAGACAGACAAGGTAAATTTGAACCTATAATAGTCTCAAAGAAACAAACAAGAATAGATGGCTTAGACCAAAAGATAATATCCTTATATGCGAAGGGTATGAGTGTGTCTGATATTAAAACACAATTGCAAGAATTATATGGAGCTGAGATCAGTGAGAGCCTAATCAGCAGGATTACAGATGAAGTAATAGATGAGGTCAAGATTTGGCAGAGTAGACCTCTTGAATCAGTATACCCTATAGTATATTTTGACTGTTTAGTAGTGAAAGTAAGACAAGATAAACTTATTATTAATAAATCAGTATATGTAGCTTTAGGAATAGATTTATCTGGCAGAAAGGATATTTTAGGCTTATGGATAAGTGAGAATGAAGGGAAGTTCTATAATTAAATGATGCTCCTCGCAGCAGAGCTACGAGGAGCATCATTTAAATATAGATATATCATGGCTCATTTAACGATAGATGAAAGATTTAAAATATACGAAATGAATAAGAGTGGTTATAGCTCGCGATATATAGGGACAAAGATTGGCCGTGATAAAAGCACTATATGTTATGAACTCAAGAGAATGAGGCATAATTATAGACCAGATAGGGCTAACACACTTGCTTGCAGTTTAAGGCAAGGTAAGAGAAAAAGAAAATTAGATATTGATAATAATTTACGAGCAGAAATAATAAAGCAGTTAACACAGGGTATTTCACCAGATATAATTTCAGGTAGACGTAAACTATCACGAGATACTGTCAATATTTCTACAGAGAGTATATACCAGTTTATTTATACATCTCCTATAGCACAAAGGCAAAAATTATATTTATCTTTAGCAAGAAAAAGGAAAAATAGGTTGCATCATGGTACAAGAATCAGAAACAAAAGAATTACAATACCAAATCGAGTTTCCATTACTGAAAGACCAGAGATAAATAGAAAGATAGCAGCAATAGGTCATTTAGAAGGTGATTTAACTTTTAACAAAGGTAATCAAAGTCGTAATATAGGCGCTCTTGTGGATATCAGAACACAAAAAGTGTTTCTCACTTTAAACCGTTCAAAAAGAACACAAGATGTGATTGGTAACATGAATAAAAAACTTAAACAATTGTCGCATATAATCAAAAGCATAACGTTAGATAATGGCAAAGAATTTACCAATCATGAACAACTATTGCCAAAATCTGAACGAAAAGTATATTTTTGCAATCCTTATTCTCCATGGCAAAAACCATTGATAGAGAAGATTAACTCAATGGTGCACAGAGTATACTCTAAATCTTTAGATATAAAAAAATTAACAATAAAGCAATTACAAGAAATTGAGGATTTTTTAAATAATTTACCAAGAAAAGTGCTCGGTTATAAAACACCCAATGAGGTATGGGAAGAAAATATAAATCTGGCTTAATTAATACTGGAATTTACCATTTAAATATAGATATATCATGGCTCATTTAACGATAGATGAAAGATTTAAAATATACGAAATGAATAAGAGTGGTTATAGCTCGCGATATATAGGGACAAAGATTGGCCGTGATAAAAGCACTATATCAGGAGTTTCGCACTTAGCAAAATTGTGTATTAGTTAGAAGCCATTTAATGTTGGGCTCTGTCTCATCAATTGTGTAAATTTCGTGAACCATTAAATTCTACCATCAAATTTGATCATAAAATGAGCCATAGCTTCATTCCAATTGGGGATAGGCATAGACCATTTTTTGGTAATATAATCAATTGTCAGATATAAAACTTTAAATACTGCGTCATCATTTGGAAAGATGCGTTTATTCTTAGTAACTTTTCTCAATTGGCTATTCAGCGATTCTATCGCATTTGTAGTGTAAATAATCTTACGAATCTCCTTTGGATATTGCAAGAAAATTATCAAATTATCCCAATTATTATACCAAGATTTAGCTATATGCGGATATTGCTTACTCCATTTTTGATCAAATGACTCAAGAGCTAATTCTGCTTCTTTTTCAGTAGCAGAAGTATAGATTAGTTTCAAATCCGCTGCTAATTGCTTTCTATCTTTATATGATACATATTTGAGGCTATTCCTGATCTGATGGACAATACAAATTTGATGTTCAGTTTTCGGATATACTGATGCAATAGCATCAGACATACCAGTTAGATTATCACTACAAGCAATTAAGATATCTTTTACTCCTCGATTCTTCATTTCAGTAAAATTACCAAGCCAAAATTTAGCTCCTTCATTCTCACTTATCCATAAGCCTAAAATATCCTTTCTGCCAGATAAATCTATTCCTAAAGCTACATATACTAATTTATTAATAATAAGTTTATCTTGTCTTACTTTCACTACTAAACAGTCAAAATATACTATAGGGTATACTGACTCAAGAGGTCTACTCTGCCAAATCTTGACCTCATCTATTACTTCATCTGTAATCCTGCTGATTAGGCTCTCACTGATCTCAGCTCCATATAATTCTTGCAATTGTGTTTTAATATCAGACACACTCATACCCTTCGCATATAAGGATATTATCTTTTGGTCTAAGCCATCTATTCTTGTTTGTTTCTTTGAGACTATTATAGGTTCAAATTTACCTTGTCTGTCTCTTGGAACATTTATCTCTATAGTACCATTCTCACTAATCAGATTCTTACTAAAACTACCATTCCTCGCATTCTCAGTTTCAGCTCTATCATACTTGCTATAACCTAAATGTTCTGACATCTCAGCATGCAGTGCTCGCTCTAAAATACCCTTGGTTAACTCCTTAATTAATCCATTCTGACTTAGTACTGTTTTTAAATCTACTCCGCCTTCTATCAGCAAATCTATTGCTTCATTTATTTTTTTATTCTTCTCTATTTGCATTTCTGTTACCTATATTTTTAATTACTTCTAATATAGGCTCAACAAAAATTTACACAATCATTGCAAAAGACTCTTAAGCCAGATTTATATTTTCTTCCCATACCTCATTGGGTGTTTTATAACCGAGCACTTTTCTTGGTAAATTATTTAAAAAATCCTCAATTTCTTGTAATTGCTTTATTGTTAATTTTTTTATATCTAAAGATTTAGAGTATACTCTGTGCACCATTGAGTTAATCTTCTCTATCAATGGTTTTTGCCATGGAGAATAAGGATTGCAAAAATATACTTTTCGTTCAGATTTTGGCAATAGTTGTTCATGATTGGTAAATTCTTTGCCATTATCTAACGTTATGCTTTTGATTATATGCGACAATTGTTTAAGTTTTTTATTCATGTTACCAATCACATCTTGTGTTCTTTTTGAACGGTTTAAAGTGAGAAGCACTTTTTGTGTTCTGATATCCACAAGAGCGCCTATATTACGACTTTGATTACCTTTGTTAAAAGTTAAATCACCTTCTAAATGACCTATTGCTGCTATCTTTCTATTTATCTCTGGTCTTTCAGTAATGGAAACTCGATTTGGTATTGTAATTCTTTTGTTTCTGATTCTTGTACCATGATGCAACCTATTTTTCCTTTTTCTTGCTAAAGATAAATATAATTTTTGCCTTTGTGCTATAGGAGATGTATAAATAAACTGGTATATACTCTCTGTAGAAATATTGACAGTATCTCGTGATAGTTTACGTCTACCTGAAATTATATCTGGTGAAATACCCTGTGTTAACTGCTTTATTATTTCTGCTCGTAAATTATTATCAATATCTAATTTTCTTTTTCTCTTACCTTGCCTTAAACTGCAAGCAAGTGTGTTAGCCCTATCTGGTCTATAATTATGCCTCATTCTCTTGAGTTCATAACATATACAGGAGTTTCGCACTTAGCAAATAATATGCTAATCTAGAGAAAAATAGTTTTAGATAAAAATGACAAGATCAAAATGTAGCAAAGATTTATATAAATCATTCTTACAAGCAAGTAGTGTAAGATATACTAGCAAAGCATTATCTGAAGTAAGTCCATTAGATCTATCGCACGATAGTGCAAGTCGATGGTTAAAGAGTAAGGATTTTCGCCCTAGCGAAATCTATAGCAAAGTGTCAAAATATATTGATCTGGAAGATCCTTGTTTATTAGTGGGAGATGACACCTTATTGTCAAAGCAATACAGTAAGAGGATCGAGCTTGTAAATTATCAATATTCTGGGGCTGTACATGATGTTATACCTGGTATAGGAATGGTAAACTTACTGCATTACAATACTCAAATTGATCAATCTACTCCTGTAGATTATAGAATATATGATAAAGAAACTGATGGTAAAACAAAGAACGAGCATTTTTGTGATATGCTTACTTTAGCTAAAGAAAGAGGTATCAAGCCTGATGCTATAGTTATGGATGCTTGGTATAGTGGTTTGGATAATTTAAAACATATACGTAATTTAGGTTGGATATGGGTTACCAACCTAAGAAAAAATAGAAAAGTTAATCGTAATGTTAGCTTGGAAACTTTAGAGATTCCCGATGAAGGGCTAAAAATTCACCTACGTGGATACGGTTGGGTTACGGTATTTAAGTTTGTGGCAAAAAATGGTCGCATTGATTACATAACAACTAATTTAGAGAATCCTACACGTGAGCAAATAGAGAAAATTGTTAAGGCGCGTTGGTCTATAGAAGTTTATCATCGAGAATTGAAACAAACTTGTGGTATTGAATGCTGTCAGGCACGCACGGGTCGAGCTCAAAGAAATCATATTTGCCTTGCTGTATTGGCCTGGCTTGATATGAACAAAAGGAGGATAAATGAAAACATTACTTTATATCAACAAACTTGGGAAGTTATAAAGAGTCTTTTGCAATGATTGTGTAAATTTTTGTTGAGCCTATATTAGTAATTAAAAATATAGGTAACAGAAATGCAAATAGAGAAGAATAAAAAAATAAATGAAGCAATAGATTTGCTGATAGAAGGCGGAGTAGATTTAAAAACAGTACTAAGTCAGAATGGATTAATTAAGGAATTAACCAAGGGTATTTTAGAGCGAGCACTGCATGCTGAGATGTCAGAACATTTAGGTTATAGCAAGTATGATAGAGCTGAAACTGAGAATGCGAGGAATGGTAGTTTTAGTAAGAATCTGATTAGTGAGAATGGTACTATAGAGATAAATGTTCCAAGAGACAGACAAGGTAAATTTGAACCTTATTAAAACACAATTGCAAGAATTATATGGAGCTGAGATCAGTGAGAGCCTAATCAGCAGGATTACAGATGAAGTAATAGATGAGGTCAAGATTTGGCAGAGTAGACCTCTTGAATCAGTATACCCTATAGTATATTTTGACTGTTTAGTAGTGAAAGTGAGACAAGATAAACTTATTAATGATGCTCCTCGCAGCAGAGCTACGAGGTATCTAAAAAAGTTTTAGTTGTTTCTTATGATATCACGAAGCAGAGCTTCGGGGAATTAAACCCTGAGAGATTAATTTTTGGCTAGCAATCCGCAGGATGACGCTCATAAATCTGTTCTATCACGCCGTCAAGACCCATTAAGAAAGTATAAACTTTTAGTTGTGGAAATTTTTCTTTGATTATCTTACGGGCTTTATTTAAAATTTCCGTATGTGCTTCAGTTTCTTTTTCTTTAGTGCTTAAACGTTCTTCAGCTATGAGCTTTTTATATGCCCCACATTCACGATGATCAAGGAAAATGATTTGCTTGATGTTATGTAAGTCTTGCAAAATCTCTATAGTATCTTCTATAGTCTTTCCCCAATGGGTATATTTCTCATTAACAAGAGCAAGAGAAGCACCAGGAAGTGATACCTTATCAAAATCATCCTCCAAACCTAGTTGTTTTATTAACTTATCTGTTTCATCTATCAATCTAAAATCTACGCAACTTATTAGAAGAGTTGAAGCTTCATTTAGAGTTTTTAAATGTTCTTTACTTACTTCTACTTTTACAATCTCTTTGTCGGCAAGCATATTTTATGAACCTAAAAATTAAAAATATTTCTTACATGCTTTAAAGTAAGAATAACCAGTTATGATTGTTAAAAAAGCTGCAATCCATAAAATTATTTCTCCAACTAAATCAAGATAGATAATATTAGAACCTTTTGAGCCTAATACTAATATTGATAAAGCAAACATCTGTAAAAAGGTTTTAGTTTTTGCAAGTGTTGAGACAGGAACACTAACTTTAACTAATGCTAAAAATTCTCGAAGACCGCTAACTAAAAACTCTCTTGCCAATATCAATAAACAAGGAATTTCATCTACATCACTTTTCTTCAATAACATTATAATAACGCAGCCGACTAATAATTTATCCGCAATTGGGTCGAGCATTTTACCAAAACTTGTAACCAAGTTATATTTTCTTGCAATATAACCATCAAAAAAATCCGTAATACTAGCTAGCACAAATAGTAAAGCTCCAAGTATGCGGGCAAGAGGGCTATTAACATAAAATGTTAGTATAATAACTGGAATTGCAGCTATTCGGGCAATCGTCAAATAGTTAGGTAAATTTTTATCAATTTTCATCAATTATATTATAAACACTCCATTTATTTATCTAGCTTATTGATATAATATTGTTGGATTATGGATAAAATGTTGTTCCAAGACCAATATATTAAAAGACCTGCTGGAAAACTACTAAACATTACCAGGAAAACTAAAGGCATAAATTTCATCACTTGGGCTTGTACCGGATCAGCAGGCTCAGGACTCATTCTTTGTTGCAAGAACATAGTAATAGCCATTAAGATAGGCCATGCACCAATCATTAAGAATGAAGGTAGAGAAAAATGCAACAACCCGAATAAGTTAAAGATACTAGTAGGATCGGGAGCAGATAAGTCTTTAATCCAGCCGTAAAATGGTGCTTGACGCATTTCAATAGTAACATAAAGCACTTTATAGATAGAGAAAAATACCGGTATTTGAACAAGTATAGGCAAACAACCTGCTACGGGATTGACTTTTTCCTTTTTATATAAAGCCATAATTTCTTGATTTAAACGAGCTTTATCATCACCGTATAGATTTTTGATCCTATTAATTTCAGGCTGTAAATTCTTCATTCTTTTCATTGAACGATAGGATTTATTAGCCAAAGTAAACATCAGTAATTTAATAATAACAGTAACGATTAAGATACTAATACCGAAATTACCGACATATTTATAAAAGAAGTTCATCGCATAGAAAACCGGCTTAGTAATTATATAAAACCAGCCAAAATCTATAGCTCTATCAAATAATTTAATGTCATATTGCTTTTCGTATTTGTCTAGCAAATCTACTTTCTTTGCTCCTGCAAAAAGTCTTCCTTTAATAGAAAAATTCTCACCTGGCTTTACTATTTGTACAGGTGAAATAAAATCTACTTGATATCGCTCTACTTCTTGTTTAACTGCATAATTAAAGTTTGAACTATAATTACTTGATTTATCAGGAATTAAAGAAGTAAGCCAATATTTATCAGTAATTCCTATCCAATCAACTTTACTTGCGGAAAATTTCTCAATTTTTTTGTCCTTAATATCATCATATGAATATTCTTTTAGGTTTTCGTCTATACACCCAATAGGACCTTGGTGTAGTATATTTACGGCTTTTTCTACAGCAGTATATTTACGATTTATTAAGCCGTAAGATTGCACAGGAAGTTCTTGATTGCTATTATTGACGATGGTTTGTTCTATAGTAAATAAATAATTTTCATCTACGGTGATAGCTATTAAAAATTTAACACCATCCTCATTAACCCAAAATAAATTAACTGGTTTTTCAGGTGTTAATACTTCACTATCACTATTCCATATAGTTTCGTTATTAGGTAGCTTTACACTAGATAAATTACTCACCCAACCTATTTCTGCAAAATATGCATCTTTAGTATCAGATGGCGAAAATAATACTACTTCAGGGCTATTTTCAGATAAATCTTGCTTATATTTTTTCAAAATTAAATCATCAAATCTAAGTCCTTTTAATGAAATAGAGCCAGAAAGTGCATTTGAATCTATTTTAATACGTGGTGCTTGACTTGCTTCTTGAACAATAACAGGTGTAGCCTCTAATTGTGCGGATTCTTTTTTCTTTAAATCCTTTGCTTTTTGTAATGCTATTTGTTGTTGTTGCTTTTGCTGCTGCGGCTTTACAATAAAATATTGCCAACCAAAAATTATACCTAAAGATAGTACAATGGCTGCTACAAGATTAACTATATTATTATTCATTAGTAAGTACTTAATTTTTTATATTTTAGAGCTTTAAATTTTATAGGATTTAAATAAAATAATCAAGAACAATTGATGAGAGTATCATCCCGTGGCTTGACCACGGGATCCAGAATAAAGCGAGATAAATCGAGCTTTTCTTAGTATGTTTATTATTTTTCTGGATCTAGTTCCCAAGCCATGGGATGACATCGAGGACGTTTTTCAATCCATGCAACAACCTAACATGCCCTACACTATACCTGAAGTTTTGACAAAATCCTTTCCATAAGGAGAAATGTATTCCAATTTTTTTATACTTTTTTAGTAATAACAAAATTTATTTATTCTATTTGGGTACATAATGTATCAAAAACTGTAGCAATTTTGTCTAATATTGCTGGTTTATACTCACTAATATTATTGGGTAATGCTAGCTTTTTAATGATGCTCCTCGCAGCAGAGCTACGAGGTATCTAAAAAAGTTTTAGTTGTTTCTTATGATATCACAAAGCAGAGCTTCGGGGAATTAAACCCTGAGAGATTAATTCTAAAACCACATCTTGATTATAGGGAAAAATTTTTTATTTCTTGCAACATTTCTTGTATAATCATACACACTAAAACCCCTTTTGTATTTGAGCGTATTTATATCATAACTTATAAGTTTGGCTATCTTTTTGTCAAAACTTCAGTATACCGACATTTTGGAAAATTTTTAATTTAAATTCAGGCAATACAGAAATTATATGTTCAAAAATATCAGCTTGAACTTTTTCGTATCCTATTAAACTTGTTTCTTTAACGAAAATATATATCTCTATAGGTAAGCCATTAACAGTTGGCTGAAGTTGTCTAACTAAAAAAGTAAACCCTTCAGTATAAATAGCAGGATTATTTTTTAGATATTCTTGAACATATAATTTAAATATTTTGATATTTGTTAGATCTTTTTCATCTTTATCAAGAGTGATTTTATTGATTACATCTTTTGATAGATAAGGAGATTTTTTGAGATTTGTTAAAATAGTAGAATCACAAAAATTAATAGTTGCCATATTTATATTAAATTCTCTTTTTACTCTTCTTGCTCCTGCTTCATCAACTCCTTTATAATTTATAACGTTGGAACTTAAAACACTAGAAGTAGGAATAGTTGAAATAGATTGATCAAAATTTCTAATTGTCACTACAGAGATAGTAATTTTTTCGACTGTTCCTTCGACTTCACCAATACGCACCCAGTCACCTATATTGATAATCTCTTGACTAGTCAGTTGAAGACTTGCAATTAACCCAAGCATAGTGTCTTTAAAGATGAATGTTAAAAGAGCAGCGGCAGCACCTAAACTTGTTAAAAAAGCACTAAGCGAAATATTTAGCAAATAAGAAATAGTTATCATAGCCGAAATGATCATGACAAATATTTTTAATATTTGAAAATATAAGCTTAGAGGAGCTTTTTTAGCAAAAGTTTTAATTCTATTATGATAAAGGTCAGCACCAGCATCTATAAGAGTCAGTGATAACATAGTAAAAGATAAACTGACATATAATATGACTATAGTATCTTTAATCCCAAGTAATATATGTGCTTTAAAAGAACTTGGATGAAGGATATTTCCCCAGGATATGAAATAAATCCCTAATAGCGAGTGTAGTAAATAACGAAATATCGGATATTTCTTCAACACTCTTTCATAATCTTCATAATGATGTCTTGTTAAGTAATTTTTTACTGGAACAAAAATTAGTTTTTTAATTAAAAATACTAAAGGTATAATAGATACCAGCATAACAAATAACATTATTATTTCAGTACTTGATGTACGATATAAATCCATTAAATATTGCATATTTTACTTACCATATTATTATGTATGATTATAAATAAATTTTTATTATTCCTAAAAATTTTATTTTTATCAATAAATTTAACTAAAAAGAACAAAATAACTTTTTAACTATGACATTCCTGAATATTAATCCTATTATTTTCTCTGTAGGACCGCTCGCCGTATCTTGGTACTCTCTTTCATATGTAGCTGGAATTTTACTTGGCTGGTTTTATGCAAGTAAAATTATAGAAAAATTTCCTACAAAAATCACCAAGAAAAATTTAGAAGAGTTTGTTACTTACGCTATTATTGGGATAATAGTTGGAGGCAGACTCGGCTATATTCTATTATATAATCCTTATAAATATTTTTCAAATCCAATAGAGATTTTAAAAACATATGAGGGCGGAATGTCCTTTCACGGTGGTGCTATAGGAGTTATTATTGCTGCTTATATATTTTGCAAACGACATAAATTTAATTTCTTAAGTCTTACTGATATTATTGCTCCAGTAGTCCCAATTGGCTTATTTTTCGGCAGAATTGCCAATTTTATTAATGGTGAGTTATATGGGCGTGTTACAAATTCATCTATTGGTGTAATTTTTCCAGATAGTGATTTAAGCTTGCGTCATCCTAGTCAATTATATGAAGCTTTCTTTGAAGGATTAGTGTTATTTTGTACTTTGGCTTATGCTGTATTTAAACGTAATACAATTAAAAAGCAAGGTTTAAACTCAGGTCTGTTTTTAATGTTTTATTCTCTGTTTAGAATAATTATTGAGATATTTAGAGAGCCGGATATGCAAATTGGCTTTATTTTTGATAGTTTAACTATGGGGCAAATTTTATCGATGCCGCTGTTACTTTTAGGTATTTATTTAATAATAAAAACAGAATGTCGATCGATCACAAAATAAGGGAAATAATTGAGCAAAGTGTCTATATCACTTGTGATCGCCTTATGCAGGAAGTTTTACATTTAAGCCCTACTTCCTATTATAGGCAAACGAAATCCTTAGCAGAAGAAGGGGATTTTACTACCGCTCCTGAAGTTTCGCAGCTATTTGGTGAAATTATAGGCTTATGGTGTATAAAAGAATGGCAAAGAATTGGTAGTCCTAAAAATCTTAGCATAGTCGAGCTTGGTCCTGGCAGAGGGTTATTAATGCGGGACTTATTACGCACAGCAAAATTAGTTCCAGAATTTTATAACGCTTTATCGATCAACTTAATTGATATTAATGAAAATTTTATTGTTCAGCAAAAATCCAATCTACAAAACTTTGATTTACCGATTAATTGGTACGCATCTATAGAAGATATCCCCAAAAAACCCGCTCTAATAATAGCTAATGAGCTCTTTGATGCTATGCCGATAAAGCAATATATCAAAGTAAAAGAATCATGGTATGAAAGAATATTTGTAGTACAGCCGGTAGATGGAAAAATCAAGTATGATAAAATAGCTGTTAGTAAACAATTACAAGAATATTTACAGAAGACGCATTTAGATGCGAAAGACGGAGCAGTGCTTGAAGAGTCCTATAAATCTATAGAGATTATGAAATTTATATCCGAGCATATAAAAGAATTGGGCGGAAGCGGTCTTATAATAGATTACGGCTATGATATAAACCCGAATACTAGGACTAGATATCAATATAACTCAACCTTGCAAGCTATAAAAAATCATAAATACTGCCCAATAATTGAGCATTTAGGGGAGGCAGATTTATCAGCACATGTAGATTTTTATGTACTCAAAACAGTAGCTCAAAATAGCAAGATCAATATAATAGATACAATCTCACAACGTGATTTCTTAATAGAAAACGGGATTTTATTACGCAAGCAAACAATTCAAAACAAACTTAACCCTCAGCAAGCACAGCTAATAGAACGACAAGTAAATAGGTTGATATCTCTCAAAGAAATGGGTGGCTTGTTTAAGGTATTGCAGGTGATGAAAACGTCACCTACTGTGTCACCCTCGTGATCAAGCAGGCATTGTTGCGTGATGAACGAACATTAGAATTACCCATGACGAATATTAAAATTACCTGTAATAGTTGAGATACCGTCTTGAGTGTCAACAACTTTTTCATTATTTTACCTCAATTTTATTTTACAGGGTTTTTATATTTGCACTAAAAGATGTTTTGTTATTAAGAACACCATAAATTATGTGAAGCAACTTACGCATAGCAGCAATCACTATAACCATTTTAGATTTTCCAACATTGCTCAAACGTTGACTAAAATCCTTAATAATCGGATTATGTTTTATAGCAACTATGGCAGGCATATAAAAAGCTTTACGTAAATTAGCATCTCCTGTTTTTGATATTTTTCCTATTCCATGGACAGAAGTGCCTGATTGTTTTGGCTTTGGGTTAAGACCAACAAACGCAGCTAGTTGTTTTGCAGAATTAAAATTTTCTACAACAAGAAAAGCAAGTATCACTCCTATTGTTTTTTCTCCTATACCAGGGATTGAATCAAGAAGTTTACTTTTATCATGTAAGTCTTTGTGTCCTTTAATATGATTAGAGATAAGTTCTTCTACTTCCTTAATTTGCTTATCCAGAAATTCAATATGAATCATAATGTTAATGGCAACTGCTTTACTTGCTCCGCTCGGCTTTGTTGCATAAATAAGATTTGTAGAGCAAGAGTGGTGATAATCTGGTAAGATGTCCTGAATTAAAAATAATCCAGATTATATGAGATCTCGGAAGAAAGCCCCTTTTAGTAAATCACGCAAGTATTCTAAATATAAAATAACGAATTGGTCAGAATATAATAATTTTTTACGCAATAGGGGTCGCATAGATTTTATGATTGCCAGTGATTTGGCGATTGGCTGGTATGCTGATTACAGAGAGGAAATGAAACGAGGAAGACCTAGACGCTATAGTGATCACGCTATATTACAGTGTTTGAAGATCAGATGCTTATTCGGTCTTAAGTTACGCCAAACCCAAGGCTTTATAAACTGGCTCTTTGAAATATCGGGTTTATCTATTAGATGTCCAGACTATACAACATTAAGTAAGCGTATGAAGTCATTAGATCTTAGGTATTTACATGGAAATCAAGATAAAGAATTTAGTTGTATTTCAATGGATAGTACAGGGATACAAGCCTACACAGGGAACGAATGGCTAGAAAATAAGCATGGTAAGCAATATAAGCGTCGCATATGGAAAAAGCTACATATCGTTATAGAAGATCAAGGTATGATACTTGCCGATAGTACCACAGAGCATACTATAGATGATAGATCACAGATTGGACTACTAATAGCTAATGTCAGAGCCAAGGATTTTCTGGGAGATCGAGGGTATGACGGTGAATCTACATATCAATTGTTGAGAAAGAAGAAGATAAAACCAGTTATTAGACCCCCAAACTCTTCAGTAAAAGTTCAATCGCTTAGGGATAAAACTGAGAGAGATGCAGCTGTTATATATCAACAAAACAAAGGATACCAAGCATGGAGGGTAAAGAATAATTATGGTAGAAGGGAGCGTGTAGAGAACACGTTCTTTCGATTTAAAACTTCTTTTGGTAGTAAGTTTCTATCAAGACATGATCAAAATATGACAAAAGAAATGTCTATTAAATGCCACTTATTAAACAAAATGTTTGAAATTGGTAAACCTATCTCTGTGCCTGTTGGCTAGGCTAGCATTGCGGGGTTAGGGGCAGTATATTCAAAAGCTTATTTATGCAACAAAGCCATACCTCGTAGCTCTGCTGCGAGGAGCATCATTTAAATATACAGGAGTTTCGCACTTAGCAAATAATATGCTAATCTAGAGAAAAATAGTTTTAGATAAAAATGACAAGATCAAAATGTAGCAAAGATTTATATAAATCATTCTTACAAGCAAGTAGTGTAAGATATACTAGCAAAGCATTATCTGAAGTAAGTCCATTAGATCTATCGCACGATAGTGCAAGTCGATGGTTAAAGAGTAAGGATTTTCGCCCTAGCGAAATCTATAGCAAAGTGTCAAAATATATTGATCTGGAAGATCCTTGTTTATTAGTGGGAGATGACACCTTATTGTCAAAGCAATACAGTAAGAGGATCGAGCTTGTAAATTATCAATATTCTGGGGCTGTACATGATGTTATACCTGGTATAGGAATGGTAAACTTACTGCATTACAATACTCAAATTGATCAATCTACTCCTGTAGATTATAGAATATATGATAAAGAAACTGATGGTAAAACAAAGAACGAGCATTTTTGTGATATGCTTACTTTAGCTAAAGAAAGAGGTATCAAGCCTGATGCTATAGTTATGGATGCTTGGTATAGTGGTTTGGATAATTTAAAACATATACGTAATTTAGGTTGGATATGGGTTACCAACCTAAGAAAAAATAGAAAAGTTAATCGTAATGTTAGCTTGGAAACTTTAGAGATTCCCGATGAAGGGCTAAAAATTCACCTACGTGGATACGGTTGGGTTACGGTATTTAAGTTTGTGGCAAAAAATGGTCGCATTGATTACATAACAACTAATTTAGAGAATCCTACACGTGAGCAAATAGAGAAAATTGTTAAGGCGCGTTGGTCTATAGAAGTTTATCATCGAGAATTGAAACAAACTTGTGGTATTGAATGCTGTCAGGCACGCACGGGTCGAGCTCAAAGAAATCATATTTGCCTTGCTGTATTGGCCTGGCTTGATATGAACAAAAGGAGGATAAATGAAAACATTACTTTATATCAACAAACTTGGGAAGTTATAAAAACATCAATTCAGAACAACATTAAATGGCTTCTAACTAATACACAATTTTGCTAAGTGCGAAACTCCTGTTATTATCTGTTTACTCATGCAACCTCCATTGTTTTAAAGCAATGTAATTGATCATATTCAGACAGTATTGGTTGATTAATTTTTACTGAACAAACAGTTTGAGTCTGGCTATTTAGTAAATCTGTAATATGATCAATTATTGGCTCAATCTTCTTTTCTAATAGCACTTCTAATGCAGTAACTACATTCAATTCTCAATACATTTTTGCTAATTGTAATATTTGAAGATATATTTTATGCCCTTTATATGGATATATAGACCTGAATTCTGGATTAATCTAGGTTTGGAAGTAAGTATTTACAAGGGATAGAAGATACTCTATATAATTTTTAGCAAAAAAACAAGAGTATCCCCATGAAGAAAGATACTACTGCATTATTTTGTTTTGTCGATGATTTTTGTAAAATTAGCGAGCAGTGGATTAATAAATCATTTCTACCATTAATTAATAAAAACCCTACAAGAAAGCCTGAAATAAGCTATTCTGAGCTGTTAACAATAGTGCTTTTATACCATCAATCACCTTGTAAAAACTTTAAATATTTTTATATGTCCTATCTACAATTATATAAATCAGACTTTGTAACTCTTCCATCATATACTCGTTTTATAGCTCTAAAACCAAGAGTTCTGAGTTATTTAGTTTTATTACTTGAATGGTATATGCAGGCAGCTCAATCTACGGGAGTTTCTTATATTGACGCCACATCTTTAGAGGTTTGTCATCGAAAAAGAATCTCTCGTAATAAAGTCTTTGCCGGTATTGCTGCTTTGGGTAAAACAACAAAAAGTTGGTTTTTTGGTCTAAAATTACATTTGGTTATTAACGAAAAAGGTGAGATTCAAGGTCTAAAACTAACGCCTGGTAATGTAGATGATAGAGCGCCGGTTTCGATAATCACCAAACATATCACGGGATTATTGTTTGGCGATAAGGGTTATATCAAACAGGAGCTCTTTGATGATCTATACAGCAAAGGAATCAAGTTAGTAACTGGCATAAAGAAGAAAATGAAGAATAAACTTATGCCATTATTTGAAAAAATATTATTACGCAAACGCTCAATTATCGAAACAGTATTTAGTGTGCTGAAGGGTGCTTTCGAGATCGAACATACAAGACATAGATCAATTTGGAATGCCTTTGTACATATCTTATCCGCCCTAATTGCATACTGTATGAAACCTAACAAACCTGCTATATCTCAAAATTAGCTAATCCAGAATTCAGGTTATAGAGATAAGCTGGTCATATACCTGACGAAATATAGCACGTGGGAATAAAGCTTCATAATATTGATATTGAACAAATGCTCCAGGTTTACGTACTAAACTATCAATAATATGTCTATAATCAATAACATAGCCATTGCTGATTCTAGACATTTTTTGTAAACATTTGTTACCATAGTAAAGCTCTATTTCTTCAGAATAAATATAAGCTTTTAAAGTATAACCTATTAAGCGACTAGGCACAGAATAAGCTACAGATAAAATACTCAGGAGTTTCGCACTTAGCAAAATTGTGTATTAGTTAGAAGCCATTTAATGTTGTTCTGAATTGATGTTTTTATAACTTCCCAAGTTTGTTGATATAAAGTAATGTTTTCATTTATCCTCCTTTTGTTCATATCAAGCCAGGCCAATACAGCAAGGCAAATATGATTTCTTTGAGCTCGACCCGTGCGTGCCTGACAGCATTCAATACCACAAGTTTGTTTCAATTCTCGATGATAAACTTCTATAGACCAACGCGCCTTAACAATTTTCTCTATTTGCTCACGTGTAGGATTCTCTAAATTAGTTGTTATGTAATCAATGCGACCATTTTTTGCCACAAACTTAAATACCGTAACCCAACCGTATCCACGTAGGTGAATTTTTAGCCCTTCATCGGGAATCTCTAAAGTTTCCAAGCTAACATTACGATTAACTTTTCTATTTTTTCTTAGGTTGGTAACCCATATCCAACCTAAATTACGTATATGTTTTAAATTATCCAAACCACTATACCAAGCATCCATAACTATAGCATCAGGCTTGATACCTCTTTCTTTAGCTAAAGTAAGCATATCACAAAAATGCTCGTTCTTTGTTTTACCATCAGTTTCTTTATCATATATTCTATAATCTACAGGAGTAGATTGATCAATTTGAGTATTGTAATGCAGTAAGTTTACCATTCCTATACCAGGTATAACATCATGTACAGCCCCAGAATATTGATAATTTACAAGCTCGATCCTCTTACTGTATTGCTTTGACAATAAGGTGTCATCTCCCACTAATAAACAAGGATCTTCCAGATCAATATATTTTGACACTTTGCTATAGATTTCGCTAGGGCGAAAATCCTTACTCTTTAACCATCGACTTGCACTATCGTGCGATAGATCTAATGGACTTACTTCAGATAATGCTTTGCTAGTATATCTTACACTACTTGCTTGTAAGAATGATTTATATAAATCTTTGCTACATTTTGATCTTGTCATTTTTATCTAAAACTATTTTTCTCTAGATTAGCATATTATTTGCTAAGTGCGAAACTCCTGATATAGATATATCATGGCTCATTTAACGATAGATGAAAGATTTAAAATATACGAAATGAATAAGAGTGGTTATAGCTCGCGATATATAGGGACAAAGATTGGCCGTGATAAAAGCACTATATGTTATGAACTCAAGAGAATGAGGCATAATTATAGACCAGATAGGGCTAACACACTTGCTTGCAGTTTAAGGCAAGGTAAGAGAAAAAGAAAATTAGATATTGATAATAATTTACGAGCAGAAATAATAAAACAGTTAACACAGGGTATTTCACCAGATATAATTTCAGGTAGACGTAAACTATCACGAGATACTGTCAATATTTCTACAGAGAGTATATACCAGTTTATTTATACATCTCCTATAGCACAAAGGCAAAAATTATATTTATCTTTAGCAAGAAAAAGGAAAAATAGGTTGCATCATGGTACAAGAATCAGAAACAAAAGAATTACAATACCAAATCGAGTTTCCATTACTGAAAGACCAGAGATAAATAGAAAGATAGCAGCAATAGGTCATTTAGAAGGTGATTTAACTTTTAACAAAGGTAATCAAAGTCGTAATATAGGCGCTCTTGTGGATATCAGAACACAAAAAGTGTTTCTCACTTTAAACCGTTCAAAAAGAACACAAGATGTGATTGGTAACATGAATAAAAAACTTAAACAATTGTCGCATATAATCAAAAGCATAACGTTAGATAATGGCAAAGAATTTACCAATCATGAACAACTATTGCCAAAATCTGAACGAAAAGTATATTTTTGCAATCCTTATTCTCCATGGCAAAAACCATTGATAGAGAAGATTAACTCAATGGTGCACAGAGTATACTCTAAATCTTTAGATAGTCTATCCGCCAAAAACACTTCAAATCCTGATCATTTGTAATGGGATAGAGTTTTGACAACAAATTGCTAAGATTTTCAATAAAAATTAATAAGTTATGTTAATTTTTACTGATACATTTCTGTGTTGGTCTAATTTTGATATGGAGCTATTGTTAACGATTTTTTATCGTTCATCTAGTTTTTGCATGATGATATTTTTGATTTATGTGGAGTTAGACACGATTTGTAAATGATTTGCAATGCATCGTAAATTCAAACCAATAGCAGAGATTATTGGATTGATAATATCTCCTATCATACCTTTCAAGAAGTTTCTACCCATCCGACCATATTGCTTTAAGTGACCTATTATTGGTTCTATGGCACTGCGTCTCTTGATCATAGACTTGTCCTCTTGTAACAACTTCTTCCGCGTTTTTGGGGTATATACCTTACTCTTCTCCTTTACATTGCTACCACTATACCCAAGATCAACAAATGATTTCTTTATCTTCAGGAGTTTCGCACTTAGCAAAAAGTATGTTAATCTAGAGAAAAATAGTTTTAGATAAAAATGACAAGAACACAATGTAGCAAGGACTTATATAAATCATTTTTACAAGCAAGTAGTGTCAGATATACTAGCAAGGCATTATCTGAAGTGAGTCCAGTAGATCTATCTCACGATAGTGCAAGTCGATGGTTATAGCTAACGCGGAAAGGTTTTTACCATAGTTTTTGTATTTACTCACATATTCACCAGATCTAAATCCTATTAAACATTGCTGGACTAACTTTAAAAACTGTTTACGTAAAATTATTGATCAATGCCTAAGTTTTTCCTAATCTGTGGTAGAAACATTTCCGTGTTAGCTATAAAGAGTAAGGATTTTCGTCCTAGCGAAATCTATAAGGAAGTGTCAAAATATATAGATTGGGAAGCACCGTGTTTATTAGTGGGGGATGACACCTTATTATCAAAGCAATACAGTCAGAAGATTGAGCTTGTACGTTATCAATATTCTGGAGCTGTACATGATGTTATACCTGGTATAGGAATGGTAAACTTACTACATTACAATACTAAAATTGCTCAATCTACTCCCGTAGATTATAGAATATATGATAAAGACACTGATGGTAAAACAAAGAATGAGCATTTTTGTGATATGCTTACTTTAGCTAAAGAAAGAGGTCTCAATCCTGATGCCATAGTCATGGATGCTTGGTATAGCGGGTTGGAGAATTTAAAACATATACGTAATTTAGGCTGGCTATGGGTTACCACCCTAAGGAAAAATAGAAAAGTTAATCATAATGTTAGCTTGGAAAGTTTAGAGATACCCGATGAGGGGCTAAAAATTCACCTACGTGGATACGGTTGGGTTACGGTATTTAAGTTTGTGGCAAAGAATGGTCGCATTGATTACATAACAACGAACTTGGAAAATCCCACACGTGAGCAAATAGAGAAAATTGTTAAGGCACGTTGGTCTATAGAGGTTTATCATCGAGAATTAAAACAAACTTGTGGTATTGAACGCTGTCAGGCACGCACGGGCCGAGCTCAAAGAAATCATATTTGCCTTGCAGTATTTGCCTGGCTTGATATGAATAAAAGGAGGATAAATGAAAACATTACTTTATATCAACACACTTGGGAAGTTATAAAAACATCAATTCAAAACAATATCAGATGGCTTTTAACTGATTCGCAACTTTGCTAAGTGCGAAACTCCTGATCTTGATTCCAGTGACACTCTCTACTGCTTCAAAGCTCTGATGCAATGTATGACCATCATAAGGATTATTATGAAACGATTTTGCGGCTCTGTCTCATCAATTGTGTAAATTTCGTGAACCATTAAATTCTACCATCAAATTTGATCATAAAATGAGCCATAGCTTCATTCCAATTGGGGATAGGCATAGACCATTTTTTGGTAATATAATCAATTGTCAGATATAAAACTTTAAATACTGCGTCATCATTTGGAAAGATGCGTTTATTCTTAGTAACTTTTCTCAATTGGCTATTCAGCGATTCTATCGCATTTGTAGTGTAAATAATCTTACGAATCTCCTTTGGATATTGCAAGAAAATTATCAAATTATCCCAATTATTATACCAAGATTTAGCTATATGCGGATATTGCTTACTCCATTTTTGCTCAAATGACTCAAGAGCTAATTCTGCTTCTTTTTCAGTAGCAGAAGTATAGATTAGTTTCAAATCCGCTGCTAATGGCTTTCTATCTTTATATGATACATATTTGAGGCTATTCCTGATCTGATGGACAATACAAATTTGATGTTCAGTTTTCGGATATACTGATGCAATAGCATCAGACATACCAGTTAGATTATCACTACAAGCAATTAAGATATCTTTTACTCCTCGATTCTTCATTTCAGTAAAATTACCAAGCCAAAATTTAGCTCCTTCATTCTCACTTATCCATAAGCCTAAAATATCCTTTCTGCCAGATAAATCTATTCCTAAAGCTACATATACTGATTTATTAATAATAAGTTTATCTTGTCTTACTTTCACTACTAAACAGTCAAAATATACTATAGGGTATACTGATTCAAGAGGTCTACTCTGCCAAATCTTGACCTCATCTATTACTTCATCTGTAATCCTGCTGATTAGGCTCTCACTGATCTCAGCTCCATATAATTCTTGCAATTGTGTTTTAATATCAGACACACTCATACCCTTCGCATATAAGGATATTATCTTTTGGTCTAAGCCATCTATTCTTGTTTGTTTCTTTGAGACTATTATAGGTTCAAATTTACCTTGTCTGTCTCTTGGAACATTTAGCTCTATAGTACCATTCTCACTAATCAGATTCTTACTAAAACTACCATTCCTCGCATTCTCAGTTTCAGCTCTATCATACTTGCTATAACCTAAATGTTCTGACATCTCAGCATGCAGTGCTCGCTCTAAAATACCCTTGGTTAATTCCTTAATTAATCCATTCTGACTTAGTACTGTTTTTAAATCTACTCCACCTTCTATCAGCAAATCTATTGCTTCATTTATTTTTTTATTCTTCTCTATTTGCATTTCTGTTACCTATATTTTTAATTACTTCTAATATAGGCTCAACAAAAATTTACACAATCATTGCAAAAGACTCGATTTTGCGGATAAAACAAAATTTCTACGACCACTTACTACTACCGCTACTTTATTGCCAAACTCATATGGCTTGTTGCGTTTTCCCTTTCCTATACACTCTACTTCAGGGGCATGAAAACTATATAATACTTTGTTATCTTCTTTATATTGCTTTTTAGCTTCTCTTTTTAAAACAGATTGGTTATGTATTTGTTTTATTTTTTGCAATACTTCTTGATTTTTGAGAGACAAGTTTAATTGCTTATTTTTGATCTCACGCTCACATACTCTAATCAAACGACCCAGTAATATTTTTAAATGCTTCATTATTTTCCAACGCTTCTTGGCTTTACTATGTTCTTTATATTTCCATAGCTTTACTATATCGCGTTTATAGGTTCTAGCGTATGTTTCATTCAAATGTATACCCAAACTGTTGCAAAGCTTTACTATGCTAAGCCTAGCTTTATCCATTAAATAAACATCGTGTGGGTGTTTGATATTCTTAATTTGTACAGTCGTATCAGCGATGATTAATTCCAAATCTTTTTTTTTAATTGTGTTAGTTTTTATCCCAACCCTGATCAACTCCGATAATATCTCATTATATCCAGCTTCACCTAATACACTACGAAACCGTCGTATACTAGTTTCCGAGATAGCTATGTCTTTTTCTATATATTCCCACCCGCAGAAATACTGCCAATACATATTCTCTTTTAGCTCTTCCTCTGATAATGAATCTGAAAAATTATACATTGCTTGTAGCATCGTTATGCCAAGCATCACTCTATGACATTTTCTATTTCTACCAAATTTCTTAATACAAACATTTTTTGATAACCACTCTTCGAGCCTAGACCAATTTATTAATTCTCTTAATTTATATAGCTTATTATTTGGGTTTAATTCTTCTTTTAATTTATAACCAAACAGTTTCCCTTGTTCTTGCGATTTGATAATGTTGTCTATTGGCATTGACTGAAATCCATAAGGTTTATGACCATATTTTATCATTTTCTTACGGATTGTTGTATTACTTCTTGTCTTAAAACCATATTATCTATAAGGCTTGTAGAGTTTTGGCGGACGGACTAGATATAAAAAAATTAACAATAAAGCAATTACAAGAAATTGAGGATTTTTTAAATAATTTACCAAGAAAAGTGCTCGGTTATAAAACACCCAATGAGGTATGGGAAGAAAATATAAATCTGGCTTAATTAATACTGGAATTTACCAGTAATATAAGCACCATTTTCTTTTCTGATAATATCATATTGTCTTTGGGCTATCGAATCGATAAAATGGATATTACCAGATAGTCCTATATAATTTTGTCTACTGTTTATTCTATTTAAAAATCTACTTAAATCAAATTCATTTCCTATGAAGCTGGCAGTCATACGTCCTAAATCATAGGAAAGTAGATGCATAAAACCCATATGATTGATTCCGAGAGCCTTTGCTCGCTCAGGAACATTACTGTTAAGAGTATTTAACGAGCCTGTAAAGCTAATATCAATATTTTCTGGATAATCTACATCAATGCGATTATCACCGATTAGTATAGCTTTTTTATCTAAATTATATTTATTAATACTACCAGCAAGTAGGCTTAAATTTTTTGGATCATCCGATATATAAATAATAGGCTTTGTTGTATCGCTGCGTTCATTTATAATCTCGGTATTATCCGAAACATTTTTTACAGCCTTTGCAATAGATTCAGGATTATCTTCATAAAATTCAGTAAGTGCTAAGGTGGCATTTTTCTGAATCAAAATATTTTGCATAACTTGGCTAACAGTTTGAGAGTGTTTGCCTGTAGGCAATAATGCCATAAAATCCTTATGACTACTTCCATAATAATTAACGATCCGGATTAGCTGCTTTAAAGGTGCATGACCAAATACGAATAATTTATCATCTGCAAGAGCTGGATTATTTGACATAGTTATTATAACAATATTATTGGCTTTGGCTTTCTCGGCTATTAAAGAAGTAAAGTTAGAATATAAAGGACCTAGAATAATTTTAGTTTTACGTGCTACTATTTTATCCATAGCAGCTAATACATTTTTCTCATCTGAACCATCATATGATGTAACATGGATATAAGATTTTACCCCGTCATTAAGACCCATTTTAATCAAATCTTTATATTGCTTGCCAACAATACCATCAGGACCTTGATTAGGCATTAAAATTGCAATCTCAATTTCTTTTTGTGCTGTTTTTACAGGTACAATAGTTTCTTCTTTGGAAGTTTGACATGATGATAGATATAAGGAACAAAAAAACATTAAAATGATTTTTGCAAAGTTTCGTGTTATACTAGCCATAATATTACTACAAGATTTAAAAATTATGTTTTTAAAAGTGGGATTATATATTGTTTCGACACCGATTGGCAATTTTGAAGATATCACACTTCGTGCTATATCAACCCTAAAAAACTCGGATATTATCTTATGCGAGGATACTAGAATATCACAAAAATTGCTAGCAAAACATGACATTCGTACTAAATTACAAGTTTATAATGATCATAGTGATGAGAAAGACAGAGAAAATATTATAAATCTAATAAAAGCAAATAAGATAGTAAGCTTAATTTCTGATGCCGGCACTCCTTTAATTTCTGACCCTGGATATAAATTAGTACGAGATTTAAGATCGCTAAATTTCCACATAGATGTAGTGCCTGGTGTCTCTTCACCAATCACAGCATTAACATTATCTGCTCTACCTACTGATCGATTTCTATTTTGCGGATTCTTACCCAAAACTATCGAAAGCAAGAAAAAGCTCTTTACTGAATTTGCAAACATTCGTGCTACGCTAATTTTCTTTGAGGCTGCACCCCGCTTAATAAATACTTTATTAATAGCTAAGGAAATACTTGGAAATCGTGAAATATGTGTAGCACGTGAGCTTACTAAGCTTTATCAAGAAATTAAAACTGCAAATATCGATGAAGTAATAGCATTTTATCAAAATAATACTCTAAAAGGCGAGATAGTATTACTAATTTCAGGGGTTTTACAAGAACAAGAAGAAAAGCTGGAACTCGATTTATAGCTAACACGGAAATGTTTCTACCACAGATTAGGAAAAACTTAGGCATTGATCAATAATTTTACGTAAACAGTTTTTAAAGTTAGTCCAGCAATGTTTAATAGGATTTAGATCTGGTGAATATGTGAGTAAATACAAAAACTATGGTAAAAACCTTTCCGCGTTAGCTATAACAGAATTTATAAAATCATGTTTGAGTAAAAATTTGAGTGCTAAAACTACTACTGACCTTGCTTATGAAAAATTTAAAAATACATATAGCAAAAAAGAAATATACAGATTGGTAAATATAATGGACTAATGGTATGGACCTCCTGATATAGAGAATGAAAAGCAGTTGCTAATCTTCTAGGGTTAATATTTAACATATTAAAACAACAATTAAGGAGGTCCATATGGAGGTTACTACAATTGGTATAGATATTGCAAAAAGAATTTTTCAAATTCATGGTGTAGATAAAAATGGCAAGACAGTATTAAAGAAAAAATTGATGAGAGATCAGGTTTTGACATTTATGGCTAATTTACCACAATGTTTAGTAGGGATGGAAGCTTGTGGTGGTTCTAGTTATTGGGCAAGAGAAATAACTAAATTAGGGCATGAAGTAAAACTAATGGCACCGCAATTTGTCAAACCATATGTTAAAACTAATAAAAATGATCAAGCAGATGCTGAAGCGATATGTGAAGCCGTGACAAGACCTAATATGAGATTTGTTGCAATTAAAACTATAGAGCAACAAGAAATTTTATCAATACATAGGGTAAGAGAGAGATTGGTAAAAAATCGTACAGCACTTGCTAATGAAATTAGGGGGCTACTACATGAGTTTGGTTTTATTGTTCCTCAAGGCATTAATAAGGTTATCACAAAATTAATTGAGATTTTAGATGCAGGGAAATTAAGCCAGTTAAGTTATCAAACATTTAGTGAACTAAAAGAAGAATTCTTAGATAATAACAGAAAAATAAAAGAGATAGAAAAACGATTAACAATGATAGCAAGTAACCTAACTCAATATCAACGATTAAGAGCTATACCTGGTCTTGGTTTAATTACTGCTACTGCTTTAATAGCATCAATAGGTAATGCTACAAGTTTTGAGAATGGCAGGCAATTATCGGCATGGCTAGGATTAGTGCCAAGACAACATTCAAGTGGTGGGAAGGATAAGCTGCTGGGAATTAGCAAGCGAGGTGATGTATACTTACGCACTTTATTAATTCAAGGGGCTAGAGCTGTACTAAATGCCAAGATAAGATTTACATCGGAAGAACAGAAATCTAAAAAAGATTTTAGCCAATTTACGAAATGGATGTTTAATTTATCTGAGCGAAGTAGCCATAATAAAACGACAGTTGCCATAGCTAATAAGTTGGCAAGAGTGGTGTTTGCTGTACTAAGATCAGGAGATGATTATGTAGAGAGTAAAGTTTGTAGCTAAAGAGTGTGTAGCATAGCACTTATAAGTAAAATAAATGGTGATTTATATAATGAATAGGTAAAAGCAAAACAATATGTAAGAGATTCCAACCCGAAATATGCTTGAGATAATTAATATTGATGGTAAATAAGACAAACCTTAGCTTACAAAAAAACTGCGTTTTTCAGTGGCTCTTTTAGAAGCCGATGGACTGATAAGTATATAGTTTGTAAGCCAGCGAATTCCATCAGGGCTGTAGAATAAATTAGGTTGATTTATCAGCTATAAGCCGGATACATGACTGCATTTGTTTGTTTTTATTATTGATGTTATTTTTTTCTTGCATTCTACAGGAGGTCCATACATGAAAAAATTGGACAAAAAAATGAAGGAGTGTGTTTCCGCAATAAGTTAGAATAAATAGCAATAAACTTAAGAGGAAAGATGAAGAAAAATAAAGTAAAAATTTTCAGTGCTTCAGAAAAAACGGGGATAGTATTAGAATTAATAAAAGAGGAGTCGACACTTGGTCAGTTAGCTTCAAAATATGCAATAAGTGTTAAAACAATTCAAAATTGGAAAAAACAGTTTTTAGGTAATGCGGCATGGCTTTGTTGCATAAATAAGATTTGTAGAGCAAGAGTGGTGATAATCTGGTAAGATGTCCTGAATTAAAAATAATCCAGATTATATGAGATCTCGGAAGAAAGCCCCTTTTAGTAAATCACGCAAGTATTCTAAATATAAAATAACGAATTGGTCAGAATATAATAATTTTTTACGCAATAGGGGTCGCATAGATTTTATGATTGCCAGTGATTTGGCGATTGGCTGGTATGCTGATTACAGAGAGGAAATGAAACGAGGAAGACCTAGACGCTATAGTGATCACGCTATATTACAGTGTTTGAAGATCAGATGCTTATTCGGTCTTAAGTTACGCCAAACCCAAGGCTTTATAAACTGGCTCTTTGAAATATCGGGTTTATCTATTAGATGTCCAGACTATACAACATTAAGTAAGCGTATGAAGTCATTAGATCTTAGGTATTTACATGGAAATCAAGATAAAGAATTTAGTTGTATTTCAATGGATAGTACAGGGATACAAGCCTACACAGGGAACGAATGGCTAGAAAATAAGCATGGTAAGCAATATAAGCGTCGCATATGGAAAAAGCTACATATCGTTATAGAAGATCAAGGTATGATACTTGCCGATAGTACCACAGAGCATACTATAGATGATAGATCACAGATTGGACTACTAATAGCTAATGTCAGAGCCAAGGATTTTCTGGGAGATCGAGGGTATGACGGTGAATCTACATATCAATTGTTGAGAAAGAAGAAGATAAAACCAGTTATTAGACCCCCAAACTCTTCAGTAAAAGTTCAATCGCTTAGGGATAAAACTGGAAAGTTCTATAATTAATTAAGCCAGATATAATCAATTTTTAATCTCTCAGGGTTTAATTCCCCGAAGCTCTGCTTCGTGATATCATAAGAAACAACTAAAACTTTTTTAGATACCTCGTAGCTCTGCTGCGAGGAGCATCATTTAAATATAGATATATCATGGCTCATTTAACGATAGATGAAAGATTTAAAATATACGAAATGAATAAGAGTGGTTATAGCTCGCGATATATAGGGACAAAGATTGGCCGTGATAAAAGCACTATATGTTATGAACTCAAGAGAATGAGGCATAATTATAGACCAGATAGGGCTAACACACTTGCTTGCAGTTTAAGGCAAGGTAAGAGAAAAAGAAAATTAGATATTGATAATAATTTACGAGCAGAAATAATAAAGCAGTTAACACAGGGTATTTCACCAGATATAATTTCAGGTAGACGTAAACTATCACGAGATACTGTCAATATTTCTACAGAGAGTATATACCAGTTTATTTATACATCTCCTATAGCACAAAGGCAAAAATTATATTTATCTTTAGCAAGAAAAAGGAAAAATAGGTTGCATCATGGTACAAGAATCAGAAACAAAAGAATTACAATACCAAATCGAGTTTCCATTACTGAAAGACCAGAGATAAATAGAAAGATAGCAGCAATAGGTCATTTAGAAGGTGATTTAACTTTTAACAAAGGTAATCAAAGTCGTAATATAGGCGCTCTTGTGGATATCAGAACACAAAAAGTGTTTCTCACTTTAAACCGTTCAAAAAGAACACAAGATGTGATTGGTAACATGAATAAAAAACTTAAACAATTGTCGCATATAATCAAAAGCATAACGTTAGATAATGGCAAAGAATTTACCAATCATGAACAACTATTGCCAAAATCTGAACGAAAAGTATATTTTTGCAATCCTTATTCTCCATGGCAAAAACCATTGATAGAGAAGATTAACTCAATGGTGCACAGAGTATACTCTAAATCTTTAGATATAAAAAAATTAACAATAAAGCAATTACAAGAAATTGAGGATTTTTTAAATAATTTACCAAGAAAAGTGCTCGGTTATAAAACACCCAATGAGGTATGGGAAGAAAATATAAATCTGGCTTAATTAATACTGGAATTTACCAACGATAAATAACTCTCTACTTTACAGCCTGAAGATTAATCATTATACTATGTTTTAATTATTTAAATAAATTATTTATGAATATTCACGAATATCAAGCAAAAGAGATTTTAAGAAAATACGGTGTGCCTACTTCAACTGGGGTAGTGGTTACGAAAACCGAAAGCATTAATGCAGCGATTGATGAGCTAAATACAAAGGTTTATGTAGTTAAGGCACAAATACATGCTGGTGGTAGAGGTAAAGCCGGCGGTGTTAAGGTTGTTAAGAGTAAAGAGGAAGCAAAAAAAGTTGCTCATGATATGTTCGGTATTAATTTAGTCACACACCAAACAGGACCACAAGGGCAGAAAGTAAATCGTCTTTATATTGAATCAGGTTGTGATATTTTAAAGGAATATTATTTTAGTGTCGTATTTGATAGATCAGCTAGCTGTATCACCTTTATAGCTTCTACGGAGGGCGGTGTTGATATAGAAGAAGTTGCAGAAAAAACTCCTGAAAAAATTATCAAATTTTCAGTTGATCCAGCTACCGGCTTGCAAAATTTCCATGCTCAAGGAATAGCATATGAATTAGGTTTTAAAGACCATCAAGTAAAGCAAATGAAAGAAATAGTAAAAGCAACCTACAAAGCTTTTATTGAAACAGATGCAGCACAAATTGAGATTAATCCGTTAATTGTAAATAAAGAGGGCAATTTATTAGCATTAGATGCAAAATTTACCTTTGATGATAATGGTCTATTTAAGCATCCTGAAATTATAGCTTTGCGTGATCAGGATGAAGAAGATCCGTTAGAAACAAGAGCAGCTGATGCTGGTCTTAGCTATGTGAAAATGGATGGTAGTATTGGTTGTATGGTAAATGGTGCGGGACTTGCTATGGCAACAATGGATATTATTAAGCTTTATGGTGCAACACCTGCAAATTTCCTAGATGTTGGGGGCGGAGCTGATCGTGAACGTGTGAAAGAAGCCTTAAAAATAATTTTATCTGACAAAGAAGTGAAAGGCATTTTAGTTAATATTTTTGGTGGTATTATGCGTTGTGATATTATAGCAGAAGGAATTATCGCAGCAGCAAAAGATATAGGTATAAAAGTGCCGCTAGTAGTCCGCTTAGCTGGTACAAATGTTGAAAAAGGTAAAGAGATTTTATCCAATTCAGGTTTAGAAATAATACCGGCTCATGATTTAGCTGATGCGGCTAGTAAAATAGTTGAGGCAATTAGGTAATCATGTCATCCCGTGGCTTGTCCACGGGATCCAGTAATAAAAAATACAAAAAGGTCAATTTTTGCCGTCATTGCGAGCAAATGAAATGAGCGTGGCAATCTCATGAAATAGTACAAGACTCCTAAGATTGCCGCGTCGATGCTATGCATCTCCTCGCAATGACGATTGTACAAAAACAAATTTAAAAATAATAAGTAGTTATCAAAGATGGCAATATTAGTTAACAAAAAAACAAAAGTAATCTGTCAGGGTTTTACCGGTTCACAAGGTACTTTCCACTCCGAGCAAGCAATAGCTTATGGTACTAAAATGGTCGGTGGGGTGACCCCAGGTAAAGGCGGTAAAACTCACCTCGATTTACCGATATATAACACTGTGCATGAGGCAAAAGCCAAAACCGGTGCTAATGCTAGCGTTATTTATGTACCGCCTCCCTTTGCAGCCGATTCAATATTAGAGGCAATTGATGCCGGAATTGAAATAGTCGTATGTATCACAGAAGGAATTCCGGTGCTTGATATGGTCAGAGTAAAGCGTGCTTTGGTCGGTTCTAGAACAAGATTAATCGGTCCTAACTGCCCGGGGATTATAACCCCTGATGAATGCAAAATAGGTATCATGCCAGGGCATATTCATAGAAAAGGTTCTATAGGTATTGTTTCAAGATCAGGTACTTTAACTTATGAAGCAGTAGCACAAACAACAGCTGTAGGGCTTGGTCAATCTACATGTGTTGGCATTGGCGGTGATCCCGTTAATGGCACTAATTTTGTAGATTGCATTGATATGTTTTTACAAGATGACGAAACAAAAGCAATTATCATGATTGGTGAAATTGGTGGTGACGCAGAAGAAAATGCAGCTAATTTTATTAAGCATTCAAAAAGCAAAAAACCTATAGTAAGCTTTATAGCAGGTATTACAGCTCCTCCAGGTAAAAGAATGGGGCATGCTGGTGCTATTATTGCTGGCGGAAAAGGTAGTGCTGAAGATAAGCTTGAAGCTCTGCAAAGTGCTGGCGTAACTATCACAAGATCACCTGCGGATATCGGCAAAACTATGCTGGATTTGCTGAATAAGGGTTAAACCAAACGTCATTGCGAGAAGAATTACGAAGTAATTTGCCGAAGCAATCTCAGGATGCTTAACGAGATTGCCGAACTCGTTTTAACTGCTCGCAATGATTATCTATTCAACATACTTATACATAATAACGCCAATTTAGGATAAGAGAAGTTGTTCTGGAGCTAAAGCATCAAGTTTTATACGAGATTTAGTGATAGCATAAGAAGTAACACAAGCTAGAATATGCACCAAGAAATTAACAGGAGATCTATGCCTTGTATGCTCTAGGTTCATTCTATTTTTTAGTATATTAAATACTGATTCAAATGATGCTCCTCGCAGCAGAGCTACGAGGTATCTATCCAAAAAGCTTTAACTGTTTTTGTTGAAATGCTTTATAAGAAGGTTTGCCTGAACCTTGATTCTGTACATATAGCTAACACGGGAATGTTTCTACCACAGATTAGGAAAAACTTAGGCATTGATCAATAATTTTACGTAAACAGTTTTTAAAGTTAGTCCAGCAATGTTTAATAGGATTTAGATCTGGTGAATATGTGAGTAAATACAAAAACTATGGTAAAAACCTTTCCGCGTTAGCTATAATTACGTAATTTCTGCTCATCACCATGTTTACCTACTGTGCTCATAAAATATCCTTTACTCCAAAACTCACTTCCCCATAATTTTTCTTTAAGATTTGGATATTTCTCAAACATTTTCTTAGAAGTAATACTTTTTATGATTTGAGTTATTTTTGTTGGGCTATACATTGGTATTGACTGTAATAAAAAATGTACGTGATCTTTATCTACTCCTATTTCTAAAAATCTAATTTCATAACGATCTTCTATGTGCTCACAAATTTTACACAAATAATCATCTAGTTCTTGATTGAATATTACTCTTCTATACTTTGCCGGCGTTACTAAATGATATATTAGTACTGTGACATTATGACTCTTATGTATATAACTGCTTTCTTCCATTCAAGTAGTATATCACGAAGCAGAGCTTCGGGGAATTAAACCCTGAAAGATTAAAAAAAGTGGCGAGTGTATCAATCTATAATTTGTATTATATATCCAATAATTTACTTTAAATTGTAGAAATATCGCTTTTAAGCTGATAAAAGCACTAAATATTTAACTTTAAATATAAATTTTTACTTTAGTCAGAAAAATTAGAATTTTTGTCAAAACTTCAGGCTACTGAAAAAGAAGCAGAATTAGCTCTTGAGTCATTTGATCAAAAATGGAGTAAGCAATATCCGCATATAGCTAAATCTTGGTATAATAATTGGGATAATTTGATAATTTTCTTGCAATATCCAAAGGAGATTCGTAAGATTATTTACACTACAAATGCGATAGAATCGCTGAATAGCCAATTGAGAAAAGTTACTAAGAATAAACGCATCTTTCCAAATGATGACGCAGTATTTAAGGTTTTATATCTGACAATTGATTATATTACCAAAAAATGGTCTATGCCTATCCCCAATTGGAATGAAGCTATGGCTCATTTTATGATCAAATTTGATGGTAGAATTTAATCTCTCAGGGTTTAATTCCCCGAAGCTCTGCTTCGTGATATACTACTTGAATGGAAGAAAGCAGTTATGTACATAAGAGTCATAATGTCACAGTACTAATATATCATTTAGTAACGCCGGCAAAGTATAGAAGAGTAATATTCAATCAAGAACTAGATGATTATTTGTGTAAAATTTGTGAGCACATAGAAGATCGTTATGAAATTAGATTTTTAGAAATAGGAGTAGATAAAGATCACGTACATTTTTTATTACAGTCAATACCAATGTATAGCCCAACAAAAATAACTCAAATCATAAAAAGTATTACTTCTAAGAAAATGTTTGAGAAATATCCAAATCTTAAAGAAAAATTATGGGGAAGTGAGTTTTGGAGTAAAGGATATTTTATGAGCACAGTAGGTAAACATGGTGATGAGCAGAAATTACGTAATTATGTACAGAATCAAGGTTCAGGCAAACCTTCTTATAAAGTCCGTCCGCCAAAACTCTACAAGCCTTATAGATAATATGGTTTTAAGACAAGAAGTAATACAACAATCCGTAAGAAAATGATAAAATATGGTCATAAACCTTATGGATTTCAGTCAATGCCAATAGACAACATTATCAAATCGCAAGAACAAGGGAAACTGTTTGGTTATAAATTAAAAGAAGAATTAAACCCAAATAATAAGCTATATAAATTAAGAGAATTAATAAATTGGTCTAGGCTCGAAGAGTGGTTATCAAAAAATGTTTGTATTAAGAAATTTGGTAGAAATAGAAAATGTCATAGAGTGATGCTTGGCATAACGATGCTACAAGCAATGTATAATTTTTCAGATTCATTATCAGAGGAAGAGCTAAAAGAGAATATGTATTGGCAGTATTTCTGCGGGTGGGAATATATAGAAAAAGACATAGCTATCTCGGAAACTAGTATACGACGGTTTCGTAGTGTATTAGGTGAAGCTGGATATAATGAGATATTATCGGAGTTGATCAGGGTTGGGATAAAAACTAACACAATTAAAAAAAAAGATTTGGAATTAATCATCGCTGATACGACTGTACAAATTAAGAATATCAAACACCCACACGATGTTTATTTAATGGATAAAGCTAGGCTTAGCATAGTAAAGCTTTGCAACAGTTTGGGTATACATTTGAATGAAACATACGCTAGAACCTATAAACGCGATATAGTAAAGCTATGGAAATATAAAGAACATAGTAAAGCCAAGAAGCGTTGGAAAATAATGAAGCATTTAAAAATATTACTGGGTCGTTTGATTAGAGTATGTGAGCGTGAGATCAAAAATAAGCAATTAAACTTGTCTCTCAAAAATCAAGAAGTATTGCAAAAAATAAAACAAATACATAACCAATCTGTTTTAAAAAGAGAAGCTAAAAAGCAATATAAAGAAGATAACAAAGTATTATATAGTTTTCATGCCCCTGAAGTAGAGTGTATAGGAAAGGGAAAACGCAACAAGCCATATGAGTTTGGCAATAAAGTAGCGGTAGTAGTAAGTGGTCGTAGAAATTTTGTTTTATCCGCAAAATCGTTTCATAATAATCCTTATGATGGTCATACATTGCATCAGAGCTTTGAAGCAGTAGAGAGTGTCACTGGAATCAAGATAAAGAAATCATTTGTTGATCTTGGGTATAGTGGTAGCAATGTAAAGGAGAAGAGTAAGGTATATACCCCAAAAACGCGGAAGAAGTTGTTACAAGAGGACAAGTCTATGATCAAGAGACGCAGTGCCATAGAACCAATAATAGGTCACTTAAAGCAATATGGTCGGATGGGTAGAAACTTCTTGAAAGGTATGATAGGAGATATTATCAATCCAATAATCTCTGCTATTGGTTTGAATTTACGATGCATTGCAAATCATTTACAAATCGTGTCTAACTCCACATAAATCAAAAATATCATCATGCAAAAACTAGATGAACGATAAAAAATCGTTAACAATAGCTCCATATCAAAATTAGACCAACACAGAAATGTATCAGTAAAAATTAACATAACTTATTAATTTTTATTGAAAATCTTAGCAATTTGTTGTCAAAACTCTATCCCATTACAAATGATCAGGATTTGAAGTGTTTTTGGCGGATAGACTATAAAGCATTTCAACAAAAACAGTTAAAGCTTTTTGGATAGATACCTCGTAGCTCTGCTGCGAGGAGCATCATTGGTTCACGAAATTTACACAATTGATGAGACCAGAGCCTAACCCCTTAGCTTTGGTCAGCATACACGCTATATTAGTGTTTCCTCGTGCTAGGGCGATATCTAGAGGATATTGACATTCAGAGTTTAAAGTAGAAATTTTGATGCCGCGTATTACTAAATATTTTGCTAGATAATAATTATCTTTATAAACGGCAGCGGTAAGTAATGTATCACCTTTATTATTTTTTTCTTGTAATATAGGGTAAACATCAAGTAAAACACGTAATTTAGAAAGGTTATTTCTATCGATTGCTCTAAAAGAATTACCTATCGCACTACAATAAGATAAGGTAGCGGTAATATCTTTTTTCTTATTTAGATCGTTGTCATATTTAACAAGACTTTCTACAGCTTTTCTTCTATCAGCATTTGCTATCCATTCTTCTTTTTTCTGGAATAGCTTAATATATGAATATATATCCATCTGATCTAAAGTAGCCTGCTCGGTTAACTTACCAAGTATAATATCATCATCAGGTAATAATAACATTTGGCTTTCATCTTTAGCAAATTTCGTTGCTGATTCCGTTAGTTCTGTATTTACGATATTATCTTGCTTCTTAACAACTACATTTGAAGAACTTACTGAAGTGCTTGTATTTTGTGGCTGTATCTGTTTCTGATTAGCTGGCACTGAATTATTAGCAGCATTAGTATTATTAGAACCTTGATTCTGATTTGCAGATAACACTTCCACAGGCTTTAATGGAGCATCCCAATCTTGCTTTTTCGGCAAATTCACATCAGCAGTAAATGTTTCTTTCGAATTATCAGTTGTGGCTGAAGAATCGGTTGTATTTGGCATTGTTGCAGGCGAAACTACAGGCTGTACCGCAGGTATAGGCGTATTACTAGGTGCGGTTGGCTGATTAACTGTAGGTACAGGCGTATTAGGCGTAGATGGTGTTGCCGGTACAGGTGCAGGAGTCGTTACTGGCGGTGTTACTACGTCACTTGCTGTAGGCTGATTAACTACAGGAACAGGAGTAGCTGGCATTACTGTTGGTGCAGGAGCTACCACTTGAGGAGCGGGCGGTGCAGTTACATTATCTTGCTGTTCATTCGCCTCTGGTGGAGGAGTAAGCTTTATATATTGATGCGTAGGCGGCAAAGCAATAGGTTGATATACTTGGGTACGTGGCGCAGGTGGTACTACATAGCTACCTGGACGAAGAGGCGGATTAGAGATAAGAGATCCAGCTACTTTAAGCTCCGGCTGTGCTTCTTCATTATTTGCAATATTAGGCAAAGGCGTACTATTTGCTTCTTTGTTATTAGAAGATGTTGCATCTTTCGTATCACTATGTGAAGCTAAATTCGTATTAGTTTGATGAGTTTGATTACTTGCACTAGGTAATGTTGCATTACCCATATCTATAAAAGGCTCAGATGCTTCTTTTTCACTATTCGTATCATTATGTGAAGCTAAATTCGTATTAGTTTGATGGCTCTGATTACTTGCACTAGGTAATGTTGCATTACCCATATCTATAAAAGGCTCAGATGCTTCTTTTTCACTATTCGTATCATTATGTGAAGCTAAATTCGTATCAGTTTGATGGCTCTGATTACTTGCACTAGGTAATGTTGCATTACCCATATCTATAAAAGGCTCAGATGCTTCTTTTTCACTATTCGTATCATTATGTGAAGCTAAATTCGTATTAGTTTGATGGCTCTGATTACTTGCACTAGGTAATGTTGCATTACCCATATCTATAAAAGGCTCAGATGCTTCTTTTTCACTATTCGTATCATTATGTGAAACTAAATTCGTATTAGTTTGATGAGTCTGATTACTTGCACTAGGTAATGTTGCATTACCCATATCTATAAAAGGCTCAGATGCTTCTTTTTCACTATTCGTATCATTATGTGAAGCTAAATTCGTATTAGTTTGATGGCTCTGATTACTTGCACTAGGTAATGTTGCATTACCCATATCTATAAAAGGCTCAGATGCTTCTTTTTCACTATTCGTATCATTATGTGAAGCTAAATTCGTATTAGTTTGATGAGTCTGATTACTTGCACTAGGTAATGTTGCATTACCCATATCTATAAAAGGCTCAGATGCTTCTTTTTCACTATTCGTATCATTATGTGAAGCTAAATTTGTATTAGCTTGATGAGCCTCATTATTCGCACTAGGCAATTGTACTTCGTTTTTGTTAGTTTCTTGTGAAACTAATTTATCACTTGGCTTATCTGGTTGTGCTTGCGGTTTAGGCAATGGAGCTTTTTTTGGTGATTTATGGAAAAATTGTTTAATCTTATCAAAAATGGACATAGATGATCTAGAGTCAGAAGTAGGCTGCTCATCTTTACTTTTTATATCAGAATTTTGTGATGGCATAGGTAATGGCGGCGGTGCAGCAGCATAGCTTTGCAACGTGACTAGGGATAGACTTATAAAAAATAATATCCTGCATAATTTATTTAACATATATTTCCCTAATGATGCTCCTCGCAGCAGAGCTACGAGGTATCTAAAAAAGTTTTAGTTGTTTCTTATGATATCACGAAGCAGAGCTTCGGGGAATTAAACCCTGAGAGATTAAATAGTTATTTGAGTTTATCATCTTGTAGGAGCTTTAGCTGCGTGGCTCAATTTTTTCGTCATTGCGAGGCAAAACTGTAAGTTTTGTACGTGTGCAATCACAGGATGTTTAACAAGATTGCCGCGTCGAAACTACGTTTCTCCTCGCAATGACGCTTAATTCAACATTTTCTACTTTCTACTATTCTGTACTAATTTTTTTATTTCACTCTCTACTAATTCTTTTACAAGCGAAGGTAGGTTTTTATCAAGCCATGTTTTAAGCTCCGGCTTTAACATTTCGATTACTAATTCTTCAAGAGCATTTTTAGATGAAACATTATTATCTAAATTTTTATCTTTAATAGTTGAGGTGAAATTTTTTAAAATATCATTTACTTTTTCAGCAGATTTAGTTGATATTAACTCCTCTTCATCTTGGTCTATTATTTCTGTTAACTCAAGTATATCTTCGTCTTCATTGCTTAAATTTTTACGCTCGTTAATCACTCCTTTGACAGATTTTAGAATGTCTTCTATCGACATATCTTGGCTTTTCTTGCTTTCCTTACTCACTTAGAAACCTATAAACATTTTCTTTTTAATAGTCTTAAATTCCTCTTCAGGACTGAAGTATTTTACCTTAAGCTTTAAACTTTGAGCAGTTAACTCGCCAGTTAATGATTTCATTTGATATGCACTAAGTATAGAAGCTTTATAAGCATCAACACGTGTTATTTTTGCATCATAGAGCTTTTCTTCAGCACTTAAAACATCTAACATTGTTTTAGAACCTACTATTTCCTCTTGTACTGTACCATCATAGGATATTTGAGCTGCCGCTACTCTTTGATCCGCTGCAATAATACGAGATTTTGCTGCTTCAAACCCTTCCCATATACTTATAACATAAGCCTGCACTTGTCTTATTGCACCATCAAGCTGTATCGCACTATTTCGTGTTTGATTTTTAGCTGATCTAATTTTTGAATATTGAGCTCCTCCATTTGGATAAATAGGAACATTAACAGATAACGTAGTAGTAACACTTCTAGTATTTATGTGCTCAGTATCCAAATTTTGCGGATTATAATTAGTTCTACCAGATTGCAATTTTACACTTACTTGTGGCAATAATTTTCCTTTTTCTACTAACTCTTGTGCCTTTGCTGAAGTTACGCTATGTCTTGCTGAATCAATATCAGGATTTAAATTAACAGCTCTTTTTGTTAGCTCATCTAATGAATTTGGCAATCCTTGAGGTAAAATAGGCATAGCTATGTCAGTAGGTTCTATACCGAATACTCTAATAAAGTTTGCTTTTTTTGCTTGGAAATCAGCATAAGCGGTTAGCTTATTCGCTTCTGCTGCTGCAAGTCCCGCTCTTGCAGTTGCTATATCTATCTCTGTTGCTTCACCAAGCCTTAATTTTTCTTCTACAGTGTTTACTTGTTGGATATTAGTACGAACTCTACTTTCTGAAATATCATATTTCTCTTTACTTTCAAAATAATCAAGATAAGCACCGATTAAGTCTAATAATACTTTTTGCTCACTAGAATAATATTGACCACGTGACGCTCTAAAAGCTGCTTGTGCAGATCTAAGAGCAGCAACATCTGAACCACCGTTAAATAGAGATTGTTCAATTACCACTGCCGCTTGATTATTATCTACTGCTGGTGGACTGTTAAGTTGTTGAGCATATATCCTAGCATATTTGGTTTTACTATTATTTCTGTTAGCGCTCAGTGCTGCATTAGGCATAAATCCTGAAAAAGCTTGAGGAAATTGCTCAATAGAATTAACAAATTTAACTCTTGCAGTCTTCAGATCATTGTTATTTTTATACCCTTCTGTTAAAGCTTCTTGCAAATCTATTGCAATAACGGGAGAAGTTAGTAATAATGAGCAAATAAATATAGTTAACTTACGCATAAATTTTTTAAATGAATTGATAATATGGTAGTGAGATTAGTTTAATCTTTCAAGAATATAGCTATTTTTAAGTTAGATAATATAATACTATGTAACAATGTTAGCACGTAGTATAACAAAAATTAATTCTAAGGGCAATGATAACTATTTTATATTTCATTTTTCTACACAAAGCGTTACAATTAATTAATTAACAATTGATAATAAATAACATATATGCCTAATACTCTCATCAATCTTTCGCACTTTGTTGGTTTAAGTAAAGAACAAGAATCAGCGTTACTAAACCTCTTAAAAAGACTACATAATTTTTCTGGTTCTTTAAAAACTAATATAAAAGATTTAGAAGCTAATATTCTTAGTATTTTAAAAAGCTCTTTAAAAGAATTAGCACAAACTGAAAATTTAGATTTAGAGAAGATAGAAAAACTTTTTAACAAAACAGTAAAAGCATCTCTTAGTGAATTATCAAAAGCTTTAGATAAAACTTATCAAGATCAGTTAAAGACAAAAGATATATTTCTATTTGATGGAATTATCGTAGCAAAATGTTTAAGTGTTTTAGAACAAGTTCTAAAATTTCAAAAAGAATTAGATGAAGTTTATCCGGGTGCTTCTAAGAAAATTATAACATCATTAGAAAATATATTAATTACTGTAATTGCAACTCAACTGCCTATTCTTTCAACTTTCATAAAAGCAAGCGGTATACTTGAAAAAGTCAATAATCTCATCGATCATGAAAAACTATTGCCCAAAATAACAAAATGGCATAGCGATATTAAAAAGATGCAGCAAGAAATAAAGGATAATAAAAACCTTAAAGATGTTTATAAAAAAGCTGAACAAGTTGCCGAAATTTCAGAAATATCCAAAGATCCTGTTAAGAAAATTATTGACATTTCAAAAGTTTCAGAAATATCAAAAGAATCTATTGAGAAAGTAATTAAAGTAGCAAAAAATCCTAATAATGAATCATCGTTAGATTACGTGATAGAAGCTAACAAAGCTATACCGCAAACTACTAAAGAGGTAGAAGATAAATATCAAAAATAAAAAGTGATGTTGAAAAAGCACTTCCTGAAGAGATAAAAGATGAAAAACTACATTCCATCAAAAATACTATTAGTGATAGATTAAATAGTACAAAAACAGAATTATTAAGAGCAGCAAACCCTGAAACTCCTTTTGTTGATAAAATAACTTCTTTATTTAAAGCAGCAGAAACAGCTACCAAAATTGCAAGTGATGTGAAAAAAATAGCAGGAGTAATACCGGGTGGACAAAAATTAGAAAGCGTTATAAGCGGGATAATAACAACTAACCTAATACCTGAAGTTTTGACAAAAAATTTTTATTAAAAAAAGTGGCGAGTGTATCAATCTATAATTTGTATTATATATCAAATAATTTACTTTAAATTGTAGAAATATCGCTTTTAAGCTGATAAAAGCACTAAATATTTAACTTTAAATATAAATTTTTACTTTAGTCAGAAAAATTAGAGTTTTTGTCAAAACTTCAGTAATACCTAAGCCGATTTTAACAATAGCTAAATTAGCTCCTGAGGTAGCAGAGTTAGTTACAGTAGGTAAGGCAATAATTACAGTCCTTTCCAAATCACAAAACTTAAATCAAACACAAGGCAGGTCAAAAAGTGCTTAATACTCATATTTTAATTGCTATAGGATGTTTAGTAGTATTAGTAATATACTTAATATATAAAACAGCATCACGTAAAAAAAATATTACGACTTCCGGAGAAAATAATTCTGAAGAAACTTTTGCTCTTAATAGCAAGAATCAGGATAATAAAAAACTCACCTTACAAGAACGAATAGAATTATCTTGGAAATTTCTTTATGACATTACAGAAACCATTCTCAATAAATTTACTCAAGATGATATAACTTTAGTGAATAAATGTGGTCGTGTTTTACTTGAAAACGGAGCACGCTATGAACATATAGTTGATCTGGCAATCCCTCGTGCCAAATCTCATACTCAATCTGTAGAGCAAGAGCAAACTAAAGGCAAAAAAACTTTAGAGGGGGTAATTTTTCTACCTTGAAAAAAGCAGATACTTGACGTATAAACTACTCTATCCACTTTTTATTTATTAGCGATATACAATCCTTGTAACCTGAATTCTGGATTAGCTAATTTTGAGATATAGCAGGTTTGTTAGGTTTCATACAGTATGCAATTAGGGCGGATAAGATATGTACAAAGGCATTCCAAATTGATCTATGTCTTGTATGTTCGATCTCGAAAGCACCCTTCAGCACACTAAATACTGTTTCGATAATTGAGCGTTTGCGTAATAATATTTTTTCAAATAATGGCATAAGTTTATTCTTCATTTTCTTCTTTATGCCAGTTACTAACTTGATTCCTTTGCTGTATAGATCATCAAAGAGCTCCTGTTTGATATAACCCTTATCGCCAAACAATAATCCCGTGATATGTTTGGTGATTATCGAAACCGGCGCTCTATCATCTACATTACCAGGCGTTAGTTTTAGACCTTGAATCTCACCTTTTTCGTTAATAACCAAATGTAATTTTAGACCAAAAACCAACTTTTTGTTGTTTTACCCAAAGCAGCAATACCGGCAAAGACTTTATTACGAGAGATTCTTTTTCGATGACAAACCTCTAAAGATGTGGCGTCAATATAAGAAACTCCCGTAGATTGAGCTGCCTGCATATATCATTCAAGTAATAAAACTAAATAACTCAGAACTCTTGGTTTTAGAGCTATAAAACGAGTATATGATGGAAGAGTTACAAAGTCTGATTTATATAATTGTAGATAGGACATATAAAAATATTTAAAGTTTTTACAAGGTGATTGATGGTATAAAAGCACTATTGTTAACAGCTCAGAATAGCTTATTTCAGGCTTTCTTGTAGGGTTTTTATTAATTAATGGTAGAAATGATGCTCCTCGCAGCAGAGCTACGAGGTATCTAAAAAAGTTTTAGTTGTTTCTTATGATATCACGAAGCAGAGCTTCGGGGAATTAAACCCTGAGAGATTAATCCACTGCTCGCTAATTTTACAAAAATCATCGACAAAACAAAATAATGCAGTAATATCTTTCTTCATGGGGATACTCTTGTTTTTTTGCTAAAAATTATATAGAGTATCTTCTATCCCTTGTAAATACTTACTTCCAAACCTAGATTAATCCAGAATTCAGGTTTGTAAATGATTTTTTTAAAAGATATTATTAGAAAGTTATAGTTAAAAATAATTGCAATTAATGAGCAAATTAAAACAAGGAACATTTATCACTTTTGAGGGAGGAGAAGGAATTGGCAAATCCACCCAATGTCAAATGTTATATGAATATCTAAAATCCCAAAATATTCCCGTACTTCTAACCCGTGAAGTTGGCGGTACTAACGTAGCCGAAAAGATGCGTGAGATTCTAGTGTATACTGATTTATTGCCAATGTCTGAATTATTACAAGCTATGGCAGCACGTTATGACCATATGGTAAAAAAAATTATACCGGCTTTGCAGGCAGGGAATATAGTAATATGCGACCGATTTATTGACTCAACAGCCTGCTATCAAGGATTAGAGCTAGAAAACGGTATAGAACTCGTATATAATCTGCACAAAGATTTAATGCCGCCTCTTATGCCGGATATTACCTTTTTTATTGATGTAGAATCTTCTATTGCCATTGAGCGGGTAAATTCACGAAATATGAGCAATAAATTTGACGTAAGAGGGTTAGATTTTTACAATAAAATTTATGATTGCTTTAAGGAATTAAGTGAAAAATTTCCTGAAAGGATAGTAACAATTAAGGCTTCCGATCTTGATCCTCCGCAAGTACACAAGTTAATAAAAAAACACTTAAATTTAATATGAATAATACCTATTATATTACCACTCCCATATATTATGTTAATGATGTCCCGCATATTGGGCATGCTTATACCAGCGTTGCAAGTGACGTGATTGCCCGCTTTATGCGTCTTAGCGGTCGTGAAGTCATGTTTTTAACAGGTACTGATGAACATGGGCAGAAAGTAGAAAAAGCTGCTATTGATAAAAATATTGATCCGCAAAAATTTACTGATCAGACTTCTCAAAGTTTTCGTCATCTTATGGCTGCCATGCATATTTCAAATGATGATTTTATAAGAACAACGGAAGAAAGGCATAAAGAAGCAGTAGCTATATTTTGGCAAAAATTACTAGATAACAGCTCTATCTATGAGGGTTTTTATGAGGGGTGGTATGCCGTTCGTGATGAAGCTTTTTATGATGAATCTGAGCTAACAGCGGACAAATTAGCACCAACCGGTGCAGCGGTGGAATGGGTTAAAGAACCTAGCTATTTCTTTAATCTCTCAAAATGGCAAGATAAATTGCTTGAGTTTTATGAAGCAAACCCTGATTTTATCAGACCTATATCAAGACGTAACGAGGTCATCAGCTTTGTTAAGTCAGGTCTAAAAGATTTGTCCGTATCACGCACCACTTTTAACTGGGGTATCAAAGTCCCAAACGATAATACACACGTGATTTATGTGTGGCTTGATGCACTTGCTAATTATATCTCAGCCCTTGGTTATCCTGATCAAAATAGCAATTACGGCAAGTTTTGGCCAGCCAATTTACAGGTAGTCGGCAAAGATATTCTACGTTTCCATGCCGTTTATTGGCCAGCTTTCTTAATGGCTGCTGAAATTCCGCTGCCTAAGACAATTATGGCACATGGCTGGTGGACTAATGAGGGGCAGAAAATTTCTAAATCACTTGGTAATACTATTGATCCGATTAAGCTGATAGAGGAGTTTGGTGTTGATCAGGTTAGATATTTTTTAATGCGTGAGATAACATTTGGAGCGGATGGTAACTTTGCCCGCAGCAATCTAATTACCCGTATTAATAGCGAATTATCAAATAAGATCGGTAATTTATTGCAACGTACTACTTCTTTTGTTTATAAAAATAATGATGGTAAAGTGCCGGCAATCACGCAAGATGCAATTAATAAAATATATGAATTACCGCTTTTAAAAATAGCAATTAATTCTGCTAAACAGAATATTTTGCTAATGGAAAAAACCGAGATTAACAAGATTCTTGATAATATTATTAATTTAGCCGAAGAAGCAAATATTTATATTGATAGCGAAGCTCCTTGGAACTTGAAAAAAACAGACCCTGAAAAAATGCTAGAGGTGTTATATGCTCTGCTAGAAACTCTGCGTTATATCGCCATAATGCTTCAGGCTTTTATGCCAAGTTCTGCCGGTAAAATGCTTGATCAGCTAGGGGTAAACACAGAAGAGCGTTTATTTAAGCATTTATCGCTTGAGTTTGCTTTAACACCGGATAGTTCCATTTTAGAGCCTGCTATAATATTCCCGAGATTTGAGTAATGTTACTCTCTTTGTCATCCCGTGGCTTGTCCACGGGATCCAGCAATAAAGCGAGCATTTTATATCTGTATTTTTTACTGGATCTAGTGCCCAAGCCAGGGGATGACATCAAGCCTATGCATTTTCGCAGGAATGACATAAAAGCCATTTAAACCTGAATTCTGGATTAGCTAATTTTGAGATATAGCAGGTTTGTTAGGTTTCATACAGTATGCAATTAGGGCGGATAAGATATGTACAAAGGCATTCCAAATTGATCTATGTCGTGTATGTTCGACCTCGAAAGCACCCTTCAGCACACTAAATACTGTTTCGATAATTGAGCGTTTGCGTAATAATATTTTTTCAAATAATGGCATAAGTTTATTCTTCATTTTCTTCTTTATGCCAGTTACTCACTTGATTCCTTTGCTGTATAGATCATCAAAGAGCTCCTGTTTGATATAACCCTTATCGCCAAACAATAATCCCGTGATATGTTTGGTGATTATCGAAACCGGCGCTCTATCATCTACATTACCAGGCGTTAGTTTTAGACCTTGAATCTCACCTTTTTCGTTAATCTCTCAGGGTTTAATTCCCCGAAGCTCTGCTTCGTGATATCATAAGAAACAACTAAAACTTTTTTAGATACCTCGTAGCTCTGCTGCGAGGAGCATCATTAACCAAATGTAATTTTAGACCAAAAAACCAACTTTTTGTTGTTTTACCCAAAGCAGCAATACCGGCAAAGACTTTATTACGAGAGATTCTTTTTCGATGACAAACCTCTAAAGATGTGGCGTCAATATAAGAAACTCCCGTAGATTGAGCTGCCTGCATATACCATTCAAGTAATAAAACTAAATAACTCAGAACTCTTGGTTTTAGAGCTATAAAACGAGTATATGATGGAAGAGTTACAAAGTCTGATTTATATAATTGTAGATAGGACATATAAAAATATTTAGTCTATCCGCCAAAAACACTTCAAATCCTGATCATTTGTAATGGGATAGAGTTTTGACAACAAATTGCTAAGATTTTCAATAAAAATTAATAAGTTATGTTAATTTTTACTGATACATTTCTGTGTTGGTCTAATTTTGATATGGAGCTATTGTTAACGATTTTTTATCGTTCATCTAGTTTTTGCATGATGATATTTTTGATTTATGTGGAGTTAGACACGATTTGTAAATGATTTGCAATGCATCGTAAATTCAAACCAATAGCAGAGATTATTGGATTGATAATATCTCCTATCATACCTTTCAAGAAGTTTCTACCCATCCGACCATATTGCTTTAAGTGACCTATTATTGGTTCTATGGCACTGCGTCTCTTGATCATAGACTTGTCCTCTTGTAACAACTTCTTCCGCGTTTTTGGGGTATATACCTTACTCTTCTCCTTTACATTGCTACCACTATACCCAAGATCAACAAATGATTTCTTTATCTTGATTCCAGTGACACTCTCTACTGCTTCAAAGCTCTGATGCAATGTATGACCATCATAAGGATTATTATGAAACGATTTTGCGGATAAAATAAAATTTCTACGACCACTTACTACTACCGCTACTTTATTGCCAAACTCATATGGCTTGTTGCGTTTTCCCTTTCCTATACACTCTACTTCAGGGGCATGAAAACTATATAATACTTTGTTATCTTCTTTATATTGCTTTTTAGCTTCTCTTTTTAAAACAGATTGGTTATGTATTTGTTTTATTTTTTGCAATACTTCTTGATTTTTGAGAGACAAGTTTAATTGCTTATTTTTGATCTCACGCTCACATACTCTAATCAAACGACCCAGTAATATTTTTAAATGCTTCATTATTTTCCAACGCTTCTTGGCTTTACTATGTTCTTTATATTTCCATAGCTTTACTATATCGCGTTTATAGGTTCTAGCGTATGTTTCATTCAAATGTATACCCAAACTGTTGCAAAGCTTTACTATGCTAAGCCTAGCTTTATCCATTAAATAAACATCGTGTGGGTGTTTGATATTCTTAATTTGTACAGTCGTATCAGCGATGATTAATTCCAAATCTTTTTTTTTAATTGTGTTAGTTTTTATCCCAACCCTGATCAACTCCGATAATATCTCATTATATCCAGCTTCACCTAATACACTACGAAACCGTCGTATACTAGTTTCCGAGATAGCTATGTCTTTTTCTATATATTCCCACCCGCAGAAATACTGCCAATACATATTCTCTTTTAGCTCTTCCTCTGATAATGAATCTGAAAAATTATACATTGCTTGTAGCATCGTTATGCCAAGCATCACTCTATGACATTTTCTATTTCTACCAAATTTCTTAATACAAACATTTTTTGATAACCACTCTTCGAGCCTAGACCAATTTATTAATTCTCTTAATTTATATAGCTTATTATTTGGGTTTAATTCTTCTTTTAATTTATAACCAAACAGTTTCCCTTGTTCTTGCGATTTGATAATGTTGTCTATTGGCATTGACTGAAATCCATAAGGTTTATGACCATATTTTATCATTTTCTTACGGATTGTTGTATTACTTCTTGTCTTAAAACCATATTATCTATAAGGCTTGTAGAGTTTTGGCGGACGGACTATTTAAAGTTTTTACAAGGTGATTGATGGTATAAAAGCACTATTGTTAACAGCTCAGAATAGCTTATTTCAGGCTTTCTTGTAGGGTTTTTATTAAAATGATGCTCCTCGCAGCAGAGCTACGAGGTATCTAAAAAAGTTTTAGTTGTTTCTTATGATATCACGAAGCAGAGCTTCGGGGAATTAAACCCTGAGAGATTAATCCACTGCTCGCTAATGTTACAAAAATCATCGACAAAACAAAATAATGCAGTAATATCTTTCTTCATGGGGATACTCTTGTTTTTTTGCTAAAAATTATATAGAGTATCTTCTATCCCTTGTAAATACTTACTTCCCAACCTAGATTAATCCAGAATTCAGGTTTTAAATACTGGACAAAATAACACCCTTAGAAACACATATGCTAATAGATTCACATTGCCATCTTAATTTACTGAAAGATGTAGAAATAGACAACATAATCAAACAAGCTATAGAAAATAATGTGCAGTACCTACAAACTATTTGCACTACACTTGATGACTTGCCGGTTATTTTAGAAATAGCTGAAAAATATGAAAATGTTTTTGTATCTGTCGGTGTGCATCCGTGTGAGATGAACGGTCATTGCGAAGCACTACAAGTGCTGAAGCAATCTCAGGAAATTTTAATGAGATTGCCACGTCAAGGCTTCGCCTTTCCTCGCAATGACGCTGCCACAATTATAGAACTTACTAATCACCCCAAAATCATTGGAATAGGCGAAACTGGACTTGATTATTATCACGAGCCTTATGATAAAAAACTACAACAAGATTCCTTATTACATCATATAGAAGCCGCTGCTACAACAAAGTTACCGCTTATTGTTCACACTAGAGAAGCAGACGATGACACTATAGATATTTTAACCTCGGAAATGCGTAATAATAAATTTCCTGGGTTAATACATTGCTTTACTTCCTCAAAAAAGCTAGCAGAAAAAATGCTAGATATCGGTTTATATATTTCAATGTCAGGTATTATAACTTTTAAAAATGCAACTGATTTGCAGGAAATAGTTAAATATGTGCCGCTTGATAGATTACTGATTGAAACCGATGCACCTTATCTAGCCCCTACCCCTATGCGTGGCAAACAAAACGAACCGGCTTTCGTTAGATATGTTGCTGAGAAAGTCGCCGAACTCAAAAACATCACCTCCAAAGAAGTGGCAAATGTTACTACTAATAACTTCAAAACATTATTTTCTAAATTTACAAATTACCTAAATTCTAGTGATTAATAATTAGAAGTTGAAAATTTTTGTTAACTAATATATTATTTTTAGTAGTATGTTAATTAATCTCTCAGGGTTTAATTCCCCGAAGCTCTGCTTCGTGATATCATAAGAAACAACTAAAACTTTTTTAGATACCTTGTAGCTCTGCTGCGAGGAGCATCATTTAATTCATATTGGTAACTATTATGGAATTTAATCGTAAAAATGCAATTATCAGTTTTTTAGAAGAACCTGAAGTTTTGACAAAAATTCTAATTTTTCTGACTAAAGTAAAAATGTATATTTAAAGCTAAATATTTAGTGCTTTTATCAGCTTAAAAGCAATATTTCTACAATTTAAAGTAAATTATTTGATATATAATACAAATTATAGATTGATACACTCGCCACTTTTTTTAGTTAATCACCCTGCATTGTAAATGCAGGGCTTAAGATTACGGCATAAATGCCTTAGCTATAGCTAGTTTTCAACTTGAAAGTTTCCAAACTTATCATCTCTCGATTCATGTTTATCAATATAATCCTTAATCATTTTGTCAGTCACATTGCCTGTGGTTCTGACAAAATATCCAACAGCCCATAAGTGTTTACCCCAATACTGTTGCCGTAATTCTGGAAATTCCTGCTGAATCTTCCTTGAACTCTTTCCTTTTAGATACTGTACCCCCTTACTAATATATAATGGACTAATGGTATGGACCTCCTGATATAGAGAATGAAAAGCAGTTGCTAATCTTCTAGGGTTAATATTTAACATATTAAAACAACAATTAAGGAGGTCCATATGGAGGTTACTACAATTGGTATAGATATTGCAAAAAGAATTTTTCAAATTCATGGTGTAGATAAAAATGGCAAGACAGTATTAAAGAAAAAATTGATGAGAGATCAGGTTTTGACATTTATGGCTAATTTACCACAATGTTTAGTAGGGATGGAAGCTTGTGGTGGTTCTAGTTATTGGGCAAGAGAAATAACTAAATTAGGGCATGAAGTAAAACTAATGGCACCGCAATTTGTCAAACCATATGTTAAAACTAATAAAAATGATCAAGCAGATGCTGAAGCGATATGTGAAGCCGTGACAAGACCTAATATGAGATTTGTTGCAATTAAAACTATAGAGCAACAAGAAATTTTATCAATACATAGGGTAAGAGAGAGATTGGTAAAAAATCGTACAGCACTTGCTAATGAAATTAGGGGGCTACTACATGAGTTTGGTTTTATTGTTCCTCAAGGCATTAATAAGGTTATCACAAAATTAATTGAGATTTTAGATGCAGGGAAATTAAGCCAGTTAAGTTATCAAACATTTAGTGAACTAAAAGAAGAATTCTTAGATAATAACAGAAAAATAAAAGAGATAGAAAAACGATTAACAATGATAGCAAGTAACCTAACTCAATATCAACGATTAAGAGCTATACCTGGTCTTGGTTTAATTACTGCTACTGCTTTAATAGCATCAATAGGTAATGCTACAAGTTTTGAGAATGGCAGGCAATTATCGGCATGGCTAGGATTAGTGCCAAGACAACATTCAAGTGGTGGGAAGGATAAGCTGCTGGGAATTAGCAAGCGAGGTGATGTATACTTACGCACTTTATTAATTCAAGGGGCTAGAGCTGTACTAAATGCCAAGATAAGATTTACATCGGAAGAACAGAAATCTAAAAAAGATTTTAGCCAATTTACGAAATGGATGTTTAATTTATCTGAGCGAAGTAGCCATAATAAAACGACAGTTGCCATAGCTAATAAGTTGGCAAGAGTGGTGTTTGCTGTACTAAGATCAGGAGATGATTATGTAGAGAGTAAAGTTTGTAGCTAAAGAGTGTGTAGCATAGCACTTATAAGTAAAATAAATGGTGATTTATATAATGAATAGGTAAAAGCAAAACAATATGTAAGAGATTCCAACCCGAAATATGCTTGAGATAATTAATATTGATGGTAAATAAGACAAACCTTAGCTTACAAAAAAACTGCGTTTTTCAGTGGCTCTTTTAGAAGCCGATGGACTGATAAGTATATAGTTTGTAAGCCAGCGAATTCCATCAGGGCTGTAGAATAAATTAGGTTGATTTATCAGCTATAAGCCGGATACATGACTGCATTTGTTTGTTTTTATTATTGATGTTATTTTTTTCTTGCATTCTACAGGAGTATAATGGACTAATGGTATGGACCTCCTGATATATAGCTAACACGGAAATGTTTCTACCACAGATTAGGAAAAACTTAGGCATTGATCAATAATTTTATGTAAACAGTTTTTAAAGTTAGTCCAGCAATGTTTAATAGGATTTAGATCTGGTGAATATGTGAGTAAATACAAAAACTATGGTAAAAACCTTTTCGCGTTAGCTATAGAGAATGAAAAGCAGTTGCTAATCTTCTAGGGTTAATATTTAACATATTAAAACAACAATTAAGGAGGTCCATATGGAGGTTACTACAATTGGTATAGATATTGCAAAAAGAATTTTTCAAATTCATGGTGTAGATAAAAATGGCAAGACAGTATTAAAGAAAAAATTGATGAGAGATCAGGTTTTGACATTTATGGCTAATTTACCACAATGTTTAGTAGGGATGGAAGCTTGTGGTGGTTCTAGTTATTGGGCAAGAGAAATAACTAAATTAGGGCATGAAGTAAAACTAATGGCACCGCAATTTGTCAAACCATATGTTAAAACTAATAAAAATGATCAAGCAGATGCTGAAGCGATATGTGAAGCCGTGACAAGACCTAATATGAGATTTGTTGCAATTAAAACTATAGAGCAACAAGAAATTTTATCAATACATAGGGTAAGAGAGAGATTGGTAAAAAATCGTACAGCACTTGCTAATGAAATTAGGGGGCTACTACATGAGTTTGGTTTTATTGTTCCTCAAGGCATTAATAAGGTTATCACAAAATTAATTGAGATTTTAGATGCAGGGAAATTAAGCCAGTTAAGTTATCAAACATTTAGTGAACTAAAAGAAGAATTCTTAGATAATAACAGAAAAATAAAAGAGATAGAAAAACGATTAACAATGATAGCAAGTAACCTAACTCAATATCAACGATTAAGAGCTATACCTGGTCTTGGTTTAATTACTGCTACTGCTTTAATAGCATCAATAGGTAATGCTACAAGTTTTGAGAATGGCAGGCAATTATCGGCATGGCTAGGATTAGTGCCAAGACAACATTCAAGTGGTGGGAAGGATAAGCTGCTGGGAATTAGCAAGCGAGGTGATGTATACTTACGCACTTTATTAATTCAAGGGGCTAGAGCTGTACTAAATGCCAAGATAAGATTTACATCGGAAGAACAGAAATCTAAAAAAGATTTTAGCCAATTTACGAAATGGATGTTTAATTTATCTGAGCGAAGTAGCCATAATAAAACGACAGTTGCCATAGCTAATAAGTTGGCAAGAGTGGTGTTTGCTGTACTAAGATCAGGAGATGATTATGTAGAGAGTAAAGTTTGTAGCTAAAGAGTGTGTAGCATAGCACTTATAAGTAAAATAAATGGTGATTTATATAATGAATAGGTAAAAGCAAAACAATATGTAAGAGATTCCAACCCGAAATATGCTTGAGATAATTAATATTGATGGTAAATAAGACAAACCTTAGCTTACAAAAAAACTGCGTTTTTCAGTGGCTCTTTTAGAAGCCGATGGACTGATAAGTATATAGTTTGTAAGCCAGCGAATTCCATCAGGGCTGTAGAATAAATTAGGTTGATTTATCAGCTATAAGCCGGATACATGACTGCATTTGTTTGTTTTTATTATTGATGTTATTTTTTTCTTGCATTCTACAGGAGGTCCATACATGAAAAAATTGGACAAAAAAATGAAGGAGTGTGTTTCCGCAATAAGTTAGAATAAATAGCAATAAACTTAAGAGGAAAGATGAAGAAAAATAAAGTAAAAATTTTCAGTGCTTCAGAAAAAACGGGGATAGTATTAGAAATGATGCTCCTCGCAGCAGAGCTACGAGGTATCTAAAAAAGTTTTAGTTGTTTCTTATGATATCACGAAGCAGAGCTTCGGGGAATTAAACCCTGAGAGATTAATAAAAGAGGAGTCGACACTTGGTCAGTTAGCTTCAAAATATGCAATAAGTGTTAAAACAATTCAAAATTGGAAAAAACAGTTTTTAGGTAATGCGGCATTAGCTTTTGAACCAGCTAAAGTTTTGAGTGAATATCAAGAACAAATAAATCATTTACAAGAGCAAAATGATGAACTTGCTAAAGCTCTTGGTAGAATCACAGTTGAGAGGGACTGGGCCGTGGGAAAGCTCAAAAGCTTGGATTTATCAAATAAAAAGAGTCTTGTACACTCCAAGCTAAATCAACTCTCAAAATCAAGACAGTGTGAACTATTAAAGATTAGTCGATCTACAGCCTACTATAAATCCAAGGAGATGAGTATAAATAAATTAAGTATTTTAAATAGAATAGATGAAATATATACAGATAATCCTGAATTTGGTTATCGCTATATTCATCAACAGTTACTAGAAGATGGTTTTATTGTCGGTAAAGATCGAGTACTGAAATATATGAGGATGATGGGTATAGAAGCTATTTACCCACATAAGAAAAAATCTACTTCTCGAAACGATAGTGAGCATAAGATCTATAGCTACTTACTTGATCAATATTGGACTAAATCTGGCTCAACAAAGCAAGTGTATGTGCCTAATGTGAATGAGGTTTGGAGTGGTGACATTACTTACATTAGAACTAATGGTGGCTTTATGTATATGGCAGCTATTATAGATTGGCATAGCAAGGCCATATTGAGCTATAAACTGTCAAATTCTATGGATGCATCTCTTGTAACTGATGTCTTGAAACAAGCTCTCAGTAAGTATAACGCTCCACAGATATTTAATAGTGATCAAGGTAGCCAATATACCAGTTATGACCACATAAATATTCTCAAGGAGCATGATATCCAAATTTCAATGAATGGCAAAGGTAGAAGTATTGATAATATAGTAATAGAAAGGTTTTTTAGAACTTTAAAATATAATTGTATCTTTATTAATGATTTTAACAATGTTAAAGAGTTAAAAGAGGGGATTGATCATTATCTGAATAAATATAATTATCACAGATTTCATTCAAGTATTGGTTATAAAAAGCCTATGAATGTATATCTGAATTATATGCAAAATTATCAGCAAATTGCTGCCTGATAATCGAAAAATTAGGAAAACATACTACTCATTTTTTTGTCTTGATTTTTCATGTATGGACCTCCTGTAGAATGCAAGAAAAAAATAACATCAATAATAAAAACAAACAAATGCAGTCATGTATCCGGCTTATAGCTGATAAATCAACCTAATTTATTCTACAGCCCTGATGGAATTCGCTGGCTTACAAACTATATACTTATCAGTCCATCGGCTTCTAAAAGAGCCACTGAAAAACGCAGTTTTTTTGTAAGCTAAGGTTTGTCTTATTTACCATCAATATTAATTATCTCAAGCATATTTCGGGTTGGAATCTCTTACATATTGTTTTGCTTTTACCTATTCATTATATAAATCACCATTTATTTTACTTATAAGTGCTATGCTACACACTCTTTAGCTACAAACTTTACTCTCTACATAATCATCTCCTGATCTTAGTACAGCAAACACCACTCTTGCCAACTTATTAGCTATGGCAACTGTCGTTTTATTATGGCTACTTCGCTCAGATAAATTAAACATCCATTTCGTAAATTGGCTAAAATCTTTTTTAGATTTCTGTTCTTCCGATGTAAATCTTATCTTGGCATTTAGTACAGCTCTAGCCCCTTGAAAATGATGCTCCTCGCAGCAGAGCTACGAGGTATCTAAAAAAGTTTTAGTTGTTTCTTATGATATCACGAAGCAGAGCTTCGGGGAATTAAACCCTGAGAGATTAATAAAGTGCGTAAGTATACATCACCTCGCTTGCTAATTCCCAGCAGCTTATCCTTCCCACCACTTGAATGTTGTCTTGGCACTAATCCTAGCCATGCCGATAATTGCCTGCCATTCTCAAAACTTGTAGCATTACCTATTGATGCTATTAACTGAAGTTTTGACAAAAAGATAACCAAACTTATAAAGTATGATATAAATACGCTCAAATACAAAATGGTTTTTAGTGTGTATGATTATGCAAGAAATGTTGCAAGAAATAAAAAATTTTCCCCTATAATCAAGATGTGGTTTTAGAATTAATACTATCACTAGTAACTAATGATAGCGTTAAAGCAAGATCTGTTGTTGAATTAACAACTAATAAATATTTTCAGCGTAGTTGGTCAAGTGTATACAGAGCTATAGAGAATTTTTACTGTGCTCGTGATGAATCATTAAATATAAGAGATGAGCAACGTTTTAAGACTCGAGAAGATATAGAAAAATACTTAATAAGTAAACTGATTAATGAGGGTAAAAACTTACTGCAAATAGATACTACAGTGAGTAGCAAGAAAGATTCCAAGAAAGCAATTGATCGTACATATATTAGACAGAATGCTAATAACCGACCAGTTGCGGGTTATGAATATAGTGTAGTTTGCATCGGTGCTCAGCCTAAATGGTCTGTACCAATATCTATAAATAGAGTAAAATCAGATGAGAATAAGTATAGCAAAGGTAGCAAACAAATAATGAAAATTGTTAAGCAAATACCACAAAAGGCTCTAAATATAACAGTAGGTGATGCAGGTTATAGCGCTCTATCTTTCATTCACCCGCTGCACAATGAAGCAAATACGGTAACAATAACCCGCCAAAGAATTAATCGCAGTATTTACAAAATATATATAGAGGAGCAAAAAACAAGAGGTCGTAAAAGATCTTATGGAGCTAAGATTTCTTGTAGTAGTTCTGATAATTTACTGATTCCAGATACAGAAGAAACTGTAGTAAAGGCTACAAAAAATGGTGACATATCAATTAGTATTTCACTATTTAAGAATTATCTAATCAAGGGCAAGAAACAGCATATCATGTCTGATAAACCGCTGAATTTTATTCAGGTTAAGGTGTTAGATGCATCAGGAAATAGGAAATATAACAGAGATTTATGGTTATGTGTTTCTGGCCAACAAAAAGATAAAATCAGTGGTAAAGAAGTATATGAATACTATAGACAAAGGTTTGATATTGAGCATTTTTTTAAATTTGGTAAGTCAAAATTATTGATGGATAAATTTCAAACGAATGATCCAAATAAAGATGAGGATTATATGTTATTCGTAATGCTAGCGTACAACATATTGTATCATGCACAATCTTCAGTTAAGGCAAGAAAAGTAAGGGCATGGGATAAAAAAATCAATAGCAATATGTTGTCTCCAAGTGAAGTTTATAGATCTATGCCACAAATTGCCCTTGAAGAAATATTAGAAAAGTCTATATCCAGAGGGATACCAGATCATAGAAATATTAGAAATAATCATCAGGTCAAACCATTTGCACCAGTAATACGCAAAAGTAATAAACACGGTAAGTTGGAAATTACAATAAAATCAAGTTTTGATGGAAGTAACCAAATTACCAAAACCTCATTTAATAAAAAGCTAGAATTACCAAATAATATTAGTAAGTATAAACCAGCAATATTAGACAAAATTGCTACAGTTTTTGACACATTATGTACCCAAATAGAATAAATAAATTTTGTTATTACTAAAAAAGTATAAAAAAATTGGAATACATTTCTCCTTATGGAAAGGATTTTGTCAAAACTTCAGTATTAAAGCAGTAGCAGTAATTAAACCAAGACCAGGTATAGCTCTTAATCGTTGATATTGAGTTAGGTTACTTGCTATCATTGTTAATCGTTTTTCTATCTCTTTTATTTTTCTGTTATTATCTAGTCCGTCCGCCAAAACTCTAAAAGCCTTATAGGCAATAGGGTTTTAAGGCAAAAATGCATAGTAAAATCCATAAGAAAATGAAAGGTTTTATATCAAAAGCTTATGGAAATACAAAAAAATGACAATAAAAAAATGAATGCATTTTGGGAAATAGTGTGGTTTTTAATACAAAAATTTAAAATCAGCCCTCAAAATTAGAGTAATTTGCTCTAAAATCGCACTATTTTTGGAAATTAGTGACACAAGTGATATTTTTTAGAGTTTTGGCGGAGGGACTATCTAAGAATTCTTCTTTTAGTTCACTAAATGTTTGATAACTTAACTGGCTTAATTTCCCTGCATCTAAAATCTCAATTAATTTTGTGATAACCTTATTAATGCCTTGAGGAACAATAAAACCAAACTCATGTAGTAGCCCCCTAATTTCATTAGCAAGTGCTGTACGATTTTTTACCAATCTCTCTCTTACCCTATGTATTGATAAAATTTCTTGTTGCTCTATAGTTTTAATTGCAACAAATCTCATATTAGGTCTTGTCACGGCTTCACATATCGCTTCAGCATCTGCTTGATCATTTTTATTAGTTTTAACATATGGTTTGACAAATTGCGGTGCCATTAGTTTTACTTCATGCCCTAATTTAGTTATTTCTCTTGCCCAATAACTAGAACCACCACAAGCTTCCATCCCTACTAAACATTGTGGTAAATTAGCCATAAATGTCAAAACCTGATCTCTCATCAATTTTTTCTTTAATACTGTCTTGCCATTTTTATCTACACCATGAATTTGAAAAATTCTTTTTGCAATATCTATACCAATTGTAGTAACCTCCATATGGACCTCCTTAATTGTTGTTTTAATATGTTAAATATTAACCCTAGAAGATTAGCAACTGCTTTTCATTCTCTATATCAGGAGGTCCATACCATTAGTCCACTATCTCAGCACCGGAGTTGCAAGCAACTACCATATTAGCATATTTGACAGAAAAGTATCATGGGAATTATAATGGGAAGCAATTACGCTGTTTGCAGAAAAGGTTGAAACAATGGAGAGCGGCTTTGTTGCATAAATAAGATTTGTAGAGCAAGAGTGGTGATAATCTGGTAAGATGTCCTGAATTAAAAATAATCCAGATTATATGAGATCTCGGAAGAAAGCCCCTTTTAGTAAATCACGCAAGTATTCTAAATATAAAATAACGAATTGGTCAGAATATAATAATTTTTTACGCAATAGGGGTCGCATAGATTTTATGATTGCCAGTGATTTGGCGATTGGCTGGTATGCTGATTACAGAGAGGAAATGAAACGAGGAAGACCTAGACGCTATAGTGATCACGCTATATTACAGTGTTTGAAGATCAGATGCTTATTCGGTCTTAAGTTACGCCAAACCCAAGGCTTTATAAACTGGCTCTTTGAAATATCGGGTTTATCTATTAGATGTCCAGACTATACAACATTAAGGGAAAGTTCTATAATTAATTAAGCCAGATATAATCAATTTTTAATTAAATATAGATATATCATGGCTCATTTAACGATAGATGAAAGATTTAAAATATACGAAATGAATAAGAGTGGTTATAGCTCGCGATATATAGGGACAAAGATTGGCCGTGATAAAAGCACTATATGTTATGAACTCAAGAGAATGAGGCATAATTATAGACCAGATAGGGCTAACACACTTGCTTGCAGTTTAAGGCAAGGTAAGAGAAAAAGAAAATTAGATATTGATAATAATTTACGAGCAGAAATAATAAAGCAGTTAACACAGGGTATTTCACCAGATATAATTTCAGGTAGACGTAAACTATCACGAGATACTGTCAATATTTCTACAGAGAGTATATACCAGTTTATTTATACATCTCCTATAGCACAAAGGCAAAAATTATATTTATCTTTAGCAAGAAAAAGGAAAAATAGGTTGCATCATGGTACAAGAATCAGAAACAAAAGAATTACAATACCAAATCGAGTTTCCATTACTGAAAGACCAGAGATAAATAGAAAGATAGCAGCAATAGGTCATTTAGAAGGTGATTTAACTTTTAACAAAGGTAATCAAAGTCGTAATATAGGCGCTCTTGTGGATATCAGAACACAAAAAGTGTTTCTCACTTTAAACCGTTCAAAAAGAACACAAGATGTGATTGGTAACATGAATAAAAAACTTAAACAATTGTCGCATATAATCAAAAGCATAACGTTAGATAATGGCAAAGAATTTACCAATCATGAACAACTATTGCCAAAATCTGAACGAAAAGTATATTTTTGCAATCCTTATTCTCCATGGCAAAAACCATTGATAGAGAAGATTAACTCAATGGTGCACAGAGTATACTCTAAATCTTTAGATATAAAAAAATTAACAATAAAGCAATTACAAGAAATTGAGGATTTTTTAAATAATTTACCAAGAAAAGTGCTCGGTTATAAAACACCCAATGAGGTATGGGAAGAAAATATAAATCTGGCTTAATTAATACTGGAATTTACCTTTGGAAAGATGCGTTTATTCTTAGTAACTTTTCTCAATTGGCTATTCAGCGATTCTATCGCATTTGTAGTGTAAATAATCTTACGAATCTCCTTTGGATATTGCAAGAAAATTATCAAATTATCCCAATTATTATACCAAGATTTAGCTATATGCGGATATTGCTTACTCCATTTTTGATCAAATGACTCAAGAGCTAATTCTGCTTCTTTTTCAGTAGCAGAAGTATAGATTAGTTTCAAATCCGCTGCTAATTGCTTTCTATCTTTATATGATACATATTTGAGGCTATTCCTGATCTGATGGACAATACAAATTTGATGTTCAGTTTTCGGATATACTGATGCAATAGCATCAGACATACCAGTTAGATTATCACTACAAGCAATTAAGATATCTTTTACTCCTCGATTCTTCATTTCAGTAAAATTACCAAGCCAAAATTTAGCTCCTTCATTCTCACTTATCCATAAGCCTAAAATATCCTTTCTGCCAGATAAATCTATTCCTAAAGCTACATATACTGATTTATTAATAATAAGTTTATCTTGTCTTACTTTCACTACTAAACAGTCAAAATATACTATAGGGTATACTGATTCAAGAGGTCTACTCTGCCAAATCTTGACCTCATCTATTACTTCATCTGTAATCCTGCTGATTAGGCTCTCACTGATCTCAGCTCCATATAATTCTTGCAATTGTGTTTTAATATCAGACACACTCATACCCTTCGCATATAAGGATATTATCTTTTGGTCTAAGCCATCTATTCTTGTTTGTTTCTTTGAGACTATTATAGGTTCAAATTTACCTTGTCTGTCTCTTGGAACATTTAGCTCTATAGTACCATTCTCACTAATCAGATTCTTACTAAAACTACCATTCCTCGCATTCTCAGTTTCAGCTCTATCATACTTGCTATAACCTAAATGTTCTGACATCTCAGCATGCAGTGCTCGCTCTAAAATACCCTTGGTTAATTCCTTAATTAATCCATTCTGACTTAGTACTGTTTTTAAATCTACTCCGCCTTCTATCAGCAAATCTATTGCTTCATTTATTTTTTTATTCTTCTCTATTTGCATTTCTGTTACCTATATTTTTAATTACTTCTAATATAGGCTCAACAAAAATTTACACAATCATTGCAAAAGACTCAATCCTTGGCTCTGACATTAGCTATTAGTAGTCCAATCTGTGATCTATCATCTATAGTATGCTCTGTGGTACTATCGGCAAGTATCATACCTTGATCTTCTATAACGATATGTAGCTTTTTCCATATGCGACGCTTATATTGCTTACCATGCTTATTTTCTAGCCATTCGTTCCCTGTGTAGGCTTGTATCCCTGTACTATCCATTGAAATACAACTAAATTCTTTATCTTGATTTCCATGTAAATACCTAAGATCTAATGACTTCATACGCTTACTTAATGTTGTATAGTCTGGACATCTAATAGATAAACCCGATATTTCAAAGAGCCAGTTTATAAAGCCTTGGGTTTGGCGTAACTTAAGACCGAATAAGCATCTGATCTTCAAACACTGTAATATAGCGTGATCACTATAGCGTCTAGGTCTTCCTCGTTTCATTTCCTCTCTGTAATCAGCATACCAGCCAATCGCCAAATCACTGGCAATCATAAAATCTATGCGACCCCTATTGCGTAAAAAATTATTATATTCTGACCAATTCGTTATTTTATATTTAGAATACTTGCGTGATTTACTAAAAGGGGCTTTCTTCCGAGATCTCATATAATCTGGATTATTTTTAATTCAGGACATCTTACCAGATTATCACCACTCTTGCTCTACAAATCTTATTTATGCAACAAAGCCATTAATCATCGCTGATACGACTGTACAAATTAAGAATATCAAACACCCACACGATGTTTATTTAATGGATAAAGCTAGGCTTAGCATAGTAAAGCTTTGCAACAGTTTGGGTATACATTTGAATGAAACATACGCTAGAACCTATAAACGCGATATAGTAAAGCTATGGAAATATAAAGAACATAGTAAAGCCAAGAAGCGTTGGAAAATAATGAAGCATTTAAAAATATTACTGGGTCGTTTGATTAGAGTATGTGAGCGTGAGATCAAAAATAAGCAATTAAACTTGTCTCTCAAAAATCAAGAAGTATTGCAAAAAATAAAACAAATACATAACCAATCTGTTTTAAAAAGAGAAGCTAAAAAGCAATATAAAGAAGATAACAAAGTATTATATAGTTTTCATGCCCCTGAAGTAGAGTGTATAGGAAAGGGAAAACGCAACAAGCCATATGAGTTTGGCAATAAAGTAGCGGTAGTAGTAAGTGGTCGTAGAAATTTTGTTTTATCCGCAAAATCGTTTCATAATAATCCTTATGATGGTCATACATTGCATCAGAGCTTTGAAGCAGTAGAGAGTGTCACTGGAATCAAGATAAAGAAATCATTTGTTGATCTTGGGTATAGTGGTAGCAATGTAAAGGAGAAGAGTAAGGTATATACCCCAAAAACGCGGAAGAAGTTGTTACAAGAGGACAAGTCTATGATCAAGAGACGCAGTGCCATAGAACCAATAATAGGTCACTTAAAGCAATATGGTCGGATGGGTAGAAACTTCTTGAAAGGTATGATAGGAGATATTATCAATCCAATAATCTCTGCTATTGGTTTGAATTTACGATGCATTGCAAATCATTTACAAATCGTGTCTAACTCCACATAAATCAAAAATATCATCATGCAAAAACTAGATGAACGATAAAAAATCGTTAACAATAGCTCCATATCAAAATTAGACCAACACAGAAATGTATCAGTAAAAATTAACATAACTTATTAATTTTTATTGAAAATCTTAGCAATTTGTTGTCAAAACTCTATCCCATTACAAATGATCAGGATTTGAAGTGTTTTTGGCGGATAGACTAACTTATCTTGTGAGAACTTTGTTTTTTTAATGATGCTCCTCGCAGCAGAGCTACGAGGTATCTAAAAAAGTTTTAGTTGTTTCTTATGATATCACGAAGCAGAGCTTCGGGGAATTAAACCCTGAGAGATTAATTTTTTCTGTTGTGTTGCTATGTGATTTTAACTATCTTGTTTAATTCATCACATCGTTTTTTATAATTGTATGGAATTATGCCGTCTATTTTTGGATCTGTATTTTCATCGATGAAGATAGAATTATTGTATGAGCGTTTTGTTTGCATATGTTATTCCGAATAATTTTTTCAAAAAAATGATGATAAAAGGAGTTTTACTTTTTGTTTAAAAAGAGTATCTGTAAAGAACAGAAATTTAAGATTTTTTAAGGTTAGAGAATTTGTTAGTTTTTGGCGGCACTTCTGCTTTAGTAACTAAGCCAGCTGGCGATCCATCTAAGTTAAAACGCTGGGCTCCTTCAACAAGAAGTTTTTTATATCTGTAATCAGCACAATATCGTCTAAAGAATCTCTTAATCTGTTGTTTTGAGAAATTATCGTTCTCGAGTGCTATAACTTCTTTACTAATACCTATAGCAAGAGGTTTAGCAGGAATAGAAAAACACAGAGGATATTTTGTTTGCAGTAATTTTAAGATTTGTTTAGATTCATCTTTCCATCTTGCCAGTTTAGCTTTAAGGGCTTCTTTGTGCTGTTCTGCTAGAATCCTTGCTTTTTCAGCTTTAATTTGTGCTTTAGCCAATTTAGCGTCTTGAGCTTTATTATGACCCGTACTATGTTTAACGGATTTACCTCCAGAGTTAACCTGAGCACTCTCGGGCTTTGGTGTTTGTACTACTTGCTTATCAAAGACGACCACTTGTTTTTTAAGGATTGGCGTAACAATACTGACTGGTACTTTAAGCTTTAATGTAGATTTTGCTGTTTGCATAATATTTGACTAGCTATTTTTTAGTTTATTGATTTCATCAATTGAAAGACCAGTAGCAACAGAGATAGTTTTAATATCTATATTTTGAGCTAATAAATTTTTAGCTACTTCCATAGTTTTTTTAGCTTCCCCAATCTGCATACCTTCGTTTCTACCAATCTGCATACCTTCGTTTCTGCCAATCTGCATACCTTCGTTTCTGCCAATCTGCATACCTTCGTTTCTGCCAATCTGCAAACCTTTAGCTTCCCCAATCTGCATACCTCTAGCTTCGCCTCTAGCTTCAGCGGATTCAATCATGAAATCTTCGACAGCTTTGTTATCCATGATGCGTTTAATTTCCTGCTCATAAGCAAGGAGTTCTGCTTCATTCCAGTTAAACTGATTTAATGCTTCATAAGCACGCCCTACTACAAGATCACTACCTATAATTTTCTGCAGGTCAGCTTCACTTGTGTTAGTAGCATATTTAAAAAAATAGCACCATTTTTCGGTAATAGTTTTTAAGTTTTCAATTTTATCTATATTAAATTTAGGTAGTTCAATAAAGCTAAAAGAGAAATCCTTTAAGTCATGTTCAAAAGTAACTTTATCAAGGATAACATGATGAGAGATATAATCAGCTTTATCAGGGAAGATAATATAATCACTAATAGCAATAAAGATGACTTCCTTAAGGTTAGCATAGAGACCGTCTTGTTTTTGTCCTTGGGATAGTTGTCGAGAATAGGCTTTAGCAGCATAATATTGAGCTCTTTTCTCAAAGCCTTTAGAAGGGGAGACTTGCATTTCTACGATGATTTGCGTACCATTTTGAGCTTTACAAAGAACATCGACGAGAGATTGCTTTTTATAAGCAATATCAGGGTCTTGGATAGGACTTAGGAAAGTAACATCCTGTATTTGTTCATCATCTTTAAATCCCATGATATCATTGATGAAGTGGATAAGAATATCTTTGTTTTTTTCAGAACCAAAGATTTTCTTGAAGGCGACATCATTTTTAGGATCGAGGAACTTTGAAACTGCCATAATTAGTTACTAATATTTGTATGTGCATTATATTATAGCACAAAATAGAAGATAAGTAAGTTATAAAAATAATCGCATAGATGTTGTTGAGTGATATTCATATTCTCATCTTCCGGGTAAAGGAAGGTACAATGAGTCTTGTATTAAAGTAGAACCCAGAGAATGGATTCTACGGAAAGTTCTATAATTAATTAAGCCAGATATAATCAATTTTTAATCTCTCAGGGTTTAATTCCCCGAAGCTCTGCTTCGTGATATCATAAGAAACAACTAAAACTTTTTTAGATACCTCGTAGCTCTGCTGCGAGGAGCATCATTTAAATATAGATATATCATGGCTTTGTTGCATAAATAAAATTTGTAGAGCAAGAGTGGTGATAATCTGGTAAGATGTCCTGAATTAAAAAATAATCCAGATTATATGAGATCTCGGAAGAAAGCCCCTTTTAGTAAATCACGCAAGTATTCTAAATATAAAATAACGAATTGGTCAGAATATAATAATTTTTTACGCAATAGGGGTCGCATAGATTTTATGATTGCCAGTGATTTGGCGATTGGCTGGTATGCTGATTACAGAGAGGAAATGAAACGAGGAAGACCTAGACGCTATAGTGATCACGCTATATTACAGTGTTTGAAGATCAGATGCTTATTCGGTCTTAAGTTACGCCAAACCCAAGGCTTTATAAACTGGCTCTTTGAAATATCGGGTTTATCTATTAGATGTCCAGACTATACAACATTAAGTAAGCGTATGAAGTCATTAGATCTTAGGTATTTACATGGAAATCAAGATAAAGAATTTAGTTGTATTTCAATGGATAGTACAGGGATACAAGCCTACACAGGGAACGAATGGCTAGAAAATAAGCATGGTAAGCAATATAAGCGTCGCATATGGAAAAAGCTACATATCGTTATAGAAGATCAAGGTATGATACTTGCCGATAGTACCACAGAGCATACTATAGATGATAGATCACAGATTGGACTACTAATAGCTAATGTCAGAGCCAAGGATTTTCTGGGAGATCGAGGGTATGACGGTGAATCTACATATCAATTGTTGAGAAAGAAGAAGATAAAACCAGTTATTAGACCCCCAAACTCTTCAGTAAAAGTTCAATCGCTTAGGGATAAAACTGAGAGAGATGCGGCTTTGTTGCATAAATAAGCTTTTGAATATACTGCCCCTAACCCCGCAATGCTAGCCTAGCCAACAGGCACAGAGATAGGTTTACCAATTTCAAACATTTTGTTTAATAAGTGGCATTTAATAGACATTTCTTTTGTCATATTTTGATCATGTCTTGATAGAAACTTACTACCAAAAGAACAGGAGTTTCGCACTTAGCAAATAATATGCTAATCTAGAGAAAAATAGTTTTAGATAAAAATGACAAGATCAAAATGTAGCAAAGATTTATATAAATCATTCTTACAAGCAAGTAGTGTAAGATATACTAGCAAAGCATTATCTGAAGTAAGTCCATTAGATCTATCGCACGATAGTGCAAGTCGATGGTTAAAGAGTAAGGATTTTCGCCCTAGCGAAATCTATAGCAAAGTGTCAAAATATATTGATCTGGAAGATCCTTGTTTATTAGTGGGAGATGACACCTTATTGTCAAAGCAATACAGTAAGAGGATCGAGCTTGTAAATTATCAATATTCTGGGGCTGTACATGATGTTATACCTGGTATAGGAATGGTAAACTTACTGCATTACAATACTCAAATTGATCAATCTACTCCTGTAGATTATAGAATATATGATAAAGAAACTGATGGTAAAACAAAGAACGAGCATTTTCGTGATATGCTTACTTTAGCTAAAGAAAGAGGTATCAAGCCTGATGCTATAGTTATGGATGCTTGGTATAGTGGTTTGGATAATTTAAAACATATACGTAATTTAGGTTGGATATGGGTTACCAACCTAAGAAAAAATAGAAAAGTTAATCGTAATGTTAGCTTGGAAACTTTAGAGATTCCCGATGAAGGGCTAAAAATTCACCTACGTGGATACGGTTGGGTTACGGTATTTAAGTTTGTGGCAAAAAATGGTCGCATTGATTACATAACAACTAATTTAGAGAATCCTACACGTGAGCAAATAGAGAAAATTGTTAAGGCGCGTTGGTCTATAGAAGTTTATCATCGAGAATTGAAACAAACTTGTGGTATTGAATGCTGTCAGGCACGCACGGGTCGAGCTCAAAGAAATCATATTTGCCTTGCTGTATTGGCCTGGCTTGATATGAACAAAAGGAGGATAAATGAAAACATTACTTTATATCAACAAACTTGGGAAGTTATAAAAACATCAATTCAGAACAACATTAAATGGCTTCTAACTAATACACAATTTTGCTAAGTGCGAAACTCCTGAAGAAGTTTTAAATCGAAAGAACGTGTTCTCTACACGCTCCCTTCTACCATAATTATTCTTTACCCTCCATGCTTGGTATCCTTTGTTTTGTTGATATATAACAGCTGCATCTCTCTCAGTTTTATCCCTAAGCGATTGAACTTTTACTGAAGAGTTTGGGGGTCTAATAACTGGTTTTATCTTCTTCTTTCTCAACAATTGATATGTAGATTCACCGTCATACCCTCGATCTCCCAGAAAATCCTTGGCTCTGACATTAGCTATTAGTAGTCCAATCTGTGATCTATCATCTATAGTATGCTCTGTGGTACTATCGGCAAGTATCATACCTTGATCTTCTATAACGATATGTAGCTTTTTCCATATGCGACGCTTATATTGCTTACCATGCTTATTTTCTAGCCATTCGTTCCCTGTGTAGGCTTGTATCCCTGTACTATCCATTGAAATACAACTAAATTCTTTATCTTGATTTCCATGTAAATACCTAAGATCTAATGACTTCATACGCTTACTTAATGTTGTATAGTCTGGACATCTAATAGATAAACCCGATATTTCAAAGAGCCAGTTTATAAAGCCTTGGGTTTGGCGTAACTTAAGACCGAATAAGCATCTGATCTTCAAACACTGTAATATAGCGTGATCACTATAGCGTCTAGGTCTTCCTCGTTTCATTTCCTCTCTGTAATCAGCATACCAGCCAATCGCCAAATCACTGGCAATCATAAAATCTATGCGACCCCTATTGCGTAAAAAATTATTATATTCTGACCAATTCGTTATTTTATATTTAGAATACTTGCGTGATTTACTAAAAGGGGCTTTCTTCCGAGATCTCATATAATCTGGATTATTTTTAATTCAGGACATCTTACCAGATTATCACCACTCTTGCTCTACAAATCTTATTTATGCAACAAAGCCCTGCTGATTAGGCTCTCACTGATCTCAGCTCCATATAATTCTTGCAATTGTGTTTTAATATCAGACACACTCATACCCTTCGCATATAAGGATATTATCTTTTGGTCTAAGCCATCTATTCTTGTTTGTTTCTTTGAGACTATTATAGGTTCAAATTTACCTTGTCTGTCTCTTGGAACATTTATCTCTATAGTACCATTCTCACTAATCAGATTCTTACTAAAACTACCATTCCTCGCATTCTCAGTTTCAGCTCTATCATACTTGCTATAACCTAAATGTTCTGACATCTCAGCATGCAGTGCTCGCTCTAAAATACCCTTGGTTAATCTCTCAGGGTTTAATTCCCCGAAGCTCTGCTTCGTGATATCATAAGAAACAACTAAAACTTTTTTAGATACCTCGTAGCTCTGCTGCGAGGAGCATCATTAAAAATTTTTTGTCAAAACTTCAGTTACTTACCATCAAACACCATTTCATCATGGAGATTTGCAGCAAGAACAAGATAATAACGTTAAAAAACTAGGAGGTACTAAACATCACTCTAAATGTGAAATAATACAATTATCTTTCTTCTTTATTTTCATATAACCTATCTAGAATTTACACAAATTCTAAATTCTATGCATTTTTTAAAAATGCATAGAACCTAAGTAACCCGTCATCTAATATTATTTAAAATTTGATAAAGTTATTTAAATATATTATAAGTAGACCTTTTTAAGGTATTACAAAACAATATGAGTCAGAAGCTTTATATTAAAACTTACGGATGTCAGATGAATGTGTATGACTCCGTTAAGATGCAGGATTTGCTATATCCTTATGGCTATGAGCCTACGGAAAATATCGAAGAAGCAGATGTTATTATTTTAAATACTTGCCATATTAGAGAAAAAGCCGCAGAAAAAACCTATTCAGAACTTGGTCGTATTAAAAAATTACAAGATGCACGAAAAAAACAAGGTCTAAATTCATCAATAATAGTAGTAGCTGGCTGCGTTGCACAAGCTGAGGGCGAAGAAATTTTTACCAGAACTCCTTATGTTGATATCGTAGTCGGTCCTCAATCTTATTATAATTTACCTGAATTAATTTCTAAAGTTGTTAGACACGAAAAACACTTAATCGATCTTGATTTTGTTGAAGAAGCAAAATTTGACCAATTACCTGAACAGTTATATCCGCAAGGAGCTAGTAGCTTTATATCAGTGCAAGAGGGGTGCGATAAGTTTTGTACTTTTTGCGTAGTACCTTATACTAGAGGTGCTGAATTTTCAAGAAACGTAGAGCAAGTTTATAGAGAAGCCTTAAAGGTAGTTAGTAGCGGTGCTAAAGAAATCATGCTGCTTGGACAGAATGTTAATGCTTATCACGGCAAAACATCAGACGATAAAGTATTTACTCTTGCTGATTTGATAAGGCATTTAGCAAAAATTCCAAATTTAGAGAGATTACGTTACACCACGTCACATCCGATAGATATGACAGATGATTTAATAAGCTTGCACGGCTTAGAGCCTAAATTAATGCCGTTTTTACATCTTCCAGTGCAATCAGGTTCAAATAAAATACTCAAGGCAATGAACCGCAAACATGATCGGGATTATTACTTTGATATAATTGATCACTTAAGAAAAGCAAGACCTGATATAGTTTTATCTTCTGATTTCATTGTTGGATTTCCTGGCGAAACAGATGAAGATTTTGCAGATACTTTAGATTTAGTCCGCAAAGTAAAATATGGTCAATGCTATTCATTTAAATATAGCCCACGTCCTGGTACCCCAGGTGCAACAAGAACCGATCAGATGCCTGAGCATATTAAATCAGAAAGATTAACCATCTTACAACAAGAATTATCAAATCAGCAGCTAGCCTTTAATGAAAGCTGTGTAGGTTCTACAATGAAAGTTTTATTTGATCGTGATGGTAAATTTGATGATCAAATAATAGGTAAAACACCTTATATGCAATCCGTATATATCTCAAACCCTAATAAAGATTTACTTGGTAAAATTATTGAGGTAAAAATTACTAAAGCAGCACTTAATAGTGTAACTGGTGAAATATACCGTTAATACTTTAAAGAGTCTTTTGCAATGATTGTGTAAATTTTTGTTGAGCCTATATTAGAAATGATGCTCCTCGCAGCAGAGCTACGAGGTATCTAAAAAAGTTTTAGTTGTTTCTTATGATATCACGAAGCAGAGCTTCGGGGAATTAAACCCTGAGAGATTAAAAATTGATTATATCTGGCTTAATTAATTATAGAACTTTCCGTAGTCCAATCTGTGATCTATCATCTATAGTATGCTCTGTGGTACTATCGGCAAGTATCATACCTTGATCTTCTATAACGATATGTAGCTTTTTCCATATGCGACGCTTATATTGCTTACCATGCTTATTTTCTAGCCATTCGTTCCCTGTGTAGGCTTGTATCCCTGTACTATCCATTGAAATACAACTAAATTCTTTATCTTGATTTCCATGTAAATACCTAAGATCTAATGACTTCATACGCTTACTTAATGTTGTATAGTCTGGACATCTAATAGATAAACCCGATATTTCAAAGAGCCAGTTTATAAAGCCTTGGGTTTGGCGTAACTTAAGACCGAATAAGCATCTGATCTTCAAACACTGTCAGGAGTTTCGCACTTAGCAAAAAGTATGTTAATCTAGAGAAAAATAGTTTTAGATAAAAATGACAAGAACAAAATGTAGCAAGGACTTATATAAATCATTTTTACAAGCAAGTAGTGTCAGATATACTAGCAAGGCATTATCTGAAGTGAGTCCAGTAGATCTATCTCACGATAGTGCAAGTCGATGGTTAAAGAGTAAGGATTTTCGTCCTAGCGAAATCTATAAGGAAGTGTCAAAATATATAGATTGGGAAGCACCGTGTTTATTAGTGGGGGATGACACCTTATTATCAAAGCAATACAGTCAGAAGATTGAGCTTGTACGTTATCAATATTCTGGAGCTGTACATGATGTTATACCTGGTATAGGAATGGTAAACTTACTACATTACAATACTAAAATTGCTCAATCTACTCCCGTAGATTATAGAATATATGATAAAGACACTGATGGTAAAACAAAGAATGAGCATTTTTGTGATATGCTTACTTTAGCTAAAGAAAGAGGTCTCAATCCTGATGCCATAGTCATGGATGCTTGGTATAGCGGGTTGGAGAATTTAAAACATATACGTAATTTAGGCTGGCTATGGGTTACCACCCTAAGGAAAAATAGAAAAGTTAATCATAATGTTAGCTTGGAAAGTTTAGAGATACCCGATGAGGGGCTAAAAATTCACCTACGTGGATACGGTTGGGTTACGGTATTTAAGTTTGTGGCAAAGAATGGTCGCATTGATTACATAACAACGAACTTGGAAAATCCCACACGTGAGCAAATAGAGAAAATTGTTAAGGCACGTTGGTCTATAGAGGTTTATCATCGAGAATTAAAACAAACTTGTGGTATTGAACGCTGTCAGGCACGCACGGGCCGAGCTCAAAGAAATCATATTTGCCTTGCAGTATTTGCCTGGCTTGATATGAATAAAAGGAGGATAAATGAAAACATTACTTTATATCAACAAACTTGGGAAGTTATAAAAACATCAATTCAAAACAATATCAGATGGCTTTTAACTGATTCGCAACTTTGCTAAGTGCGAAACTCCTGACTGTAATTGTAATAGTTGAGATTATATCTTACATTTAGTAAAATAAATTAATTATTAAATGGAGATAAAGAATGAACTTAAATCAAAAAATAATAAAACCAAAATTAGGTTTACTTGAATTAGCTAAGAGCCTTGGTAGTATATCATCAGCATGTAAAGCGATGGGATATAGTAGAGATAGTTATTACAGATTTAAAGAACTGTATGAAACTGGTGGCGAAGAAGCGTTGTATGAAATTAGTCGAAGAAAGCCAATAATAGCGAATAGAGTTGATCCTGCTGTAGAGAAAGCAGTACTAGATATGGCAATAGAATATCCAGCATATGGTCAGCTAAGAGTATCAAATGAGCTTAAAAAGACAGGTGTACTTGTATCACCTGGGGGAGTAAGATCAATTTGGTTACGTAATGATTTAAACAACATCAGTAAAAGACTTAAAGCATTAGAAGCAAAAATGGCTCAAGATGGTATTGTGCTTACTGAGGCACAATTACAAGTGCTAGAGAAGCGTCGTAATGAAAAAGAAGCTCATGGAGAAATTGAGACACAGCATCCAGGGTATCTAGGATGCCAAGATACATATTATGTAGGCAACTTTAAGGGTATAGGTAAGGTTTATTCTCAGGTATTTATTGATAGCTACAGCAGAGTAGCTGATGTTAAACTATATACTGATAAAACAGCTTTAACTGCTGCTGATATGCTTAATGACCGAGTGTTACCATGGTATGAGACTCAAGGGATACCAATACTTCGTATTCTGACAGATCGTGGGTCAGAATATAAGGGGAATATAGAGCATCATGCTTTTGAATTATTTCTAAGTATCGAAGGTATAGAGCATACTACTACTAAAGCATATTCTCCTCAAACAAACGGTATGTGTGAGCGTTTTAATAAAACCATGAAACAAGAATTCTTTGATACAGCTATGCGGAAAAAGATTTATACAGCTCTTGATGACCTACAATTAGATCTTGATATCTGGCTAGAGTATTTCAATAATGAAAGACCTCATTCTGGTAAATATTGTTATGGAAAAACTCCTATGCAAACTTTTAAGGATAGTAAGAAATTAGCTGTTGAAAAGAATAATGAAATCTTGTATCTTGAATATGTATCTGACAGTCAAAATTTAACTGACAATCAGGGGCAAAATTTATAGTGTCTGTAAGATCAAATCTTAACTTCTACACTGTAATATAGCGTGATCACTATAGCGTCTAGGTCTTCCTCGTTTCATTTCCTCTCTGTAATCAGCATACCAGCCAATCGCCAAATCACTGGCAATCATAAAATCTATGCGACCCCTATTGCGTAAAAAATTATTATATTCTGACCAATTCGTTATTTTATATTTAGAATACTTGCGTGATTTACTAAAAGGGGCTTTCTTCCGAGATCTCATATAATCTGGATTATTTTTAATTCAGGACATCTTACCAGATTATCACCACTCTTGCTCTACAAATCTTATTTATGCAACAAAGCCAGGTAGAAGTATTGATAATATAGTAATAGAAAGGTTTTTTAGAACTTTAAAATATAATTGTATCTTTATTAATGATTTTAACAATGTTAAAGAGTTAAAAGAGGGGATTGATCATTATCTGAATAAATATAATTATCACAGATTTCATTCAAGTATTGGTTATAAAAAGCCTATGAATGTATATCTGAATTATATGCAAAATTATCAGCAAATTGCTGCCTGATAATCGAAAAATTAGGAAAACATACTACTCATTTTTTTGTCTTGATTTTTCATGTATGGACCTCCTGTAGAATGCAAGAAAAAAATAACATCAATAATAAAAACAAACAAATGCAGTCATGTATCCGGCTTATAGCTGATAAATCAACCTAATTTATTCTACAGCCCTGATGGAATTCGCTGGCTTACAAACTATATACTTATCAGTCCATCGGCTTCTAAAAGAGCCACTGAAAAACGCAGTTTTTTTGTAAGCTAAGGTTTGTCTTATTTACCATCAATATTAATTATCTCAAGCATATTTCGGGTTGGAATCTCTTACATATTGTTTTGCTTTTACCTATTCATTATATAAATCACCATTTATTTTACTTATAAGTGCTATGCTACACACTCTTTAGCTACAAACTTTACTCTCTACATAATCATCTCCTGATCTTAGTACAGCAAACACCACTCTTGCCAACTTATTAGCTATGGCAACTGTCGTTTTATTATGGCTACTTCGCTCAGATAAATTAAACATCCATTTCGTAAATTGGCTAAAATCTTTTTTAGATTTCTGTTCTTCCGATGTAAATCTTATCTTGGCATTTAGTACAGCTCTAGCCCCTTGAATTAATAAAGTGCGTAAGTATACATCACCTCGCTTGCTAATTCCCAGCAGCTTATCCTTCCCACCACTTGAATGTTGTCTTGGCACTAATCCTAGCCATGCCGATAATTGCCTGCCATTCTCAAAACTTGTAGCATTACCTATTGATGCTATTAAAGCAGTAGCAGTAATTAAACCAAGACCAGGTATAGCTCTTAATCGTTGATATTGAGTTAGGTTACTTGCTATCATTGTTAATCGTTTTTCTATCTCTTTTATTTTTCTGTTATTATCTAAGAATTCTTCTTTTAGTTCACTAAATGTTTGATAACTTAACTGGCTTAATTTCCCTGCATCTAAAATCTCAATTAATTTTGTGATAACCTTATTAATGCCTTGAGGAACAATAAAACCAAACTCATGTAGTAGCCCCCTAATTTCATTAGCAAGTGCTGTACGATTTTTTACCAATCTCTCTCTTACCCTATGTATTGATAAAATTTCTTGTTGCTCTATAGTTTTAATTGCAACAAATCTCATATTAGGTCTTGTCACGGCTTCACATATCGCTTCAGCATCTGCTTGATCATTTTTATTAGTTTTAACATATGGTTTGACAAATTGCGGTGCCATTAGTTTTACTTCATGCCCTAATTTAGTTATTTCTCTTGCCCAATAACTAGAACCACCACAAGCTTCCATCCCTACTAAACATTGTGGTAAATTAGCCATAAATGTCAAAACCTGATCTCTCATCAATTTTTTCTTTAATACTGTCTTGCCATTTTTATCTACACCATGAATTTGAAAAATTCTTTTTGCAATATCTATACCAATTGTAGTAACCTCCATATGGACCTCCTTAATTGTTGTTTTAATATGTTAAATATTAACCCTAGAAGATTAGCAACTGCTTTTCATTCTCTATATCAGGAGGTCCATACCATTAGTCCACTATCCTATGGCTCATTTTATGATCAAATTTGATGGTAGAATTTAATGGTTCACGAAATTTACACAATTGATGAGACAGAGCCTCAAAATATGACAAAAGAAATGTCTATTAAATGCCACTTATTAAACAAAATGTTTGAAATTGGTAAACCTATCTCTGTGCCTGTTGGCTAGGCTAGCATTGCGGGGTTAGGGGCAGTATATTCAAAAGCTTATTTATGCAACAAAGTCCTACTGCATCTCTTATATCTATAGCTCGGCTATCAGGATTATTTGCTCAAAATTCAATTATATTCTCCTTCTTAGTAAACCTAGCATCACGTCCACTTTGCAGATGTTGTCTTGAGCTGTAGTCTCCATTTTCTTTATAACGTCTAATCCAATTTGATATCGTATGACGCTCTATACCTAATAAGTCTGATATTGCTTTTATTCTATATTTAGAGGTTTTGTGAAGACTGATTACCCTATCTCTTAAATCCTGACTGTATGCTTTCATCTCTACCGTAGTTAAAATCATTATCTTACATTATTCTAAGGAATAATTCTAGTCGCGTTAGCTATACACTGATATGAAGAACTCGGCCGCAAGCGACCGAGTTTCAAAACAGGTTAAACTGCTTTGTTTCTTTTTCAATTTTATCCATTGCGTTTAGTTGATTTTGGTATCCACACAAAGTGATACATTATTCTAAAAACATGATGACTATTACGCCTCAATTCCATTCTACTAAATTATAATATGCCAACGCTTATATTATAACGCTATCCATCTAGGGAGCAAGCTCCCTAGATTTTCGCTATGCGGTTAAAAAAAGAAGAAATTGAGAAGTTAAAGTAAATTTAAAAATCCATGATATGGTGCGGTCGAGAAGACTTGAACTTCCAATCTTTTTACAGAACAGCACCCTCAATGCTGCGCGTCTACCAATTTCGCCACGACCGCTTAAGGCTTCTTGTATAGCAGATTATTAGTATAACATCAATAGTATTTGTTATGACCGTCATTGCGAGGAGATGCGCAGAATCGACGAGTCTTTTGCAATGATTGTGTAAATTTTTGTTGAGCCTATATTAGAAGTAATTAAAAATATGGCTTTGTTGCATAAATAAGCTTTTGAATATACTGCCCCTAACCCCGCAATGCTAGCCTAGCCAACAGGCACAGAGATAGGATAGTGGACTAATGGTATGGACCTCCTGATATAGAGAATGAAAAGCAGTTGCTAATCTTCTAGGGTTAATATTTAACATATTAAAACAACAATTAAGGAGGTCCATATGGAGGTTACTACAATTGGTATAGATATTGCAAAAAGAATTTTTCAAATTCATGGTGTAGATAAAAATGGCAAGACAGTATTAAAGAAAAAATTGATGAGAGATCAGGTTTTGACATTTATAGCTAACGCGACTAGAATTATTCCTTAGAATAATGTAAGATAATGATTTTAACTACGGTAGAGATGAAAGCATACAGTCAGGATTTAAGAGATAGGGTAATCAGTCTTCACAAAACCTCTAAATATAGAATAAAAGCAATATCAGACTTATTAGGTATAGAGCGTCATACGATATCAAATTGGATTAGACGTTATAAAGAAAATGGAGACTACAGCTCAAGACAACATCTGCAAAGTGGACGTGATGCTAGGTTTACTAATAAGGAGAATATAATTGAATTTTTAGCAAATAATCCTGATAGCCGAGCTATAGATATAAGAGATGCAGTAGCGCCCGAGCTGCCAATGAGCACATTTTATGACACGCTTCATAGAATGAAAATTACATATAAAAAAAGAGCCAAAATACAAAGGCAGGGATGAAGAAGCTAGAAAACAATTTGTGGAATATATTGATCAAATAGCATCTGATAAACTTGTGTATTGTGACGAAATGGGGGTAAGTAATAATATAACCATGTTGTACGGATGGTCAGAAAGAGGAACAAGAGCTTACTCAGAGCAAGCAGGTTTTGCTACTGAGCGAGTAAATATAGTTGCTGGTTATAATAAGGGCACCAAAGAATTAATTGCTCCGTTAGAGCATTCCGGTTATATTGATAAGCAATTATTTAATCAGTGGGTAGGTGAGCTATTATGCCCATCACTAAAACCTGGACAATGTGTAATAATGGATAATGCGAGTATTCATAAGTCACCGTTGGTAAAGGAATTAATAGAAAAAGCGGGTTGTACTCTTATTTATCTACCGGTCTATTCTCCAGATTTAAATTCTATTGAACACTGTTGGGCTAATTTTAAAAATTACTTGAGAAAAATTATTAAAAACTTTAAAGATTTTCGTGATGCAATAACGGCAGCAATGGTAAAAACCTTCCCGTGTTAGCTATATGGCTAATTTACCACAATGTTTAGTAGGGATGGAAGCTTGTGGTGGTTCTAGTTATTGGGCAAGAGAAATAACTAAATTAGGGCATGAAGTAAAACTAATGGCACCGCAATTTGTCAAACCATATGTTAAAACTAATAAAAATGATCAAGCAGATGCTGAAGCGATATGTGAAGCCGTGACAAGACCTAATATGAGATTTGTTGCAATTAAAACTATAGAGCAACAAGAAATTTTATCAATACATAGGGTAAGAGAGAGATTGGTAAAAAATCGTACAGCACTTGCTAATGAAATTAGGGGGCTACTACATGAGTTTGGTTTTATTGTTCCTCAAGGCTTTGTTGCATAAATAAGCTTTTGAATATACTGCCCCTAACCCCGCAATGCTAGCCTAGCCAACAGGCACAGAGATAGGTTTACCAATTTCAAACATTTTGTTTAATAAGTGGCATTTAATAGACATTTCTTTTGTCATATTTTGATCATGTCTTGATAGAAACTTACTACCAAAAGAAGTTTTAAATCGAAAGAACGTGTTCTCTACACGCTCCCTTCTACCATAATTATTCTTTACCCTCCATGCTTGGTATCCTTTGTTTTGTTGATATATAACAGCTGCATCTCTCGGCTTTGTTGCATAAATAAGATTTGTAGAGCAAGAGTGGTGATAATCTGGTAAGATGTCCTGAATTAAAAATAATCCAGATTATATGAGATCTCGGAAGAAAGCCCCTTTTAGTAAATCACGCAAGTATTCTAAATATAAAATAACGAATTGGTCAGAATATAATAATTTTTTACGCAATAGGGGTCGCATAGATTTTATGATTGCCAGTGATTTGGCGATTGGCTGGTATGCTGATTACAGAGAGGAAATGAAACGAGGAAGACCTAGACGCTATAGTGATCACGCTATATTACAGTGTAGAAGTTAAGATTTGATCTTACAGACACTATAAATTTTGCCCCTGATTGTCAGTTAAATTTTGACTGTCAGATACATATTCAAGATACAAGATTTCATTATTCTTTTCAACAGCTAATTTCTTACTATCCTTAAAAGTTTGCATAGGAGTTTTTCCATAACAATATTTACCAGAATGAGGTCTTTCATTATTGAAATACTCTAGCCAGATATCAAGATCTAATTGTAGGTCATCAAGAGCTGTATAAATCTTTTTCCGCATAGCTGTATCAAAGAATTCTTGTTTCATGGTTTTATTAAAACGCTCACACATACCGTTTGTTTGAGGAGAATATGCTTTAGTAGTAGTATGCTCTATACCTTCGATACTTAGAAATAATTCAAAAGCATGATGCTCTATATTCCCCTTATATTCTGACCCACGATCTGTCAGAATACGAAGTATTGGTATCCCTTGAGTCTCATACCATGGTAACACTCGGTCATTAAGCATATCAGCAGCAGTTAAAGCTGTTTTATCAGTATATAGTTTAACATCAGCTACTCTGCTGTAGCTATCAATAAATACCTGAGAATAAACCTTACCTATACCCTTAAAGTTGCCTACATAATATGTATCTTGGCATCCTAGATACCCTGGATGCTGTGTCTCAATTTCTCCATGAGCTTCTTTTTCATTACGACGCTTCTCTAGCACTTGTAATTGTGCCTCAGTAAGCACAATACCATCTTGAGCCATTTTTGCTTCTAATGCTTTAAGTCTTTTACTGATGTTGTTTAAATCATTACGTAACCAAATTGATCTTACTCCCCCAGGTGATACAAGTACACCTGTCTTTTTAAGCTCATTTGATACTCTTAGCTGACCATATGCTGGATATTCTATTGCCATATCTAGTACTGCTTTCTCTACAGCAGGATCAACTCTATTCGCTATTATTGGCTTTCTTCGACTAATTTCATACAACGCTTCTTCGCCACCAGTTTCATACAGTTCTTTAAATCTGTAATAACTATCTCTACTATATCCCATCGCTTTACATGCTGATGATATACTACCAAGGCTCTTAGCTAATTCAAGTAAACCTAATTTTGGTTTTATTATTTTTTGATTTAAGTTCATTCTTTATCTCCATTTAATAATTAATTTATTTTACTAAATGTAAGATATAATCTCAACTATTACAATTACAGTCAGGAGTTTCGCACTTAGCAAAGTTGCGAATCAGTTAAAAGCCATCTGATATTGTTTTGAATTGATGTTTTTATAACTTCCCAAGTTTGTTGATATAAAGTAATGTTTTCATTTATCCTCCTTTTATTCATATCAAGCCAGGCAAATACTGCAAGGCAAATATGATTTCTTTGAGCTCGGCCCGTGCGTGCCTGACAGCGTTCAATACCACAAGTTTGTTTTAATTCTCGATGATAAACCTCTATAGACCAACGTGCCTTAACAATTTTCTCTATTTGCTCACGTGTGGGATTTTCCAAGTTCGTTGTTATGTAATCAATGCGACCATTCTTTGCCACAAACTTAAATACCGTAACCCAACCGTATCCACGTAGGTGAATTTTTAGCCCCTCATCGGGTATCTCTAAACTTTCCAAGCTAACATTATGATTAACTTTTCTATTTTTCCTTAGGGTGGTAACCCATAGCCAGCCTAAATTACGTATATGTTTTAAATTCTCCAACCCGCTATACCAAGCATCCATGACTATGGCATCAGGATTGAGACCTCTTTCTTTAGCTAAAGTAAGCATATCACAAAAATGCTCATTCTTTGTTTTACCATCAGTGTCTTTATCATATATTCTATAATCTACGGGAGTAGATTGAGCAATTTTAGTATTGTAATGTAGTAAGTTTACCATTCCTATACCAGGTATAACATCATGTACAGCTCCAGAATATTGATAACGTACAAGCTCAATCTTCTGACTGTATTGCTTTGATAATAAGGTGTCATCCCCCACTAATAAACACGGTGCTTCCCAATCTATATATTTTGACACTTCCTTATAGATTTCGCTAGGACGAAAATCCTTACTCTTTAACCATCGACTTGCACTATCGTGAGATAGATCTACTGGACTCACTTCAGATAATGCCTTGCTAGTATATCTGACACTACTTGCTTGTAAAAATGATTTATATAAGTCCTTGCTACATTTTGTTCTTGTCATTTTTATCTAAAACTATTTTTCTCTAGATTAACATACTTTTTGCTAAGTGCGAAACTCCTGACAGTGTTTGAAGATCAGATGCTTATTCGGTCTTAAGTTACGCCAAACCCAAGGCTTTATAAACTGGCTCTTTGAAATATCGGGTTTATCTATTAGATGTCCAGACTATACAACATTAAGTAAGCGTATGAAGTCATTAGATCTTAGGTATTTACATGGAAATCAAGATAAAGAATTTAGTTGTATTTCAATGGATAGTACAGGGATACAAGCCTACACAGGGAACGAATGGCTAGAAAATAAGCATGGTAAGCAATATAAGCGTCGCATATGGAAAAAGCTACATATCGTTATAGAAGATCAAGGTATGATACTTGCCGATAGTACCACAGAGCATACTATAGATGATAGATCACAGATTGGACTACGGAAAGTTCTATAATTAATTAAGCCAGATATAATCAATTTTTAATCTCTCAGGGTTTAATTCCCCGAAGCTCTGCTTCGTGATATCATAAGAAACAACTAAAACTTTTTTAGATACCTCGTAGCTCTGCTGCGAGGAGCATCATTTCTAATATAGGCTCAACAAAAATTTACACAATCATTGCAAAAGACTCTTTAAAGTATTAACGGTATATTTCACCAGTTACACTATTAAGTGCTGCTTTAGTAATTTTTACCTCAATAATTTTACCAAGTAAATCTTTATTAGGGTTTGAGATATATACGGATTGCATATAAGGTGTTTTACCTATTATTTGATCATCAAATTTACCATCACGATCAAATAAAACTTTCATTGTAGAACCTACACAGCTTTCATTAAAGGCTAGCTGCTGATTTGATAATTCTTGTTGTAAGATGGTTAATCTTTCTGATTTAATATGCTCAGGCATCTGATCGGTTCTTGTTGCACCTGGGGTACCAGGACGTGGGCTATATTTAAATGAATAGCATTGACCATATTTTACTTTGCGGACTAAATCTAAAGTATCTGCAAAATCTTCATCTGTTTCGCCAGGAAATCCAACAATGAAATCAGAAGATAAAACTATATCAGGTCTTGCTTTTCTTAAGTGATCAATTATATCAAAGTAATAATCCCGATCATGTTTGCGGTTCATTGCCTTGAGTATTTTATTTGAACCTGATTGCACTGGAAGATGTAAAAACGGCATTAATTTAGGCTCTAAGCCGTGCAAGCTTATTAAATCATCTGTCATATCTATCGGATGTGACGTGGTGTAACGTAATCTCTCTAAATTTGGAATTTTTGCTAAATGCCTTATCAAATCAGCAAGAGTAAATACTTTATCGTCTGATGTTTTGCCGTGATAAGCATTAACATTCTGTCCAAGCAGCATGATTTCTTTAGCACCGCTACTAACTACCTTTAAGGCTTCTCTATAAACTTGCTCTACGTTTCTTGAAAATTCAGCACCTCTAGTATAAGGTACTACGCAAAAAGTACAAAACTTATCGCACCCCTCTTGCACTGATATAAAGCTACTAGCTCCTTGCGGATATAACTGTTCAGGTAATTGGTCAAATTTTGCTTCTTCAACAAAATCAAGATCGATTAAGTGTTTTTCGTGTCTAACAACTTTAGAAATTAATTCAGGTAAATTATAATAAGATTGAGGACCGACTACGATATCAACATAAGGAGTTCTGGTAAAAATTTCTTCGCCCTCAGCTTGTGCAACGCAGCCAGCTACTACTATTATTGATGAATTTAGACCTTGTTTTTTTCGTGCATCTTGTAATTTTTTAATACGACCAAGTTCTGAATAGGTTTTTTCTGCGGCTTTTTCTCTAATATGGCAAGTATTTAAAATAATAACATCTGCTTCTTCGATATTTTCCGTAGGCTCATAGCCATAAGGATATAGCAAATCCTGCATCTTAACGGAGTCATACACATTCATCTGACATCCGTAAGTTTTAATATAAAGCTTCTGACTCATATTGTTTTGTAATACCTTAAAAAGGTCTACTTATAATATATTTAAATAACTTTATCAAATTTTAAATAATATTAGATGACGGGTTACTTAGGTTCTATGCATTTTTAAAAAATGCATAGAATTTAGAATTTGTGTAAATTCTAGATAGGTTATATGAAAATAAAGAAGAAAGATAATTGTATTATTTCACATTTAGAGTGATGTTTAGTACCTCCTAGTTTTTTAACGTTATTATCTTGTTCTTGCTGCAAATCTCCATGATGAAATGGTGTTTGATGGTAAGTAACTGAAGTTTTGACAAAAAATTTTTAATGATGCTCCTCGCAGCAGAGCTACGAGGTATCTAAAAAAGTTTTAGTTGTTTCTTATGATATCACGAAGCAGAGCTTCGGGGAATTAAACCCTGAGAGATTAACCAAGGGTATTTTAGAGCGAGCACTGCATGCTGAGATGTCAGAACATTTAGGTTATAGCAAGTATGATAGAGCTGAAACTGAGAATGCGAGGAATGGTAGTTTTAGTAAGAATCTGATTAGTGAGAATGGTACTATAGAGATAAATGTTCCAAGAGACAGACAAGGTAAATTTGAACCTATAATAGTCTCAAAGAAACAAACAAGAATAGATGGCTTAGACCAAAAGATAATATCCTTATATGCGAAGGGTATGAGTGTGTCTGATATTAAAACACAATTGCAAGAATTATATGGAGCTGAGATCAGTGAGAGCCTAATCAGCAGGGCTTTGTTGCATAAATAAGATTTGTAGAGCAAGAGTGGTGATAATCTGGTAAGATGTCCTGAATTAAAAATAATCCAGATTATATGAGATCTCGGAAGAAAGCCCCTTTTAGTAAATCACGCAAGTATTCTAAATATAAAATAACGAATTGGTCAGAATATAATAATTTTTTACGCAATAGGGGTCGCATAGATTTTATGATTGCCAGTGATTTGGCGATTGGCTGGTATGCTGATTACAGAGAGGAAATGAAACGAGGAAGACCTAGACGCTATAGTGATCACGCTATATTACAGTGTTTGAAGATCAGATGCTTATTCGGTCTTAAGTTACGCCAAACCCAAGGCTTTATAAACTGGCTCTTTGAAATATCGGGTTTATCTATTAGATGTCCAGACTATACAACATTAAGTAAGCGTATGAAGTCATTAGATCTTAGGTATTTACATGGAAATCAAGATAAAGAATTTAGTTGTATTTCAATGGATAGTACAGGGATACAAGCCTACACAGGGAACGAATGGCTAGAAAATAAGCATGGTAAGCAATATAAGCGTCGCATATGGAAAAAGCTACATATCGTTATAGAAGATCAAGGTATGATACTTGCCGATAGTACCACAGAGCATACTATAGATGATAGATCACAGATTGGACTACTAATAGCTAATGTCAGAGCCAAGGATTTTCTGGGAGATCGAGGGTATGACGGTGAATCTACATATCAATTGTTGAGAAAGAAGAAGATAAAACCAGTTATTAGACCCCCAAACTCTTCAGTAAAAGTTCAATCGCTTAGGGATAAAACTGAGAGAGATGCAGCTGTTATATATCAACAAAACAAAGGATACCAAGCATGGAGGGTAAAGAATAATTATGGTAGAAGGGAGCGTGTAGAGAACACGTTCTTTCGATTTAAAACTTCTTCAGGAGTTTCGCACTTAGCAAAATTGTGTATTAGTTAGAAGCCATTTAATGTTGTTCTGAATTGATGTTTTTATAACTTCCCAAGTTTGTTGATATAAAGTAATGTTTTCATTTATCCTCCTTTTGTTCATATCAAGCCAGGCCAATACAGCAAGGCAAATATGATTTCTTTGAGCTCGACCCGTGCGTGCCTGACAGCATTCAATACCACAAGTTTGTTTCAATTCTCGATGATAAACTTCTATAGACCAACGCGCCTTAACAATTTTCTCTATTTGCTCACGTGTAGGATTCTCTAAATTAGTTGTTATGTAATCAATGCGACCATTTTTTGCCACAAACTTAAATACCGTAACCCAACCGTATCCACGTAGGTGAATTTTTAGCCCTTCATCGGGAATCTCTAAAGTTTCCAAGCTAACATTACGATTAACTTTTCTATTTTTTCTTAGGTTGGTAACCCATATCCAACCTAAATTACGTATATGTTTTAAATTATCCAAACCACTATACCAAGCATCCATAACTATAGCATCAGGCTTGATACCTCTTTCTTTAGCTAAAGTAAGCATATCACGAAAATGCTCGTTCTTTGTTTTACCATCAGTTTCTTTATCATATATTCTATAATCTACAGGAGTAGATTGATCAATTTGAGTATTGTAATGCAGTAAGTTTACCATTCCTATACCAGGTATAACATCATGTACAGCCCCAGAATATTGATAATTTACAAGCTCGATCCTCTTACTGTATTGCTTTGACAATAAGGTGTCATCTCCCACTAATAAACAAGGATCTTCCAGATCAATATATTTTGACACTTTGCTATAGATTTCGCTAGGGCGAAAATCCTTACTCTTTAACCATCGACTTGCACTATCGTGCGATAGATCTAATGGACTTACTTCAGATAATGCTTTGCTAGTATATCTTACACTACTTGCTTGTAAGAATGATTTATATAAATCTTTGCTACATTTTGATCTTGTCATTTTTATCTAAAACTATTTTTCTCTAGATTAGCATATTATTTGCTAAGTGCGAAACTCCTGTTCTTTTGGTAGTAAGTTTCTATCAAGACATGATCAAAATATGACAAAAGAAATGTCTATTAAATGCCACTTATTAAACAAAATGTTTGAAATTGGTAAACCTATCTCTGTGCCTGTTGGCTAGGCTAGCATTGCGGGGTTAGGGGCAGTATATTCAAAAGCTTATTTATGCAACAAAGCCGGGAGATCGAGGGTATGACGGTGAATCTACATATCAATTGTTGAGAAAGAAGAAGATAAAACCAGTTATTAGACCCCCAAACTCTTCAGTAAAAGTTCAATCGCTTAGGGATAAAACTGAGAGAGATGCAGCTGTTATATATCAACAAAACAAAGGATACCAAGCATGGAGGGTAAAGAATAATTATGGTAGAAGGGAGCGTGTAGAGAACACGTTCTTTCGATTTAAAACTTCTTTTGGTAGTAAGTTTCTATCAAGACATGATCAAAATATGACAAAAGAAATGTCTATTAAATGCCACTTATTAAACAAAATGTTTGAAATTGGTAAACCTATCTCTGTGCCTGTTGGCTAGGCTAGCATTGCGGGGTTAGGGGCAGTATATTCAAAAGCTTATTTATGCAACAAAGCCCTTCTTTCTCAACAATTGATATGTAGATTCACCGTCATACCCTCGATCTCCCAGAAAATCCTTGGCTCTGACATTAGCTATTAGTAGTCCAATCTGTGATCTATCATCTATAGTATGCTCTGTGGTACTATCGGCAAGTATCATACCTTGATCTTCTATAACGATATGTAGCTTTTTCCATATGCGACGCTTATATTGCTTACCATGCTTATTTTCTAGCCATTCGTTCCCTGTGTAGGCTTGTATCCCTGTACTATCCATTGAAATACAACTAAATTCTTTATCTTGATTTCCATGTAAATACCTAAGATCTAATGACTTCATACGCTTACTTATAGCTAACACGGAAATGTTTCTACCACAGATTAGGAAAAACTTAGGCATTGATCAATAATTTTACGTAAACAGTTTTTAAAGTTAGTCCAGCAATGTTTAATAGGATTTAGATCTGGTGAATATGTGAGTAAATACAAAAACTATGGTAAAAACCTTTCCGCGTTAGCTATAATGTTGTATAGTCTGGACATCTAATAGATAAACCCGATATTTCAAAGAGCCAGTTTATAAAGCCTTGGGTTTGGCGTAACTTAAGACCGAATAAGCATCTGATCTTCAAACACTGTAATATAGCGTGATCACTATAGCGTCTAGGTCTTCCTCGTTTCATTTCCTCTCTGTAATCAGCATACCAGCCAATCGCCAAATCACTGGCAATCATAAAATCTATGCGACCCCTATTGCGTAAAAAATTATTATATTCTGACCAATTCGTTATTTTATATTTAGAATACTTGCGTGATTTACTAAAAGGGGCTTTCTTCCGAGATCTCATATAATCTGGATTATTTTTAATTCAGGACATCTTACCAGATTATCACCACTCTTGCTCTACAAATCTTATTTATGCAACAAAGCCCACATCTTTAGCAGTGTGTCATCCAAAAAGAATCTCTCGTAATAAAGTATTTGCTGGTATTGCTGCTTTGGGTAAAACAACAAAAAGTTGGTTTTTTGGTCTAAAGTTACATTTGCTTATTAACGAAAAAGGTGAAATTCAAGGTCTAAAACTAACGCCTGGTAATGTAGATGATAGAGCACCGGTTTCGACAATAACCAAACATATCACGGGATTATTGTTTGGCGATAAGGGTTATATCAAACAAGAGCTTTTTGATGATCTATACAGTCAAGGACTCAAGTTAGTAACTGGCATAAAGAAGAAAATGAAGAATAAACTTATGCCATTATTTGAAAAAATATTATTACGCAAACGCTCGATTATCGAAACAGTATTTAGTGTGCTGAAGGGTTCTTTCGAGATCGAACATACAAGACATAGATCAATTTGGAATGCCTTTGTACATATCTTATCCGCCCTAATTGCATACTCTATGAAACCTAACAAACCTGCTATATCTCAAAATTAGCTAATCCAGAATTCAGGTTCTATGCTTTTCTATCCCAGCAAAACCACTTGCTATAGGTATAAGCAAGGAAGTTATAGAGTACGAGAAAGATAATTTCTCAAAACAACAAATCAAGAGATTCTTTAGAAGATATTGCTCTGATTACAGATATAAAAAACTTCTTATTGAAGGTGCTCAGCGTTTTAACTTAGATGGGACGAATGCTAGCTTAGTTACTAAAGAAGAAGTGCCTACAAAAACTAACAAATTCTCTAAACTTAAAAAATCTTAAATTTCTGTTCTTTACAGATATTCTTTTTAAACAAAAAGTAAAACTCCTTTTATCATCATTTTTTTGAAAAAATTATTCGGAATAACATATGCAAACAAAACGCTCATACAATAATTCTGTTTTCATCGATGAAAATACAGATCCAAAAATAGACGGCATAATTCCATACAATTATAAAAAACGACGTGAGGAATTAAATCAGATAGTAAAGCGTCAAGTAGCAAAACAACAACAAAAATTAACACAAAAAAACAAATCTATAGTAAGATAGTTAATTTTTTATTAAGATATTAATATAATATTAATTTGTATTGTTATCATCACCTAGCTCTAGGATCTGTACAAATAACTGTGTTCATTTCTGTAGAAGTCAAGATTTGATATGACACCTTATACAATATAGATTACCCCTCCCCTACTAATTCTTTATCTTCAATTACGGCTCTGTCTCATCAATTGTGTAAATTTCGTGAACCATTAAATTCTACCATCAAATTTGATCATAAAATGAGCCATAGCTTCATTCCAATTGGGGATAGGCATAGACCATTTTTTGGTAATATAATCAATTGTCAGATATAAAACTTTAAATACTGCGTCATCATTTGGAAAGATGCGTTTATTCTTAGTAACTTTTCTCAATTGGCTATTCAGCGATTCTATCGCATTTGTAGTGTAAATGATCTTACGAATCTCCTTTGGATATTGCAAGAAAATTATCAAATTATCCCAATTATTATACCAAGATTTAGCTATATGCGGATATTGCTTACTCCATTTTTGATCAAATGACTCAAGAGCTAATTCTGCTTCTTTTTCAGTAGCAGAAGTATAGATTAGTTTCAAATCCGCTGCTAATTGCTTTCTATCTTTATATGATACATATTTGAGGCTATTCCTGATCTGATGGACAATACAAATTTGATGTTCAGTTTTCGGATATACTGATGCAATAGCATCAGACATACCAGTTAGATTATCACTACAAGCAATTAAGATATCTTTTACTCCTCGATTCTTCATTTCAGTAAAATTACCAAGCCAAAATTTAGCTCCTTCATTCTCACTTATCCATAAGCCTAAAATATCCTTTCTGCCAGATAAATCTATTCCTAAAGCTACATATACTGATTTATTAATAATAAGTTTATCTTGTCTTACTTTCACTACTAAACAGTCAAAATATACTATAGGGTATACTGATTCAAGAGGTCTACTCTGCCAAATCTTGACCTCATCTATTACTTCATCTGTAATCCTGCTGATTAGGCTCTCACTGATCTCAGCTCCATATAATTCTTGCAATTGTGTTTTAATATCAGACACACTCATACCCTTCGCATATAAGGATATTATCTTTTGGTCTAAGCCATCTATTCTTGTTTGTTTCTTTGAGACTATTATAGGTTCAAATTTACCTTGTCTGTCTCTTGGAACATTTATCTCTATAGTACCATTCTCACTAATCAGATTCTTACTAAAACTACCATTCCTCGCATTCTCAGTTTCAGCTCTATCATACTTGCTATAACCTAAATGTTCTGACATCTCAGCATGCAGTGCTCGCTCTAAAATACCCTTGGTTAATTCCTTAATTAATCCATTCTGACTTAGTACTGTTTTTAAATCTACTCCGCCTTCTATCAGCAAATCTATTGCTTCATTTATTTTTTTATTCTTCTCTATTTGCATTTCTGTTACCTATATTTTTAATGGTAAATTCCAGTAATGATGCTCCTCGCAGCAGAGCTACGAGGTATCTAAAAAAGTTTTAGTTGTTTCTTATGATATCACGAAGCAGAGCTTCGGGGAATTAAACCCTGAGAGATTAATTAAGCCAGATTTATATTTTCTTCCCATACCTCATTGGGTGTTTTATAACCGAGCACTTTTCTTGGTAAATTATTTAAAAAATCCTCAATTTCTTGTAATTGCTTTATTGTTAATTTTTTTATATCTAAAGATTTAGAGTATACTCTGTGCACCATTGAGTTAATCTTCTCTATCAATGGTTTTTGCCATGGAGAATAAGGATTGCAAAAATATACTTTTCGTTCAGATTTTGGCAATAGTTGTTCATGATTGGTAAATTCTTTGCCATTATCTAACGTTATGCTTTTGATTATATGCGACAATTGTTTAAGTTTTTTATTCATGTTACCAATCACATCTTGTGTTCTTTTTGAACGGTTTAAAGTGAGAAACACTTTTTGTGTTCTGATATCCACAAGAGCGCCTATATTACGACTTTGATTACCTTTGTTAAAAGTTAAATCACCTTCTAAATGACCTATTGCTGCTATCTTTCTATTTATCTCTGGTCTTTCAGTAATGGAAACTCGATTTGGTATTGTAATTCTTTTGTTTCTGATTCTTGTACCATGATGCAACCTATTTTTCCTTTTTCTTGCTAAAGATAAATATAATTTTTGCCTTTGTGCTATAGGAGATGTATAAATAAACTGGTATATACTCTCTGTAGAAATATTGACAGTATCTCGTGATAGTTTACGTCTACCTGAAATTATATCTGGTGAAATACCCTGTGTTAACTGCTTTATTATTTCTGCTCGTAAATTATTATCAATATCTAATTTTCTTTTTCTCTTACCTTGCCTTAAACTGCAAGCAAGTGTGTTAGCCCTATCTGGTCTATAATTATGCCTCATTCTCTTGAGTTCATAACATATAGTGCTTTTATCACGGCCGGCTTTGTTGCATAAATAAAATTTGTAGAGCAAGAGTGGTGATAATCTGGTAAGATGTCCTGAATTAAAAAATAATCCAGATTATATGAGATCTCGGAAGAAAGCCCCTTTTAGTAAATCACGCAAGTATTCTAAATATAAAATAACGAATTGGTCAGAATATAATAATTTTTTACGCAATAGGGGTCGCATAGATTTTATGATTGCCAGTGATTTGGCGATTGGCTGGTATGCTGATTACAGAGAGGAAATGAAACGAGGAAGACCTAGACGCTATAGTGATCACGCTATATTACAGTGTTTGAAGATCAGATGCTTATTCGGTCTTAAGTTACGCCAAACCCAAGGCTTTATAAACTGGCTCTTTGAAATATCGGGTTTATCTATTAGATGTCCAGACTATACAACATTAAGTAAGCGTATGAAGTCATTAGATCTTAGGTATTTACATGGAAATCAAGATAAAGAATTTAGTTGTATTTCAATGGATAGTACAGGGATACAAGCCTACACAGGGAACGAATGGCTAGAAAATAAGCATGGTAAGCAATATAAGCGTCGCATATGGAAAAAGCTACATATCGTTATAGAAGATCAAGGTATGATACTTGCCGATAGTACCACAGAGCATACTATAGATGATAGATCACAGATTGGACTACTAATAGCTAATGTCAGAGCCAAGGATTTTCTGGGAGATCGAGGGTATGACGGTGAATCTACATATCAATTGTTGAGAAAGAAGAAGATAAAACCAGTTATTAGACCCCCAAACTCTTCAGTAAAAGTTCAATCGCTTAGGGATAAAACTGAGAGAGATGCAGCTGTTATAGCTAACACGGAAATGTTTCTACCACAGATTAGGAAAAACTTAGGCATTGATCAATAATTTTACGTAAACAGTTTTTAAAGTTAGTCCAGCAATGTTTAATAGGATTGAGATCTGGTGAATATGTGAGTAAATACAAAAACTATGGTAAAAACCTTTCCGCGTTAGCTATATATATCAACAAAACAAAGGATACCAAGCATGGAGGGTAAAGAATAATTATGGTAGAAGGGAGCGTGTAGAGAACACGTTCTTTCGATTTAAAACTTCTTTTGGTAGTAAGTTTCTATCAAGACATGATCAAAATATGACAAAAGAAATGTCTATTAAATGCCACTTATTAAACAAAATGTTTGAAATTGGTAAACCTATCTCTGTGCCTGTTGGCTAGGCTAGCATTGCGGGGTTAGGGGCAGTATATTCAAAAGCTTATTTATGCAACAAAGCCAAACTGCTTTGTTTCTTTTTCAATTTTATCCATTGCGTTTAGTTGATTTTGGTATCCACACAAAGTGATACATTATTCTAAAAACATGATGACTATTACGCCTCAATTCCATTCTACTAAATTATAATATGCCAACGCTTATATTATAACGCTATCCATCTAGGGAGCAAGCTCCCTAGATTTTCGCTATGCGGTTAAATAAAGCATTGTCATCCCGTGGCTTGTCCACGGGATGACATCAATGACGCTTCAATAATCAATTAACAACTTGCCATTGTCCATCAGGTTGACGGCAGGCACTGCCATAAGCTTTTTGTTGTTTTCCACCTACTACAACTGTTTGGGTATATTCACGGCAATATTGACCGGTATTGTTTTTATAAGCTTTGCTTGGTGTTACAGTACCATAATTACCATTATCAGGATTACGCCATTGTACACTGCTACCACTTGGTGCAGCTTCTAAAGCTCTTTGGGAGGTAAGCTCTGCAAGTTTTCTATCTTGTTCATCCATACCTGCACCAATTTGGTTACCAAGGATTGCACCAAGTAATGCACCTGCTCCTACTGCAGCAAGTCGTCCTGTACCACCACCAAATTGAGAACCTAGTAATGCACCGGCTGTTCCGCCAATTAGCGTACCACTACCTTGCTTATTCATGCCGCCCGGACCTTGGCATGCTTGCAACATTGAAGCCGCAAGTAATATAACTATAATTTTAGATATTATTTTCATATGATTTCTCATTATTATAAGTACCATATATAACTAATTATACGGTTTTTGGAATTTTGTAAAGTATAAACCTAATTCTAATTGAATTTTATATTTTCTTTGTTAAACTACTAAAAGGAATTAGAAATATTATTTATGGACATTAATAGTCGGAATTTATTAATAAAATCGGCATCTTACTTATCAGTTACTACAGCATTAATTATTCTAAGCGTAAAAATATATGCTTGGTTTGTGACTGATTCGCAATCAATACTTGCTTCTTTGATTGACTCAATGCTTGACATAACTTCTTCTTTTATAAATTTAATAGCTTTAAGATTTGCATTGCAACCACCAGATTATCATCACAGATTTGGGCATGAAAAAATGCAGGATTTAACACTTTTCTCTCAATCAATATTTTTCTTTGCATCAGCTTTTTTTGTCGGTTTTTCCTCTATCAAATCCTTGTTTGAAAAAACTAAACCAGAAAATATTAGCGATGGTACGATGATAATGTACATATGTATATTTTTAACAATTATCTTAGTGCTTTATCAAACCTATGTAATAAAAAAAACTAAATCAGATATAATTAAAGCTGATAAGCTACATTATTTTACCGATTTACTTACTAATGTTATAGTAATTATCTCTTTAAATTTAAGTGATCGTTTTTGGTTTGTTGATCCTTTATTTGGGGTGGTTATTGCATTATATATATTTCATACTTCTTATTCCCTATTCAAAAAAGCTTTTAAAAATTTAGTTGATCACGAATTACCAGAACAAGACAGACAAAAAATTATTGCAATAATTAACAAGCATCGTGGCGTGAAAGGTATACATGAAATGAAAACTAGATATGCCGCCCAAAAAGCTTTTATACAATGCCACTTAGAAATGGATGGCAATATGTCGCTTTATAATGCTCATGAAATTAGCGATGAAATTGCCTTTGATATATTACAAGAATTCCCTGACTCTGAAATAATAATCCACCAAGATCCTTATGGGGTGGAAGAGCATGTCAATTATCGTGAATATATTGTTAGATGAATTTTGATAATTTTTTCATGCGAGAAGCCTTAAAACAAGCAGAAATTGCTTTTAGTAAAAACGAAGTGCCGGTTGGAGCAGTTATTGTTGATAGAGAAAATCAGAAAATTATATCTAAAAGTTATAACAACACAGAAGAAAAAAATAATGCTCTTTATCATGCTGAAATTATTGCAATTAATGAAGCATGCAGAATTATATCTTCCAAAAATTTAAGCGATTATGATATTTACGTTACTCTAGAACCTTGTGCTATGTGTGCGGCAGCTATCGCTCATAATAGATTAAAACGTTTATTTTATGGTGCTTCTGATTCAAAACATGGAGCAGTTGAGAGCAGTTTGAGATATTTTAACAGCAAAGCCTGCTTTCATAGACCAGAGATATATAGCGGAATTTTTGCTGAAGATTCTGCCTTATTAATGAAAGAATTTTTTAAAAAGATAAGAGACTAAGAAAACAACGTGCTACATGCGTTCAAATCAGTTTACCATTACTATATTAGTCAAAAGGTTTTACTATAACCATAATAACCGCAACAATCATGCAAATGGCAGGAATTTCATTTACTATGCGGTAAAATTTTTCTGAATGAACATTCTTGCCAATGGCAAAATCTTTTCGCCATCTTGCAAGTAAGCCATGAAATATTACTAAAATTAATACTGCAAACATCTTAACATGAAACCAAGTATCAAGGGCAGCAAATCCATAAATATAAGCATTTATTAAACCAAATATAAAGGTGCTAATCATTGCGGGATTCATGATGAATCTAAGGAGCTTTAACTCCATTATTTGGAAAGTTTTATCTGTTTCATTACCTACTTTGACCTTAGTATGATAAACATATATCCGTGGTAAATATAACAATCCAGCCATCCAGCATATCGCAGAAATTAGATGAATTGATTTAAACCATAGGTAGTAATTTGCCATTTTCTATCCTTGTTTTTATAATTTTTTATTTACTGGATTCCCGCGTAGGCGGGAATGAGGTAAAGCACAAACATTTACTAAATTTATCAGGACATATTCTTTCACTATTACTACTAGCTACTAAAAAATCACCCTCTTTTTTATTAATAAATTTTAATAAAATACTTGTCAAACTTTTAATAAAAATTTTATTTGTACTAAGCGTTGGGGTTCTATTATATTTTATTTTATACTTATCTGCAATTAATTTATATTCAATATCGAGCTCAACTAGTGTTTCTACGTGTTCAGAAACGAAAGCTATAGGCACAATTATTATATTTTTATTTTGCTTCCCTGCTATTTCTATTTCATCTTCTGTATTTGGCTTTAACCATTCTACAGGTCCTACTCTACTTTGATAAGTTACTTTATAATCTAGATCTTTTATATTTAACTCTTTAACTACTGCTTTTACTGTTTCTTCTACTTGAAAACTATATGGATCTCCTGCATCTATTATTTTTTGAGGCAAACCATGAGCTGAAAATAATACTCTAGAGTTTTTATCAAATATTTTTTCTTTTATTAAAGCAGTATGAGCTTTTATAAAATTTTCTTCTACTGGATAACAACAAACAACTTTAACCGGAATATTAAAATCAAAGTTACTTAAAAAATTCTTTACCGATGAACCTGTAGTTGTTGTTGAGAATTGTGGATATAAGGGTAATAATATCACCTCTGTAGGATTATATTCTTTTATTTGCTTTATGGTTTCTTCTATTTGCGGCGAAGCATAACGCATATTTATAAAAATATTAAAATCTTCATTGTTAGCTTGTTTTAAATTTTCTGCCAATGCTAATTTTTGTTTTTCTGTTTCTTCAAGTAAAGGCGATTTACCCCCTATTAGAGAATATATTTTTTGAGATTTCTTTTCTCTCGTTGTAGATATTAATTTAGCAATAATATAGCGTAATGGGTTAGGTAGATTAATAATAGCTTTATCATAAAACAAATTAAATAAGAATGGCTTCACTGATTTAAGACTATCTGGACCTCCTAAATTAAAAAGCACTATTGCTATTTTTTTTTTATTTATATTCATATTCCCTAATGCATTCTACTAAAAATTCTACATTTTCTGGCGGTGTTTCCGGTAAAATACCATGTCCTAAATTAAAAATAAAATTCTTATTTTCCATTATTGATAAAATTTTATGGATTTTTTCTTTTATTATTTTTTTATTAGTAAGCAATATTACCGGATCTAAATTACCCTGCACTGTTACTTTATTACTCCACAATTTCATTTTCTCAAGCGGTATTAATGGGTCAATAGCTAAAACATCCATTGGTACTTCTTCTAAAAATTTTTCATATAAAAGCCCTGCACCTTTAGGAAAAGTAATAATAGGAATATCAGGAAAAGCTCCCTTTATACTCTTTATTATTTTCTTCGTTGGTTCTATTACAAATTTTTTAAATTCTTCTTCTGGTAAAATACCAGCCCATGAATCAAAGATTTTTATTATATTTGCACCTGATTTTATTTGATTTATAAGATGATAAATTGTTTTTTCTGTAATAAAATTAATTAATTCTTTTGCTAATTCTTCATTTTCATAAATAAATTTTTTGCTAACTCTAAAGTCTTGTTTACCTTTTCCTTCTAACATGTAAGTCATTACTGTCCAAGGACTACCTGCGAAACCTATTAGAGAAGTAGATTCAGGTAATTCTTTCCTTACTTTTTTTACTATTTCATATACTTTTTCTAATTTATCATTTGAATTATCTTGTAAATATTTAAAATCTTCTTTTAATTTAAATTGCTTTAGTACCGGTCCAATATTTTCTTTAAAATCTACTTCCCAACCAAGAGCATGAGGCAATACTAATATATCAGAAAAAATTATCGCTGCATCAAAGCCAAAACGTTTTATCGGTTGGAGTGTTACTTCTGTTGCCTTATCTACATCATAACAAAATTCTAAAAAATTTTTCACTTCTTTTCTTACTGTCATATATTCAGGCAAATATCTACCAGCTTGTCGCATTAGCCAAATTGGAGGTTTGTTATCTAATCTTTCAATAGGACTGGAAATTAATGTCATGTTATTACTAATAAATAAGTATAATATATTCTTTATTTGTTGTATATGTAAGTAGAATTATGTAGATTAAATGTTTTCTACATAGTTATCAACAAAATATATATAAAAAATATTCCTATAAAATAAGTAATTTTAATAATTATTCACATAAATTTGAGTTAAGTTTTTATAAGTGGATAACTAAGTGTAATAGCTCTTTATTACTTAGAAAAGGTGATATTTTCAAAGAAAAATGTTACTTATTCACAATTTTATCCACAAACTGTTTGTTTAAAGTGAACAATACAAGATTTACTTGATTTAATAAGGATTTTGGATATTTTTAAAAAATTTTTAATAAGAAAAATAATAAGTTATCAAAACTTTTATCCACATTAGTATGTGTAAAATATGACAAACAGGAGTTTCGCACTTAGCAAAAAGTATGTTAATCTAGAGAAAAATAGTTTTAGATAAAAATGACAAGAACAAAATGTAGCAAGGACTTATATAAATCATTTTTACAAGCAAGTAGTGTCAGATATACTAGCAAGGCATTATCTGAAGTGAGTCCAGTAGATCTATCTCACGATAGTGCAAGTCGATGGTTAAAGAGTAAGGATTTTCGTCCTAGCGAAATCTATAAGGAAGTGTCAAAATATATAGATTGGGAAGCACCGTGTTTATTAGTGGGGGATGACACCTTATTATCAAAGCAATACAGTCAGAAGATTGAGCTTGTACGTTATCAATATTCTGGAGCTGTACATGATGTTATACCTGGTATAGGAATGGTAAACTTACTACATTACAATACTAAAATTGCTCAATCTACTCCCGTAGATTATAGAATATATGATAAAGACACTGATGGTAAAACAAAGAATGAGCATTTTTGTGATATGCTTACTTTAGCTAAAGCAAGAGGTCTCAATCCTGATGCCATAGTCATGGATGCTTGGTATAGCGGGTTGGAGAATTTAAAACATATACGTAATTTAGGCTGGCTATGGGTTACCACCCTAAGGAAAAATAGAAAAGTTAATCATAATGTTAGCTTGGAAAGTTTAGAGATACCCGATGAGGGGCTAAAAATTCACCTACGTGGATACGGTTGGGTTACGGTATTTAAGTTTGTGGCAAAGAATGGTCGCATTGATTACATAACAACGAACTTGGAAAATCCCACACGTGAGCAAATAGAGAAAATTGTTAAGGCACGTTGGTCTATAGAGGTTTATCATCGAGAATTAAAACAAACTTGTGGTATTGAACGCTGTCAGGCACGCACGGGCCGAGCTCAAAGAAATCATATTTGCCTTGCAGTATTTGCCTGGCTTGATATGGATAAAAGGAGGATAAATGAAAACATTACTTTATATCAACAAACTTGGGAAGTTATAAAAACATCAATTCAAAACAATATCAGATGGCTTTTAACTGATTCGCAACTTTGCTAAGTGCGAAACTCCTGACAAAGCTGATTATTCACCTAGTTTCAGACTCTTCTGTTCAAACTGCAAAGAGTGCAGCTCATTCTGCTCTTGCTCAATTTACTTCTTTAAAACCAAAATTATATCATTGGCCAATGATTAGAAATTCAGAATTATTAAAAGAAGTATTGAGTAAGATAGAGTCAAAGCATGGTATTGTATTATATACAATTGCGGATCAAGAACTAAGGAAGACTCTGACAAAATTTTGTTATGAATTAAAAATTCCTTGTATTTCGGTAATAGGTAAAATTATCAAAGAAATGTCAGTTTTTTCAGGAATTGAGATAGAAAAAGAGCAAAATTATAATTATAAATTCGATAAAACTTATTTTGATACTCTTAATGCTATTGATTATGCTATAAGACATGATGATGGACAGCTGCTTAATGAGTTACAGTTTGCGGATATTGTGTTAATAGGTCCATCTAGAACTTCTAAGACCCCTACTTCTGTATTTTTAGCATATAATGGGCTAAAGACGGCAAATATTCCTTATGTTTATAATTGCCCGTTCCCTGATTTTATAGAAAAAGATATAGATCAATTGGTAGTAGGGCTTGTAATTAATCCAAATAGATTAATAGAAATAAGAGAAACTAGGCTGAATTTGCTACAAATTAATGAAAATAGAAATTATACAGATTTTAATATAGTACAAAAAGAATGTTTAGAAGTTAAAAAAATTTGTGAACTAAGAAACTGGCCAGTAATAGATGTATCAACAAAATCAATAGAAGAAACAGCTGCTTTAATAATGCGGATATATTATAATAAAAAAATAAGTACAATAAATAAAAAATAAAAATTTTCATTATTTACAAGTATAATTTGGTAATTTATAATTTTACTTATAAAAAATATAGAGGATATATGGCAAGCAATGTAACAGATAAATCTTTTGAAGAGGAAGTACTAAAATCAGATTTACCTGTATTAGTAGATTTTTGGGCTGAGTGGTGCGGTCCGTGCAGAATGTTAACCCCAATAATAGAGGAAGTAAGTAAAGAGCTAGAGAACAAAGTAAAAGTACTTAAAATGAATATAGTAGATGATTCCGAAACACCTAGCAAACTTGGAATAAAAAGTATACCAACTTTGATTTTATTTAAAGATGGTGAACAATTAGATATAAAAGTAGGAATAAAGCAAAATAATCCAAAACAAGAAATTTTAGATTGGATAGAAAATAATATAAAATATTGATTTTATGTCTTTTAATCATTCTAAAGTATTTATAGAGATAAAAAACGCTTACGTTGAGGGTATAGATACCCACAAAAGAGCACAAGGATTAAAGCATTTCTTTCTTAATAGAGGAACTTCTTTTTCTCCAAATATACCAATATTGAATAATATTAATTTCTCTTGCTATGAGGGAGAAAAAGTAGCCTTTATTGGTAGTAATGGTTCGGGAAAAAGTTCTCTTTTAAAAATGATTGCAGGAATTTATCCGCCAATAAAAGGAACAATAAGGGTTTGTGGTGATATTGCACCTATAATAGATATGAGTGCTGGGTTTGAGCAAGAACAAACAGGGCGTGATAACATCAAAATGTTGATGTTATATAATAATATGCTAGATAAATATAACAAAGAAGTAGAGCAGGAAATTATAGAATTTTCGGAATTAGGTAGCAAAATTGATTTACCTATAAAAAATTATAGTTCAGGAATGTTATCTCGAATTGCTTTTTCCATATCAATATTTCAACATCCACAAATACTATTACTTGATGAAATTTTTGCTGCAGGAGATAGTTATTTTATAAAAAAATCTTTAAATTTAATGAAAAATAAATTTAAAAATACACCTATTTCAATAATAGTAAGTCATCAAGAAGAACTTGTAAAAGATAATTGTAATAGATGTATTTTATTACGTGATGGTAGTATTGTTGCTGATGGTAAACCTTCAGAAATATTTAAAATTTACAATAGAGAAAAACATAAATGATAAAGTATTTTTTATCTAAAAAATATTGGGAAGCGGTAATATTATTAGTTAGAGCTTCTATAATTAAGCAAAACAAAGATTCGTTTTTAGGCTCTTTATGGAGTTTGATTCAACCATTTGTTAATATATTGGTAATTTCGTATTTTTTTGGCTTTTTATTGAATCAGCCAAGAGAGTTTTTGATAATGAATTTAGTTGGAGGAATTCCTTTATGGACTTTTCTAGTAACTAGCTTAACAACTTCTTCAAATTCTTTAGTAGCACGTGACCAAATAATAAAAAAAGTTAGAATTTCTAAGACTTTTTTCCCAGTTGCAGATAGTTTAGCACAGCTATACAATCTATTTTGCTCATTTTTGGCAATGTATGTTGCTTTTATTTTATTGTTTCCAGAAAAATTTTCATGGCAAATAATATTTATGCCAATATTAATTTTACCACTAATAATTTGTACAATTAGTGGATCTATTGCTATGGCTTTTCTAACGCCTTATATCCGCGATATTCCACAAATATTAAATGTTGTTTTAGGAGTCATTTATTGGAGTATACCTATAGTTTATCCATATTCATTAATCCCTGAAGCTCAAAGAGACTTATTTGAACTTAACCTATTCTTTATAATTATAAGACCTGCACAATCATTAGTAATTAATGGGACATTACCGGACCTAATATCAATAGGTAAATCTGTGTTAGTAGCATTTATAACTGTTTGTATAAGTTACTTAGTATATAAACGCTTTTCAAAAAGAGTTATTTATTACCTATGAAGCTTGGTTTTAATCTAGATTTTAAAAAATTAGATTTAACCGGTCTTAAAAAATTAGATCAAATATTTTTAGATTATCTCTTTAAAGCCAACAAATCTCTTTATGATAATATATTATTATTTAGATCTAATCCTTATTCTATTCTCTCTCAAGATTATTCCGAATTTTTATTAAATATATCTCCTTACTTGGATGATTTTCTAGCAGAATTATTTTGTATTTCAAACGAAGTTACAAGTTTGAGATTACAGCATAAAGATTTTGATATTATTTATGAGTGCAAAAGAAAATTTGTCCAGCGTTATGCCATCAAGAAATATTCACACGAAAAAATAAAAGATATAGATTTTGAGGATATATACTTAAAATTAGTTGATTTAATAGGTAAAAATTTTACTTCTAGAGATTTCGCTAAACAAGTAATTATATGGCAACAAGCAGGAGAGAGTTTTGTAAAAGAATTAGATATAGCCGCACAATATGCTGCTTATAGGGTGTCATCTCGTGGCTTTATTGATGGTGTCATCCCGTGGTCCCGCCACGGGATCCAGAAAAAACAAATAGATTCCGCGATCAAGTCGCGGAATGACATCTTGTTTGATCTCCCTCAAAAGCTAGACAAAGAAAACCTAATAAATGATAAAAAAATATCTAAATATCAAAAAAATGAAAGGTTAGATTTTGATTATACAGATTCTTTTTTAAATCTGGATGAAGCTTTAAACCACTCTCATTATTGTATTTATTGTCATAAACAGGATAAGGATAGTTGTTCTAGGGGAATAAATGTCATTCCTACAGAAGCTTTTTCATACAGCTCAAATCTGTCATCCCGTGGCTTGTCCACGGGATCCAGTAATAAAAAATACAACTGTAAAAAGCTCGATTTCTCTCGCTTTATACTGGATCCCGTGGACAAGCCACGGGATGACACCGAACGCATTTTTCGATCCATGCAACAACTCCAGTCAAGCCACGGGATGACAGGCTGCCCCCTAAAACAAAAAATTTCCGAGATGAATTATGTTAAAGCTCAAGGCTTTAATTTAAGTGCTCTTGCGATTATTGTTATAGATAACCCAATGGTTGCGGTTACCGGTCACAGGATTTGTAATGATTGCTCAAAAGCCTGTATTTATCAAAAGCAAGATCCGGTAAATATACCGCTAATAGAGTCAAATATTTTAGAAGAAACGCTTAAGTTACCTTATGGTCTAGAGATATATCTACTTTTAACTCGTTGGAATCCGCTTAATATTTATAACCCGCTACCAAAAGAATCTACTAACTATAATATTCTGGTTACAGGGCTTGGTCCGGCAGGTTTCAGTCTTAGTTATTATTTATTACGATCTGGTCATAATGTCACGGCTATTGATGGCTTGAAAATTACACCTTTGTCTTTTGATATTCACAAGCCTATAAAATTCTGGCATGAATATAAAAATAAATTGTCCGAAAGAGTGCCGAAAGGATTTGGTGGGGTAGCGGAGTATGGTATTACTGTTCGCTGGGATAAAAACAGCCTTGATATATTACGGCTAATACTCGAGAGAAATAGCCAGTTTAAATATTATGATGGGGTGGCTTTAGATTTTAATGTAACGAAAGAGCAAGCCTTTGATTTAGGTTTTGATCATATAGCTTTCTGCATTGGAGCTGGTAAGCCAAAAATTTTGGATATAGAGAATTTTGATGTTAAAGGTGTTAAAACAGCTTCAGACTTTTTAATGACTTTGCAAAGTGGTGGAGCATTTTTAGAAAACTCTAATACTAATATGCTTATTAGGATGCCGATTGCGGTAATTGGTGGTGGTCTTACCTCTCTAGATGCAGCAACAGAAAGCTTATATTATTATAAAAAGCAGGTAGAGAGTTTTGTTAAAGATTACGAGTTTGCTGTTGCCAAATACGGCAAAGATTATACGAAAAAAGATTGGACTGAAGAAGATAAGGAAATAGCCGAGGAATTTATTGCTCATGCAAAATTATTTGAGAAAGCTAAGAATAATGAAGAGCTAAAAGAGGTTTTTAAGAAACTTGGCGGAGCTACTATTTATTATCGTGGGAAGCTGCAAGATTCGCCGGCATATAAATTAAATCATGAGGAGTTAATATATGCATTAGCATTAGGAGTTAATTTTGAAGAAAATATGCAGCCTTTGAGAATTAATACTGATAAATATGCTCATGTGGAGTCCGTGGAGTTTGGGAATAAAGAACGTCATTGCGAGGAAATGCGTAGCATTGACGCGGCAATCTCTTTAAGTCAAACTCCTAAGATTGCCACGCAGCCAAAGGCTGCTCGCAATGACGTCAAAGCCAAAACCGTGATCATGGCAATTGGTATAGAAAACAATACCGAATTTGATGAAGATAAATATAGCTACTTTGGAGACTGCAACCCTAAATATTCAGGTAGTGTAGTTAAGGCACTTGCTAACAGCAAAGATGGCTATGAGGCTATTAATAAGAAGTTAGCAAATAGTAACCCAAATTTTAAAGGTGATTATAAAAACTTTGTAAAACAGCTAGATGATTTGTTAATTAGCAAGGTTCACAAAATAAATATCTTAGGCGATAAAATTTTTGAGTTAGTAATTCACTCACCGCTTGCTGCTAAAAACTTTAAACCAGGGCAGTTTTTCCGTTTACAAAATTATTCTAATGATATAACTAAATTAATAGAGCCTATAGCCCTAAGCGTTGCGGATATAAATGTAGAAAGCGGCTTGATTAGTTTTATAATATATGATGTCGGCAAATCAACTAGTTTATGTAAATTATTTTCTGAAGATGAAAAAGTAGTTTTAATGGGACCAAGCGGGATGCCATTAGAGATACCGAAAAATAAAAAAATAGTGATTATTGATTCCGAACCGAACAATGTTTTAATTGAAACTCTAAAAGATAACAATAACGAAGTTATGTTTTTTACTTATTCTGAGATAAAAACACAAAAGCTAACTTCAGTAGATAGAGTAATAATTAATGCATCACCTGAAATAGCAGAAGAGTTAAAAAGCTTAAAAATATTCGGTGAAAGTGCAGAGATAATTGTTAGCGTTAATTCATCTATGCAATGCATGATGAAAGGGATTTGTGGGCAGTGTATACAAAAAGTTGAAGATGAAAGAAAATATATTTTTGCTTGTAGCTGCCAAAATCAAAAAGCAGAAATAGTTGATTTTGAAAGCTTAAAAACCCGCTTGCGTCAGAATTCTTTACAAGAGAAGATGAAGAAATTATAACTTGAATCTTCCTTTGGAAAAATTAAAACTGTTGGATTACGCTTGTGACGACTCCCCAGATATACGTACCATTTTCAATTTTGGTAGGTGGGAAATCTTTATTTTCAGGCATTAAGTAAGCTTCGTCGTTGATAAATTTTAAGCGTTTTACAGTAAATTCATTATTAATAACTGCAATTACTATTTTATTATTGGTAGGGGGGTAGAGATTTATCAACTATCAATAAATCATTTTCTCTAATTATAATGGACTAATGGTATGGACCTCCTGATATAGAGAATGAAAAGCAGTTGCTAATCTTCTAGGGTTAATATTTAACATATTAAAACAACAATTAAGGAGGTCCATATGGAGGTTACTACAATTGGTATAGATATTGCAAAAAGAATTTTTCAAATTCATGGTGTAGATAAAAATGGTAAGACAGTATTAAAGAAAAAATTGATGAGAGATCAGGTTTTGACATTTATGGCTAATTTACCACAATGTTTAGTAGGGATGGAAGCTTGTGGTGGTTCTAGTTATTGGGCAAGAGAAATAACTAAATTAGGGCATGAAGTAAAACTAATGGCACCGCAATTTGTCAAACCATATGTTAAAACTAATAAAAATGATCAAGCAGATGCTGAAGCGATATGTGAAGCCGTGACAAGACCTAATATGAGATTTGTTGCAATTAAAACTATAGAGCAACAAGAAATTTTATCAATACATAGGGTAAGAGAGAGATTGGTAAAAAATCGTACAGCACTTGCTAATGAAATTAGGGGGCTACTACATGAGTTTGGTTTTATTGTTCCTCAAGGCATTAATAAGGTTATCACAAAATTAATTGAGATTTTAGATGCAGGGAAATTAAGCCAGTTAAGTTATCAAACATTTAGTGAACTAAAAGAAGAATTCTTAGATAATAACAGAAAAATAAAAGAGATAGAAAAACGATTAACAATGATAGCAAGTAACCTAACTCAATATCAACGATTAAGAGCTATACCTGGTCTTGGTTTAATTACTGCTACTGCTTTAATAGCATCAATAGGTAATGCTACAAGTTTTGAGAATGGCAGGCAATTATCGGCATGGCTAGGATTAGTGCCAAGACAACATTCAAGTGGTGGGAAGGATAAGCTGCTGGGAATTAGCAAGCGAGGTGATGTATACTTACGCACTTTATTAATTCAAGGGGCTAGAGCTGTACTAAATGCCAAGATAAGATTTACATCGGAAGAACAGAAATCTAAAAAAGATTTTAGCCAATTTACGAAATGGATGTTTAATTTATCTGAGCGAAGTAGCCATAATAAAACGACAGTTGCCATAGCTAATAAGTTGGCAAGAGTGGTGTTTGCTGTACTAAGATCAGGAGATGATTATGTAGAGAGTAAAGTTTGTAGCTAAAGAGTGTGTAGCATAGCACTTATAAGTAAAATAAATGGTGATTTATATAATGAATAGGTAAAAGCAAAACAATATGTAAGAGATTCCAACCCGAAATATGCTTGAGATAATTAATATTGATGGTAAATAAGACAAACCTTAGCTTACAAAAAAACTGCGTTTTTCAGTGGCTCTTTTAGAAGCCGATGGACTGATAAGTATATAGTTTGTAAGCCAGCGAATTCCATCAGGGCTGTAGAATAAATTAGGTTGATTTATCAGCTATAAGCCGGATACATGACTGCATTTGTTTGTTTTTATTATTGATGTTATTTTTTTCTTGCATTCTACAGGAGGTCCATACATGAAAAAATTGGACAAAAAAATGAAGGAGTGTGTTTCCGCAATAAGTTAGAATAAATAGCAATAAACTTAAGAGGAAAGATGAAGAAAAATAAAGTAAAAATTTTCAGTGCTTCAGAAAAAACGGGGATAGTATTAGAATTAATAAAAGAGGAGTCGACACTTGGTCAGTTAGCTTCAAAATATGCAATAAGTGTTAAAACAATTCAAAATTGGAAAAAACAGTTTTTAGGTAATGCGGCATTAGCTTTTGAACCAGCTAAAGTTTTGAGTGAATATCAAGAACAAATAAATCATTTACAAGAGCAAAATGATGAACTTGCTAAAGCTCTTGGTAGAATCACAGTTGAGAGGGACTGGGCCGTGGGAAAGCTCAAAAGATTGGATTTATCAAATAAAAAGAGTCTTGTACACTCCAAGCTAAATCAACTCTCAAAATCAAGACAGTGTGAACTATTAAAGATTAGTCGATCTACAGCCTACTATAAATCCAAGGAGATGAGTATAAATAAATTAAGTATTTTAAATAGAATAGATGAAATATATACAGATAATCCTGAATTTGGTTATCGCTATATTCATCAACAGTTACTAGAAGATGGTTTTATTGTCGGTAAAGATCGAGTACTGAAATATATGAGGATGATGGGTATAGAAGCTATTTACCCACATAAGAAAAAATCTACTTCTCGAAACGATAGTGAGCATAAGATCTATAGCTACTTACTTGATCAATATTGGACTAAATCTGGCTCAACAAAGCAAGTGTATGTGCCTAATGTGAATGAGGTTTGGAGTGGTGACATTACTTACATTAGAACTAATGGTGGCTTTATGTATATGGCAGCTATTATAGATTGGCATAGCAAGGCCACATTGAGCTATAAACTGTCAAATTCTATGGATGCATCTCTTGTAACTGATGTCTTGAAACAAGCTCTCAGTAAGTATAACGCTCCACAGATATTTAATAGTGATCAAGGTAGCCAATATACCAGTTATGACCACATAAATATTCTCAAGGAGCATGATATCCAAATTTCAATGAATGGCAAAGGTAGAAGTATTGATAATATAGTAATAGAAAGGTTTTTTAGAACTTTAAAATATAATTGTATCTTTATTAATGATTTTAACAATGTTAAAGAGTTAAAAGAGGGGATTGATCATTATCTGAATAAATATAATTATCACAGATTTCATTCACTGAAGTTTTGACAAAAAATTTTTATTAAAAAAAGTGGCGAGTGTATCAATCTATAATTTGTATTATATATCAAATAATTTACTTTAAATTGTAGAAATATCGCTTTTAAGCTGATAAAAGCACTAAATATTTAACTTTAAATATAAATTTTCACTTTAGTCAGAAAAATTAGAATTTTTGTCAAAACTTCAGATTCAAGTATTGGTTATAAAAAGCCTATGAACGCCAATTTAGGATAAGAGAAGTTGTTCTGGAGCTAAAGCATCAAGTTTTATACCTGAAGTTTTGACAAAAAGATAACCAAACTTATAAAGTATGATATAAATACGCTCAAATACAAAATGGTTTTTAGTGTGTATGATTATGCAAGAAATGTTGCAAGAAATAAAAAATTTTCCCCTATAATCAAGATGTGGTTTTAGAATTAATACTATCACTAGTAACTAATGATAGCGTTAAAGCAAGATCTGTTGTTGAATTAACAACTAATAAATATTTTCAGCGTAGTTGGTCAAGTGTATACAGAGCTATAGAGAATTTTTACTGTGCTCGTGATGAATCATTAAATATAAGAGATGAGCAACGTTTTAAGACTCGAGAAGATATAGAAAAATACTTAATAAGTAAACTGATTAATGAGGGTAAAAACTTACTGCAAATAGATACTACAGTGAGTAGCAAGAAAGATTCCAAGAAAGCAATTGATCGTACATATATTAGACAGAATGCTAATAACCGACCAGTTGCGGGTTATGAATATAGTGTAGTTTGCATCGGTGCTCAGCCTAAATGGTCTGTACCAATATCTATAAATAGAGTAAAATCAGATGAGAATAAGTATAGCAAAGGTAGCAAACAAATAATGAAAATTGTTAAGCAAATACCACAAAAGGCTCTAAATATAACAGTAGGTGATGCAGGTTATAGCGCTCTATCTTTTATTCACCCGCTGCACAATGAAGCAAATACGGTAACAATAACCCGCCAAAGAATTAATCGCAGTATTTACAAAATATATATAGAGGAGCAAAAAACAAGAGGTCGTAAAAGATCTTATGGAGCTAAGATTTCTTGTAGTAGTTCTGATAATTTACTGATTCCAGATACAGAAGAAACTGTAGTAAAGGCTACAAAAAATGGTGACATATCAATTAGTATTTCACTATTTAAGAATTATCTAATCAAGGGTAAGAAACAGCATATCATGTCTGATAAACCGCTGAATTTTATTCAGGTTAAGGTGTTAGATGCATCAGGAAATAGGAAATATAACAGAGATTTATGGTTATGTGTTTCTGGCCAACAAAAAGATAAAATCAGTGGTAAAGAAGTATATGAATACTATAGACAAAGGTTTGATATTGAGCATTTTTTTAAATTTGGTAAGTCAAAATTATTGATGGATAAATTTCAAACGAATGATCCAAATAAAGATGAGGATTATATGTTATTCGTAATGCTAGCGTACAACATATTGTATCATGCACAATCTTCAGTTAAGGCAAGAAAAGTAAGGGCATGGGATAAAAAAATCAATAGCAATATGTTGTCTCCAAGTGAAGTTTATAGATCTATGCCACAAATTGCCCTTGAAGAAATATTAGAAAAGTCTGTATCCAGAGGGATACCAGATGGCTTTGTTGCATAAATAAAATTTGTAGAGCAAGAGTGGTGATAATCTGGATTATTTTTTAATTCAGGACATCTTACCAGATTATCACCACTCTTGCTCTACAAATTTTATTTATGCAACAAAGCCGCTCAGAATAGCTTATTTCAGGCTTTCTTGTAGGGTTTTTATTAATGGTAGAAATGATTTATTAATCCACTGCTCGCTAATTTTACAAAAATCATCGACAAAACAAAATAATGCAGTAATATCTTTCTTCATGGGGATACTCTTGTTTTTTTGCTAAAAATTATATAGAGTATCTTCTATCCCTTGTAAATACTTACTTCCAAACCTAGATTAATCCAGAATTCAGGTTAATAGAGATTTTTTAAACAAAAGTCCAGTTATACTTATATTTTGCAATTCTAAAAAATGTAGAATAAAATCTAGTCATGCAAACTATTAATAAAACATTAAACATTCCTTCAAAAGGGTATAAAAAAATTTTGAGTCTTCTTAATAAAAAAGGAGAAGCAAGATTAATTGGTGGCTCAGTTCGTGATGCTTTACTTGATAAAGAGAGTTATGATATTGATATAGCGACGAACTTACTACCAAATGAGGTAACAAGCATTCTATCCCAAGCTAAGATAAAAACTATACCAACTGGCTTAAAATTTGGCACAATTATAGCTATTTTAGAAAAGGAACAGTTCCAAATCACCACTCTTCGGAAAGATATTGAATGTAACGGCAGACACGCTAAAGTAGTATTCACAAATGATTTTGCTGAAGATGCTGAAAGAAGAGACTTCACTATTAATGCTTTAAGCTATTGTCCCTTTAAAGGTAAAATATATGATTATTTCAATGGATTTGAAGATTTAAAGCAGCGAAAAGTAGTATTTATAAGAGCTGCTCACCAAAGAATTAAAGAAGATTATTTACGTATTTTACGATTCTTTCGTTTTTCTAGCTATTATGCAAATAGGCTTGATTCAGAAGGATTTAAAGCATGCGATGAACTAAAAAGTGGTTTAATGAGTTTATCACGAGAACGCATAAAAAGTGAGTTTGATAGAATTATAGTTTCAAACAATAGCCCTGAAATTCTAAAGGCAATGTTTGAAATAGGGATTTTAGCATTGATGTTTTCTGTCCAAAATTATGAAATCAAAATTGCAAAGCAAGCCAAAAGCTTTAATCTAGAATTAAGTACTAGATATGCATTATTATTATATTATCAAAAAGATTTAAATTTAAAAAATTTTCTAGATTGGAAATTCTCAAAACATGAAACTATCCAGATATTATCAATATTAGACTTTATTCATAAAAGTATAATCACTGAATTTGATATAAAAAAAATTTGGCTGGAGCATAAAAACTATAAAGAATATTTATTAGCAGCAAGTATATTAGGTAAGATAGATTATTCACAAATAACAGAATTTATAAATATATATGATTCATTAGAACGACCTAAATTCCCAATAAATGGTACTGATTTACTGACTATGAATATAGAGCAAAAAGACATAGGCGAAAAACTAAATTACTTAAAAAAGATTTGGATAGATCAAGATTTTAAGTTAAGTAAGTCGGAGTTATTGGATATGATAACGTCATTCCCGCGTAGGCGGGAATCCAGTCATTAATTAGGAATCAAAACTATGAAATATAAAAATTTATTTTTTCTGGATTCCTGCCTACGCGGGAATGACATCAGATCCATTCCACAACGCTGGACAAGCCACGGAATGACAATAACCCTACTCTACCTACTATTCTTCAGCTTTACTAGCTACGCTAAACCAAAAATAGTTACAAGCATTACCCCAATTGCAAGCATAGCTGCAATGCTGGTTAAAGATAAAGCGGATATAGAGAGTTTAGCCGTAAGTAACGGCTGCCCGCATCATTATAATTTAAAACCAAGTGATCTAGCAAAAGTCAAAAATGCCAACATCGCTATTTATATAGATGAAGAATTTGATGGATTTGCTGACGAGCTAATTAATAATCATGCTAACACCATTATAAAAATTAGTGATACTGAAGATTTAAAAATCATAAAAGATAATTGGCATATTTGGCTTGATCTTGATAATACGAGAATCATATTGCAAAAATTTGCTAAAATATTTAGTGAAAAATTCCCTGACCTACAACAAGATATTAATAATAACCTTGAGCTAGCAATGAAAGAATTACAAGATTTGCAAGAAACTAAAAATAACGAGTTTGCTAATATAAAGGATGTGATTTTATTAAGCGACAGTAGCGAGTATTTTTTTATTGATACAAATATCCGTACGACAAAATTATATAGCGACAGCCAAAAAAGCTTAAGATATTTCAGTAAATTAGACTCTTTAACTAAAGAGTCTAATAATAAATGTCTTGTTTTAAGTACTGAGCAAAATCCAAACTTATATAACAAATTAAATGTTAAAACAGTAATACTAAATAGTGAAAACTGGGATATCAAAAATATTGATTCCGAAAGCTACCGGAATCAATATTTACAGATGATTAACCAGGTTAAGGGATGTTTGTAAATATTAAATGCGGTAAATTCCAGTATTAATCTCTCAGGGTTTAATTCCCCGAAGCTCTGCTTCGTGATATCATAAGAAACAACTAAAACTTTTTTAGATACCTCGTAGCTCTGCTGCGAGGAGCATCATTTAAGCCAGATTTATATTTTCTTCCCATACCTCATTGGGTGTTTTATAACCGAGCACTTTTCTTGGTAAATTATTTAAAAAATCCTCAATTTCTTGTAATTGCTTTATTGTTAATTTTTTTATATCTAAAGATTTAGAGTATACTCTGTGCACCATTGAGTTAATCTTCTCTATCAATGGTTTTTGCCATGGAGAATAAGGATTGCAAAAATATACTTTTCGTTCAGATTTTGGCAATAGTTGTTCATGATTGGTAAATTCTTTGCCATTATCTAACGTTATGCTTTTGATTATATGCGACAATTGTTTAAGTTTTTTATTCATGTTACCAATCACATCTTGTGTTCTTTTTGAACGGTTTAAAGTGAGAAACACTTTTTGTGTTCTGATATCCACAAGAGCGCCTATATTACGACTTTGATTACCTTTGTTAAAAGTTAAATCACCTTCTAAATGACCTATTGCTGCTATCTTTCTATTTATCTCTGGTCTTTCAGTAATGGAAACTCGATTTGGTATTGTAATTCTTTTGTTTCTGATTCTTGTACCATGATGCAACCTATTTTTCCTTTTTCTTGCTAAAGATAAATATAATTTTTGCCTTTGTGCTATAGGAGATGTATAAATAAACTGGTATATACTCTCTGTAGAAATATTGACAGTATCTCGTGATAGTTTACGTCTACCTGAAATTATATCTGGTGAAATACCCTGTGTTAACTGCTTTATTATTTCTGCTCGTAAATTATTATCAATATCTAATTTTCTTTTTCTCTTACCTTGCCTTAAACTGCAAGCAAGTGTGTTAGCCCTATCTGGTCTATAATTATGCCTCATTCTCTTGAGTTCATAACATATAGTGCTTTTATCACGGCCAATCTTTGTCCCTATATATCGCGAGCTATAACCACTCTTATTCATTTCGTATATTTTAAATCTTTCATCTATCGTTAAATGAGCCATGATATATCTATATTTAAATGATGCTCCTCGCAGCAGAGCTACGAGGTATCTAAAAAAGTTTTAGTTGTTTCTTATGATATCACGAAGCAGAGCTTCGGGGAATTAAACCCTGAGAGATTAAAAATATAGGTAACAGAAATGCAAATAGAGAAGAATAAAAAAATAAATGAAGCAATAGATTTGCTGATAAAAGGCGGAGTAGATTTAAAAACAGTAGTGACTAACGAATATTAGAATTACCCTCAACGAACATTAAAATTACCTATAAAAAAGAAGTAACTATGGACAGTAAAATCGAATAAAAATTTATTTTTAAATATTTAAATATTATTCGAGAATTACTGATGACATGTACAAATAACCAAGTAGGTATTTTAATGCAAAAGATCAAAAAATATAATCAGATAATTTCTGCTGCAAAAGCAGGTATGAGTGTAAAAACGGCACGTAAGTATTTACGTATTAATCAGTATCCAAGCGAATTACGCACAATACGTAAATATAGGACACGTAAGGATCCATTTGTGAAGCACTGGGATGAAATAGAATCAATGCTAGAATCAGCACCGGAGTTGCAAGCAACTACCATATTAGCATATTTGACAGAAAAGTATCATGGGAATTATAATGGGAAGCAATTACGCTGTTTGCAGAAAAGGTTGAAACAATGGAGAGCTGCACATGGTAAGGATAAGACAGTAATCTTTTTACAAAATATTCTTCCTGGCAAACAGAGTCAGTCTGATTGGACCAATATGAATCAATTGGGTATTTGTATTGGTGGGCAACCATATCCTCACTTACTATTTCATTTTATGTTGCCTTATTCATGTTGGGAAACTTTTAGCATATGCCATAGTGAAAGTTTTGATACATTAGCATCAGGGTTTGAAAAAGCTGTATGGGAGTTAGGTGGAGTTTTACCAGAGCATCGTACAGATAATTTAAGTGCAGCTACCAAGCAATGTGGTAATAGTAGACAATTTACAGAAAGATGGCAAGAATTGCTTGGTTATTGGTAAATTCCAGTATTAATTAAGCCAGATTTATATTTTCTTCCCATACCTCATTGGGTGTTTTATAACCGAGCACTTTTCTTGGTAAATTATTTAAAAAATCCTCAATTTCTTGTAATTGCTTTATTGTTAATTTTTTTATATCTAAAGATTTAGAGTATACTCTGTGCACCATTGAGTTAATCTTCTCTATCAATGGTTTTTGCCATGGAGAATAAGGATTGCAAAAATATACTTTTCGTTCAGATTTTGGCAATAGTTGTTCATGATTGGTAAATTCTTTGCCATTATCTAACGTTATGCTTTTGATTATATGCGACAATTGTTTAAGTTTTTTATTCATGTTACCAATCACATCTTGTGTTCTTTTTGAACGGTTTAAAGTGAGAAACACTTTTTGTGTTCTGATATCCACAAGAGCGCCTATATTACGACTTTGATTACCTTTGTTAAAAGTTAAATCACCTTCTAAATGACCTATTGCTGCTATCTTTCTATTTATCTCTGGTCTTTCAGTAATGGAAACTCGATTTGGTATTGTAATTCTTTTGTTTCTGATTCTTGTACCATGATGCAACCTATTTTTCCTTTTTCTTGCTAAAGATAAATATAATTTTTGCCTTTGTGCTATAGGAGATGTATAAATAAACTGGTATATACTCTCTGTAGAAATATTGACAGTATCTCGTGATAGTTTACGTCTACCTGAAATTATATCTGGTGAAATACCCTGTGTTAACTGCTTTATTATTTCTGCTCGTAAATTATTATCAATATCTAATTTTCTTTTTCTCTTACCTTGCCTTAAACTGCAAGCAAGTGTGTTAGCCCTATCTGGTCTATAATTATGCCTCATTCTCTTGAGTTCATAACATATAGTGCTTTTATCACGGCCAATCTTTGTCCCTATATATCGCGAGCTATAACCACTCTTATTCATTTCGTATATTTTAAATCTTTCATCTATCGTTAAATGAGCCATGATATATCTATATTTAAATGATGCTCCTCGCAGCAGAGCTACGAGGTATCTAAAAAAGTTTTAGTTGTTTCTTATGATATCACGAAGCAGAGCTTCGGGGAATTAAACCCTGAGAGATTAATACTGAAGTTTTGACAAAATCCTTTCCATAAGGAGAAATGTATTCCAATTTTTTTATACTTTTTTAGTAATAACAAAATTTATTTATTCTATTTGGGTACATAATGTGTCAAAAACTGTAGCAATTTTGTCTAATATTGCTGGTTTATACTTACTAATATTATTTGGTAATTCTAGCTTTTTATTAAATGAGGTTTTGGTAATTTGGTTACTTCCATCAAAACTTGATTTTATTGTAATTTCCAACTTACCGTGTTTATTACTTTTGCGTATTACTGGTGCAAATGGTTTGACCTGATGATTATTTCTAATATTTCTATGATCTGGTATCCCTCTGGATATAGACTTTTCTAATATTTCTTCAAGGGCAATTTGTGGCATAGATCTATAAACTTCACTTGGAGACAACATATTGCTATTGATTTTTTTATCCCATGCCCTTACTTTTCTTGCCTTAACTGAAGATTGTGCATGATACAATATGTTGTACGCTAGCATTACGAATAACATATAATCCTCATCTTTATTTGGATCATTCGTTTGAAATTTATCCATCAATAATTTTGACTTACCAAATTTAAAAAAATGCTCAATATCAAACCTTTGTCTATAGTATTCATATACTTCTTTACCACTGATTTTATCTTTTTGTTGGCCAGAAACACATAACCATAAATCTCTGTTATATTTCCTATTTCCTGATGCATCTAACACCTTAACCTGAATAAAATTCAGCGGTTTATCAGACATGATATGCTGTTTCTTGCCCTTGATTAGATAATTCTTAAATAGTGAAATACTAATTGATATGTCACCATTTTTTGTAGCCTTTACTACAGTTTCTTCTGTATCTGGAATCAGTAAATTATCAGAACTACTACAAGAAATCTTAGCTCCATAAGATCTTTTACGACCTCTTGTTTTTTGCTCCTCTATATATATTTTGTAAATACTGCGATTAATTCTTTGGCGGGTTATTGTTACCGTATTTGCTTCATTGTGCAGCGGGTGAATGAAAGATAGAGCGCTATAACCTGCATCACCTACTGTTATATTTAGAGCCTTTTGTGGTATTTGCTTAACAATTTTCATTATTTGTTTGCTACCTTTGCTATACTTATTCTCATCTGATTTTACTCTATTTATAGATATTGGTACAGACCATTTAGGCTGAGCACCGATGCAAACTACACTATATTCATAACCCGCAACTGGTCGGTTATTAGCATTCTGTCTAATATATGTACGATCAATTGCTTTCTTGGAATCTTTCTTGCTACTCACTGTAGTATCTATTTGCAGTAAGTTTTTACCCTCATTAATCAGTTTACTTATTAAGTATTTTTCTATATCTTCTCGAGTCTTAAAACGTTGCTCATCTCTTATATTTAATGATTCATCACGAGCACAGTAAAAATTCTCTATAGCTCTGTATACACTTGACCAACTACGCTGAAAATATTTATTAGTTGTTAATTCAACAACAGATCTTGCTTTAACGCTATCATTAGTTACTAGTGATAGTATTAATTCTAAAACCACATCTTGATTATAGGGGAAAATTTTTTATTTCTTGCAACATTTCTTGCATAATCATACACACTAAAAACCATTTTGTATTTGAGCGTATTTATATCATACTTTATAAGTTTGGTTATCTTTTTGTCAAAACTTCAGTTAATAGAAAAAGCGGGTTGTACTCTTATTTATCTACCGGTCTATTCTCCAGATTTAAATTCTATTGAACACTGTTGGGCTAATTTTAAAAATTACTTGAGAAAAATTATTAAAAACTTTAAAGATTTTCGTGATGCAATAACGGCAGCAATGGTAAAAACCTTCCCGTGTTAGCTATAAAACGACAGTTGCCATAGCTAATAAGTTGGCAAGAGTGGTGTTTGCTGTACTAAGATCAGGAGATGATTATGTAGAGAGTAAAGTTTGTAGCTAAAGAGTGTGTAGCATAGCACTTATAAGTAAAATAAATGGTGATTTATATAATGAATAGGTAAAAGCAAAACAATATGTAAGAGATTCCAACCCGAAATATGCTTGAGATAATTAATATTGATGGTAAATAAGACAAACCTTAGCTTACAAAAAAACTGCGTTTTTCAGTGGCTCTTTTAGAAGCCGATGGACTGATAAGTATATAGTTTGTAAGCCAGCGAATTCCATCAGGGCTGTAGAATAAATTAGGTTGATTTATCAGCTATAAGCCGGATACATGACTGCATTTGTTTGTTTTTATTATTGATGTTATTTTTTTCTTGCATTCTACAGGAGGTCCATACATGAAAAAATTGGACAAAAAAATGAAGGAGTGTGTTTCCGCAATAAGTTAGAATAAATAGCAATAAACTTAAGAGGAAAGATGAAGAAAAATAAAGTAAAAATTTTCAGTGCTTCAGAAAAAACGGGGATAGTATTAGAATTAATAAAAGAGGAGTCGACACTTGGTCAGTTAGCTTCAAAATATGCAATAAGTGTTAAAACAATTCAAAATTGGAAAAAACAGTTTTTAGGTAATGCGGCATTAGCTTTTGAACCAGCTAAAGTTTTGAGTGAATATCAAGAACAAATAAATCATTTACAAGAGCAAAATGATGAACTTGCTAAAGCTCTTGGTAGAATCACAGTTGAGAGGGACTGGGCCGTGGGAAAGCTCAAAAGCTTGGATTTATCAAATAAAAAGAGTCTTGTACACTCCAAGCTAAATCAACTCTCAAAATCAAGACAGTGTGAACTATTAAAGATTAGTCGATCTACAGCCTACTATAAATCCAAGGAGATGAGTATAAATAAATTAAGTATTTTAAATAGAATAGATGAAATATATACAGATAATCCTGAATTTGGTTATCGCTATATTCATCAACAGTTACTAGAAGATGGTTTTATTGTCGGTAAAGATCGAGTACTGAAATATATGAGGATGATGGGTATAGAAGCTATTTACCCACATAAGAAAAAATCTACTTCTCGAAACGATAGTGAGCATAAGATCTATAGCTACTTACTTGATCAATATTGGACTAAATCTGGCTCAACAAAGCAAGTGTATGTGCCTAATGTGAATGAGGTTTGGAGTGGTGACATTACTTACATTAGAACTAATGGTGGCTTTATGTATATGGCAGCTATTATAGATTGGCATAGCAAGGCCATATTGAGCTATAAACTGTCAAATTCTATGGATGCATCTCTTGTAACTGATGTCTTGAAACAAGCTCTCAGTAAGTATAACGCTCCACAGATATTTAATAGTGATCAAGGTAGCCAATATACCAGTTATGACCACATAAATATTCTCAAGGAGCATGATATCCAAATTTCAATGAATGGCAAAGGTAGAAGTATTGATAATATAGTAATAGAAAGGTTTTTTAGAACTTTAAAATATAATTGTATCTTTATTAATGATTTTAACAATGTTAAAGAGTTAAAAGAAGGGATTGATCATTATCTGAATAAATATAATTATCACAGATTTCATTCAAGTATTGGTTATAAAAAGCCTATGAATGTATATCTGAATTATATGCAAAATTATCAGCAAATTGCTGCCTGATAATCGAAAAATTAGGAAAACATACTACTCATTTTTTTGTCTTGATTTTTCATGTATGGACCTCCTGTAGAATGCAAGAAAAAAATAACATCAATAATAAAAACAAACAAATGCGAGTCTTTTGCAATGATTGTGTAAATTTTTGTTGAGCCTATATTAGAAGTAATTAAAAATATAGGTAACAGAAATGCAAATAGAGAAGAATAAAAAAATAAATGAAGCAATAGATTTGCTGATAGAAGGTGGAGTAGATTTAAAAACAGTACTAAGTCAGAATGGATTAATTAAGGAATTAACCAAGGGTATTTTAGAGCGAGCACTGCATGCTGAGATGTCAGAACATTTAGGTTATAGCAAGTATGATAGAGCTGAAACTGAGAATGCGAGGAATGGTAGTTTTAGTAAGAATCTGATTAGTGAGAATGGTACTATAGAGCTAAATGTTCCAAGAGACAGACAAGGTAAATTTGAACCTATAATAGTCTCAAAGAAACAAACAAGAATAGATGGCTTAGACCAAAAGATAATATCCTTATATGCGAAGGGTATGAGTGTGTCTGATATTAAAACACAATTGCAAGAATTATATGGAGCTGAGATCAGTGAGAGCCTAATCAGCAGGATTACAGATGAAGTAATAGATGAGGTCAAGATTTGGCAGAGTAGACCTCTTGAATCAGTATACCCTATAGTATATTTTGACTGTTTAGTAGTGAAAGTAAGACAAGATAAACTTATTATTAATAAATCAGTATATGTAGCTTTAGGAATAGATTTATCTGGCAGAAAGGATATTTTAGGCTTATGGATAAGTGAGAATGAAGGAGCTAAATTTTGGCTTGGTAATTTTACTGAAATGAAGAATCGAGGAGTAAAAGATATCTTAATTGCTTGTAGTGATAATCTAACTGGTATGTCTGATGCTATTGCATCAGTATATCCGAAAACTGAACATCAAATTTGTATTGTCCATCAGATCAGGAATAGCCTCAAATATGTATCATATAAAGATAGAAAGCAATTAGCAGCGGATTTGAAACTAATCTATACTTCTGCTACTGAAAAAGAAGCAGAATTAGCTCTTGAGTCATTTGATCAAAAATGGAGTAAGCAATATCCGCATATAGCTAAATCTTGGTATAATAATTGGGATAATTTGATAATTTTCTTGCAATATCCAAAGGAGATTCGTAAGATTATTTACACTACAAATGCGATAGAATCGCTGAATAGCCAATTGAGAAAAGTTACTAAGAATAAACGCATCTTTCCAAATGATGACGCAGTATTTAAGGTTTTATATCTGACAATTGATTATATTACCAAAAAATGGTCTATGCCTATCCCCAATTGGAATGAAGCTATGGCTCATTTTATGATCAAATTTGATGGTAGAATTTAATGGTTCACGAAATTTACACAATTGATGAGACAGAGCCACAAATGCAGTCATGTATCCGGCTTATAGCTGATAAATCAACCTAATTTATTCTACAGCCCTGATGGAATTCGCTGGCTTACAAACTATATACTTATCAGTCCATCGGCTTCTAAAAGAGCCACTGAAAAACGCAGTTTTTTTGTAAGCTAAGGTTTGTCTTATTTACCATCAATATTAATTATCTCAAGCATATTTCGGGTTGGAATCTCTTACATATTGTTTTGCTTTTACCTATTCATTATATAAATCACCATTTATTTTACTTATAAGTGCTATGCTACACACTCTTTAGCTACAAACTTTACTCTCTACATAATCATCTCCTGATCTTAGTACAGCAAACACCACTCTTGCCAACTTATTAGCTATGGCAACTGTCGTTTTATTATGGCTACTTCGCTCAGATAAATTAAACATCCATTTCGTAAATTGGCTAAAATCTTTTTTAGATTTCTGTTCTTCCGATGTAAATCTTATCTTGGCATTTAGTACAGCTCTAGCCCCTTGAATTAATAAAGTGCGTAAGTATACATCACCTCGCTTGCTAATTCCCAGCAGCTTATCCTTCCCACCACTTGAATGTTGTCTTGGCACTAATCCTAGCCATGCCGATAATTGCCTGCCATTCTCAAAACTTGTAGCATTACCTATTGATGCTATTAAAGCAGTAGCAGTAATTAAACCAAGACCAGGTATAGCTCTTAATCGTTGATATTGAGTTAGGTTACTTGCTATCATTGTTAATCGTTTTTCTATCTCTTTTATTTTTCTGTTATTATCTAAGAATTCTTCTTTTAGTTCACTAAATGTTTGATAACTTAACTGGCTTAATTTCCCTGCATCTAAAATCTCAATTAATTTTGTGATAACCTTATTAATGCCTTGAGGAACAATAAAACCAAACTCATGTAGTAGCCCCCTAATTTCATTAGCAAGTGCTGTACGATTTTTTACCAATCTCTCTCTTACCCTATGTATTGATAAAATTTCTTGTTGCTCTATAGTTTTAATTGCAACAAATCTCATATTAGGTCTTGTCACGGCTTCACATATCGCTTCAGCATCTGCTTGATCATTTTTATTAGTTTTAACATATGGTTTGACAAATTGCGGTGCCATTAGTTTTACTTCATGCCCTAATTTAGTTATTTCTCTTGCCCAATAACTAGAACCACCACAAGCTTCCATCCCTACTAAACATTGTGGTAAATTAGCCATAAATGTCAAAACCTGATCTCTCATCAATTTTTTCTTTAATACTGTCTTGCCATTTTTATCTACACCATGAATTTGAAAAATTCTTTTTGCAATATCTATACCAATTGTAGTAACCTCCATATGGACCTCCTTAATTGTTGTTTTAATATGTTAAATATTAACCCTAGAAGATTAGCAACTGCTTTTCATTCTCTATATCAGGAGGTCCATACCATTAGTCCATTATAGACATATTATTGATAGTTTAGTACGCAAACCTGGAGCATTTGTTCAATATCAATATTATGAAGCTTTATTCCCACGTGCTATATTTCGTCAGGTATATGACCAGCTTATCTCTATATATCCATATAAAGGGCATAAAATATATCTTAAAATATTACAATTAGCAAAAATGTATGGAGAATTGAATGTAGTTACTGCATTAGAAGTGCTATTAGAAAAGAAGATTGAGCCAATAATTGATCATATTACAGATTTACTAAATAGCCAGACTCAAACTGTTTGTTCAGTAAAAATTAATCAACCAATACTGTCTGAATATGATCAATTACATTGCTTTAAAACAATGGAGGTTGCATGAGTAAACAGATAATAACTCCGCAACCGCTAAATAATTTACTCAAGAACCTTTGCTTACCTACTTTTGCATCGTGCTATAAATCAGTTGCAGAAAGCTTTGAGCAAGAAAAGAACAGGAGTTTCGCACTTAGCAAAGTTGCGAATCAGTTAAAAGCCATCTGATATTGTTTTGAATTGATGTTTTTATAACTTCCCAAGTTTGTTGATATAAAGTAATGTTTTCATTTATCCTCCTTTTATTCATATCAAGCCAGGCAAATACTGCAAGGCAAATATGATTTCTTTGAGCTCGGCCCGTGCGTGCCTGACAGCGTTCAATACCACAAGTTTGTTTTAATTCTCGATGATAAACCTCTATAGACCAACGTGCCTTAACAATTTTCTCTATTTGCTCACGTGTGGGATTTTCCAAGTTCGTTGTTATGTAATCAATGCGACCATTCTTTGCCACAAACTTAAATACCGTAACCCAACCGTATCCACGTAGGTGAATTTTTAGCCCCTCATCGGGTATCTCTAAACTTTCCAAGCTAACATTATGATTAACTTTTCTATTTTTCCTTAGGGTGGTAACCCATAGCCAGCCTAAATTACGTATATGTTTTAAATTCTCCAACCCGCTATACCAAGCATCCATGACTATGGCATCAGGATTGAGACCTCTTTCTTTAGCTAAAGTAAGCATATCACAAAAATGCTCATTCTTTGTTTTACCATCAGTGTCTTTATCATATATTCTATAATCTACGGGAGTAGATTGAGCAATTTTAGTATTGTAATGTAGTAAGTTTACCATTCCTATACCAGGTATAACATCATGTACAGCTCCAGAATATTGATAACGTACAAGCTCAATCTTCTGACTGTATTGCTTTGATAATAAGGTGTCATCCCCCACTAATAAACACGGTGCTTCCCAATCTATATATTTTGACACTTCCTTATAGATTTCGCTAGGACGAAAATCCTTACTCTTTAACCATCGACTTGCACTATCGTGAGATAGATCTACTGGACTCACTTCAGATAATGCCTTGCTAGTATATCTGACACTACTTGCTTGTAAAAATGATTTATATAAGTCCTTGCTACATTTTGTTCTTGTCATTTTTATCTAAAACTATTTTTCTCTAGATTAACATACTTTTTGCTAAGTGCGAAACTCCTGAAGAAAACATATATAGATTATCTACAGGAGTTAGCCATACGTGAGTTAGAACATAGACAACAACAACGTATTGCCAGATTGCTGAAGCAAGCAAAACTCTCTCGAGATAAGTTATTAAGCAACTTTGATATTAAGCGTATCCCAGGATTATCGCCAACTAAGATCCAATATCTTGCACAAGGAGAATTTATGGATCGCTATGAAAATATACTTATTTTTGGTAATCCTGGCACTGGCAAAAGTCATCTTAGTATAGGTTTAGCACGTGAGTGGTGTCTTGCTGGTAGACGTGTATTATATACAACAGCAGCTAATTTGGTTCAACAATTACTAGAAGCAAAGCTTAGTTTCTGAAGTTTTGACAAAAAATTTTTATTAAAAAAAGTGGCGAGTGTATCAATCTATAATTTGTATTATATATCAAATAATTTACTTTAAATTGTAGAAATATCGCTTTTAAGCTGATAAAAGCACTAAATATTTAACTTTAAATATAAATTTTCACTTTAGTCAGAAAAATTAGAATTTTTGTCAAAACTTCAGTTAGTTTAAAACTTAAGCAAATTATTAAAAAATTCGATTATTTTGAAATATTGATAATTGATGATATATCATATGTACCATATAATCGTGAAGAAACTGATGTTTTATTTACCTTATTAGCTGAACGTTATGAAATGCGTAGTGTATTAATTACTAGCAATTTAGTTTTTGCAAAATGGAATACTATTTTTAAAGATAAAATGACTACGTCAGCAGTTATTGACAGATTGGTTCACCATTCTTCAATTCTTGAACTCAATACTGAAAGTTATAGAATCGCTACAGCTAAAGGCAAAAAATTAACTATAAAATCGGAGGATAATAATGTGTAGAAGTTAAGATACCGTCTTGAGTGTCAACAACTTTTTCATTATTTTACCTCAATTTTATTTTACAGGGTTTTTATATTTGCACTAAAAGATGTTTTGTTATTAAGAACACCATAAATTATGTGAAGCAACTTACGCATAGCAGCAATCACTATAACCATTTTAGATTTTCCAACATTGCTCAAACGTTGACTAAAATCCTTAATAATCGGATTATGTTTTATAGCAACTATGGCAGGCATATAAAAAGCTTTACGTAAATTAGCATCTCCTGTTTTTGATATTTTTCCTATTCCATGGACAGAAGTGCCTGATTGTTTTGGCTTTGGGTTAAGACCAACAAACGCAGCTAGTTGTTTTGCAGAATTAAAATTTTCTACAACAAGAAAAGCAAGTATCACTCCTATTGTTTTTTCTCCTATACCAGGGATTGAATCAAGAAGTTTACTTTTATCATGTAAGTCTTTGTGTCCTTTAATATGATTAGAGATAAGTTCTTCTACTTCCTTAATTTGCTTATCCAGAAATTCAATATGAATCATAATGTTAATGGCAACTGCTTTACTTGCTCCGCTCAATCTATTATTTTCTTGATTTTTATTAGCAATCAAACTATCCAAGCGTCTTACCCATTGTTGTAATTCTTTAATATGTATAGGGGTTGGTTGCCAAAGATCAGGTTGCATAGCCTTGCAAAAAGAAGCTATCAATTCACAATCAGATTTGTCAGTTTTAACTCTTGAAAGCTTGCTCATTGCAAAGCCCTTGATGCGAGCTGGATTTACGACACTAACTTTAAATGTATTATCATAAAGATATTGAGCTAACCTAACTTCGTAACCACCTGTTGATTCCATACAAGCGTGAGCAGTATCTATTCCCTTTTTTTCTAACCATTGTTTTAGTGCAGCAAAGCCTTTTGCAGTATTATTAAACTTTTTGGTTTTGATTTTATTATCATTTAATAAAGCTACGTCAAATGTTGCTTTAGAAATATCTATACCCAAAATAATGCTACTCATATTTGACCTTCTATGTTAATAATAAGTAGAATACCCAAAGATCAACCTTGTAAATACAGGTTCATTGATTAATTTCAAGACCTAAGAATACCGTCCGATCTTTAATGAGTATGTGAAGACTAATTGTTTGATCTCAACTACAGGGTTACATAGCCCTAAGATTTAATACGGCATATTAGTCTTCTTACTTAAGTGCCCTTAAGTATCTTATAGTTGTTTACTAAAGACAATACTAAGATACAAGATTTGATCTTACAGACACTATAAATTTTGCCCCTGATTGTCAGTTAAATTTTGACTGTCAGATACATATTCAAGATACAAGATTTCATTATTCTTTTCAACAGCTAATTTCTTACTATCCTTAAAAGTTTGCATAGGAGTTTTTCCATAACAATATTTACCAGAATGAGGTCTTTCATTATTGAAATACTCTAGCCAGATATCAAGATCTAATTGTAGGTCATCAAGAGCTGTATAAATCTTTTTCCGCATAGCTGTATCAAAGAATTCTTGTTTCATGGTTTTATTAAAACGCTCACACATACCGTTTGTTTGAGGAGAATATGCTTTAGTAGTAGTATGCTCTATACCTTCGATACTTAGAAATAATTCAAAAGCATGATGCTCTATATTCCCCTTATATTCTGACCCACGATCTGTCAGAATACGAAGTATTGGTATCCCTTGAGTCTCATACCATGGTAACACTCGGTCATTAAGCATATCAGCAGCAGTTAAAGCTGTTTTATCAGTATATAGTTTAACATCAGCTACTCTGCTGTAGCTATCAATAAATACCTGAGAATAAACCTTACCTATACCCTTAAAGTTGCCTACATAATATGTATCTTGGCATCCTAGATACCCTGGATGCTGTGTCTCAATTTCTCCATGAGCTTCTTTTTCATTACGACGCTTCTCTAGCACTTGTAATTGTGCCTCAGTAAGCACAATACCATCTTGAGCCATTTTTGCTTCTAATGCTTTAAGTCTTTTACTGATGTTGTTTAAATCATTACGTAACCAAATTGATCTTACTCCCCCAGGTGATACAAGTACACCTGTCTTTTTAAGCTCATTTGATACTCTTAGCTGACCATATGCTGGATATTCTATTGCCATATCTAGTCCCTCCGCCAAAACTCTAAAAAATATCACTTGTGTCACTAATTTCCAAAAATAGTGCGATTTTAGAGCAAATTACTCTAATTTTGAGGGCTGATTTTAAATTTTTGTATTAAAAACCACACTATTTCCCAAAATGCATTCATTTTTTTATTGTCATTTTTTTGTATTTCCATAAGCTTTTGATATAAAACCTTTCATTTTCTTATGGATTTTACTATGCATTTTTGCCTTAAAACCCTATTGCCTATAAGGCTTTTAGAGTTTTGGCGGACGGACTATCTAGTACTGCTTTCTCTACAGCAGGATCAACTCTATTCGCTATTATTGGCTTTCTTCGACTAATTTCATACAACGCTTCTTCGCCACCAGTTTCATACAGTTCTTTAAATCTGTAATAACTATCTCTACTATATCCCATCGCTTTACATGCTGATGATATACTACCAAGGCTCTTAGCTAATTCAAGTAAACCTAATTTTGGTTTTATTATTTTTTGATTTAAGTTCATTCTTTATCTCCATTTAATAATTAATTTATTTTACTAAATGTAAGATATAATCTCAACTATTACAAATAATGTAACACTTTAGACAATATTTTTTACTCAAAAATGGGTAATTTTAATCTCTCAGGGTTTAATTCCCCGAAGCTCTGCTTCGTGATATCATAAGAAACAACTAAAACTTTTTTAGATACCTCGTAGCTCTGCTGCGAGGAGCATCATTCGTCATGGGTAATTCTAGGCTCTGTCTCATCAATTGTGTAAATTTCGTGAACCATTAAATTCTACCATCAAATTTGATCATAAAATGAGCCATAGCTTCATTCCAATTGGGGATAGGCATAGACCATTTTTTGGTAATATAATCAATTGTCAGATATAAAACCTTAAATACTGCCAGGAGTTTCGCACTTAGCAAAATTGTGTATTAGTTAGAAGCCATTTAATGTTGTTCTGAATTGATGTTTTTATAACTTCCCAAGTTTGTTGATATAAAGTAATGTTTTCATTTATCCTCCTTTTGTTCATATCAAGCCAGGCCAATACAGCAAGGCAAATATGATTTCTTTGAGCTCGACCCGTGCGTGCCTGACAGCATTCAATACCACAAGTTTGTTTCAATTCTCGATGATAAACTTCTATAGACCAACGCGCCTTAACAATTTTCTCTATTTGCTCACGTGTAGGATTCTCTAAATTAGTTGTTATGTAATCAATGCGACCATTTTTTGCCACAAACTTAAATACCGTAACCCAACCGTATCCACGTAGGTGAATTTTTAGCCCTTCATCGGGAATCTCTAAAGTTTCCAAGCTAACATTACGATTAACTTTTCTATTTTTTCTTAGGTTGGTAACCCATATCCAACCTAAATTACGTATATGTTTTAAATTATCCAAACCACTATACCAAGCATCCATAACTATAGCATCAGGCTTGATACCTCTTTCTTTAGCTAAAGTAAGCATATCACAAAAATGCTCGTTCTTTGTTTTACCATCAGTTTCTTTATCATATATTCTATAATCTACAGGAGTAGATTGATCAATTTGAGTATTGTAATGCAGTAAGTTTACCATTCCTATACCAGGTATAACATCATGTACAGCCCCAGAATATTGATAATTTACAAGCTCGATCCTCTTACTGTATTGCTTTGACAATAAGGTGTCATCTCCCACTAATAAACAAGGATCTTCCAGATCAATATATTTTGACACTTTGCTATAGATTTCGCTAGGGCGAAAATCCTTACTCTTTAACCATCGACTTGCACTATCGTGCGATAGATCTAATGGACTTACTTCAGATAATGCTTTGCTAGTATATCTTACACTACTTGCTTGTAAGAATGATTTATATAAATCTTTGCTACATTTTGATCTTGTCATTTTTATCTAAAACTATTTTTCTCTAGATTAGCATATTATTTGCTAAGTGCGAAACTCCTGACTGCGTCATCATTTGGAAAGATGCGTTTATTCTTAGTAACTTTTCTCAATTGGCTATTCAGCGATTCTATCGCATTTGTAGTGTAAATAATCTTACGAATCTCCTTTGGATATTGCAAGAAAATTATCAAATTATCCCAATTATTATACCAAGATTTAGCTATATGCGGATATTGCTTACTCCATTTTTGATCAAATGACTCAAGAGCTAATTCTGCTTCTTTTTCAGTAGCAGAAGTATAGATTAGTTTCAAATCCGCTGCTAATTGCTTTCTATCTTTATATGATACATATTTGAGGCTATTCCTGATCTGGTGGACAATACAAATTTGATGTTCAGTTTTCGGATATACTGATGCAATAGCATCAGACATACCAGTTAGATTATCACTACAAGCAATTAAGATATCTTTTACTCCTCGATTCTTCATTTCAGTAAAATTACCAAGCCAAAATTTAGCTCCTTCATTCTCACTTATCCATAAGCCTAAAATATCCTTTCTGCCAGATAAATCTATTCCTAAAGCTACATATACTGATTTATTAATAATAAGTTTATCTTGTCTCACTTTCACTACTAAACAGTCAAAATATACTATAGGGTATACTGATTCAAGAGGTCTACTCTGCCAAATCTTGACCTCATCTATTACTTCATCTGTAATCCTGCTGATTAGGCTCTCACTGATCTCAGCTCCATATAATTCTTGCAATTGTGTTTTAATATCAGACACACTCATACCCTTCGCATATAAGGATATTATCTTTTGGTCTAAGCCATCTATTCTTGTTTGTTTCTTTGAGACTATTATAGGTTCAAATTTACCTTATCTGTCTCTTGGAACATTTATCTCTATAGTACCATTCTCACTAATCAGATTCTTACTAAAACTACCATTCCTCGCATTCTCAGTTTCAGCTCTATCATACTTGCTATAACCTAAATGTTCTGACATCTCAGCATGCAGTGCTCGCTCTAAAATACCCTTGGTTAATTCCTTAATTAATCCATTCTGACTTAGTACTGTTTTTAAATCTACTCCGCCTTCTATCAGCAAATCTATTGCTTCATTTATTTTTTTATTCTTCTCTATTTGCATTTCTGTTACCTATATTTTTAATTACTTCTAATATAGGCTCAACAAAAATTTACACAATCATTGCAAAAGACTCTAATTCTAATGTTCGTTCATCAGCGTAAAAAATTATTATATTCTGACCAATTCGTTATTTTATATTTAGAATACTTGCGTGATTTACTAAAAGGGGCTTTCTTCCGAGATCTCATATAATCTGGATTATTTTTAATTCAGGACATCTTACCAGATTATCACCACTCTTGCTCTACAAATCTTATTTATGCAACAAAGCCGAGGATTATCAGCAAAAGACAACGACGCCAATTTTTCAAATTCAGCGAGTATACTTATCCAGCACGTCAGACATGATTTTGCGGGCGATGGGAGCAGCAGCTTTACTTCCGCCGCCTCCATGATCGACAAAAACAGTAATGGAGTAGCGAGGATTATGATAAGGAGCAAAACCTATAAATAAAGCATGATTTCGTCGCTCCCAAGCTATAGAATCACGGCTAAGATCATCGTTAGCATTTGCTTTGCCTTGCACTTGAGAAGTGCCTGTTTTACCGGCAAGTTGTCTATCCTCCCCAAGTATCCTATTATAATAGGCAGTACCGCCTGCAACATTCACTGCATTATACAAGCTTTCCTGCACTATTTTAATATTTTCAGGATTAATATCAATATTATGATATTCTAGATCATTTTTCACTATTCTTGGTGTATATAATTTACCCGTACTTGCAATAGCTGTAATAAACCTTGCAAGCTGGATGGGGGTAACACCTAAATAACCTTGTCCGATTGCTAAATTAAAAGTATCACCTATTGACCAAGGAAGCTTTAGTTTTTTCTTTTTCCATTCCTTTGATGGTACGAATCCTGAACTTTCAGGGGCTAAATCAATACCGGTTTTTGAGCCTAGCCCAAATTTTCTAGCAACCTCAAGAATTTTGTCAGGTCCTACTATTCTAGAGATCTCATACATGTAAGTATTACAGGAATGCTTAAGAGCAGATGACATATCAAGAGTGCCGTGACCAGTATGTTTCCAGCATCTAAAGCTATTAGTACCAAGTACAGAAGTACCGCTGCAAAACAAAGTCTTGTTTGGCTTAATGCCCGCTTCTAATGCTGCAAGTATGGTAATTATTTTAAAAACAGATCCAGGTGGATAGGAATTCTGCACTACTTTATTGATTAAAGGCTTATAAGGATCGTTAGTTAGACTTTGCCAATAACTTTCGGATAATTTGCTAAAATTATTTGATTCAAACGTAGGTGAGGAAGTACAAATTAACACATTACCGTTTTCAGTATCCATAACTATTGCAGAAGAGCCTTGTGGATTTAGATATTCTTGTATTTTTTGCTGAAGGTTTACATCGATATTTAAATAAATATCATTACCTGATTTACTGGAAACCCCTGAAATTTCTCTTACTTGTTTACCATAAGCGTTAACCTCAACTTTTTTATAACCGAACTCCCCTCGCAATTTATCATCATAATATTTTTCGATCCCAGATTTACCTATATTAAAATCACTTAAATTATATACATTCAATCCTTGCTTTTCCTGTTCATTTATCTGCCCAAGATAACCAATTAGATGAGAAGTCACGTTTGAGAAAGGATAGGATCTTAAATATCCTATATCGATAAATATATTAGTTAATTTATGTTTCTGCTCTTCGATTAAAGATACTTGTTGCCAATCAAGTTGATCGAGTATCATCAAAGGCACGTGACGGCTAGATTTCTTAATTTTTTGCTGGATATAATTATATTTTTCTTCAGATAAGTTTAAAACTTTACTAACTATTTCTAGCTCATCTTTATAATTATTATTAACGCTTCGATCTATTAATAGCTGATAGCATGGCTTATTAGTAGCTAGAATATTATTTTCCAAATCGTAAATTCTGCCTCTGCTAGGTGGTAGAACAACAAAATTAATACGGTTTTTATCTGATAACGTCTTATATTCCTCACTTTTGATAAGCTGCAAATAAAACATCCGCATTCCAAGTAAAGATAAAAGCCCGAGTTTACTTGCTCCAATTATAAAAGCACGGCGTGAGATTAACTCATTATGTAATATTTTTTTGTTTAGCATGCTTTTTAAAATAACTTAGAGGAGAGTCAAATATAAGACGAATTAAATTATAAGAAAATATAGTTGTTAAATATTGAAATAAAATTGTTAAATATCCATCTATTTCTAACTTTTTTATTGTTACAAGTAAATATTTAAAGTTCAAGATAAATAAACAGTAAACGCAAAATACGATGAAATTTATTAAATAATTTTTTATCGCAAAAAATTTTGAAGATAATTTTAAAATTATATAGGCTGATAAAAAAACTAAGGAATTTGTCCCGATAGGCATGGAATTTATTTGATCAAGCAGTAATCCTATCAAAAATATTACGAGCATATTTAAGGCATATAAAGTCATGAAATAATAAATAAATATGATTTCTATTGCAGGAAAAATTCTGCTCTTAATACCAATTTTGTAAGCAAATTCAGGAAATAATATTATAAAAAAACATAATAACGCAAATAGCAATCTAAATACTATTTGTACAGTGTTGTTTATGATTTCTTGTTTTATTTTAAACATGTTAATAAATTTAATTTTGTAACTTCCAATTCGTTATTGCGAGATAATGTTGTTGCGTAAACCAAAAAACATCCTCGATGTCATCCTGCGTAAAGGTTACGTAAATCGTTGACAAGAATTTAAGAAAGCAAAAGGAGTTTGTCCATCTAAAGATTGATGATTACGTATTTCATTATAATAAATTAAATACTCAAATAAGTCATCCTTTATTGTTTGCCAAAACCTTGCCATTTTCTCATTAGTTTAAGGTCTATATGATCTTGTATAGCTTATTTCACTAAGGTCCTTACATGGTGGTAATGTTTAATATGTCATATAATAAGGCATCCCACAAATTTAGTGTCAGTATCTTAATCTGAAGTTTTGATAAAAATTCTAATTTTTCTGACTAAAGTAAAAATTTATATTTAAAGTTAAATATTTAGTGCTTTTATCAGCTTAAAAGCGATATTTCTACAATTTAAAGTAAATTATTTGATATATAGCTAACACGGGAAGGTTTTTACCATTGCTGCCGTTATTGCATCACGAAAATCTTTAAAGTTTTTAATAATTTTTCTCAAGTAATTTTTAAAATTAGCCCAACAGTGTTCAATAGAATTTAAATCTGGAGAATAGACCGGTAGATAATTAAAATACCTACTTGGTTATTTGTACATGTCATCAGTAATTCTCGAATAATATTTAAATATTTAAAAATAAATTTTTATTCGATTTTACTGTCCATAGTTACTTCTTTTTTATAGGTAATTTTAATGTTCGTTGAGGGTAATTCTAATATTCGTTAGTCAATCTTCTATGTGCTCACAAATTTTACACAAATAATCATCTAGTTCTTGATTGAATATTACTCTTCTATACTTTGCCGGCGTTACTAAATGATATATTAGTACTGTGACATTATGACTCTTATGTATATAACTGCTTTCTTCCATTCAAGTAGTATATCACGAAGCAGAGCTTCGGGGAATTAAACCCTGAGAGATTAATATAAAAAATATACTATCCAGCAGATGATAGACTAATGCTTATGATCGTGGTGGTGAGTATAAAAGCCTAGAGAGGAAAGGGCATTTGAAAAATCAGAATTTGGAGTTATAGCGTTTGGGGTTCCGGTGCAACATATATGACCGTTTAAGCATATTACTTGGTCAGAATTTTTAATTACTGTAAATAAATCATGTGAAATCATGAAAACAGTAATATCTAGCTTCTTACGGATTAAACTAATAAGCTGATAAAATTCTTGCTGGCTTGTGACATCTAAAGATTGCAGTGGCTCATCTAAAATAATTAGATCGGGTTTGCTAAGCAAAGAGGATGCAAGAACTATCTTTTGAAACTGCCCACCTGAAAGCGTAGAAATTTCTTGATCTTTTAAACGCTCTAAATCAATGAATGAGTGGACTTCTTTAATATCATTAGTAAGATTATTTGGTGCTAGTAAATCTAAAAATTTCTTTACTGTAATTGGCAAATCAGAACTTAGGTTAAATTTTTGCGGCACATAACCGATCTTTAATCTAGGATCAATTATAATTTCGCCACTTGTTGGTCTTTCAAGCCCAAGCATTAGCCTAACTATAGTAGTTTTACCTGCTCCGTTTGGTCCTATTAAAGTGGTAATATTATTTTTTTTAACAGTGAAACTAACGTTATTTATCGGTAACTTATTACCAAATTTTTTAGATACGTTATAAAATTCTATTATGGGCTGCATGGACTAGCTTACTTCTGTCATCCCGTGGCTTGTCCACGGGATCCAGAAAAACAACAAATTTAATTTATTACTGAATCCCGTGGACAAGCCACGGGATGACACAGTGCAAGTAATGATATAGTATCCATTACGTCGAGTAAATACCTATCAGCTCGGCTTTGTTGCATAAATAAGCTTTTGAATATACTGCCCCTAACCCCGCAATGCTAGCCTAGCCAACAGGCACAGAGATAGGTTTACCAATTTCAAACATTTTGTTTAATAAGTGGCATTTAATAGACATTTCTTTTGTCATATTTTGATCATGTCTTGATAGAAACTTACTACCAAAAGAAGTTTTAAATCGAAAGAACGTGTTCTCTACACGCTCCCTTCTACCATAATTATTCTTTACCCTCCATGCTTGATATCCTTTGTTTTGTTGATATATAACAGCTGCATCTCTCTCAGTTTTATCCCTAAGCGATTGAACTTTTACTGAAGAGTTTGGGGGTCTAATAACTGGTTTTATCTTCTTCTTTCTCAACAATTGATATGTAGATTCACCGTCATACCCTCGATCTCCCAGAAAATCCTTGGCTCTGACATTAGCTATTAGTAGTCCAATCTGTGATCTATCATCTATAGTATGCTCTGTGGTACTATCGGCAAGTATCATACCTTGATCTTCTATAACGATATGTAGCTTTTTCCATATGCGACGCTTATATTGCTTACCATGCTTATTTTCTAGCCATTCGTTCCCTGTGTAGGCTCGTATCCCTGTACTATCCATTGAAATACAACTAAATTCTTTATCTTGATTTCCATGTAAATACCTAAGATCTAATGACTTCATACGCTTACTTAATGTTGTATAGTCTGGACATCTAATAGATAAACCCGATATTTCAAAGAGCCAGTTTATAAAGCCTTGGGTTTGGCGTAACTTAAGACCGAATAAGCATCTGATCTTCAAACACTGTAATATAGCGTGATCACTATAGCGTCTAGGTCTTCCTCGTTTCATTTCCTCTCTGTAATCAGCATACCAGCCAATCGCCAAATCACTGGCAATCATAAAATCTATGCGACCCCTATTGCGTAAAAAATTATTATATTCTGACCAATTCGTTATTTTATATTTAGAATACTTGCGTGATTTACTAAAAGGGGCTTTCTTCCGAGATCTCATATAATCTGGATTATTTTTTAATTCAGGACATCTTACCAGATTATCACCACTCTTGCTCTACAAATTTTATTTATGCAACAAAGCCATAACGTTCGGCTCACAACCGGCAAGCTGCACGCATGCACTTGTTGCATCGTCTTGCATAATAGAACATTTTTGCAGTGATTGCCTAGATTCTACAATCATTGCTCTGCTTGCAATCATTTCCGACACCACAAGCCCCGCTCCAAATCTTTTCACTAATCTTCTAAATTCCAAATCCGTCACGCCCGACATCGGAGCAAGGATTACGTTTGAAGAAAGTTCAATGTTACCAATTTTTATCATAGAAAATGCTGTATAAATAATTATGTATACCTTTAATACTTCAAGATTTGGCAAGCCAAATTTCGGGATTCGTCTTTGCTCACGTAGTTTATCTACGTTCCGCAGACTCACCGCTTATTTGACCTACCAACTTTTGAAGTATTTGCGGTATATTGTACTATAATTTCTTATTTTTGTCTAATACTAGTAAATTAAGAATAGACAAAAGCCAATTAATCTATTATAAGGATTAGATTACATTCCTAGGTAAAATGAATATAGACGAAGTTTTATTTGGAAAAGAGCAAGGAATCTATAAGACGAGGAACGGAACGTACATGCAAGTAACGTGAGTACCGCAAGTACTTATAAGATGACGTAGCCAATTCTTCAAATCATTTGAATATATTTGGCCATGTAGCTCAGTGGGTAGAGCAAAGGACTGAAAATCCTTGTGTCGTTGGTTCGATTCCGACCATGGCCACCACTTCTTAACACTCCCCATTAATCTCTCATAACTCAACATTAATCTCCTTTAAACCCTTTATCTATAAGCTTTCTATCTATCCCTTATCCTAAATTAGCGTTAAAAAAGTATAAAAAAATTGGAATACATTTCTCCTTATGGAAAGGATTTTGTCAAAACTTCAGTTCAAATAAAACGAGTATATTTATGTACGGTTTTTGTAAAAGAATAATGCTATCAATGCAAGAATGCAGCTTAAAATAATATAATAAACTGCAGAAGTAACTTGACCTGTTTTTTGTACTAGATACTCAAAAACAAGTGGAGTAGTGCCACCAAATATAGTTGTAGCGGTGTTATATGAAAGCGAGAGTGCAGTGTTACGTATTTCAGTAGGATAAAATTCTGCCTGCAAAGCTGGCTCAGGACCAATATAACTAGCAGCAAGCACTGCGAGTATAAATTGTGAAATAATTACGCCGGTTAAATTACCTGTTTCAAAATTATTAAGTAAAAACGGAGTTGCTATAATAATCACTACAAGGTTAATTACAAAAATTTTCCTGCGACCTATAACATCGGATAAATAACCGCTAAGTAATGTTATAGCTATCATAATTACATAACATACGCTTGCTAGGCTGTTTACTTCATTTTCAGTAAAGTTACGACTGATTTTTAAGAATGACACTAAATAAATTGCATGCAAATAGAATATTATCGAACCTGGAGCATTAATAAAAATTGAAATCAATATATCAAACCAATGCTTAGTAATAACTTTTTTTAGCGGCGAATTCTGTATCTTTTTCTGTTCTTTTAAATTTTTAAAATTTGGCGTTTCATGCGTATGGTTCTTAATATAAAAAGCTGCAAAAAGAATAAAGAAACCAAGTAAAAAAGGTATCCTCCAGCCGAAACTATCAAGCTGTTCAGCGTTTAAGATATTCTTGACGATATAAGAAACAAAAGAGCCAAGCAATAAACCAGCACATATGCTAGACATTGAAATACTGCCAGTAAAGCCTCGATGCTTTGGATGAGTATGCTCAATAACGAATGAGATAGAACCGGTTAAAGCTCCGCCCATTGACAGCCCTTGTAAGATTCTAACAACAATCATTGATATAGTGGCAGTGATACCGATAGTATGGTAGGTCGGTAATATTCCGATTAATATAGTTGGGGCAGACATGCAGAATAAAGCACCAGTTAAGGCTGCTTTTCTACCGAATTTATCACCGATAACACCGAAAAATATGCCTCCTAGTGGTCTTGCCAAATACCCTATAGCAAAGACTAAAAAAGCCTGCAATAAAGAAGTATTAGCATCGTCATTTGGGAAAAACTTAGTTCCGATTATCGGTGCAAAGTAAGCGAATAGTACATAATCATACCATTCAAAAGTGTTGGCTATGCCGCTTGAAAATACTATTTTTTTTCGATTCATATTTTTTTGCTCATGGCTTTTTTTTCAGAATATATTATAAATAAAGTTGCTGGAATTATGATTATCGCCCCGTGCAATGTACTTTTGTCTGGAAACTCGTTAAATATGAAATATGCTGCTATTGCCGAAATCACAAGCTCTAAATATCTATAAGGAGCGGTAGCGGTAGCATCTACCATAGAAAAAGCTTTAAGTAGCAAGAATAATATTAAACTCCCACTACTGCCTAAGATAAATAACAACGCTAATTCAAAAAGAGTTGGAGTAAGCCAGTAGTTAGCTGCAGCAGGTATCGATACCACAGCAGTTACTATTGCTGAATAAAATAGCATACTAATCATTGACTCTTTTACCACAAATTTTTTGTTTATAATATCAAGCATAGAAAATGAAATAGCTGCTAAAACAAAATAGAGCATTTCGGAGTTAAAATCCTCGGCATGAGGTTTAAGCGTAATTACTAGCCCAACGAATCCTACTATTGTCACTACCCATCTTTGCCAAATGATATTTTCATTAAGAAAAAATACGGCAAGTATTAAAGTAAATAGGGGGATAGAAAAACTTATAACAGTCGCAGTAGTAACAGGTGCAATACTTAAGCCATAAGTCCACGAAGTCATACCAAAAAATAATAATAATCCCCTTAAAATATGAACAAAAGGACGACTTGTTTTTAAGGTATTTTTACCATAATAAGCAACGAAAGGTAATAAAACTATGCTACTGAAGAAAAAACGGAAAAAAGCTACTTCAAAACTGTGTAATCTAGTTCCTAAATATTTAGACATTACATCGTTAGCACTACTACTTACTAAACTAAGTAAAAACCAACCTATACCTATTGAATATGTTTTTAATGCATCATTCATTAAATATACTCCAGTAATTTCTATAATTTTATTTAAATTTCTTGACTTTTGATATGAAAGAATCTTATCTTAAAAAATATAAATAACATAACGATGAAAAGCTTATATTATAATATAATAATGAATTTTAAGCAAGTATAAGGTTGTAACTATGATAAGAATGTCTAAAAGGTTAGGAGTAATTTTATTTGTATCATGCATAAGCATTAATAGCTTTGCTAAACGCATAGAAGCTGATGTAAATGCTGTACCGGAATATAATTATGATGATATTCCATATTATGAAAATGAAGGAAGTTTACTCGTTAAAATGCGTCTAAACGGAGTTTTTGCACATGCTAAGCAAAAAAACTTACCTACTCCTACAGTTCCTCAGCCTCTTCCAGTAGGTGAGTTTGTAAAAAATGGTTATGGTGGTGATATCTCTACTACTATATTCTTCAACAATTATTTTGCTACTGAATTATCTTTAGGTTTTAATGTTTTACGTACTAAAAATTCAGTGCTTAGTAATGTATCTTATAACTATGGCGTTGGAACAACACCTGGTAAAAGTAAGCCTCTTTATATGATTCCGGCAACAATTACAGGACAATTTCATGTAGCACCTTTCGGTGGTATTAGACCTTATGTAGGGTTAGGTTATCATGGTTCATATATGATCACTCAATCTAGCGGTATTAAGATAAGAAACGGAAATGGTTTTGTAGGACAAATAGGTCTAGATTTCTATGCTAAAGATAATACAGTAATAAATTTAGACATAAAACAATATTATTTAAATCCTAAAATTGTATATAAGCCAAGTTTAGTAGGAAATCAAAATATTACCTCTAGAACTAAGCTTAATCCTTTAGTAGTTTCTATAGGTATAGGATTTAGTTTTTAGTATAATCGTCATTGCGAGCGACTATAAGGAGCGTGGCAATCCAGAAAAAATAATAAAAAATGCTAATTTATAGCATTTTTTATACTTCCTTGCTTCGTCAATTACTGCGTAATTTCCTTAGCTCAGACGGAAAAACTGATCCACGCAGCAATGCCGCCACGGGATGACAGAGGATATAATTCACGCAAACATATAAATAAAACATATTAACCTATGTCCTTACAGATTATCCAATTATTATATCTCATAGCTGCTATTTGCTTTATTCTATCGCTCAAGTTTTTATCATCACAAAAACAAGCACGTTTAGGCAGTACTATAGGTATTTTGGGGATGACAATAGCAGTCGGTGTTACTTTCTTTCTGCCTGATTTTGCCCATAAATTACCTATTATAGCTACTATATTAGTTGGGGGCATAATAGGCGGGGTAATTGCTCTTAAAATTTCTATGACGGCAATGCCACAATTAGTTGCGGGCTTTCACTCTTTTGTTGGTCTTGCTGCGGTATTTGTATCTTATGCTACTGTACTTGCACCTGAAAATTTTGCTATAGGTATTGCAGGAAGCTTGCCTACTAGTTCTTTGATAGAGATATCACTAGGTGTATCTATAGGTGCTTTAACTTTTAGCGGTTCAATTATTGCTTTTTTAAAGCTACAAGGCTTAATGAAAAGCAGCACATTAAAATTTTATGGTCAGCAATATGTATGTTTACTGACAACAATATTATTAGTCGCATTAATAGTGTTGTTTATTCGCTCAGAAAATATATTTCTATTTAACCTAATAATATTACTATCTTTGCTAATTGGGGTATTGCTTATAATACCGGTAGGCGGTGCTGATATGCCGGTGATAGTATCGATGTTAAATTCCTATTCAGGTTTTGCAGCAGCAGGTATAGGTTTTACACTCAGCAATAGCTTACTTATTATTACTGGTGCATTGGTTGGTAGTAGCGGTGCTATACTTAGCTATATAATGTGTAAGGCAATGAATCGCTCCTTAATCAAAGTTATTTTTGGTGCATTTTTACCAGCTCCTAGTGGTACTAATAAAAATATAGATGATGATAAGGTAGCAAAAGCAAGCTACCCTGAAGATGCAGCAAATTTATTGCGTAATGCATCATCTGTTATAATTGTTCCGGGTTATGGTATGGCAGTAGCTCAGTCTCAGCATATTATAAAAGAAATGGTTGATATATTAGAAGGGTTAGACATTAACGTACGTTTTGCTGTACATCCTGTAGCAGGTAGAATGCCAGGGCATATGAATGTGCTACTTGCCGAAGCTAATATTGATTATGAGAAAGTTTTAGAGCTTGAAGAGATTAATAGAGATTTCGCTACTACCGACATAGTCTTAGTTATTGGAGCAAATGACGTAACTAATCCAGCCGCTAAAAATGATCCAGATAGCCCAATTTACGGTATGCCTGTTTTAGATGTTGAAAAAGCTCGTAGCGTTTTGTTTATTAAACGTTCTATGGCTTCAGGATATGCTGGTATAGAAAATGAGTTATTTTATCACGACAATACCTTTATGTTATTTGGTGATGCTAAGAAAGTAGTTGAAGAAATTGTCAAGTTTCTAAATGAATACTAGAATGTGTTGCATAGATCGAAAAACGTCCTCGTGTCATCTAGTTTCTTGTCCACGAGATGACATAAATGAAGATTGACTTAAATAGCACCATTTGTTATAACCTTTCTTATTAAGCTAAAAAACAAATATCATGAATTCCCAAAAAATATTACCGCTACTTCCAAAAGCTACGGCTATGTGGTTAATTGAAAACACCTCATTAACTTTTAAGCAGATTGCTGATTTTTGTGGTATTCATGAACTTGAAATAAAAGGTATGGCAGATGGTGAAGTGGCACAATCTATCAAAGGACTTGACCCGATTGCAAATGGTCAGCTAACTATTGAGGAAATTGATCGTTGTAGCAAAGACCCTAAACATGTCTTACAAATTTCTCATAGCCCTGCCTATGAATTAATGAAGAATCAGAAAAAACAGCGTGCTAAATATACACCAATTGCAAGACGTCAAGATAAACCTGATGCTATATATTGGTTACTACGTAATTATCCGGATATTCAAGATAATCAAGTAGTTAAGCTTATTGGTACTACTAAAACTACCATCGATGCTATTAGAACCCGCAGCCATTGGAATATGAAATCTATTCACCCACGTGATCCTGTATTACTTGGACTTTGTAGCCAAGTAGAACTAAATAAGGCAGTAGCGATGCTAGAATCCGCATCAAGCCACAACAAAGAAACTAAAGAGTCTTAAGATAAAAAACATCATTGTGAGAAGAAACTGAAAGTTCGACTAATTAATCTCAGGAATTCTACTTTATTAGATTGCCATGTCGATTCTACGAATCTCCTCGCAATAAGGCATTGTGGCTTTGTTGCATAAATAAGATTTGTAACGCTAATTTACTGAAGTTTTGACAAAAAATTTTTATTAAAAAAAGTGGCGAGTGTATCAATCTATAATTTGTATTATATATCAAATAATTTACTTTAAATTGTAGAAATATCGCTTTTAAGCTAATAAAAGCACTAAATATTTAACTTTAAATATAAATTTTTACTTTAGTCAGAAAAATTAGAATTTTTGTCAAAACTTCAGTAATTTAGGATAAGGGATAGATAGAAAGCTTATAGATGGTAAATTCCAGTATTAATTAAGCCAGATTTATATTTTCTTCCCATACCTCATTGGGTGTTTTATAACCGAGCACTTTTCTTGGTAAATTATTTAAAAAATCCTCAATTTCTTGTAATTGCTTTATTGTTAATTTTTTTATATCTAAAGATTTAGAGTATACTCTGTGCACCATTGAGTTAATCTTCTCTATCAATGGTTTTTGCCATGGAGAATAAGGATTGCAAAAATATACTTTTCGTTCAGATTTTGGCAATAGTTGTTCATGATTGGTAAATTCTTTGCCATTATCTAACGTTATGCTTTTGATTATATGCGACAATTGTTTAAGTTTTTTATTCATGTTACCAATCACATCTTGTGTTCTTTTTGAACGGTTTAAAGTGAGAAACACTTTTTGTGTTCTGATATCCACAAGAGCGCCTATATTACGACTTTGATTACCTTTGTTAAAAGTTAAATCACCTTCTAAATGACCTATTGCTGCTATCTTTCTATTTATCTCTGGTCTTTCAGTAATGGAAACTCGATTTGGTATTGTAATTCTTTTGTTTCTGATTCTTGTACCATGATGCAACCTATTTTTCCTTTTTCTTGCTAAAGATAAATATAATTTTTGCCTTTGTGCTATAGGAGATGTATAAATAAACTGGTATATACTCTCTGTAGAAATATTGACAGTATCTCGTGATAGTTTACGTCTACCTGAAATTATATCTGGTGAAATACCCTGTGTTAACTGCTTTATTATTTCTGCTCGTAAATTATTATCAATATCTAATTTTCTTTTTCTCTTACCTTGCCTTAAACTGCAAGCAAGTGTGTTAGCCCTATCTGGTCTATAATTATGCCTCATTCTCTTGAGTTCATAACATATAGTGCTTTTATCACGGCCAATCTTTGTCCCTATATATCGCGAGCTATAACCACTCTTATTCATTTCGTATATTTTAAATCTTTCATCTATCGTTAAATGAGCCATGATATATCTATATTTAATGATGCTCCTCGCAGCAGAGCTACGAGGTATCTAAAAAAGTTTTAGTTGTTTCTTATGATATCACGAAGCAGAGCTTCGGGGAATTAAACCCTGAGAGATTAATTATAGAACTTTCCACGCATCTTTCCAAATGATGACGCAGTATTTAAGGTTTTATATCTGACAATTGATTATATTACCAAAAAATGGTCTATGCCTATCCCCAATTGGAATGAAGCTATGGCTCATTTTATGATCAAATTTGATGGTAGAATTTAATGGTTCACGAAATTTACACAATTGATGAGACAGAGCCAATGAGTAGTATGTTTTCCTAATTTTTCGATTATCAGGCAGCAATTTGCTGATAATTTTGCATATAATTCAGATATACATTCATAGGCTTTTTATAACCAATACTTGAATGAAATCTGTGATAATTATATTTATTCAGATAATGATCAATCCCCTCTTTTAACTCTTTAACATTGTTAAAATCATTAATAAAGATACAATTATATTTTAAAGTTCTAAAAAACCTTTCTATTACTATATTATCAATACTTCTACCTTTGCCATTCATTGAAATTTGGATATCATGCTCCTTGAGAATATTTATGTGGTCATAACTGGTATATTGGCTACCTTGATCACTATTAAATATCTGTGGAGCGTTATACTTACTGAGAGCTTGTTTCAAGACATCAGTTACAAGAGATGCATCCATAGAATTTGACAGTTTATAGCTCAATATGGCCTTGCTATGCCAATCTATAATAGCTGCCATATACATAAAGCCACCATTAGTTCTAATGTAAGTAATGTCACCACTCCAAACCTCATTCACATTAGGCACATACACTTGCTTTGTTGAGCCAGATTTAGTCCAATATTGATCAAGTAAGTAGCTATAGATCTTATGCTCACTATCGTTTCGAGAAGTAGATTTTTTCTTATGTGGGTAAATAGCTTCTATACCCATCATCCTCATATATTTCAGTACTCGATCTTTACCGACAATAAAACCATCTTCTAGTAACTGTTGATGAATATAGCGATAACCAAATTCAGGATTATCTGTATATATTTCATCTATTCTATTTAAAATACTTAATTTATTTATACTCATCTCCTTGGATTTATAGTAGGCTGTAGATCGACTAATCTTTAATAGTTCACACTGTCTTGATTTTGAGAGTTGATTTAGCTTGGAGTGTACAAGACTCTTTTTATTTCAGGAGTTTCGCACTTAGCAAATAATATGCTAATCTAGAGAAAAATAGTTTTAGATAAAAATGACAAGATCAAAATGTAGCAAAGATTTATATAAATCATTCTTACAAGCAAGTAGTGTAAGATATACTAGCAAAGCATTATCTGAAGTAAGTCCATTAGATCTATCGCACGATAGTGCAAGTCGATGGTTAAAGAGTAAGGATTTTCGCCCTAGCGAAATCTATAGCAAAGTGTCAAAATATATTGATCTGGAAGATCCTTGTTTATTAGTGGGAGATGACACCTTATTGTCAAAGCAATACAGTAAGAGGATCGAGCTTGTAAATTATCAATATTCTGGGGCTGTACATGATGTTATACCTGGTATAGGAATGGTAAACTTACTGCATTACAATACTCAAATTGATCAATCTACTCCTGTAGATTATAGAATATATGATAAAGAAACTGATGGTAAAACAAAGAACGAGCATTTTTGTGATATGCTTACTTTAGCTAAAGAAAGAGGTATCAAGCCTGATGCTATAGTTATGGATGCTTGGTATAGTGGTTTGGATAATTTAAAACATATACGTAATTTAGGTTGGATATGGGTTACCAACCTAAGAAAAAATAGAAAAGTTAATCGTAATGTTAGCTTGGAAACTTTAGAGATTCCCGATGAAGGGCTAAAAATTCACCTACGTGGATACGGTTGGGTTACGGTATTTAAGTTTGTGGCAAAAAATGGTCGCATTGATTACATAGTCTCTCCGCCAAAACTCTAAAAGCCTTATAGGCAATAGGGTTTTAAGGCAAAAATGCATAGTAAAATCCATAAGAAAATGAAAGGTTTTATATGAAAAGCTTATGGAAATACGAAAAAATGGCAATGAGAACATTGAGTACATTTTGAGAAATAGTGTGTTTTTTCATAGAAAAATTTAAAATTAGCCCTCAAAATTAGAGTAATTTGCTCTAAAATCGCACTATTTTTGGAAATTAGTGACACAAGTGATATTTTTTAGAGTTTTGGCGGACGGACTAGTTATGGTTGGTTTATGGGATTTAAATGACATTTAATCATTAATCAGAGATTATAGCTGTTAAAATAACAAAAGCAAATAGAGCTGATTTATCTGTTCTTGAATCTATAACTCAGAAGATAACAGGTAAGGTATTTGGTGATAAAGCGTATATTTGTAAAGAGTTATGGTTTAAACTCTATTCTAGAAATTTAAGAATGATAACTAATATTCGCAAGGATATGAAGAATTATTTACTAGCATTAGAAGATAAAGCTATGTTACGTAAACGATCATTAATTGCATCAGTATTTAATCTCTCAGGGTTTAATTCCCCGAAGCTCTGCTTCGTGATATCATAAGAAACGGAAAGTTCTATAATTAATTAAGCCAGATATAATCAATTTTTAATCTCTCAGGGTTTAATTCCCCAAAGCTCTGCTTCGTGATATCATAAGAAACAACTAAAACTTTTTTAGATACCTCGTAGCTCTGCTGCGAGGAGCATCATTTAAATATAGATATATCATGGCTCATTTAACGATAGATGAAAGATTTAAAATATACGAAATGAATAAGAGTGGTTATAGCTCGCGATATATAGGGACAAAGATTGGCCGTGATAAAAGCACTATATGTTATGAACTCAAGAGAATGAGGCATAATTATAGACCAGATAGGGCTAACACACTTGCTTGCAGTTTAAGGCAAGGTAAGAGAAAAAGAAAATTAGATATTGATAATAATTTACGAGCAGAAATAATAAAGCAGTTAACACAGGGTATTTCACCAGATATAATTTCAGGTAGACGTAAACTATCACGAGATACTGTCAATATTTCTACAGAGAGTATATACCAGTTTATTTATACATCTCCTATAGCACAAAGGCAAAAATTATATTTATCTTTAGCAAGAAAAAGGAAAAATAGGTTGCATCATGGTACAAGAATCAGAAACAAAAGAATTACAATACCAAATCGAGTTTCCATTACTGAAAGACCAGAGATAAATAGAAAGATAGCAGCAATAGGTCATTTAGAAGGTGATTTAACTTTTAACAAAGGTAATCAAAGTCGTAATATAGGCGCTCTTGTGGATATCAGAACACAAAAAGTGTTTCTCACTTTAAACCGTTCAAAAAGAACACAAGATGTGATTGGTAACATGAATAAAAAACTTAAACAATTGTCACATATAATCAAAAGCATAACGTTAGATAATGGCAAAGAATTTACCAATCATGAACAACTATTGCCAAAATCTGAACGAAAAGTATATTTTTGCAATCCTTATTCTCCATGGCAAAAACCATTGATAGAGAAGATTAACTCAATGGTGCACAGAGTATACTCTAAATCTTTAGATATAAAAAAATTAACAATAAAGCAATTACAAGAAATTGAGGATTTTTTAAATAATTTACCAAGAAAAGTGCTCGGTTATAAAACACCCAATGAGGTATGGGAAGAAAATATATAATGGACTGAAAAAATTGGACAAAAAAATGAAGGAGTGTGTTTCCGCAATAAGTTAGAATAAATAGCAATAAACTTAAGAGGAAAGATGAAGAAAAATAAAGTAAAAATTTTCAGTGCTTCAGAAAAAACGGGGATAGTATTAGAATTAATAAAAGAGGAGTCGACACTTGGTCAGTTAGCTTCAAAATATGCAATAAGTGTTAAAACAATTCAAAATTGGAAAAAACAGTTTTTAGGTAATGCGGCATTAGCTTTTGAACCAGCTAAAGTTTTGAGTGAATATCAAGAACAAATAAATCATTTACAAGAGCAAAATGATGAACTTGCTAAAGCTCTTGGTAGAATCACAGTTGAGAGGGACTGGGCCGTGGGAAAGCTCAAAAGCTTGGATTTATCAAATAAAAAGAGTCTTGTACACTCCAAGCTAAATCAACTCTCAAAATCAAGACAGTGTGAACTATTAAAGATTAGTCGATCTACAGCCTACTATAAATCCAAGGAGATGAGTATAAATAAATTAAGTATTTTAAATAGAATAGATGAAATATATACAGATAATCCTGAATTTGGTTATCGCTATATTCATCAACAGTTACTAGAAGATGGTTTTATTGTCGGTAAAGATCGAGTACTGAAATATATGAGGATGATGGGTATAGAAGCTATTTACCCACATAAGAAAAAATCTACTTCTCGAAACGATAGTGAGCATAAGATCTATAGCTACTTACTTGATCAATATTGGACTAAATCTGGCTCAACAAAGCAAGTGTATGTGCCTAATGTGAATGAGGTTTGGAGTGGTGACATTACTTACATTAGAACTAATGGTGGCTTTATGTATATGGCAGCTATTATAGATTGGCATAGCAAGGCCATATTGAGCTATAAACTGTCAAATTCTATGGATGCATCTCTTGTAACTGATGTCTTGAAACAAGCTCTCAGTAAGTATAACGCTCCACAGATATTTAATAGTGATCAAGGTAGCCAATATACCAGTTATGACCACATAAATATTCTCAAGGAGCATGATATCCAAATTTCAATGAATGGCAAAGGTAGAAGTATTGATAATATAGTAATAGAAAGGTTTTTTAGAACTTTAAAATATAATTGTATCTTTATTAATGATTTTAACAATGTTAAAGAGTTAAAAGATGGGATTGATCATTATCTGAATAAATATAATTATCACAGATTTCATTCAAGTATTGGTTATAAAAAGCCTATGAATGTATATCTGAATTATATGCAAAATTATCAGCAAATTGCTGCCTGATAATCGAAAAATTAGGAAAACATACTACTCATTTTTTTGTCTTGATTTTTCATGTATGGACCTCCTGTAGAATGCAAGAAAAAAATAACATCAATAATAAAAACAAACAAATGCAGTCATGTATCCGGCTTATAGCTGATAAATCAACCTAATTTATTCTACAGCCCTGATGGAATTCGCTGGCTTACAAACTATATACTTATCAGTCCATCGGCTTCTAAAAGAGCCACTGAAAAACGCAGTTTTTTTGTAAGCTAAGGTTTGTCTTATTTACCATCAATATTAATTATCTCAAGCATATTTCGGGTTGGAATCTCTTACATATTGTTTTGCTTTTACCTATTCATTATATAAATCACCATTTATTTTACTTATAAGTGCTATGCTACACACTCTTTAGCTACAAACTTTACTCTCTACATAATCATCTCCTGATCTTAGTACAGCAAACACCACTCTTGCCAACTTATTAGCTATGGCAACTGTCGTTTTATTATGGCTACTTCGCTCAGATAAATTAAACATCCATTTCGTAAATTGGCTAAAATCTTTTTTAGATTTCTGTTCTTCCGATGTAAATCTTATCTTGGCATTTAGTACAGCTCTAGCCCCTTGAATTAATAAAGTGCGTAAGTATACATCACCTCGCTTGCTAATTCCCAGCAGCTTATCCTTCCCACCACTTGAATGTTGTCTTGGCACTAATCCTAGCCATGCCGATAATTGCCTGCCATTCTCAAAACTTGTAGCATTACCTATTGATGCTATTAAAGCAGTAGCAGTAATTAAACCAAGACCAGGTATAGCTCTTAATCGTTGATATTGAGTTAGGTTACTTGCTATCATTGTTAATCGTTTTTCTATCTCTTTTATTTTTCTGTTATTATCTAAGAATTCTTCTTTTAGTTCACTAAATGTTTGATAACTTAACTGGCTTAATTTCCCTGCATCTAAAATCTCAATTAATTTTGTGATAACCTTATTAATGCCTTGAGGAACAATAAAACCAAACTCATGTAGTAGCCCCCTAATTTCATTAGCAAGTGCTGTACGATTTTTTACCAATCTCTCTCTTACCCTATGTATTGATAAAATTTCTTGTTGCTCTATAGTTTTAATTGCAACAAATCTCATATTAGGTCTTGTCACGGCTTCACATATCGCTTCAGCATCTGCTTGATCATTTTTATTAGTTTTAACATATGGTTTGACAAATTGCGGTGCCATTAGTTTTACTTCATGCCCTAATTTAGTTATTTCTCTTGCCCAATAACTAGAACCACCACAAGCTTCCATCCCTACTAAACATTGTGGTAAATTAGCCATAAATGTCAAAACCTGATCTCTCATCAATTTTTTCTTTAATACTGTCTTGCCATTTTTATCTACACCATGAATTTGAAAAATTCTTTTTGCAATATCTATACCAATTGTAGTAACCTCCATATGGACCTCCTTAATTGTTGTTTTAATATGTTAAATATTAACCCTAGAAGATTAGCAACTGCTTTTCATTCTCTATATCAGGAGGTCCATACCATTAGTCCACTATCTAATACGTAAATACTTACGTGCCGTTTTTACACTCATACCTGCTTTTGCAGCAGAAATTATCTGATTATATTTTTTGATCTTTTGCATTAAAATACCTACTTGGTTATTTGTACATGTCATCAGTAATTCTCGAATAATATTTAAATATTTAAAAATAAATTTTTATTCGATTTTACTGTCCATAGTTACTTCTTTTTTATAGGTAATTTTAATGCCCCCCTACGGGGATAAAAAATCCCTCGCCTTCAGGCGAAGGGAAGATATAATGAAGTTGCTTTAGCAACGAATTTATAAAAAGATATGAGAAGTTATAGAAAAAATAGTCATAGCCAGTATGATTTAAAAGTACGTATTATATGGATACCAAAGTATAGAAAAAGAGCATTGGTAGGAAAAGTAGCTGAGAGAGTCAGGGATTTATTAAGACAAATTTGCATGGAACATGAAGCATATATAATTTCAGGTAAAGTATCTTGTGATCATGTTCATATATTTATTTCATACCGTCCTCAAGTGGCTTTAAGTAAGCTTGTACAATATCTAAAAGGGAGTAGCTCAAGAATATTATTGCAAGAATTTGCTCATTTAAGGAAACAATTTTGGGGTAATCATTTTTGGGCTAGAGGATATATGGCAGTGAGTTCAGGTAATATTACTTGTAATAGTTGAGATACCGTCTTGAGTGTCAACAACTTTTTCATTATTTTACCTCAATTTTATTTTACAGGGTTTTTATATTTGCACTAAAAGATGTTTTGTTATTAAGAACACCATAAATTATGTGAAGCAACTTACGCATAGCAGCAATCACTATAACCATTTTAGATTTTCCAACATTGCTCAAACGTTGACTAAAATCCTTAATAATCGGATTATGTTTTATAGCAACTATGGCAGGCATATAAAAAGCTTTACGTAAATTAGCATCTCCTGTTTTTGATATTTTTCCTATTCCATGGACAGAAGTGCCTGATTGTTTTGGCTTTGGGTTAAGACCAACAAACGCAGCTAGTTGTTTTGCAGAATTAAAATTTTCTACAACAAGAAAAGCAAGTATCACTCCTATTGTTTTTTCTCCTATACCAGGGATTGAATCAAGAAGTTTACTTTTATCATGTAAGTCTTTGTGTCCTTTAATATGATTAGAGATAAGTTCTTCTACTTCCTTAATTTGCTTATCCAGAAATTCAATATGAATCATAATGTTAATGGCAACTGCTTTACTTGCTCCGCTCAATCTATTATTTTCTTGATTTTTATTAGCAATCAAACTATCCAAGCGTCTTACCCATTGTTGTAATTCTTTAATATGTATAGGGGTTGGTTGCCAAAGATCAGGTTGCATAGCCTTGCAAAAAGAAGCTATCAATTCACAATCAGATTTGTCAGTTTTAACTCTTGAAAGCTTGCTCATTGCAAAGCCCTTGATGCGAGCTGGATTTACGACACTAACTTTAAATGTATTATCATAAAGATATTGAGCTAACCTAACTTCGTAACCACCTGTTGATTCCATACAAGCGTGAGCAGTATCTATTCCCTTTTTTTCTAACCATTGTTTTAGTGCAGCAAAGCCTTTTGCAGTATTATTAAACTTTTTGGTTTTGATTTTATTATCATTTAATAAAGCTACGTCAAATGTTGCTTTAGAAATATCTATACCCAAAATAATGCTACTCATATTTGACCTTCTATGTTAATAATAAGTAGAATACCCAAAGATCAACCTTGTAAATACAGGTTCATTGATTAATTTCAAGACCTAAGAATACCGTCCGATCTTTAATGAGTATGTGAAGACTAATTGTTTGATCTCAACTACAGGGTTACATAGCCCTAAGATTTAATACGGCATATTAGTCTTCTTACTTAAGTGCCCTTAAGTATCTTATAGTTGTTTACTAAAGACAATACTAAGATACAAGATTTAATATTGCAAGTAATTTTTAAATGATGCTCCTCGCAGTAGAGCTACGAGGTATCTATCCAAAAAGCTTTAACTGCAAAACTTACGCTATGAGTAAAAAAGTGATAAATTATTGTAAACATAATCAAACACGTCAAAGAGGATAAGATTGCAAGCAATACCAATTCATAGGACAGATTATTGTCAATTTTTAACAGTTAGCCAAAAGAATTATAGTTTAACCTACTACGCTGAACATGCGAAGAAATGTAGCCATGATGTTATTAATAGATTTTTAGGAGATGAAAAATATACCCCTTCTTTATTATGGGAACACATTAAGAATGATGTTGTTTTTGCATCTAATGGATATACAATATTTGATGATACGGTGTTAAATAAAAGGAATACGAAGAAAATAGAGGTGGCAAGAACTCAGTACAGTGGAGCTACAGGTGGAGTTACTACCGGTATAGGAGTAGTGAGTCTAGTATATTATAACCCTGATATTGATAAGTTTTGGGTAATAACGCCAATTTAGGATAAGAGAAGTTGTTCTGGAGCTAAAGCATCAAGTTTTATACGAGATTTAGTGATAGCATAAGAAGTAACACAAGCTAGAATATGCACCAAGAAATTAACAGGAGATCTATGGCTTGTATGCTCTAGGTTCATTCTATTTTTTAGTATATTAAATACTGATTCAAATGATGCTCCTCGCAGCAGAGCTACGAGGTATCTAAAAAAGTTTTAGTTGTTTCTTATGATATCACGAAGCAGAGCTTCGGGGAATTAAACCCTGAGAGATTAAAAATTGATTATATCTGGCTTAATTAATTATAGAACTTTCCTAGCAA